>SEEM01000156.1 GCA_004144595.1 Hyphomicrobiales bacterium
CCGCGAAGGCGCGCCCGGCCGCCGCGCTCTCGACGAGCGTCAGCAGCCAGGCGAACAGCCCGAGCGAAACCAGCCCCGGCAGCAGCCACCACACGGGCTTGCCGAGCCGGAGCCATCCCCAGAAGGCGAAGCAGCCGGCGATCTCCAGGAGCGCGGCGCCGATATAGGCGGCGATGGTGGGCATGAAATGTCCTGTGCTGTTTCCGCGCCGGGGCGGGCAAGGTAAGGCAAAGAGGCGAATGAAACACATCGTGATTCCGGATAGGCCGCTATGGCGGCACCGATCCGAAACCCATCGAAGGGTGTCGCACTCTGCGATGGATTGCGGGCGGCCCCTTCGCTGCCCCCGGAATGACGGCATCGACCTTGGAGAATATCGTGCAACCGCGTGAGATCGCCCTCATCGGCGCCGGCCCAGCCGGTTTGATCGCCGCCGAGCGGCTGGCGGATGCCGGTCATCGCGTCACGATCTACGAGCGCATGGCGTCGCCCGCCCGCAAGTTCCTGCTCGCGGGGCGCGGCGGCTTGAACCTCACCCATTCCGAGCCTCTCGACAGCTTTCTCCGCCGCTACCGCGAGGCCGGCGATTGGCTCGAACCCGCGCTGCGGGCCTTCCCGCCGCAGGCCTTGCGCGACTGGGCGGACGGGCTCGGAGCGGAGACCTTCGTCGGCTCCAGCGGCCGCATATTCCCGTTGAAGATGAAAGCTTCGCCGCTGCTGCGAGCCTGGCTCGGCCGGCTCGGTGCATCGGGCGTCCGTCTGGCGGCCGGCCGGCTCTGGACCGGCTGGAATGCCGATGGCGCGCTGAGCTTCCGTCTCGCGAGTGGCGAACTCGAGCTCGTCCGTCCCGATGCGGTGCTGCTGGCGCTGGGGGGCGCGAGCTGGCCCCGGCTGGGTTCCGACGGCGGCTGGGTTCCGTTGCTCGCCGCCCGCGGCATAACGGTCGTGCCATTGCGGCCCGCCAACGGTGGCTTCACGGTCGGCTGGTCGCCCCAGATGAAAGAGCGTTTCGCCGGCCGGCCTTTGAAGCGCATCGTCGTCCGCTGTGCCGGCGAGCAGGCGGCGGGCGAGGCCATGATCGATCTGGCTGGCATCGAGGGCGGGGCAGTCTATGCGCTGTCGGCCCCGATCCGCGAGGCGATCTCGCGCGATGGTGCCGCCACGCTCCAGATCGACCTGCGCCCCGACCTCGGCGCCCCGGAATTGGCTGCCCGTCTCGCCAAGCGCCGCAAGGGCGAGACGTTGAGCAATCATCTGCGCAAGGCGGCGGGCCTTGCTCCGGTCGCGATCGCCCTGCTGCGGGACGCGGCCGGTGCAGTTCTCCCGGACGCGCCGGATGCGCTCGCGGCTTTGATCAAGGCCGCGCCATTGCGGCTCGATGCTCCCATGCCGATCGCGCGCGCCATCTCCACTGCGGGTGGCATCGCGGCTGATGAGTGCGATGGTGGCTTCATGCTGCGGCGCCTGCCCGGGGTCTTCGTGGCCGGCGAGATGCTGGACTGGGAGGCGCCGACCGGCGGCTACCTGTTGCAGGCGAGTCTGGCGACGGGCGTGGCGGCTGCGGCGGGGATCGACGCCTGGCTCGACGGGCGGGGGTGAACCCGCGCCGCCCTGTCGCGTTGCCTGCCCATCGACCGAACTGGAGCGCCGAATGGCCGAGCCACTGAAGCCTGGGACGGATGTGACATGGCGCTGGGGTGCCCATCGCGCCCGCGGCCGCGTCGAGCAGGTTTTTACGCAGCCGGTCAGCCGCACCATCAAGGGCACGCGCGTGCGCCGCAACGCCTCCGAGGCGGAGCCGGCGTATCTCGTAACCCAGGCGAATGGCGGCTACGCGCTCAAATCCCACAAGGAGCTCGAGCGGGTGCAGTGAGTGCTGTTGACCTGGCGTCGGCCTGATCCTGCGTCACCCCGTGCCGGTCAGGCGGCGGGCGAAGCTATGCCCGCCATCCGTGGTAGAGATTTCTCCGACGCGCGCCAGCGAGATCAGGATGTCGCGAATCGCACGCTCCACCTTGAGGCCCTGGCGGAAACGCGCCGCGATCGCCTTTGCATCGATCGGCGTCGCGGTCGCGGCGAGCGTCGCGAGCACCGCCGCGACCCGCCCGACGGCGTCGATGGGAAAGGCCGGTTTGCCGGCTGCGACCGGGATCGGCTCTTGCAGGATGGCCTCGATCTGCTCGCCGGCTCGGCCGGGCGTGCCGAAGCGCGGGCGTTGATAGTCCGGCCGGAGCCAATGGACGATGCCGCGGGCCTCATCCTGTGCGCGCAGCCGGTTCAGCGCGATGAGGCGGCCGAGGACCTCCTCCTCGGCCAGCTCGGCCGGCCAGCCATAGGACGCGGCGACGACGGCATCGATGGCCTGGTGGTGCTCGTCGAGGATCAAGGCCAATCCGCGATCACGAACACTGGCCTCCCCGGCACTGAGCGCGCTGCGCGAGCGGATCGTCTCCCTGACATTGTAGAGCTTGGTGAGGGTCAGGTCCGGATGCGCGGCCAGAACCTGCTTGCGCAGCGCGTCAAGCGCTTCGGCAGAGCGCCGAATGGCCTGTTTCTGCATTTCGCTGGCATCCGGGAACGGAAACGGATCGAAGCAGCGGGATTTCGAGTAGCGGGGGTCGTTGCCGACCCCGAGCCTGCCGCCGGCGCGCAAGGCCCAGATGGTGTGGATGCGGGACGACAAGACGCCGAGATGGAACGCATCCGACAGAGCGACCGCGACCAGCATGTTGTCGGGCAGGATCGCGGCGTCGAGGAACTGGAAGACGCGATGCTTGGCGGTCTCGACGGTCACGATATAGCGCTGGAGCGGGGCGAGGGCAGGGCGCAACTCGCGGCGTGGCTCCCCGAATACCCACCATTGCAGGCGATAGCTGTCGCGTCGATTGGCGTCACGGCCAATGATCTTGCCGGCCCCGTTCCGGGCTTCCTTCACCGCCAGCTTCACATGCTGGTAGACCTCCGGGAAGCGCGTGCGGACCTCTTCCGCCGCGAGGCCGAACAGATCGATGGCCATGACGCCGCGCGGCCGTTCCGTCAGGTCGCGACCGTTGCGGTAGGGGCGTATATGGGCTTCGAGTCCCGGCCTGAGGCCGAGCCCGAGCGCGCCGGCCTCTGCAGGCGTCACGATGAAGCCCGCGCCGTGGAGCTTCACGCCGGGGGAACATAGCCCGCCATTGCTCAGCAAGGGAACTGCTTGGGTCAGGTCCGCCCCAATCGTCAGATCGGAATTGATCCGCCCTTTGCGTTCGTGGAGTTCGATCTGGGGCTGGTCGCTGTCGAGCCCGGCTTCGGACAGCACCGTGCAGAGCTTGCCGTCGTGATATCCAGCGCGCGCTATCGTCATCGCGATGCGCACCGCAGCGGCATCCTTCCCCGCCTTGGTCCAGGGATGGTCGGGGATCGCCATGACGATCGAGAGTGCCCGCTTGCCCGTGAGGTGCCGCTCGACCGTTCGACGTTGAAAAAGCTGGCTGATCGAGTTCGTGGTGACAAAGCCGAACTGTCGAAGTTTCGTATCCGGGCGCGTCAGGATTTCGGCGGCACGATCCCACCAGTACATAACCAGGTCGGCGCTCTCGTTCATCTGAGGATGCATGGCCCAGAGCGCTTCGGCATAGACGCCGCCGAGGCGGGCGCGAAGATCCTTGCCGCCGATGAAGGGTGGATTGCCGACGATGAACTCGGCTTCCGGCCATTCCGGCCGGCTCGGGTTCGGCAGAAATTCCGCGCCATCGCGCCAGTCCGGGATCGGCCAATCGGTCCACGTCAGAACGGCGTCGCGCTTGTGGATGTGGTGAAGCTTTTCGAGGATCGGTTCCTTGGGCGCGAAACCGCGCGTGCGGAAATGCCATTGCAGATGACCGATCCAGAGCACGAGATCGGCAATGGCGACGGCGCGGCGATTGATCTCCATGCCGAGAAACTGCTGCGGGCCGACCGCATGTCGCGCAAATCCGCCAAGCGCTTCGGCGCTGCCGAGTTCGCTGGCCGCGTCCAGCACTTCGCCTTCGAGCTTCTTCATCAGCTCCTGTGCGACGTGCAGGAAGTTTCCGGTTCCGCAGGCCGGATCGAGCACGCGCGTTCGGCACAGGGTTCCGTGAAAGCTCTCGACCAGCGCCAGCGCCTTGCTCGCGTCGCCGCCATCGCGCGCCTGCTGGGCTGCGGCGAGCACCGCCCGCCAGTCCTCCCGCAACGGGCCGATGACCGTTTCGACCACCAGCCGCTCGACATAGGCGCGAGGCGTGTAATGCGCACCGAGTTTGGCGCGCTCCGGCGGGTCGAGCGCCTGTTCCAGAAGCGTCCCGAAGATGGCGGGTTCCACGTCCTTCCAGTCGTGCTCGGCCGCCGTGAGCAGCTCGCCGATCTCCTCGCGCCCCAGCGGGAATACTTTCGCGTCCTCGTAGAGCTTGCCGTTGAAGCGCCTCATCCGCTCGCGCACGGTGGTGGAATAGAGCCCCTTGTCCATCGCCGCCCAAAGCTCGGAGACCAGCGGCTGGAATGAATCCGGATCGTTCCGGCAGTCGCGCAGCAGGGCCTTGAAGGCATCCTTGCGGATCAGCCCTACATCCTCGGCGAACATCGTGAACAGGCAGCGCATCAGGAAGAGCGCGACCTCTTCGGGGTCATGCTCGCGCTCCAGCACCCTGGAAACAGCGGCAAGCCGCTCGGCAATGGCACGGGTGACCCGTGCCGCATGACGCGCCGGGTCGAGCGAGAGCGGCTCGGCCCAGATCGCCGTGAGGCGCTGGCGCAGGCCCGGATCGCGCAGATCGTCGAGATAGACGCGGTAGCTCTGCCGGTCGGGGAACTGGACATA
>SEEM01000157.1 GCA_004144595.1 Hyphomicrobiales bacterium
GCGTCCAGGCTATGCCTACAACATCTCCGGCACCACCGAAGTGCTCGGCGTGCTCGGACCGGAGGAGGCGGACGCCGAGGGCCTGATCTCCGTCGACTGGCGCGGGCTCTGGCATCTCGGCGGCCCCAGCCAGAACGGCGCCGACACCGCCGCCTGGCTGGCCGGCCTGCTCGGCGGCAAGGGTCATATCGGCGAGAGCATCGAGCGCCTGTTGGCCGGCCCTCGTCATCCGCAGCCGCTGATCTTCCTGCCCTATCTGCAGGGCGAGCGCGTGCCCTATTGGGACCCTAACCTGCGCGGCGCCTTCATCGGGCTCGGCCGCAAGCACAGCCCGACCGATCTCGCCTATGCCGTGCTCGAAGGCGTCGCCTGCCAGAACCGCCTCGTGCTGGAGCGGGCGGAAGGCGCGCTCGGCACCCGCGTCGACGAAATCCGCTTCGGTGGCGGCGCCGCCGCCAATCCGGTCTGGGCGCAGGTCAAGGCCGACATCTGCGGCCGTCCGATCGCGGTCGGCGTGGCGAAGGAGCCCGGCCTGCTCGGCGCCGCGATCATCGCCTGGACGGGGCTGGGTCGCTTCGCCTCGCTGGAAGCCGCTCAGGATGCGCTCGTGACAATCGCTCGACGCTATGAGCCCGACCCGGCACGGCGCCCGGCCTATAATGCGCTCTACGCCCTCTATCGCCAGAGCGAAGCGGCACTCGCCCCGATCTCGGCCGCCCTGGTCGCGCTCCAGCAGAACACCGCCGCGTTGCCCGGCCTCGCCAAGCCCGCAAGTGCAACGTAAAGGACACGTCATGCCGTCGCGTCGAAGCAGGCCGCCGGCGCGCATGATCGCGAAGAAGGGATTGTGAGTTGGGCCGCATCGACCCGCGCGAACTGATCGGACATTACGGCACGGCGATCGCCGGGCTCGCGCTGATCCTGTTCTTCCTGATCTTCGCGCCGAACTTCGCCAGCACGACCAACATCATCAACGTCCTCAAGGATACGAGCTTCCTCGCCATCCTCGCGCTCGGCTTCGCGCTCGCGTTCACGGTCGCCGAGCTCGATCTGTCCGTGGCGGAGATCGCGAGCCTTGCCGCTGTCGTCTGCGGCTGGCTGGTCCACGCGCAATATCCGCCGACCGTCGCAGTGAGTGCCGCGATCGGCGTCGGCATCGTTCTCGGTTCGCTCAACGGCTATGGCGTCACCGTGCTGCGCATCCCCTCGCTGATCATGACGCTGGGCACCGCCGCGATCGCCAAGGGCCTGGCTTTCATGATCACGCAAGGCGTCGCCTTCGTCGGGCGCTGGCCGGTCGGTTTCACCGGGCTTGCACGCGGCTACTCCTTCGGGATCCCCAATCTCGTGCTCTGGATGGCCGGCGCGACGCTCTTCGCCTACGGGCTCGTCAAATGGACCCGGACCGGCGCCCATATGGTCGCAACCGGCGAGGCCGACGAAGCCGCACGGCTCGCCGGCATCGCCACCGCCCGGATGAAGCGCATCGGCCTGCTGCTTGCCGGCGTCTTCTCCGGGCTCATGGCCGCGCTGCTCGCCGCCAACCTGTCATCGGCCGCGCCGAACATGGCGGGCGATTACCTGCTCTATGCCATCGCCGCCGTGCTGCTGGGCATGACCATGTTCGATCCCGGCAAGCCCAACATCCCCGGCACGGTCTTTGCGGCGCTGGTGCTCAAGGTGCTCGGCAACGGCTTGGTGCTGATGGGCGCGCCCTATTACATCCAGGACATCGTGCTCGGCGCGATCATCATCGGCTCGGTCGCCTTCTCGGCCAGCGCGATGAAGAAGGCGGCGTTCAAGGTCTGATTTCAATGAAAACGATCGGAATGAGGGGAGTGGGTTTCATGTTCGGTTTGAGGAAAATGCTGGTCGCCGCCGCGGCGCTTATTGCGCTCGGCCAGCCGGCCGGAGCCTTCGAGGTCGGTATAATCGGCTTCCAGTTCACTTCGGAGACGCATGCCCGCGTCGCCAATGCCGCCGCTGCCGCCGCCAAGGCCAAGGGCTGGAACGTCACGCTGCTGAACTCGGAAGGCGCGCTGCCCAAGCACGCCGAGCAGTTCGACGCGCTGATCGCCAAGAAGGTCGACGCCATCATCATCGCCATGGGCAAGCCGGTCGAGGCCGACGCCCAGTTCAAGGCGGCGAAGGATGCCAAGATCCCGGTGATCACCGTGCAGTCGGGCGCAAGCCCGCATGCGCTCTTCGACATCCAGACCAACGAGTACAAGGTCGGCGCCGATGCCGCGCTCTACCTGCTCGGCCAGCTCGGCTACCAGGGCAACATCGTCTCGGCCCGCTTCGACCTCAACGTCGCCTCGCGCATCCGCGGCCGCCTGCTCGACGCCGTCCTCGCCGAGAACCAGGCGGTGAAGGAGCTCGGCAAGTTCTCGATGGCCCGCACCCAGAGCTGGCGCGACGATGTCCGCGCCGGCATGCAGGCGCTGCTGCTGCAGAACCAGGGCAAGATCAACGGCATCTGGGCCTCGTTCGACGGCCAGGCTTACATCATCGACGATCTGCTGCAGGCTCAAGGCGTGAAGAAGGGCCAGATCCCGCTGATCTCCGTCGATGGCGGCAAGGAGAGCTACGAGCGCATCGCCGATCCGAACTCGACCTTCATGGCGACCGTCGCGGTGCCCTTCGACGAGATGGGCAAGCAGGCGGTCGACGCGATCCAGGCGATCGTCGTCGACAAGAAGCCGAAGGAGAGCATCACCTCGGGTCCGTACCTCTTCACGGAAGCCGTGCTGGTCGACAAGAACAACGTCCAGCAGTTCCTGAAGAAGTGAGGCAGGAACCGTCATGCCCGGGCTTGACCCGGGCATCTCGGAAACCAGCGTCTTCTGATCATGAGATTCTCGGGTCTGCGCTACGCTCCGCCCGAGAATGACGACAAACCATTCGGCAATTCCTCGGACAGCTCATGACCGACCCCACCCCCCTCCTCTCGCTGCGCGGCATCGGCAAGGCCTATGGCCCGGTCGTCGCCGTCCGCGATGTCGATCTCGACATCTTCAAGGGCGAGGTCGTGGCGCTCTGCGGCGATAACGGCGCCGGCAAGTCGAGCCTGATCAAGGTGATCTCCGGCGCCGAAGAAGCCACCAGCGGCACGATCAGCCTGCGCGGCAGGCCGGTCACCTTCGCCTCGCCGCATGATGCGCTGGAGAACGGGGTCGCGACGATCTACCAGGACCTGGCATTGGCGCCGCGCCTCTCGATCGCCCAGAACGTGTTCATGGGCTCGGAACTGACCAAGCCCGTCCTGCTGCCCTTCCTGCGCATCCTCGACAAGAAGAAGATGATCGCGGAATCGCAGCGCTATCTTGCGCAGCTCTCCACCGCCGTCACCGACATGACCCGGCCGGTCGAGCGCCTCTCCGGCGGCCAGCGCCAGGCGGTCGCGATCTCGCGCGCGCTGCGCTGGAACGCCGAGATCATCATCATGGACGAGCCTACCGCAGCCCTCGGCGTCAAGGAAAGCGCGCTGGTCCTCGACCTCATCCGCAAGCTCAAGGCCGACGGCCGCACAGTCATCCTGATCAGCCACAACATGCGCGACGTGGTGGCACTGGCCGACCGCATCGTGATCATGGGCGCAGGCCGCAAATACGTGGACCGGCCGCTCGGCGACCTCACCGCCGACGACATCGCCCATATGATCATGGCCGGCAACGCCAAGGCAGCCTGACTATGCGCGAAGCCATCATCATCGACACCGATCCAGGTCAGGACGACGCCGTTGCCCTGCTGCTCGCCTTCGCCAGTGCCGAGTGGATCGATCTCAAGGCGATCACCACGGTCGCAGGCAATGTCCCCGTCGCGCAGACGACAGTGAATGCCCTGCGCATCCGCGATCTCGGCGGCCATGACGACATCCCCGTCCATCGCGGCGCCGAAGGCCCACTGGTCTTCACCCTCGAAACCGCCGAATTCGTCTGCGGCCCGGATGGGCTCGCCGGCGCCGACCTGCCCCAGCCAAAAAGCGCGGCAACGCCCGGCCATGCCGTGCAGGCCATCATCGACATCTGCCGCGCGGCGCCTGAGGGTGGCATCACGCTCTGCCCGCTCGGACCGCTGACCAATCTGGCGCTGGCCTTCCGGCTGGCGCCCGACATCCTGCCGAAGGTCGGACGCATCGTGCTGATGGGCGGCGCCATCGGGCTGGGCAACATCACGCCGGCCGCCGAGTTCAACACCTATGTCGATCCCCATGCCGCGGCGGTCGTGTTCGGCGGCGGCCGACCGATCGTGATGTTCGGCCTCGGCGTCACGCTCCAGGCCATTGCCAGCCAAGAACAGGTCGCCCGCATCGGCATGCTCGGCAACGCGGCGGGCAAGGCGGTTCACGGCATGCTGACACGACCTCGCCCCGGCGGTCTCGGCTCCGACGGCCATCCGATGCACGACCCCTGCGTCATCGCCTTCCTGCTCTGGCCGGAACTGTTCGATGGCCGCGACTGCTTCGTCGCGGTCGAGACCGGCGACAGCCCCTTGCGCGGACGCACCACGATCGACTGGAACGGCCGCCTCAAGCGCGCGCCGAATGCCCATGTCGTCTCGGCCGTGAAGGCCCATGACCTGTTCGAGCGGATGATCGAACGCCTCGCCACGCTGCCTTGAAAGACCGAGACATGCCGCATTTTGTCGAAGCGCTGCAGCAGGAAGCAGCGGAAGCCATCGCGCAGATGCAGGAGACCGCTCTGCGCGCCCGCCACGCCCATGCCCGCGCCGAACTGATGCGCCACATGCTGACCACCGCTCG
>SEEM01000054.1 GCA_004144595.1 Hyphomicrobiales bacterium
GCGCCATAGAGGCCGAGCTGAGTCTTGCCGGGGATCCTGGCATCGAGCGCGTCGATCTCGCCGTTGAGCGCGATGAGATCGAAGGAATCGCGGGCGATCGCGTAGGCGGCGGCGATGGCCGGCGCGTCCGAGCGGGTCAGCGCTGCCAGCACCGGCACGAGGGCCGGGCCGCCGCGGTTGACGATGGCGTTGGCGAGCTGGGTCGCGACGATCTCGCGGCGCAGCTTGTGGCTGGCGATCGCGTCCGGATAGGCCTCGCGCAGCGCCTTCGGGAAATAGCGCACCAGCTCGCTGGCGAGATAAGGATCGTCCGGCACCGAGGATTCGAGCAGCGCGTCGTGCAGCGAGAGCTTGGCATAGGCCAGGAGCACGGCGAGCTCCGGCCGGGTCAGGCCTTCGCTGCGCTTTTCACGCTCGGCGAGCTGGGCGTCGCTCGGCAGGAACTCGACCGTGCGGTCGAGCCGGCCGTCCTTCTCCAGGGTCTGCATCAGGAAGCGCAGGCCCGGCGTCGCCGCCGACCCTTGCGCCTCCGTCAGCGAGAGCGCCAGCGTCTGCAGGTAGTTGTTGCGCAGGACGAGATCGCCGACCTCGTCGGTCATCGCGGCCAGCAGCGCGTTGCGCTTGTCTTCCTTCAGGCGGCCATCCTTCACCAGGTCGGCCAGCGCGATCTTGATATTGACCTCGACGTCCGAGGTGTTGACGCCGGCGGAATTGTCGATCGCGTCGGTATTGAGCTTCACCCCCTTGCGGGCCGCCTCGATCCGGCCGCGCTGGGTCATGCCGAGATTGGCGCCTTCGCCGATGACGCGCGACCTGACGTCGTTGCCGGTGATGCGGATCGCGTCATTGGCGCGGTCGCCGACCTGCGCGTCGGTCTCTTCGGAAGCGCGGATATAGGTGCCGATGCCGCCGAACCAGAGCAGGTCGACACGGCTCTTCAGGATCGCGGTCATCAGCTCCGGCGGCGAGACTTCCTTCTTGTCGAGGTCGAGCAGCGCGCGGACTTCCGGGGAGAGCGGGATGCTCTTGGCCTGGCGCGAGAACACGCCGCCACCCTTCGAGATCAAGCTCTTGTCGTAATCGGCCCAGGACGAGCGCGGCAGGGCGAACAGCCGCTGGCGCTCGGCCAGGGACTTCGCCATGTCCGGATCGGGATCGAGGAAGATGTCGCGGTGGTCGAAGGCGGCGACCAGCTTGATCGCCGGCGAGAGCAGCATGCCGTTGCCGAAGACGTCGCCCGACATGTCGCCGACGCCGGCGACGGTGAAGGGCGTGGTCTGGATGTCGACATCGACCTCGCGGAAATGGCGCTTGACCGCTTCCCAGCCGCCGCGGGCGGTGATGCCCATGCCCTTGTGGTCATAGCCCTGCGAGCCGCCCGAGGCGAAGGCGTCGCCGAGCCAGTGATGCTTCTCCAGCGAGATCGCGTTGGCGGTGTCTGAGAAGGTCGCGGTGCCCTTGTCGGCGGCCACGACGAGATAAGGGTCGTCGCCGTCGTGGCGCACCGTGTCCGGCGGCGGCACGATGGTTTCGCCGTCGAGATTGTCGGTGAGCTCGAGCAGGTTGCGGATGAAGATGCGGTAGCTTTCGGTGCCCTCAGTGAGCCAGGCGGCGCGGTCGGAGGCCGGCGGTAGCTGCTTCGGGAAGAAGCCGCCCTTGGCGCCGACCGGCACGATCACCGCGTTCTTGACCTGCTGCGCCTTGACGAGGCCGAGCACCTCGGTGCGGAAATCCTGCGGCCGGTCGGACCAGCGCAGGCCGCCGCGCGCGACCTTGCCGAAGCGCATATGGATGCCCTCGACGCGCGGCGAATAGACGAAGATCTCGTAGAGCGGGCGCGGCAGCGGCAGGCCGTCGACCTTGGCGCAGTCGAACTTGAAGGTAATGGTCTGGCGCGGCTGGCCGTCCGGGCCGATCTGGAAGAAATTGGTGCGCAGCGCGGCATCGACCAGGTTGACGAGGCGGCGCAGGATGCGGTCGTCGTCGAGGCTGGTGACGGCGTCGAGCGCCTCCTCGATCTCGGCATGTTTCTGGGCCATGCGCTGCTCGCGTTCACCGGCGGGAACGCGCGGGTCGAACTTCGCGGCGAAATAGGCCACGAGCCCCGAGGCAATGGCGGGGTGGCGGGTCAGTGCGTCGGCGATATAGCCCTGGGCATAGGGCGCGCCGGTCTGGCGCAGATAGCGGCCGAAGGCGCGCAGCAGCGCTGCCTCGCGCCAGGCGAGGCCGGCGGCGAGCACGAGCTGGTCGAAGCGATCGGATTCCGCGAGGCCGCGGAACTGGGCCATCAGCGCCGCCTCGATGGTCGGATCGAGATGCTCGATATCGATCTCACCGTCGTCGGCGCGCTCCAGCGTCATGTCGTGGAGCCAGATGCTGACGGCGTCGCCATCGCCCTGGGGCATGACGTTGTACGTTCGCTCGTTGATGACGCGGAAGCCCATGTTCTCCAGCACGGGCACGCGGGCCGAGAGCGAGATCGGCGCACCGCGCGAGAACACCTTGAGATTGGCGCGCTTGGCGTCGTCGCCCTCGCGCCGGTAGAGATTGACGGCGCGGCCGCGCTCCGGCGTGAGCTGCTGGAGCATCTCGATGTCGACCAGCGCGTCGGCGGCCGAGAAGCGCTCGCGATAGGCGGCGCCGAAAGCCTCGGCATAGCGCTCGGCCAGCGCGCGAGCGGCGGGACCGGCCTTCTCCTGATCGAGAACGTCCTTCAGCCCGTCGCCCCAGGTGCGGACGATGGCGCTGATGCCGGCTTCGAGCGTGGCGCGCTCGACGCGCGGGGTTTTGCCCTCGTCGCGGCCGATGATGTAGTGCGTGCGCGAGAGCGGCCCCTCGGGATAGGCGGGATAGGCGGCCGAGAGGCGCCCGCCATAGATCCGCGCCAGGAAATCGCCGACGCGCAGGCGCACCGTCGTGTCGTAGCGGTCCTTCGGGATGAAGACGAGGATCGAGACGAAGCGATCGAACTCGTCGACGCGAGCGAGCGCGCGGATGCGCGGCCGCTCGGTGAGCTGGAGGATGTCGAGCGCGAACTGCTCCAGCGTCGCCACGTCGATCTGGAAGAGCTCGTCGCGCGGATAGGCGTCGAGCACGTTCATCAGCGCACGGCCGGAATAGCTCGCCGGGTCGAAGCCGATATTCTTCGCGACGCGCGCGACCTTGAGCCTGAGATAGGGGATGGCGCGGGCCGAGCCGGTATAGGCGTTCGAGGTCAGCAGGCCGACGATGCGCAATTCGCCGTCGAGCCGGCCGTCCGGCGTGAACAGCTTGACGCCGACATAGTCGAGATGGACGCGCCGGTGGACGCGGCTCTTGACGTTGGCCTTGGTGATGATGAGCGCCTGCGGCTTGGCCAGGAAGGAGCGCAACTCCGGGGTGACCGTGACAAGCTCGCGGCCCTTGCGCAGGACCTTGACGGTCGGATTGCGCAGGATGCCGAGGCCCGAGCCCTCGATCGGGTCGGCCGCGACGTCGCCGCCGGGAAAGCGATAGGCACGGATGCCGAGCAGGGTGAAGTTGTCGCCGGCGATCCATTCGAGGAACTGCAGCGCCTCGTTGATCTCGTCCTCCGGCAGCGGCGGCGGATTGGCGCGATAGGCCTGGATCACCTCGGTGATGCGGCCGCGCATCGCGGCCCAGTCGTCGACGGCGAGCGCGACATCGGCATAGACGTGGTCGAGCCCGGCGCGCAGCTTCTCCCGCGCCTCAGGCGTGTCGATGCGCGGGACGTGGATATGGAGCAGGCTCTCGCGGCGCGTGCCTTCGGGCGCGCGCCCTGCGGCCTCGCCGGCGAGCGAGGTGAACTTGCCCTTGGCGTCGCGTGCAACGGCGAGGATCGGGTGAGCGACGAGACGCGGCTCGTGGCCCTGCTCCTGCAATTCCGCGAGCGTCGAATCGAGCAAGAACGGCTTGTTGTCGTTGACGACCTCCAGAACGGTGAGCTGATGCTTGCGCTCGCCTTCGCCGAACTCCTCGTCGCGGAAGCGCAGATTGTTCGAGTCGGGCTTGCGCGGCTGAGCGAGGTGCTCAAAGGCGGCTGCAGCAGCCCGCGCGAGCATCTCGGGCGGGATCGCCTCGAGATCCTCGGCGACGGAGCGGCCAAAGAGCAGGCGGGGGAATTCGGCGGGCATCGAACTCTTCAGTCCGGTGGCTGCGGCCTCGATCGCTGCGATCGCGCCAGCGGTCGCGCTCGTCACCCGTTTGCCCATAGCCCCACCCCGGTTGTTTTGCCGCAGCGATGACATAGGCTGCAGCGCCTTTCAACTCGTCGTGCCCGAAAAAGCGGCAAACCGACGCGCTCCCGACTCGACAGGACACACCATGGCAACAAAGCATGACAAACCCAAGGTGGGAGAAGAGCCGGCAAGGCAGGATTCGCCTCCGGCCGTGATGGCGCTGGACCTGAAGCCGGCCGCACTCTCGCCGGAAAACCAGGCCTATTTTGCGAAATGCCAGGAGAAACTCGGATTCGTGCCGAACGTCCTGACCTCCTACGCGCATGACGACGCCAAACTCACCGCATTCGCCGCCTTCTACAACGACCTGATGCTGGCGCCATCGGGCCTTTCGAAGCTGGAGCGGGAGATGATCGCGGTCGCGGTCTCCAGCGTGAACCGCTGTTATTACTGCCTCACCGCCCATGGCGCGGCCGTGCGCCAGCTTTCGGGAGACCCGGTGCTCGGCGAACTGCTGGTGATGAATTACCGGGCTGCCGATTTGTCAGCACGGCACCGTGCCATGCTCGATTTCTCGGTGAAACTGACGGAGACGCCGCATCTCATCTGCGAGGAGGATCGCAAGGCGTTGCGCAAGGCCGGCTTCGGCGAGCGGGATATCTGGGATATCGGCGCCGTCGCCTCGTTCTACAACATGTCGAACCGGATGGCCTCGGCCGTCGATATGCGGCCCAATGCCGAATATCACGGGCAGGTGCGGTAGAGCGCCGCTTCCCGACATGGTCCGGCTTGTCCCGAGCATCCACGCCTTGGCTGGTCGAAGGTCGTGTTCAAGACGTGGATGCTCGCCACAAGAGCGAGCATGACGGTACTGCGGCTTGAAGCCGCCATCAAAAACTGCCTGCATCGCAAAAAGAAAACGGCCGGCGCAATGCCAGCCGCTAGTTGGCCCCGACTCACTGGCCCGGCTCCGCCCGAACTCCGGGGGGCTGGGGGGCTGACAAACCGGTGATCAGCAGAACCGGGCCGTCGAGGCAACAAGCAAAGTTGAACGTCGCAACTTGGCGCTCGCTGGGCGCGTTCGCGGCGAAATTGGGGCATTCGCGGAAAAGGCACTTCATGTTGCGGCCGCAGTCTCTTGCCAGCGCAGAACCGCGAGCGCATCATTCCAGGATGATTTGGTGAGGCCCCGACAAGGGAGGCGCCATGAGCGAAAACGAAACGCCACAACCGCAATCCGCCGGCGCGGTGGTCCATTTTCCAGCGCCGGCGCGATCCACGACCGTGACCTTCGATCGGCGCGAGCTCAGCGAACTGCTCAACCTCTATGGCCGGATGGTCGCGGCGGGCGAATGGCGCGACTATGCCATCGATTTCCTGAAGGACAAGGCGCAGTTCTCGGTGTTCCGGCGCTCCTCGGAAATGCCGCTCTACCGGATCGTCAAGGATCCGGCGCTGGCGCGGCGGCAGGGCGCCTATTCGGTCGTCGCGGCGACCGGGCTGATCCTGAAGCGCGGTTCGGAGCTTTCGCGCGTGCTCAAGGTGCTGGACAACAAGCTGAGCGTCGTGGGCTGACGTAACGGGCTGTGCGCCGGGTCAGAATCCTGGCGGCGCGCGGTCACCCTCGCCCAGCTCCTTCTGCATCAGCATCTGGTCGAGCCAGCGGCCGTGCTTGAAGCCGACCTTCTCGGCGATGCCGATCAGGCGGAAGCCGGCGCGCTCGTGCAGGCGGCGCGAGCCGACCGAGGCACCCGTACCATCCCCGATGACCGCGATCATCTGGCGGAAGCCGCGTTCGGTGCAGGCCTGCATCAGCGCGTCGAGCAACAGGCTGCCGATGCCCAGTCCTTGCGCTGTGGGAGCGATGTAGATCGAGTTCTCGACGGTCGCACGATAGGCCGGACGTGGCCGATAGGCGCCGGCATAGGCATAGCCGAGGATGTCGCCGTCCCGCTCAGCGACGAGATGCGGGTAGCCGCCGGCCAGAATCGCCTCGTAGCGCCGCTGCATCTCGGCCTCGTCCGGTGGCTCCAGCTCCCAGGAGGCGGTGCCGTGCAGGACCGCATCGGCGTAGATCGCGGCGATGGCGGGAATGTCGGCCGGAAGGCCCGCGCGGATCGAAGGCATCGTCATGCCGCAAGCATGGGCAATGTGCGTGCCAAAAAGAAGCTCTGCCGACAAAAAAGCCCCGGCCGTGAGGCCGGGGCTCCAATTTTCTGATCTCGCATCGGCACTTCCGAAAACCGCGGGCCGATGCTCGGGCTCCCGTTCAGGAGCCTGTCGTTTTCACTCGCGGTTGCCGATCAGCGAGAGCAGGAACTGGAACATGTTGATGAAGTTCAGGTACAGCGACAGCGCGCCGTTCACCGAGAGCTTCGCAGCCTCTTCCGGGCCGAGATCGGAGGAGAGATACATCTCCTTAAGGCGCTGGGTATCCCAGGCGGTGAGGCCCGCGAAGATCAGCAGGCCGATCGCCGAGATGGCGAAGGCCAGCGCGCCCGAGCCCAGGAAGATGTTCACGATCGAGGCCAGGATCAGGCCGATCAGGCCCATGACCAGGAACGAGCCCATGCCGGACAGCGACTTGGAGGTGGTGTAGCCGTAGAGGCTGAGACCACCGAAGGCCGCCGCAGTGATGAAGAAGACCTGCACCACCGATGCGCCGGTGTAGCGGATCAGGATCGTCGAGAGCGAGACGCCCATCACCGCCGCGAAGGCGAAGAACATCGTCCGCGCGGAAGAAGCCGACATCTTGTCGGCGCGGAACGAGAAGAAGAAGATGAAGGCCAGCGGCGCCAGCGCGACCACCCACATCAGCGGCGTGCCGTAAAGCAGCTGGCCGAAGGAGGTGAGATAGGTGTTGCCGATCTTGGCGACGGCGTTGGCCTGATCGGTCACGGCCATCTTGTTGATGCCCAGCGCGAACAGCGCCGAGATCGCCAGGCCGATCACCATGTTGTTGTAGACGCCGAGCATGAACGAGCGCAGGCCCTGATCCATCTCGACGGCGCTGGTCTGCTGTGCGCGGCCGGCACCCCAGACTGGAGCATTGCGGTCGAAGTTGCTCATTAAGAGAGTTTCCCCTGACGGTGTTTCGGACGACGGAAGACGCAAAGGCGCCAGCCGTCCTCGCGATCGATCGTCGCGATGGAATGAATATGAGGGGCTTTCTCTTTCCTTACAAGACCCCGCCATGGTTAAGGGCCGCCGTCTCATAGAACTTCGGCGCGGCAGCCATGCAGAATTACACGATTTTAATGTCTATCGAGCGGGCCCCTCAGATAGTCGTCATAAATTTCTGAGATGAGAAGCCGGCGCTTTCGTCAGTATTGTTATCGTTCCGACAAGCCCGAACAGGACGGTAACCCCGACAGCGGCAGTCGCAGACAGTATTGCCCCCGTGGGGTCACTGACGAATTCGATCCGCATCACTTGGGTGACGATCCCCCAGCCGGCCGCTGTACCCGCGACAACGCCGAACACGGCCGCGACAAGGCCGATGGCGGCGTATTCAAGGGCGTACGACGAAAGTATGAAGCGGCGGGTCGCGCCGAGCGTCTTCAGGATCATCGCGTCATAGAGCCGCGCCCGCTGTCCGGCGGCGAGCGCGCCGCCCAGCACGAGCAGGCTCGCGGCGATGGCGAGCCCCGAAGCGCCGCGGATCGCCATGGCGAGCTGGGCGACGATGGTGTTGACCGCTTCGAGCGCGTCCTTGACCCGCACCGCCGTGACGGCCGGGAAGTCGAGCGCGAGGCGGCGCATCAGCATGGCGTCGGTCGCGCCCTTGCCGTCCGGGCTCGTCGCGACGGTGGCGAGATTGGTGTGCGGCGCGCCGGCGAAGGTGTTGGGCGAGAACACCATGACGAAATTGATGCCGAAGGAGCGCCAGTCGACCGTGCGGAAATTGGCGACGCGGGCGGTGATGTTGCGGCCGAGCACGTTGACTGTGAGCCTGTCGCCGATCTTCAGGCCGATACCGGCGGCATTCTGGGCATCGAAGGACACTAGCGGCTCGCCGCGATAATCGGCAGGCCACCATTCGCCCGCCGAGACCCGGGAGCCCTCTGGCAGGGCCGCCGCATAGGTGATGCCGCGGTCGCCGTCGAGCACCCAGGCCGATTGCTCGCTTGCCTTGATGTCCTCGGCCCGGATTTCGTTCACGGAAACGATGCGGCCGCGCATCATCGGCACGCGCTCGGTCTTGGCTCCCGGCCGTTCCGCCGCGAGGAAGGCGTCGAAGCGCTCGGAATCGCGGCTGGGCACGTCGAGGAAGAAGAAGCTCGGTGCCTTGTCGGGCAGGGCGCCGGTGAGCTGCCGGGTCAGGCTGACATCGATGAAAGAGAGCGCCGAGAGCAGGGCGACACCCAGACCGAGCGAGAGCACGAGCGCCGGCGTCAGCGCGCCCGGGCGATGGCTGTTGGCGAGGGCCATGCGCAAAGCCGGGCGGCGCGGGCGCGGGATGCGGCGGGCCAGCGCCATCAGGCCGAGCGAGACGGCGCGCAGCAGCAGGAAGACGCAAAACATCACGCCGATATAGATCAGCGCGATCCGGCGATCATAGGCGAAGCCGATGGCGACCCCGGCGAGACCGGCGAGCGCCAGCGCGCAGAGGACGAGGTAGATCACGCGGGGGCGACGCGGGTCGGGCTCGACCTTGTCGCGGAACAGGGCGGAGACCGGAATGTCATGAGCGCGGCCGAGCGGGATGATCGCGAAGACGAACGCGGTCAGCAGGCCGTAAAGCGCGGCGATGGCGAGTTCGCCCGGCGCCAGCGTCGGCTCGAACGGTACCGGCAGGATGCTTCGGACGATGGCGCCGAGGCCGAAAGGCGCGGCAGCCCCGAGCGCGAGGCCGATGGCGGTGCCGATCGCAGCGACGAGCATGACCTCGGTCAGGTGGATCGCGACGACGCGCCCGCCGGTGGCGCCGACCGCTTTCATGGTGGCGAAATCGAGCTTCTTGGCCTCGACGAAGCGGCGCACCGCATTGGCGACGCCGACGCCGCCGACCAGCAGGGCGGTAAGGCCGACCAGCGTCAGGAACTGGGTGAAGCGTTCGAGATTGCGCTGGAAGCTCGGCGCGGCATTGGCGCGGGAGCGGATTTCCCAGCCGGCGTCGCGCTGCTGCGTGCCGGCCTCAGCGATGACCTTTTCAAGCTCGGCATCGCTGGTCGCTGTTTGCGGGAGCTGGAGGCGATAGGTCCAGCGGATCAGGCTGCCGGGCTGGATCAGGCCGGTCGCCCTCAGAGCGTCCTGCGATAGCAGGAGGCGCGGACCGAAGCCGACGCCGGCCGCGATCTTGTCGGGCTCGGAGACCAGATTGGCGCGCAGCTGGATCTTGGCGCCACCCACCGTGACGATGTCGCCGGGCTTCAGATCGAGCCGGCCGAACAGCACGGGGTCGGCGACCGCGCCGAAAACCCCGTCGCGCTGGTCGAGCAGGCCGGGCAATGGCGTCTGCGGGTCGGTCTCGACCGTGCCGATGCTGGGATAGGCCGCGTCGACCGCCTTGATCTCGACGAGAGCCGCCCCCTTCTCCCCGGCATTGGCCATGCCGCGCATGGTCGCGATGCTGGAGACGGTGCCGCGCGCGGTCAGGAAGGCGAGCTCGGGCTCTGTCGCCTCGCGATGGATCAGGCTGAAGGCGGCGTCGCCGCCGAGGATGCGCCGGCCCTCGCGGGCGAGCCCCTCGGTCAGGCCGCGCGAGGCGGAGGCCACGGCGGCGATGGTCATGACGCCGAGCGCGAGGCAGGCGATGAAGATGCCGAAGCCGCGCAAGCCGGCGCGCAAGTCGCGGATTGCAAGGCGCAGGACGAGGCTGATGCCGGGAGATTGCGCGGGAGGGTGCGAGGTCGGCTTGACGGGAGCGTGCATCGTCAGGCGACCACCGTCTCGGGCTCGGGCTCGGGCTCGATCACGCCGGAGCGCAGGCGGACGGTGCGCTCGCAAAGTGCGGCGAGCGAGAGATCATGGGTGACGAGCACCAGAGTCGCGCCGCGCTCGCGCTTGAGGGCGAAGATCAGGTCCACGATGGCGCGGCCGGTCGATTCGTCGAGATTGCCGGTCGGCTCGTCGGCGACGAGGATCGCCGGGTCCGGCGCGACGGCGCGGGCGATGGCGACGCGCTGCTGCTCGCCGCCCGAAAGTTGGGAAGGATAGTGGTCCATCCGGTGGCCCAGGCCCACATTGCGCAGTTCGGCCTCGGCCCGGGAGAAGGCGTCCGTGTGGCCGGCAAGTTCCAGCGGCAGGGCGACGTTCTCGCGCGCCGTCATGGTGGGGACGAGGTGGAAGGACTGGAAGACGATGCCGATATGCCGGCCGCGGAAGATGGCGAGCCCGTCCTCGTCGAGGGCGCCGAGATCCTGGCCGGCGACCTTGACCAGACCCGAGTCGGGGCGTTCCAGCCCGGCCATGGTCATCAGCAGCGTCGACTTGCCGGAGCCGGAGGGGCCGACCAGGCCGGTCGCCTCACCATCGGCCAACGACACCGAGACGCCCTTGAGGATATGGACGCGGGCCGCGCCACGGCCCAAACTCAGGTGGACATCCTGCAACTCGATTGCCGAAGCGGCCTTCTCGTTCATCACGCCATGATCCTGACTTCACAACCTATCGCCATCCCCGCTCGCACCGGATCGCGCCCCGAACGGGGCAGACTCTCGGCACGGCGCGGTCTGCGGCCATATGGGCGCAGGTCCGCGCTTATCCAATCGGCTGCACTGTTTTTCGTCGCGTTCCTGCTGCTTTTCATCGGGTCGATCGACATGGCCGGTGCCCAGACGCCTTCTTCCAGTCCCGCTACGGGGCGATCATTGAAGCTCGTGGCCTTCGGCGATTCGCTGTCGGCGGGGTACAATCTGCCGGCCAGCGCGGCCTTTCCCGCCGTGCTGGAGCAGGCTTTGCGCCAGAAGGGCCTCGCTGTCGAAATCGTGAACGCCGGCGTCTCCGGCGACACGACGCAAGGGGGGCTCGAGCGGCTCGACTGGTCGGTGCCCGATGGCACGGACGGCGTCATCCTGGAACTCGGTGCCAACGATGCCTTGCGCGGCGTCGACCCGGCCCTGACCCGGAAAAACCTCGATACGATCATCGCCCGCCTGACCGAGCGGAAAATCCCGGTGCTGCTCGCCGGCATGTATGCGCCGCGCAATCTCGGCGAGGATTTCGCGAAACGCTTCGACGCGATCTATCCGGAGCTTGCGAAACAATACGGGCTGGTGCTTTACCCGTTCTTCCTGGAGGGCATCGCGGGCGACCGCGCCCTGAACCAGGCGGATGGGCTTCATCCCACGGCCGATGGCGTCGCCGTCATCGTCCGGACCATCCTGCCGACGGTCGAGCGCTTCATCGCTTCCTTGCCGCCCAGGTCCTGATCCGCTCGCGGGTTCTCCGCGCGGCGTATCCCCGCTTCTTGCTTCGCCGCCCGCCGGCCCCTCGCTTCCGGAGTTGCTTCGCCATGGAATACCGCCGCCTTGGACGCACCGATCTCAAGGTCTCGGTGATCTGCCTGGGAACCATGACCTGGGGAGAGCAGAACACCGAAGCCGAAGGCCATGCCCAGATGGACTATGCCCTCGAGCAAGGCATCAATTTTTTCGATACGGCCGAGCTCTATGCGATCCCGCCGAAGCCGGAGACACAAGGCTCGACCGAGCGGATCATCGGGAGCTGGTTCAAGGCCCGGAAGAACCGCGACAAGGTCATCCTCGCGTCGAAGGTCTGCGGCCGCGGCGGCAATACCTGGTTCCGCGACGACAAGAGCCCGACGCGGGTGACGCGCAGGCAGATCTTCGAGGCTGTCGACAAGAGCCTGCAGCGGCTGCAGACCGACTATATCGACCTCTACCAGATTCATTTTCCCGAGCGGCCGATGCCGTGGGGCTCAAACCCGACGCGTTTCTCCAACGGCGCCTACGTGCCGGCTGCCGACCAGACTCCGATCGCCGAGCAGTTGGACGCGTTCGCGGAGGTGATCAAGGCCGGCAAGATCCGCCATCTCGGCCTTTCCAACGAGAGCGCCTGGGGCACGATGCGCTTCGTGACCGATTCCGAGGCACGCGGCACGCCGCGGGTGCAGTCGATCCAGAACGCCTACAGCCTGCTCAACCGCACTTTCGAGACGGCTTTGGCCGAGGTCGCTGTTCACGAGGATGTAGGACTGCTCGCCTACTCGCCGCTGGCGCAGGGCTTCCTCACCGGTAAATATCTCGACGGCGCCCGCCCGGCCGGGGCGCGCACGACCTTGTTCGACCGGGGCCAGCGCTATCAGACAGCCGGAGCCGAGGAGGCGATCAAGCGTTATATCGCGCTTGCCCGCGAATCCGGGCTCCACCCGGCTCAGATGGCGCTGGCCTTCGTCAACAGCCGCTCCTTCGTCACCGCCAACATCATCGGCGCCACCTCGATGGAGCAGCTCAGGACCGATATCGCCTCGATCGACGTCAAGCTCCCGCCTGAGGTCGAGACGGGAATCGACGCAATCCACCAGCTTGTCGGCAATCCCTGCCCCTGAGCCGTTGCCCGTCATTCTCGGGCGAAGCGACGCTTCGACCGAGAATCGCTTTCGAGGTCAGGCGGCATCCTTGCTGAAATGCTCGGGTCAGGCCCGAGCCTGACGCGCCCATGGCCGACGGGATCAGCACAAAAACAATTCCCTTGAACCGGCTCCCTGCTCTACCGTCTCGCCAGAGTCACAATCGCTTGGCAGGGATTCGCTCATGCCGAGGCTGTTCATCGCTCTGGAAATTCCCGCCGAGGTCGCGACCGGCCTGACGCTGCATCGCGGTGGCTTGTCGGGCGCGCGATGGATCGAGCCGGCCGACTACCACATCACCTTGCGCTTCCTCGGGGATGTCGACCGGCGCATGGCGAACGACATCGACTACATGCTTTCCGACCTCACGGCCTATCCCTTCGAGGTCACGCTCGATGCGCTCGGCAGCTTCGGCGGCGACAAGCCACGCGCCTTGTTTGCGCGGGCGCAGCCGGGCAAGGCCCTGACCGATCTGCAAGGCGACCTCGAACGGCA
This sequence comes from Hyphomicrobiales bacterium, assembly GCA_004144595.1. Classification (GTDB taxonomy): domain Bacteria; phylum Pseudomonadota; class Alphaproteobacteria; order Rhizobiales; family Beijerinckiaceae; genus Allobosea. Next base: position 13,207 of record SEEM01000054.1, read on the forward strand.
GATGCGCCGCCTCGGCCTGCCGGCGGAGGCACGCAAATTCGTGCCCCATGTCACGCTGGCGCGTTTGCGGGACACGACTCCCGTCGAGCTCGCGCATTTCCTCGGCCTGCACCCGATCGTCCGCCCGTTCACCTTCACCGCCCGCCGGGTGGCGCTGATGTCCTCGCGCGATTCGGTCGGCGGCGGGCCCTATGTGCTGGAGGCGGCCTATCCGCTTGGCCCGTCCTATCCGAATCGCCTGTCGCGGGAGATGCGACGATGACGCGACCGAAGCGGCTCTCGCCCGAGGCACAGGCCGAAGCGCTGGCGACCTTGACCGGCTGGAAGCTGGTGCAGGGGCGCGAGGCGATCACCAAGCGCTTCGTCTTTCGCGATTTCAGCGAGGCCTTCGGCTGGATGACGCGCGTCGCGCTGCTGGCCGAGGCGATGAACCATCATCCGGAATGGTCGAACGTCTATCGCACCGTGGACATCACGCTGGCGACCCATGATGCTGGCGGGCTGACCGAGCTCGACGTCAAGCTGGCGCGCGCTATCGACGCGATTTCGGACTGAGCCGGAGCTCCCGCCTGTGCCGCGTTACGTGCCTTGCCGCGATGGAGGCACGACATAGCGCGAGAAGCCTGCGGGCAAGCGCTTCACAACGGTCTTCAGCAGCGGCCGCCAATGCTGGATGCCCAGGCCGCAGGCCAGCCTCCCCTTCAGCGATAATGGCCGGAGACGGTCGCTGACCGAGACGCAGCCATCGGCATGGTCGCGCTTGTAAGCCTCGGCCGGGGCTAGCAGGTCGAAGACCGTGCTGCCGCGAGCACGGGCGCCGGCGAAGCTGTGGTGGATCAGAATCTTTCCGATGCCGTCGTGCTCATGTTCCGGATCGGTCGCGAGGACATGGGCGAAGCTGTGGCCCTTGCAGTCGAAGGAGAGGTCGATGCCGATCGGCGCGCCTTGGCTGAGGATGGACGAGATTCGCAGCGTGGCCTCGCCGGAGGCGTCCCCGGCCAGATCGGCGAAGAATGCGCCGAAGCGGGGGTCGTTGACCACCGGCGCAACGATGCCGCGCCGCGCCAGCGTCGCTCGCTTCATCGCGATGGCGGCGGCTGCGAGCCGGGCGGCCTCGGGCCCCGGCGGCGGCATGGCATAGGCAAGCGGGCCACGCTCTTCCAGGCGGCGCAGACGGCGGCGGTGATTCGACCGTTCGCGCGCCGGATAGGCGAGGCTCGGCCCGGTCTCGCCGACACGGCGGGTGAGATCCGCAAACGGCGCCTCCTGCCGGTCGCCCTCCACGGCATCATCGAGCAGGCCACTCAGGGCGAGGCGCGAATCAGCGCGCAGCTTGCGGGCCTCGAAGAGATCGGCACCCAACTGCCGGACAAAGGTCCAGCCGGCATTCAGCAGCGCCTCGTCGCCCTGCCGGACGAGCACGTCTGCGAATTGGGCCACAGGCACGCCCATGAAACGCAGGGTGTCGAGGCCGTAGCGCTTCTGACGAACCAGCGGCCAGACCATGGCCAGCTCGCCGGCCCGGTGAGCGGTGACGATGCTGAGCCGGGTATCGGGAGCGAGGTAATGGCTCGTCCAGTGGCGAAGGAAGACATGGCTCTGGAAGAGCTGCGGTGGCGCTGCGGCGCGCTCGAAGAGCGCCTCCCAGTCTCGGCGCAAGGCGAGGAAGCCCGCTACATCGTCGACGAGATCGAACGTCGCGGCCTCGTCATCCTGCGCAGGCGAGGGCAGCGCCGCTTTCATGGCCCTGCACGCAGATGCGCGATCAGGCGTTTGGCCCCGGCAATGCGGAAGCGGGCGAGATAGGGCAGCATCAGGAGCGGATGACGCGCCGCGAAGGGCGCGTCATGCTCGACCATGTGGCGGACGGCAACGACCGGGAAGGGCGCGCGCAGCGGCCGGAACTGCGGATTCCACAGGCCCGGCGCCTCCGAGGCCGGATGCATCAGGCCGATCATGCGCAAGCGGCGCAGCGAAGCGAATTTCAGCCGTTTCTGGACGCGTTGCAGCATCGCCGTGCCGGCCGGGTCGGCGCAGCCGGGGAAGCCCAGAATGACGGTGCGGAAATGCTGGAGGGAGGCTTGAGCCGGGATCGCATCGAGATCGGCGAAGCTGCGGCGGACCGCTGCGAATGCTGCCTCCTCATCGCCTGCGGTCGACGCGGAGATGCCGAGGCGGACCGTGTCGAGCTTCGCGGCCTGGCGGGTGAAGGGGCAGACGGCGCCCGTTCGGCCGAGATCGGCATGGGGGCTCATCAGGTAGGTCTCGACCCACTCCACGAGCACCGCAAGCGGCGGCGCTGCGCCATCCGCGCTGTGGGCGCGGGCATCGGGCAGGGGCAGGAGCTGCGGTTCGGCGCTGGCGCTGGCGGTCATGGCTGCATGACGGGGGTGATTGCAGCCGTGACATAGCAGCCCCGGATTAGCGAAGGATTGATTGCCGGTGCCATGTCGCGGGCGCCGCGTTGACGCGCTCTAAACCCTGTTCCAGCCGCAGGCACCGAGCGCTGCAAGCATATGCGGCGGCGGCGGCGCCTCGACCGTGATCGGATCGCGCTTCCTGTAGAGCGGGATCGTGATCGCGCGGGCATGGAGCTGCAGGCCGGGGCCGCCTTCGCGCGGCGCACCGCCATAGATCTCGTCGCCGAGCATCGGCCAGCCGGAGGCCTGGCAATGGACGCGCAATTGATGCGTGCGCCCGGTGAGTGGTTGCATAGCGAGCCAGGCGAGCGGACCGTGCTCGCTCTCGCCGCGACCGAGCACGCGGTAGCGGGTCTGGGAGGGCAGGCCGGCGGGGTCGACCTTCATCCACCAGCCGCGCTCGGGCGAGCGCTTGCCGAGCGGAAGATCGATCAACCCCTCGTCCTCCGCGGGGCTACCCTGCACGATCGCCCAATAGGTCTTGTCGATGCGCCCGTCGCGAAACATCTGGTTGAGCTCGGCCATGGCGCGGGGATGCCGGCCGAGAACGAGGCAGCCGGAGGTATCCTTGTCGAGCCGGTGCGCGGCCTCCGGTTTGCGCGGCAGGCCGAAGCGCAATGCATCGAGATGATCGGTCAGCACGGGAATGACCCGGCGCTTGGCCTGCGGGCCGCGATGCGAGGGCAAGCCGGCGGGCTTGTCGATGACGAGCATCATGGCGTCGCGATAGAGCAGCGGCACCGGCAGTTCGGCCTCGTCTTGCCCGGGGAATAGCGAATTTTCTGGTCGGTCCGGCGCTGCCATGGCATTGCGCTACCCAACCCGGCCCGGCGGCGCAACCGAAGATGCCAACCGAACCGAAGACAGGATGGCGATGAGCGAGACCGAACCGAAAAAGCGCGGCTTCTTTTCGAGGCTGTTCGGACGCGACGAGGAGGAAGCCGCCAAGCCGGCATCGGCCCCGGAGGCGGTGACCGAACAGGTAGTCGGACCGGTCGAGGAGCCGAAGTCGGACGTCGAAGAGATCACCCCTGCGGCGGCTGTCGATACGCAAGCGCTCGCCGTCGAGGCGCCGACCCCTGAGCCCATCGCGCCGCCTGTTCCGGTCGAGGAGATTGCACCTCCGGCCGAGCCGGAGCCGGAAGCTGTCGTCGCCGTCGTTCCACAGCCCGAGCCGGTCGTTGCTCCCGAGCCCGCTTCTGTCCCTGCGCCGCAGCCGAAGCGGAGCTGGTGGCGGCGGCTGACCGAGGGGCTGTCGCGGACCTCCTCGGCGCTGACGACGGGGATCACCGATCTCTTCACCAAGCGCAAGCTCGATGCCGGCACGCTGGAGGATCTGGAAGACATCCTGATCCAGGCCGATCTCGGCCTCGCGACATCAGCGAAGATCGCGAAAGCGGTCGGCGACGGGCGCTACGACAAGCAGATCGATCCGGCCGAGGTGAAGGCGATCCTGGCGCGCGAGGTCGAGACGATCCTCGTGCCCGTCGCCCAGCCCCTGGTGATCGACGCCACGAAAAAGCCGTTCGTGCTGCTGATGGTCGGGGTCAATGGCTCCGGCAAGACCACGACAATCGGCAAGCTGGCCGCAAAATTCCGCACCGAGGGCAAATCCGTGATGCTCGCGGCCGGCGATACCTTCCGCGCTGCCGCGATCGAGCAATTGCGGGTCTGGGGCGAGCGCACCGGAGCCGAGGTCGTCCATGGCCAGCAGGGCGCCGACGCCTCGGGCCTCGCGTTCGAGGCGCTGAAGAAGGCCAAGGCTGATGGTACCGACGTGTTGATGATCGATACCGCCGGCCGGTTGCAGAACAAGCAGGGTTTGATGGACGAGCTCGCCAAGGTCGTGCGGGTCATCCGCAAGCAGGACCCGAGCGCGCCGCATGCGGCCCTGCTCGTGCTCGATGCCACCGTCGGCCAGAATGCAATCTCGCAGGTCGAGGCCTTCCGCGAGACGGCGGGTGTGACCGGGCTTGTCATGACCAAGCTCGACGGCACGGCGCGCGGCGGCATCCTGGTGGCGCTGGCGGCGCAATTCGGACTGCCCGTGCATTTCATCGGAGTCGGCGAGAGCGTCGAGGATCTGGAGCCGTTCTCGGCGCGCGATTTCGCGCGGGCGGTGGCGGGCATGGAATCAGCTTCGGGAGAAGCGGCGTGAGCGAGACGATGAGGCAACCGACGGATGCGGCGGGCAAGGGCAAGGCGGTCAACCCGCTTCTCAAGCTGGCGCTGGAATTCGGGCCATTGGCGATCTTCTTCTTCGCCAATTCCTATGGCGACCGGCTGCTCGGCGTGGCCGAGGACCGGCGCATCTTCGTCGCGACCGGCATCTTCATCGCGGCGTCGCTGATCGCTCTGGTGCTGTCGCGGGTGCTGATGGGCTATCTCCCGCGCATGGCGATCGTGAACGCCGTCGTCGTGACCGTCTTCGGCGGGCTGACGCTGGCGCTGGACGACGCGTTCTTCATCAAGGTCAAGCCGACCATCGTGAACGCCCTGTTCGGTTGCATCCTACTCGGCGGGCTCTTCTTCGGGCGATCGCTGCTCTCGCTGGTGCTGGAGACGGTGCTGCAGCTCGACGCCGAGGGCTGGCGCAAGCTGACTTTCCGCTGGGGCCTGTTCTTCTTCTTGCTGGCGGCCATCAACGAGGTGGTCTGGCGCACGCAGACCCAGGATTTCTGGGTGGCCTTCAAGGTCTGGGGCGTGATGCCGCTGACCATGATCTTCGCGCTGGCCCAGACGCCGCTGATCCTGAAGCATGAGATCAAGCCCGCGAAGACCGAGCAATAGGTCGAAAATCACGGCCTCTTGCCATTTGGCAATATTGTCTCCATTTTATGCCAAATGGAGAGAGATGCCATGACGTCCCTGCTGCGCATCGAGACGGCACAGCGCGATTTCATCCCCGATCCGATCACGGAGGAGGAGGCGGCGGCGATGTTTCGTGCGGCGGTCAACCTGTTCCGGCTCTGGCGGATCACCGACGAGGAAGCGGCGGTGCTGATCGACCTGCCGGTCAGGAGCTACCGGCGCTGGAAAGCCGGCGAGATCGGCCGCATCTCGCGCGACGGCAAGGCCCGGCTCTCCAACCTGATGGGCATCCACAAGGCGCTCAGGCTGATCTTCACCGAGCCGCAGCGCGGCTATGACTGGATCAAACGGCCGAACAGCGATTTCGGCGGCAGAGCGGCGCTGGATATCATGCTCGGCGGCGAACTCACCGACCTGATGCGGGTGCGCCGCCTGCTCGATGCCGAGCGGGGCGCCTGGTGATCGATCCGGCGAGCCTGCCGGTCGCGCAGGTCGCGTGGCGCGGGGCGGTCCGAATCATCCGCAGCATCTTCCCGCCGATCGACCTGTTCGAGGATATCGCCGACCCAGCGGACTGGCCGCTCCTGATCGCGGCCGAGCAGAAGACCAATCCGCGCCTGATGGAAACAATCGGTAATCTCGACCTGGTGCCGTCCGACCGTCGCGTCTCCGGTCCGGGCGCGAGCTGGCTGATGGCGCCCTTCACCCATGTCAGCCCGGACAGGCCGAGCCGGTTCAGTGAGGGCAGCTTCGGCGTGCTCTATGTCGGCGACCGTTTCGAAGTCGCGCTGCTGGAGACGATCCACCACCACGCCCGCTTCATGCTGGCCACAACGCAGCCGCCGGGCTGGACCTCGCAATTCCGCGAGATCGTGCTGGATGCCGACGCGGAGCTTCACGACATCCGGTCTCTCGGGGCCGAGGCCGCTTCCGTGCTCGATCCCGTCGATTATACCGCGAGCCAGGCGCTTGGCATCGGTTTGCGGGCAACGGGGTCGTCAGGGGTTGCCTATCCCAGTGTGCGCTGCCGGGGCGGTGAATGCGCCGGGCTGTTCTATCCCGATGGCGCAGGCCATCCGGTGCAGGGCCGGCATCTCGACTACCACTGGAACGGCGCGCGGGTGGACCTCTACCGGGACCGCAGTGCCGGCGAGGTCTATCGCATCGTCTGACGCGGTGACTCGGGGCTATTTCGGCGCCAGCCGGATCGCGCCGTCGAGGCGGATCGCGGTGCCGTTCAGCATGTCGTTCTCAATGA
>SEEM01000055.1 GCA_004144595.1 Hyphomicrobiales bacterium
GCCGTGACCGAGGACAGGTTCTCGATCACCCAGGTGACGCTGAAGGACTGTCCGGCGGTCACCGAGGCCGGCACGGTGACGCTTTTCACCGACAGGTCGGGATAGAGCCGGAGCAACGAACTCGCGCTCAAAGTGGCGCTGTTGTTGGCGTCTCCGTTGTCCGAGCCGCCCGCGCTGCCCTCGTTCAGGCGGACGCTGTAGTTGTTGTTGGCGTAGAGATCGAAGCGCAATTCGCCAGCGCCATACTCGCCCTCGGGCAGGCGCAGCGTGACGGAGCGCAGCCGGCTTTCGCCCGCGCCGATGGGCCCGCCGCCGGTAACCGGATCATAGGCCGTATTGCCGGTGGCGATATAAGAGCCGCCCTGCGTGAGATTGTAGACATAGACCGTGTCGGTCCAGCCGGCCGTGGTGGGCGCGTTGCCGAGATTGGTCTCTGTCCAGCTCAACGTGACGAGACCGCCCGACTGGACGATCGCGTTGGTGACGTTGAAATCCGAGACCGCGAGGTCCGGCGCCGAACGGAAGGTCAGCGTGGCCGCATTGTTCTGCTCGGCATTGGTGTCGGCCGCGGCTTCCACGACCGTGTTGTCGCTGTCGGTCGAGATCACCACCTCGAAATCACCGCCGGCACTGGCGCCGTCCGGCCAGGCGACGGTGACCGAGCGTGCCCTCTCGCCGAGAGGCGCAAGGCTGCCTTCGACCGCCGTGTCGAAGACGACGCGACGCGACGCCACGATCTGGTTCGTGCGGGTATTGCGGATGCTGACCGTCTCGACGAAATTTGCCGAAACGGTGCGGTCCCCGGCGTTCGCACTGATCCAGGAGATCGTCACCGCCTGCCCCGGCGTGTAGCCGCCAGCCGGCGACACCGCGACCTGCTTGACCGTCAGATCGGGCGTCGCGGCCCGGATCGAGGTAAACTGCGCCTCGGCCGAATTATTGCTCTCGGCCAGGTTCTCGCTGACACCCTCGGAGACCGCGTTGTCGACGTCGACGGTGACCACGGCGACGATCTGGCCGATGCCGGGCGCGCCTTCGGGCAGCCGTATCGTCAGCGAGCGCTGGATGCTGCCGGCCGTGCCGAGCGCCGGAGCACCGGGCGCGAAGCCGAGTTCATGCGTCGACAGGGTATCGCCGGTCGCGGCGTTCTTGAGAACCACGCGGGTGTGGTAAGCCGCCTGCGCCGCGGCCGAGCCGGTATTGCGCTCGGTCCAGGCAACGGTGACCTCGCCGCCCGACTGCGGCGTGCCATCGACCCCGGTGACGGTGACGTCCGAGGCCACGAGATCAGGCGCGGGCTGCGGATTCTCGTTCATCGAGGGAATCGCGACCGGCGCGGCCGGGTTCGCCTTCGCGACCAGGAACGCGAAGGACGCCGGCGCCGTCTGCTCGATCGCCCCCTGGACCAGAAGGGTGTAGCGCCCGCTCAGCGGCGCACGGAACGTATCAATGTCGAAGAAATAGCCGTTGCCGACTTCGCTGCCGTTCGGCAGCAGGACAGATTCGCCGGAAGGACCGAGCAGACGCAAGCGCAGCGAATAGGGAGAGACCCCCGGCTGCAGGGAGCGCATGTCGATGAAGAGCCGGTCGCCGGCCGCAGCGTCGAAGGCGTAGGCACGGGTCTGGTTCGCGGGATCGAGTGTGTCGTAGACGGTCGACCCGGTTGCGATCGGGTTCGCCGCGGCCAGGTTCAGCAGGTTGAAGTAGTAGTCGCCGGTAAAGCCGGAATTGCCGGAGATCGCGAGCACATACTCGCCGGCGGCCAGGCGCTGGACCCCATAACTCGTGTCCTGCGTGAACTGGCCGGAAGCGATGCCGCTGCCGCCGACGCGCTCCAGCGACCAGGCGAGGTTGTACTGGTTGATCAGGGCGTCGAAAGCGACCGACGTCGCCTGCGTCAGCGCGAAGCGATAGCGATGGACCGCACCGGCTTCGGCGATGGTATCGCCGACGCGTTCGCCGAGCGTCAGCGGCTTGACCTCGTCGGTGATCGTCTGGAGGCGGAAGGCGTATTCGATCGGGTTGTCGCGGTTGCCGAGCGGCCCCTCGATGACGAGAGTGTAGTCCCCGTCCGAGGTGAGGGAGACCACGCCGGGAGGGTTGCCGACGCTGAACCCGTTATGGAAGATCCGCGTGCCGGAAGGATCGTAGAGCGCCCAGTAGGTGTCGCTGTACGAGGCGGCTCCGGCTAGCTGTGTCGGATTCAGGAAAACGCGTTCGCCCGCCTGGCCGCTGAAACGGTAGGCCGTGCTCGACGAGCCGGGATTGAGCACGCCGGTGACGGGCGTGCCGGCCGCGATCTCCTGGCCCTGCGACAGGGCGAGCAGGCGGAAGGCATAATCCGCCGCAGTGGCGTCGCTGCCGGTGATGGCGAGCGCGTAACGGCCCGCCCTGAGCTGGAGCGCATCACCGCGATCGCTGTTGAAGCTGCGGCGGTCGACGATCTGACCGTCCGGTCCGTAAAGCGTACGCTGCACCGCATAATTGCCGCCGATCGCATCGAAACCGACAAGCACCGGTTCCGTCAGGTCGAACAGGTAGACATTGCGGCCGCCGGGCGCCGGGAGGCGGCCCTCAACGGTCTCGCCGAGGGCGACCGTCGCGTACGACGTCGCCGTCTCGTTGAAGACGAAGGTGTAGCTCGCAGCCGACGAGCCGGAGGAATCGACCACGAGGAAATACTCGCCGGTGCGATCCAGCGTGATCGGCGTCGTGTCGTTGAGATAGCGCGCATAGTCGAGCCTGCGCCCGCTGGCATCGTAGACGCGCCAGGTCTGGTTGTAGATCGAGCCCGAGCTGCTCGGCTCGGTGAGCGTGACGCGGTCGCCGACATCGCCCGAGAAACGGTAGACCTGATAGGCACGCGCCGGATCGTTCGTACCGGTCGCCGCCGTCCCGTTCTGGAGGAGCGGCGCCGCGCTCGCATCGACGAGCCGGAAAGCGTAGTCGCCGCTTTCGTAGCCGCGCCGGACCGTGACGCGGTAGTCGCCAGGCGGAAGGGTCAACAGCCCGTCGCCGCCATAGTAGTCATAGAGATCGGTATAGAAATAGCGCTGGGCCGCGACCGCGCCATCGGGGCCGTCGATCGCGATGGTCAGGCCGTTCGCGCCCGCCAGCGTGTCGACGAAGAAGCTGCGGCGTTCCGTCAAGGTGAAGGTGTAGCTGTCGATCTCGGCATCGGTCGCGATCGTGCCCGACACGGCCTGACCCATCGTGATCGCCGTGCCCGTGTAGGCGGCCGAGGCCGCCGGGTCGGCCAGCGTATAGCGGAAACTCAACGCCAGCGGGGCTTCCAGCGTCGTATACCCGTCGACGATCAGGAGATAGCGACCGCCACGCGACAATTGCGTGGTCGCATCGACGAAGCTGCCATCGAAGACCAGCGTGCCCAGGGCATCGACCAGCCGCACCCTGAGATTGGAAGTGCTGGTATCCGCAACGGGATCGGCGTCGAAGCTGAGGACCCGGCGCGGCTGCGCCTCGATGACGTAGACCGCGGCGGCGCGCCCGGGCGAGAGGCTCACCGCCGCGGTCTCGCCGGCCGCCAGGGCGGCGGCAGCGGCAGTGTCGAGCAGCCGGAACGCATAGGACGCCGCGGCATTGCCCGTGACGACCAGCGTATAGCTCCCAGACGAAAGCTGCGTCGGCGTCCCGGCGATGAAGCCCGTGCCGAAATTGCCGGTGGCGACCGCGGCGCCATCGGCGCCGAGCAGACTCCAGCTCAGATTGGCGTCATTGACCAGCGCGTCGAAGAAGACGCTCTTCGGCTCGGTCAGGGAAAAGGTGAAACGATCGCGTTCGCCGCGCCCCTTCAGCGTCCCCGCGACGCTCGCGCCCAAGGCGAGCGGCGCCTGCGTCTCCTCCAGCCGGACGAGCGAGAAGCCATAGCTGACCGCCGTATCGACGTTCGCAGCGCCGATCACCGCGAGCGCATAGTCGCCCGGGCGCGTCAGCGTAACGGCTGTCAGATCCTCGAAATACCCGCGCCAGAGTTCGCGGCCGTCGGGGTCGCTCAGCACGACCTGAAGATAGTAGTACTGGGTTCCGGTCACCGAGAGCGCGTCGAAGGCGACGCGCTCGTCCTGGCCGACGGAAACACGGTAGAGCGCCGTCGACCGGCCGGGATCGAGCGTCTCGGACACAGGCGCGTCGAACGCCAGCGCCGGCGCCTGAGCGAGATCGAGCAGGCGGAATGCATAGGCTCCGGACGCCTCGCCGGAGCCGCGGACATAGAAGGTATAGTCGCCCGCTCCGAGCGCGAGGCGGTTCTCGCCCTGGTAGTCGTAATAGAAATTCTGATCCCGCCGGATGCTGCGCCCGTCCGGCCCGGCAAGCGTCCACAGGATGTCGCTCCGGCCCGTGAGGCCGTCGACGAAGACCGTCGTCGCCTCCGAGAGGCTGAACCGGTAGACATCGCTCTGGCCGGGCACGGCGAGCGTGGCGTCGATCCGTTCGCCGATCGTCAGAGCCTTGTCGGTGTCAGAGACGGTCCGGATCGTGAAGGAGACGGGGTTCTGGCGGCTGGCGTAATAACTGCCGGCATCCTGATCGATGGTCAGCAGATACTCGCCGTCGCTTTCCAGCGTGACCGGGCCGACATCGCCCAGGCCGCGGTTGAAGACCACCGCCCCCTTGGGATCGATCAGGCGCCAGTAGCCAGCGCCGGCGGCATGGTCGAAATAGACGCGCGTGCCCGCATTGGCCTGGAAGCTGTAGGCAAGAGTCCCCGAGGCGGGGTCGCTGGTGTCGCTGACCAGAGTGTCGAGCGTGATCTGCGACGCGCCGGCGAGATCGAGCAGGCGCAGACGCGACGGCGTGGCCTTGCTGGACGCATTTCCGACGACGGCGAGCCGGTAGGCGCCGGCCGCAAGCACCATCTCGGAGCGATTGTCGTAATAATCCTCCGACAGGTAGCGCAGCGCCGTGACCTCGCTGCCATCGGCATACTGGAGCTGCCATTGCGGGTTCGAGCCGTAGGCCAGGGTATCCAGCCGCAAGCGTGTCGTTTCCGCCAGCGAGAATGTGTAGAACAGGCGCTGGTCGTTCTCGTCGAAGACGACATCGACGGTGCTGCCGACCGCGAGCGCCTGCGTCCTGTCCTGGATCCGCCGCAGATTGAAGCTGTAGCTCGTGCCGGTGGACGACGCGTTCACCGTCCCGCCGATGACGAGCGTGTAGATGCCCGTCGCCGGAGCCGCGCCGAGCGCAGCATCGCCCCCATATCCCGACCACAGCGCGGTGCCGTCCGGCCCGACGATCTGCCACTGGAAATAGTAGTAGTACTGGTTCTGCGAGGCGAGATCGAAGGTGATCTGGTCACCAGCCTCGACCGCGAAGCGATAGAGATCGGAGCTCGAAGCCGCGCTCGTGGTGCCGGCAATACTGGTATTGAGCGCCGATAGCGGCGTGGCGCCGGCGTCCAGCAACCGGAAGGTCAGGTTCTGGGGGCTGTAGCCCGAGGCCGTGGTGAATTCGAGCCGATAGCTGCCGCTGTTCAGCATCAACGGCACCGGCGGATCGCCCACGCTGCGCCAGTCGGACACGATCTCGCCATCGGCGCCGCGCAGCCGCCAGTTCATTCCATAGGCGTAGGTCATCGCGTCGAAGACGAAGAGGCCGCGCTGGGCAACGTCGAACCGGTAGATGTCGTAGTCGCGGCTCGATGCGAGGGCGCTCGTGTAATCCGCTCCCAGCGTCAGGGCCGTCTCGGTGCGTACGACCTGCGCGACCTGGAACGTGATCTGCTGGAGGTCCTGCGAGTCGGGCGCGGCGTCGATCGCGAGGATATAACGGCCGCTGCGCGCGATCCGCACCGTGTCGGTGTCGTAGTAGTGCGCGCTGGTCGCGGCCACCGTGCCATCAGGGCCGATCAGTCGCCAGGAGCCGCTGTAATAGGCGTATTCCTGATTGACGTTGCGGATGAAGATCTCGTCGCCAGCCGTCAGGTCGAAGGCGCGCAGCGTCGTGCCGCCCGACTGGTCGAGATCGACGCCGACTTCCTCGCCGGCGTTGGTTTGGGGCACAGAGGCCAGATCGAGCAGGCGGAACCCGAATTCCGTCGTCCCGACATAGCTGGGATAGTCCTGGGTGATCGTCAGGCGATAGGAGCCGGCGCCGAGCTCCAGGATGGGCCGCTCGGTGCCGTCGTTAGGGCTGCCGTCGTCGAGCCGGCGCCCGTCGACCAGCACCTGGCCGAACTGGTTCTCCAAGCGCCAATGGGCGTAGGAGGTGTAGCGCAGATTGTCGAACATCAGACGCTTCGCCTCGGAAAGCTCGAAGCTGAAGCTGCGGTCCGACCCCTGGAAATCGCCCAACACAGGTGAATCGAGGTCGACGGTCTCGTCCGTGAAGATATCCGAACCGGGCGCGCGGTTGTAGAAGCCGAGCGTCAGATCGACGGTTTCGCCGGGCTCCGGTGAGGCATCGATCAGGAAGACGTAATCGCCCGCCACAGGGAAGACGAAAGGTTCGCGCCCTTCGACCGGCCCATCTGCGATGATCTGGCCGTTCGGCCCCAGCACGAGCCAGCGCGCATTTCCGGCATCGCCACCGACTTCGAGGGCGACGGGCTCGCCGTCGCGTCCGGCCGAGAAGCGAAAGGCCCGCATCTGCCCGTCGAGCGACAGCGGATGCAGGTCTGGCTCGCGCGTCAGTTCCGGCAGGCCGCTGACATCGCTGATGTCGTGAACGGCGAATGCATAATCACCCGTGCCGCCGTAGGAGCTGTCGATCACCAGGCGGTAGTCGCCGGGCGCCAGCGCCAGCGGAACCGGGCTGCCGTCGCCGACCGCGAGCGTGTCGGACACGCCACGTTCGCCGACAGGACCCTCGAGCCGCCACCGGAGTGACGAATTGCCGGCGATCAGGTCCAAGACGAGCTGCTGATCGGGCGCGACGCTGAAGGCGTAGGCCTCCCGGCGGTTCGGTTCAGCGACGGTCCCATCGATGCGCACGCCGAAGGCGAGCGCCGTCTCGTCGGTCACGTCGCGGCGCAGGGCAAAGCTGAAGGCCTTGGGGTCGTGCGAGCCGAGCCGGCCTTCGACAAGGATCGTGTAGACACCCCCCTCGCCGGCGACGACCCCCGTGTCGGCGTAGGAGCCGCCGGTGACGAGCTGCCCGGTCGGGCCGATCAGGCGCCAGACCGTATTGCCGGCATCGGCGCCGTCCGTATTCAGCGTGTCGAAGGTATAGCGCCCGCCTTCCGCGAGCGTGACCTTGAAGGCGGCCGTGCTGTCACCGGGGTCGAGCTCGCCCGAGACGGCCTCGCCTTCGTCGATATCCACCGCGCTCGCCAGGTCGAGCAGCCGGAAGGCGTAGGCGCCGGTCTGATCGCCGGACGCATCGACCGACAGCACGTAGGAGCCCGGCTTGAGATTGATCGGCGCCGCCTGTGCCTGAGTACCGGCATCGGACGATGCGAGGTCGCGGCCCGAAACGACCGCCCGCTCGCCATCATGCAGCGACCAGCTGCCTTGCAGGTTGGCGAGATTGTCGAAGACCACGGTCTTGGCTTCGGAGATCGCGAAGGTGAAGCGATCGACCTCGCCGGGAACGTCGATCGTGCCCTGGATCGGGTTGAGGTCGCCCGACAGCAGGATGCGCGGCTCGAGCGTCTCGAACAAAGCATGATGCGAGACGCTGCTGGACAGATCGCGCCGCGAAACCACGGGAGCCGCGAGGAAGCGGGCCGCGCGCTCACGGACCTCCGACAGCTTTCCTACCAGGCGGTGCGGCCGGGACGGCTTCGAGCGACGCATGTAACCTCCAACGAAACGTTGGAACGGCAGACGCAGATTGCAGAAGAGTTGCCCGAGCGTTCGTGGTCGAGTGACAAGATTCACTCTTCCTTAAGCGATGCGTGCTTAACTACCCCGTTCCCCAACGTTCCCATCCCAGCGGCGCACGCTATCGCCGGGCAGCGCGATATCCATCCCCCGTTTGGAGGGGATGACAACAATTGCGCGTTTTGCACAACAATGAAGGTGAACGCGTGAACTGATCCCAACGGGGTATGCTGGCTTACGTTACGTATGTAACGTGGAACATAACAAGCGCTATCGGCTTTTGCAGGAGATCACCTGCGTCATATCGACTATAATTTGGCGGGCGAGCCGTGACCCTGCGATCGAGTGGCCGAGATGTTTGCCGGAAGCCTTTTGAAACCGCCATGCTGAATGACGCCTACGACAACCTGGTGGAGCGCCTCTATGCGGGGGCCGGCGACCCCCGCGAATGGACCGCCGCCCTGCCGGATCTGTGTGCCTATGTCGGGGGTGAAGTCGGCCAGCTCGTCGTCGCCAATCGCGATCGCCTGATCACGTCGGAGCGGCATTTTTATGCGCTGACGCCCAATCGAGACGTGCAGAACATCCGCCGGATCATCGAGGAATATGGCGCACGGGACCCGAGGCGCGCGGTCATCCTGGGCAATGTCGGGCGCGTGCTCAGCGACGACGAGATCGAGCCGGACGGCTTCGAGCGTAGCGGGATCGTCGCGGATTATCTCGATCGGCTCGACGTGCGCCGCCACCTCGTCTGCTCGTTCCGCCTCCCCGGCGATTCCATCGCCACGCTGTCCGTCATGCGCTCCCGCCTCGCCGGCTCCTTCGAGACGCCCGGCCGCGAACGCATGACCCGCGCCGCGCGTCATCTCGCCCGCTCGTTCGGCATCGGCGACCTGCTGGTCGAGCGAGCCGCCTGCCTCGGCGCGCTCGACCTCGTCGCGGCGCCGCTGCTGATCGTCACCGCGACAGGTCGGCTCGTCTTCGGCAACGTCACCGGACAAAGCCTGATCGCAGCCGGGCATCTGAAGTTGCTGGGAGGACGCCTCGCCTGCGTGAGGCCGAGCGACCAGCAGCGTCTCGATGCCGCGATCCGAATGGCGACCGGCGTCGCCGCCGGCGGACCGGTTCAGCCCCCACAACCGGCGACATGGCTGCTGGAAGCCAGCGCCTTCTCCGGGCGCTTCGTCGTGCTGCCCCTCCCGGAGCAGCATGCATTGCGGGCCGCCTCCGGCCCCGGACGGCTTGCCGCCGTGATTGCGCTGGGCAGCGCGCCGGCTCCGGTCGAACGCCTGCGCCAGCTCTACGGCCTCACGCCGAGCGAGGCGAAGCTCGCCATCGCCCTGACCGACGGCGAAACGCTCAAAAGCGCGGCCGAACGCTTCGGGATTTCTCCCAACACCGTCCGCGACCAGCTCAAGTCCCTGTTTCGGAAAATGAATGTCGACCGGCAGAGCGGCCTCGTGCTGGCCGTGCGCCTCAGCAGCTCGCTTCCGCTGAGCAGCCAGCCTTGATCGCCGTAGACCGGCTGCGTCTACTCCATCGCCTTGAAGCGATTGAGATAGGTTTCCTTGTTCGTGGCGGCCTGTGTCGGCGGCAGCCTGAACTTCCAGGTCTCTGTCAGCGTGCGGTCGCCGAGCTTGAGCACGGCGTCGAGATCCGACGAGACGGTCGGGTTCTTAACCTTGATCCGATAGCTCAGGCGCCAGCCCTGGATGGCCGGATTGGGCTGCAACTCGGTGCCGACGATCTCGATATTGTCGTTGGCGCCGACGACGGCCGTGGGGCGGGCGTCCTTCGGCAGCTTGCGCAGCGAGGGGCCCTTGAAATCGACCAGGAAGACGAGCGTGCCGTCGCCGGCCCGGATCAGATTGGACTGATAGATTTCGCCGGCCGCGCGCATCGTCTGCCAGACATGCGAGACGTCACCCTTCATCAGGGCCGGCTCGTCCATGGTCCAGTGCATGCGGTAGTCGAAGCGCATCGGCTCGCCGAAGGGAGGCCTGCCGTCCGGCACCCAGAGCGTGACGATATTGTCATTGGTCTCGTCGGCGGTCGGGATCTCGACGAGCCTGACATTGCCCTTGCCCCAGTCATTGGTCGGCTCGATCCAGGCGCTCGGGCGCAGGTCGTAGCGATCCTTCAGGTCCTCGTAGCGCGAGAAGTCGCGGCCGCGCTGGAGCAGGCCAAAACCCTTCGGGTTTTCAGCCGGAATATCGCTGATCGCGACCATGGACGGGTTCACCAGCGGCCGCCAGATCCATTCGCCATTGCCGCCGCGGATGGCGAGCCCGTTGGAATCGTGGATCGCAGGCCGGAAGTTCGGGGTCGGCGACGGCTGCTGCGGCCCGTAGAGGAACATGCTGGTCAGGGGCGCAATACCGAGCGTCGTCGGCGACGCCCCCTGCCGCAGGAAGACGCGCGTCTTGACGCTCAGCACGGCATCGGCGCCGGGCGTCAGCGTGAATTCATAGGCGCCGGAGGCGCGCACCGAATCCATCAGCGCGTAGAAGGTCAGGTGTTTGTCCTTCGGCCTGGGACGACGCAGCCAGAACTCGCGGAAAGCGGGGAACTCCTCGGCGATCGGCAGGCCGGTATCGATCGCGAGGCCGCGTCCGGACAGCCCGTAGATCTGGCGCTTGCCGATGACGCGGAAATAGCTCGCGCCGAGAACACTCATGATCTCGTCGAGCTTGCCGGCCTGATTGATCGGATAGACCACCCGAAAGCCGGCCCAGCCGAGCTTGCTGGTGGCGTCGCGGTCGAAATGCAGGTCGGCGAAATCGAAGCGCCCTGAATCATAGGGGATTTCGTGGGCGGCGCCGTCGACGATCTCGCTGATCTTCACCGGCGTGTTGAACTGCATGCCCTGGTGATAAAAGGCGAGCTTGAAGGGCGTCTTGTATTCCATCCAGGCGAAGCGATCGCGCTTGGGCTGCATCTTCTGGTAGTCGGCGAACTGCATCTTGCTGAAGACGTCGGGCAGGTTGCTGACCGGCGCGACATAAGGCGCATCCGCCAGCGCCTTGGCCTTGGCGACCACGTCGTCGAGACCGAATTTCGGGCGCTGCTGCGCGAAAGCCGGCGACGCGGCGACCATTGCCAAAACCAACCAGCCAAGCGCCAGACCCAGCGGCGCAAAGCCCGATCTGCTCCGGGCCTTGCAGCACCGGGCCAGCAGCCGCATCAGCACGGGTCGGGCAGAAGAGTAAGATCGGGCCATGAGCGTGTCGGCGGAACGGGTCGACAAGTTCACACTACCTCCTTAAAGGTGGGCGTCGGCGGGACGGAGCGCTCGTCCTCTGTCGGCAGCGGCGCATCCGAGCACAAATGCCAATCATCGCCACAAGGGTCAAGGAATGAGCGCCGTTCTCTTTGAACCGCTCCCGTGCGATCCTTCGCCATCCCCAATCCAGCCGCCCTCTCTTCTCAAGTGAACGAAATCAGCATGGATCATTCGAACGGTGCGCCGGCTTCCCGCGAGCTGGAGACGGTGTCCTGCAAGGACGAGACGGAGAATGGACTCTCCCGCCGGCAGGCGCTCGGTGCCATGGCTTCGGCCGCTTTCGTCGCCGGAATGGCCGCACTTCCCGCTGCGGCAAAGCCGAAAAAAGCCCGTGCCACCGATCCTGCCGCGACGAAGAAGGCCTTCGTCGACAAGCTGATCGCGCAGATGACGGTGGACGAGAAGGTCGGGCAGTTGCGCCTGATCAGCATTGGCCGGGAGATGCCGCACGCGCAGCTTATGGAAGAGGCCGCGGCCGGGCGCATCGCCGGTTCGTTCAACACCGTGATCCGGCGCGACAATCGGCCGCTCCAGGAGGCGGCCGTCAAGCGCTCGCGCCTGAAGATCCCCTTGTTCTTCGCCTATGACGTGGTGCACGGCCACCGCACCACCTTCCCGATCCCGCTCGGGCTCGCGTCGAGCTTCGATATGGCCGTGATCGAGCGGATGGCCCGCGTCTCGGCGGTCGAGGCCTGCAATGACGGCATCGACATGACCTTCGCGCCGATGGTCGACATCAGCCATGATCCGCGCTGGGGCCGCACCTCCGAGGGCTTCGGCGAGGACCCCTATCTCGTCAGCGAATGCGCGCGGGCCAGCGTGCGCGGCTTCCAGGGCACCTCGCCCGACCAGCCGGACACCATCATGGCCGCGGTCAAGCATTTCGCGCTCTACGGCGCGGTCGAGGGCGGGCGCGACTACAACACGGTCGACATGAGCCCGCTGCGCATGCACCAGGTCTATCTGCCGCCCTATCGCGCGGCGATCGAGGCGGGTTCCGGCGGCGTCATGGTCGCGCTGAACTCGGTCAACGGCGTGCCGGCGACCTCCAACACCTGGCTGATGCAGGACCTGCTGCGCAAGCAATGGGGCTTCAAAGGCGTCACGGTGAGCGACCACGGCGCGATCACCGAGCTGACGCGCCACGGCGTCGCCCGCGACAATCGCGAGGCCGCCAAGCTGGCGATCAAGGCCGGCATCGATCTCAGCATGGCCGACCAGGTCTATCTGGCCGAGGTATCCGGCCTTATCGCATCAGGCGAGATCAAGATGGCCGAGCTCGATGCCTGCGTGCGCGAGGTTCTGGGCGCGAAATACGACATGGGACTTTTCGCGAACCCGTTCGTGCGCATGGGCAAACCGGAAGACGATCCGGTCGACGAGAAGGTGGAAGGGCGACTGCATCGCGGCCCGGCCCGCGAAATCGCCCGCGAGAGCATCGTGCTGCTGGAGAACCGCAACCAGACCCTGCCGCTGAAGAAGCAGGGCACGATCGCGCTCGTCGGTCCGCTGGCCGATTCCGGGCTCGACATCCTCGGCAGCTGGTCGGCGCAGGGCGTCGCGGAGCAGGCCGTCACGGTCAAGGCCGGCATCGAGAAGGCGATCGGGGACAAGGCCAAGCTCCTGACCGCGCGCGGGGCCAACGTGCTCGACGACCCCAAGATCGTCGAATATCTGAACTATCTGAACTGGGACAAGCCGGAGGTCGTCCAGGACCCCCGCTCGATCGAGGCGATGATCGAGGAGGCCGTCGCGGTCGCCAGCCAGGCCGATGTGGTCATCGCCGTCATTGGCGAAGTCCGCGGCATGTCGCATGAATCCTCGAGCCGCGTCACGATCGAGATCCCCGGCTCGCAGCGCCGCCTGCTGCAGGCCCTGAAGGCAACCGGCAAGCCACTCGTCGTCCTGCTGATGAACGGCCGGCCGCTCGCGATCGGCTGGGAAAAGGACAATGCCGACGCGCTGCTGGAGACCTGGTATGCCGGCACCGAAGGCGGCAACGCCATTGCCGACATCCTGTTCGGGGACCACAATCCCTCGGCAAAGCTGCCGATCAGCTTTCCGCGCTCGGCCGGCCAGATTCCGACCTATTACAATGCGCTGCGCATCGGCCGCCCCTACACCCCGGGCAAGCCCGGCAACTACACCTCGCAATATTTCGAGGAGGAGCAGGGCGCGCTCTACCCGTTCGGCTTCGGTCGAAGCTTCAGCACGTTCGCCCTGACCGATCTCAAGCTCTCGGCCAGCCGTATCAAGCGCGGCGAGAAGCTGATTGCCGAGGCGACGCTGACAAATACAGGCAGCTATGAGGGCGCCGACGTCGTGCAGCTCTACATCGCCGACCCCTTCGCCTCGATCGCCCGGCCGGTGAAGGAGCTGAAGGGCTTCCAGAAGGTGACGCTGAAGCCCGGCGAGAGCCGCGTGGTACGCTTCGAGATCGGCCCGGACCAGCTCAAATTCATCAATGGCGAGCTGAAGGAAGTGGTCGAGAGCGGCCAGTTCGACGTGCAGCTCGGACTGGATTCGCGGGAGGTGCTGGAGCAGTCGTTCCATCTTGTCTGAAATGATCATGCCGAAAGGGGAGAGTAATGCCGGCATGGATTACGATGCCGGGATTATCATGCGATCTGCTTTGGCCTGATAGGGAATGTCCCGGACAGCTTCGTCATAGCCGTCATATCGCGTCGCGCAGTACGATCCTTCCGTCACCGCTAGGTCTGATCCTGAAAGGACGGACTAGCACGCATTTTTTTGTGATGGAGCGGCCGGCCGATATGCTTTATTTAGCTCGTTCATAGAGAAATGCTCAGGTCTGTCGGCCCATGCCTTCTAAGATTATCCCCGTCGTTATGTGTGGCGGCGCCGGGACCCGTCTCTGGCCGGTATCTCGCGATACGATGCCGAAACAATTCATTTCCTTGTTTGGTAGTGCTTCCACCTTCCAGCGAGCAATGAACCTGCTTTCGGACGACAAGGTCTTTGCACCTGCCATCGTCATTACAAATGTCGATTACAGGTTTGTAGTTCACGAACAGCTTCAGGCCTGCGGAGTAAGCGCCCAGATTGTGCTTGAGCCGATGCGGCGGGATTCCGCGGCCGCCGTCGCGGCGGCGACAGAGCTCGCGCTAGCGCGAGACCCTGACGCGGTCGTTGGGGTTTTCGCTGCCGATCATGTCGTCCAGAACGGGCAGCTGTTCGTCCAAACCTGTCGCAAGGCCGCGATCGTGGCGCAGCAAGGCCGCATTGTCACGATCGGCATACCCCCGGCATCGCCCGCCACGGGCTACGGCTACATCCGGGCAGGCGAAGATATCGGCGACGGCGCCTGCGAGATCGCCGCCTTCGTTGAAAAGCCCGACGCGGCGCGCGCGGCACAGTATCTGCTCGACGGCTATCTCTGGAATTCCGGCAATTTCATTTTCGACGCGGCCACTATGCGCACGGAGCTCGGCACCTTCGAGCCGGACGTTCTGACACCGGTATTGGAGGCCGTGGCAAAAGCGGAACCCGATCTCGATTTCCTGCGTCTCGAGACCACGGCCTTTAGCCGGGCCAAGACCATCTCGATCGACTATGCGGTGATGGAGCGCACGCATAAGGCCGCCGTCGTCGCCGGCAATTTCGGCTGGTCTGATGTCGGCGGCTGGTCCGCCGTTTGGGATCTTTCCGAGAAGGACGCGGACGGCAACGCCATCGAGGGGCGCGGCTATGTGCTCAATGGCGCGAATAATCTCGTGCGGTCGGAGGATGCGCTCGTCGCCGTAATCGGCCTCGACGACATCGCGGTCATCTCGACGCGCGACGCCGTCCTGGTAACGCCGCGGGAGCAATCTGACAAGGTCAAGCAGATGGTGGCCCTGATCACAGCCCATGGCGAGTCCGAGGCCGGCTCCCATCGCGAGATCCGGCGTCCCTGGGGGAAATATCTTTCGGTGGATATGGGCGCGCGCTATCAGGTCAAGCGCATTACCGTGAAGCCGGGCGGGGTCCTCTCGCTGCAGAAGCACTACCATCGCGCCGAGCACTGGGTGGTGGTGCGGGGCACGGCCGAGGTGACGCGCAACGATGAGACCATCATCGTGCACGAGACGGAGTCGATCTATTTGCCAATCGGCTGCGTTCATCGCATGGCCAATCCCGGCAAGATCCCGCTCGAACTGATCGAGGTTCAGGTCGGCTCCTATCTGGGCGAAGACGACATTGTTCGCCTCCAGGATATCTACAAGCGAATGTGAGAGGCGCTGCGAAGCGCTTCCGGAGTGCCAAGGCGGCTCAGCCTTGCGCCGGCTTCCAATCGGCCGTGGGAATAATGCCGAACTTTTCGACGAGCGAGCGGAAGCCGGGCGACCAGAAAGTCTCGCTGAACGGCATCGCGGCCCGCCCGCCTTCGGAGAGCTGATCGTACCAGCGCTGGCCCTGCTCTTTGTCATAGCTGTGCAGGTGACGTCGAACCCGTTTTTGGGCTTGTCCACGATCGGGCCCAGGCGGTATCCATGTCGGCTCCCATTAGGGACAGATCTCCGACCTCCAGCCAACAATGCATCAGCCAAGTCTTATACTTTTTGTCGGAGTTCGGCATGCCGGGCGGCGCGTCGCCATAGGGAATGGCTGCGGTGATCTTGCCGCCAAGGACCTTGGCATAAAACTCGACTGCCGCTCGGCTCCTCGGAAACTCGAGCTGGCTATGATCCTCACAGTCGGTTCCCTTGGGACGGGATCTGCGGCACACCTCGAATGGCTTGATATCCTAGCGGAACGCCCATGTCAGCATGCCGAATGCAGGCTCGCGCAAGGATTCTTCTGAAGCCCGATGCACATTCTAAGACTCATCCGAGTAATGGCACTGTGACGGCAGCCCATCCGGCCATCCCAAGCCATTCGAGCGAAGGCCGGATCGATTCCCCTTGCTCAACTGCCTACCGACAGGTAGGTAAAGATATCGCTCTCCCGCAGGCCAGCTGACGGGATGCCGAGGGACTTAGCGCAATGCCGGTCATCGAAAGCAGGATCGGCTCTGGGGCCGAGCAGCAGCGGAAACGTGCCGCCTACGGGGTGTTGATCCAGACCTTGCGGGAGCGCCATGCGCGCGTGCTGGCTGGCGGCGGCGAGAAGCTGCAGGCGCGCCATCGCGAGCGCGGCAAGGTCACGGTGCGCGAGCGCATCGACCTTCTCGTCGATCCGCTCTCGCCCTTCCTCGAGCTGTCTCCGCTCGCATCTTGGGAGCTCTATGGCAACGAGGTGCCAGCGGCCGGCATCGTCACCGGCATCGGCGTCGTCGCCGGCACGCCCTGCATGATCATCGCCAATGACGCGACGGTGAAGGGCGGCTCCTTCTTCCACGAGACGGTCAAGAAGCATCTGAGGGCGCAGGAGATCGCGTTCGAGAACCGCTTGCCCTGCCTCTATCTCGTCGATTGCGGCGGTGCCTTCCTGCCGGAGCAGGACCGCGTCTTCCCCGACCGCGACCATTTCGGCGGGGCGTTCCTGCAGCAATGCCGGATGTCGGCCGCCGGCCTGCCGCAAATCTCGGCGGTCTTCGGCGCCTCCACGGCCGGCGGAGCTTATATCCCCGCTCTTTCGGATGAGGTGGTGATGGTGCGCGGCACCGGCCGCATCCATCTCGGCGGGCCGCCGATCGTGAAGGCCGCAATCAACGAGATCGTCGATGGCGAGACCTTGGGCGGCGCCGAGATGCACACGCAGGTCTCGGGCGTCAGCGACTATCTCGCCGAGGACGAGTTCGAGGCGATCGCCAAGGTACGCGACATCGTCGGGGCACTGAATTGGCCGGCGCCTCCGCGCGTGCCTGCGCGCACCGTCACGGCGCCACTCTACGACCCCGCCGAGATCGAGGCGATCGTCGGCACCGACCTGAAGCAACCCTTCGACGTGCGCGAGGTCATAGCCCGCATGGTCGATGGCAGCGTCTTCGAGGCCTTCAAGCCGGATTTCGGCGCAACGCTGGTTACCGGCTTCGCCCATATTCACGGCCAGCCGGTCGGCATCATCGCCAATAACGGCGTGTTGTTTTCCGACAGCGCGCTCAAGGGCGCACATTTCATCGAGCTCTGCGATCAGCGCCGCATTCCGCTGCTGTTCCTGCAGAACATCACCGGCTTCATGGTTGGCACCGAGGCCGAGCGCGGCGGCATCGCCAAGCACTCGGCCAAGCTGGTCTATGCGGTCTCGAACGCGCGCGTGCCGCGCTATACCGTGATCATCGGCGGTTCGTATGGCGCCGGCAATTACGGGATGTGCGGCCGCGGCTTCCAGCCGCGCTTCCTCTTCGCCTGGCCCAATGCACGGATCGCCACGATGTCGCCGGACGTCGCCGCGACGGTGGTCACGGAGCTCCGGCGCTCCAGCCTGACGCGCGGCAATGCGGACGAGGCGGATATCGAAAAGCTCGACCGCGAGACGCGCCGCCAATTCGAGGAGCAGAGCACGCCCTATTACGCGACCGCCCGGCTCTGGGACGACGGCATCATCGAGCCGGCCCAGACCCGCGACGTGCTGGGCTTGTGCCTCGCGCTCGCCGCGCGCGAGATCGATCTGCCCGGGCATCGCCCCGTCTACCGGATGTGACCCCGATGATCGGCTCCCTCCTCATCGCCAATCGTGGCGAAATCGCCGTGCGGATCATGCGGACCTGTCGGCGCCTCGGCATCCGCACCGTCGCCGTCTTCTCCGATGCCGACCGCGACGCACAGCATGTCGCCGTCGCCGACGAGGCCGTGCGCATCGGCCCCGCCGCCGCGCGCGACAGCTATCTTCGGGCGGAAGCCATCATGGAAGCCGCAGCGCGCAGCGGCGTGGAGGCCATCCATCCGGGCTACGGCTTCCTCTCCGAGAAGCCAGACTTGCCGCTGCTCTGCCGGCAGGCGGGGCGCATCTTCGTTGGGCCTTCGGCCGAGTGCATCACCGCTATGGGACCGAAGATCGGTTCGAAGCTGATTGCCGAGAAGGCCAGCGTACCGAGCGTGCCCGGGTATGCCGGCGACGACCAATCGAACGCTGCGCTGGCGGATGCCGCGGCACGGGTCGGCTACCCCGTCATGATCAAGGCCTCGGCCGGCGGCGGAGGCAAGGGCATGCGCCGGGTGTTCTCGGCGCCGGAACTGGTGCCGGCGATCGATATGGCACGCGCGGAAGCGCAGGCGGCCTTCGGCGATCCGGCTCTTCTCATCGAGAAGCTGGTCATGCGGCCGCGCCATCTCGAAGTGCAGGTCGCCGGCGACAAGCATGGCAATGTCGTCCATCTTTTCGAGCGCGACTGTTCGGTCCAGCGCAACAACCAGAAGGTGCTTGAAGAGGCTCCGGCTCCCAATCTCGCCCCCGCGATCCGGACGAAGCTGCTGGAGCGCGGCGTCGCGCTCGCGCAGGCCATCGGCTACGACAATCTCGGCACGGTCGAGTTCATCCTGGAGGACGGCTTCGACGAGCCCTGGTTCCTGGAGATGAACACGCGCCTCCAGGTCGAACATCCCGTGACCGAGGCGATCACCGGTTACGACCTCGTCGAATGGCAGATCCGGATCGCCGCCGGCGAGAGGCTGCCGGCCTTGCAGCACGAGATCCGCGAGAGCGGGCACGCGATCGAGGCTCGCATCACCGCAGAGCGCGCCGATCAGGGGTTTCGGCCGGATACCGGCCGGATCGAGGGCTATGTCGAGCCCGCTTCGATCCGCGTCGACAGCGGCGTGCGGGCAGGCTGCGAAGTCACGCTGTTCTACGACTCGCTGCTGGCCAAGGCGATCGCGGCCGGGCCCGACCGCGCCACGGCCTGCGCAAGGCTGGCGGCGGGCTTGCGCGACTTCGCCATTCTCGGCCCCGCGACCACCCTGCCCTTCCTGATCGATGCGGTCGAGCATCCGCTCTTCGCCGAAGGCAAGGCGACGACACGCTTCATCGACGAGGCCTTCCCCGACGGTTGGGCCGCGAACCGACCCCGTCACCGGCTGGCGCGCGCCGTTGCCGCCCTGCTCTGGCTGGAGCAGCAGAAGGCGGCGCGGCCGCGCATCGATGCCTGGAATGCGCTCGCCGGCTTCCGCTTGCTGGCGCCCTCTGGCGGCGTGGCGACGAGCCGCCTGATCGCCGAGGAAGAGGATGGCTCCACGAAGCTGGAGGTCCGCTTGCTGGCGGATGGCCGCCGGATTGTGCTCGACCACCAAGGCGAGATCGAGCTGGCCTTACGCATCGGCCCAAAGAGTTACGAACTCTCCTTTGAAGGCCGCATTCTGCGCGGCAGCCATGTGGCTTCGGGCGGACGCCTCCCGCTGACGCTCGATGGCGAGACCTTCGATATCGGAATCGGCAGCGAAGCGCGGCCTGCGGCGAGGGCCGGTGGCGGCGGAGCCGGCTCCGGTGCGGTGCTCGCCCCGATGCCGGGCGTGGTGGCAGAGGTCCGCGTCGCGCCGGGCGACAAGGTCGAGGCCGGGCAGGTCGTCAT
>SEEM01000158.1 GCA_004144595.1 Hyphomicrobiales bacterium
GCCCGCGAGCTTGACCTCCGCGGCGTTCCAGTAGCCGGCATGCTTGGCAAGGCGGATGAAGCCGTTGGGCTGCCATTCCTCGAACTTGAACGGGCCGGTACCGACAGGCGCGCGCTGCAGCGCATCCTTGTTGGTCTCCAGCCCGCGCGGCACGATGGCGATGCCGGTAAGCGACGCCAGCAGCGGCGCCGAAGGCTCCTTAAGCTTCAGCTCCAGCGTCGTCGCGTCCACGGCGGTCGCGCTTTCCATGGCCGAAAGGCGGCTGGCGAGCGGCGAGCCGACATCCTTCGACAGCACGCGGCGCAGCGAGGAGGCGACGTCCTCCGCCTCCATCGGCTTGCCGTCATGGAAGGTGACGCCGGATCGCAGCTTGAAGGTCACGGTCTTGCCGTCCGCCGAGGCGGTCCAGGACTGGGCGAGGCCCGGGATGATGTTGAGGTCCTTGTCGAGGGCGGTCAGGCCCTCGTAGATCGGGCCGAGCACGATCTGGGACGAGGCGAAGGCCGTGACGATATGCGGGTCGAGACCGGCCGGAGAAGCCTCGACGGCAACCTCCAGCGTCTGTGCCGAGGCGGCACCCGGTAGCAGCGCGAAGGCGGCCGCAGCGACGCTGCAACGCAAGGCGCGGCGCAGCCCGGAACCCTGTTTCACGACATGAAGCATGATACCCCTCCTGTTTTGATGACGGCGCCTTGTCCGACGCTCGTGCGAGCCCCATGATACCCCTCCTGTTTTGATGACGGCGCCTTGTCCGACGCTCGTGCGAGCCCGATCGCATATGGACCACTTACGGACCAATCTGGACAAGGCTTAGCCGATCGCCTAGAGCCGGTGCAAGCCTCGAAGCGGGGACTTCGGGGGGTGCAGGGACGAAATGACGATGCGTGACCTCGACAAGCCGGTATTGACCGCGATCGGCGTAATCAGCGGCACCTCGATGGATGCGATCGACGTCTCGATCGTCGAAAGCGATGGGCGCGAGCGGCTGAGTTTCGGCGCCGGCGCCGGTTACCCATACCCGCCCGAGACCCGCCGCCAGTTGCAGGCGCTTGTCGCGGAAGCTGAGCGCGCGGTGACCGAGCCGCTGGTCGATCTCGAAGCCGCCGTGACTGCGGCCCATCTCGACGCGGTCAGGCTTTTCATGGCCGAGCAGGGCATCAACCCTGAAAGCGTCGATCTCGTCGGCCTGCACGGCCAGACCGTCTATCACCGCCCCGAAATCCGCTTCACCCGCCAGCTCATCGACGGGCCGGCCGTCGCGCAGGCGCTGGGCATCCCGACAGTCGATCGCTTCCGGCATGCCGATGTCGAGGCCGGCGGGGAGGGCGCGCCCTTCGCGCCGCTTTATCACCGCGCGCTCGCCCAGGGGCTGGAGCAACCAGTGATGGTGCTGAACCTCGGCGGCGTCGGCAACGTCACCTATATCGACGGCGACGATGTGATCGCCTTCGACACAGGGCCGGCCAGCGCGATCCTCGACGATTTCGTCCTGCGCCGCCTCGGCAAGACCTATGACGCCGACGGCACGCTGGCGGCGAGCGGTACTGTGCGCGAGGATCTGGTCGCCGACTTCATGGTCAATCCCTATTTCGACCGGCCGGCGCCCAAATCGCTGGATCGCAACGATTTCCACCGCCGCGCCCAGGTGGTCGAATCCCTTTCCGATGCCGACGGCGCGGCGACGCTCGCGGCCTTCACGGTCGAGAGCGTGGTCGATGCGCTCAGGCATGTGCCGAAGGCGCCGCGGCGCTGGCTGGTCACCGGCGGCGGCCGCCTCAACGGCCATTTCATGCGCCGGCTGCACGCCCGTCTTGGGGTGCCCATCGAGCCGGTCGAGGCGGCAAACTGGGCCGGCGACGTCATCGAGGCGCAGACCTTCGGTTATCTCGCGATCCGCTCGGTGAAGGGTCTGCCGCTCAGCCTGCCCGGTACGACCGGCGTGCCGCAACCCCTCACTGGCGGGCGATTGAACCTGCCGGGCTGAAGCCAAAACGTCATCGCGAGCGAAGCGAAGCAATCCAGGGGGACTGGGTTAGCCGTCTCACCCGGTCCCCCTGGATTGCTTCGTCGCTTCGCTCCTCGCAATGACGGCCACGCGCTCGCGGCTGGAGCGAAATCTTTTAACGCCGCAGCAGCCAGCAGGCGCCGATGATCAGGGCGGCGCCGAGCATGGCCTGCGGCGTCGGCATCTCCGAGAAGAAGACGAGACCGATCAGGATCGCCCAGATCAGGCCGGTATATTCGACCGCGACCAGGCGGCTCGCCTCGCCGCGCGCGAAGGCCAACGCCAGCGCGACATGGCCAGCCAGCCCCAGCGCGCCGATCAGGATGAAGGCCGGCCAATCGGCCGATGCGATGGGCGCCCAGAACAGCGCCGCCGGCAAGGCAAGGATCGCGGCGGGGATCGCCGACTGGAACAGTGCGATCGTCAGTGGCGGGTCGCCGCGCTTGGCCCGCTGGCGCAGCAGCACGATCGAAAGCGCATAGGCCACGGCGCAGCCGAGCACCGCCCCGATCCCGAGCGCCCGCTCCCACGCGATCGTCGCGAGGCTGACGCCGCCTGCCGTGACCATGACGCCGGCGAAGCCAATTGCGAGCGCCAGATACACCAGCGGCTTCGGCCGCTCACCCAGCAGCGGGATGGCGATCAGCGCGACCAGCAGCGGCGCGATGAAGGAGATGATGAAGACCTCCGCCAAGGGCAGCACGGCGAGCCCGTAGAAGAAGCCGAGGGTCGACAGCGCGACCATGATGCCGCGCAACAAATTGCCGGTGATGACGCCGCGATCCGGCAGCGGCGCGCGCAGGGCAAGGAACAGCAGGGCGCCCATCGCAGCCGTCACCGCGAAGCGCAGGAAGGTGAGATGCAGGGCGCTGTAGCGCGGCGAAAGCTCCTTCACCACACCGTCCATCACTGTGAGCAGGGCGATGCCGACGAGCCCGAGCAGAAAGGGCGGAACGGCGGCCGTCAGGCGGGCGGGTCGGGAAATCTGCGGTTCTGGTTGCGACATGGCTTCCCTGTCCGCGTCCGGCTTGCTACTGGGCTAAAGTGGACTTAATTTGGTCTGGTCACAAGAGGCAGTTCATGGCGACGGAAGATGTCAGTGCACGCTTTCAGGAACTCGATGCCTGGGGCGATCTCGATATCCTGAAGGCGCTCTACGAGGGCCAGCTCGCGGCGGTCGCAACGATCGCGACCGCCCTGCCTGCGATCGCGGAGGCTGTCGCCGCCGCCGTGCCGCGACTCGAGTGCGGTGGGCGACTGATCTATGCCGGCGCCGGCACCTCCGGGCGCATCGGCGTCCAGGACGGCGCCGAATTGACCCCGACCTTCGACTGGCCGGCGGAGCGTCTGGGCTTCGCCATAGCGGGTGGCGACGAGGCGATCCTGCACGCGGTCGAGAATGCCGAGGATTCGGTCGATGACGGCACCGAGGCGATGCGCCGGGTCGGGATCGGCCAAAATGACGTCGTCATCGGCCTCGCCGCCAGCGGACGCACGCCTTATACGCTCGCGGCGATCGGCGAGGCCAAGGCCCGCGGCGCGCTCACGGTCGGCATCGCCAACAACCGCGGCTCGGCCCTGCTGCGCACGGCCGATCTCGGCATCCTCATCGAGACCGGCGAGGAGGTCGTCGCCGGCTCGACCCGGATGAAGGCGGGCACCGCGCAGAAGATCGTGCTCAACCTGTTCTCGACCTTGCTGATGATCCGGCTCGGCCGGGTCTATCGCGGGCTGATGGTCCATATGCGGGTCACCAATGCCAAGCTCAGGCATCGTGCTGCCGAGATGGTCGACACCATCACCGGCTGCGGCCTTGAGACGGCGGCCCGGCATCTCGACCGCGCCCATGGCGACGTCAAGCGCGCCACGCTGCTGGCCAGCGGCGCCGATATCGCTCTCGCGGAGACCCTGCTCGCCCGCCATCGCGGCAATCTGCGGCACGCCCTGGTCGAACTCGACTCGGCAACCGAGGGCAACGCTCGGGCGGCATCCAGGGCGACGCCATGAGCGAGACCTCGCCCGGACGTGGCTCGCGGCGTCCGCGCGAGGACGCACCGGGCGCAGCTAACGAGGCGATGCCGGCCAAGCAGCAGGCGATCCTGCAGGCGCTGGGCGGCGACGACCCGACGCCGCGCTATCTTCGGCTCGCCGGCGCGCTGGCGCGCCTCATCGAGAGCGACGTCTTCCTGCCGGGCGATGCCGTTCCCTCGGAGCGCGATCTGGCGCAGCTCACCGGCTACGCCCGCGTCACCGTGCGCAATGCCATCGACGAGCTCATCCGCAGCGGCACGCTGTCGCGCCGGCACGGCTCGGGCACCTTCGTCGCCTCGCGCATCGAACAGCCGCTTTCGGTTCTCGCGAGCTTCTCGACCGATATCGAGAACCGCGGCGGCCGGCCCGGCTCGATCTGGCTTTCGCGGGAGCTGACGCGGCCGAAGCCGCAGGAATCGATGGCGCTAGGGCTCGGGCCGAGCGACGGCGTGGTGCGCCTGACACGCGTCAGGACGGCCGATGGCGAGCCACTGGCGATCGAATGCGCGGTCGTGCCGGCCAGCATCCTGCCCTCGCCCGATCTGGTCGAGCTGTCGCTTTATGCCGCTCTCGCGCAGCGCGGCGCGGTGCCGGCTCATGGCGTGCAGCGCATCCATGCCGGCCTCGCCACGACCGAGGAGGCCAGGCATCTCGGCGTACCGGCCGGCAGCGCCCTGCTCAGGATCGAGCGGCGCGCTTTCCTCGCCAACGGCAAGCCGGTCGAGTTCACGGTCTCCGCCTATCGCGGCGACCGCTATGATTTCGTCGCGACCCTCAAGGGCGAAGCCATGGGGCCGCAATCGTGAGCCATCCCGCCCCAGGGCTGCGCAAGGTCACGGAGACGCTGTGATGGCCGGTGCCCGGCGAGCCTGGCGCACCAGGCGCCTGTTCGACGGCACGCGGATCCTGGACGACCGGATCGTCGTTGCCGAGGATGGCGTCGTCGTTGCGGTCCTCTCGGCCGACGCCGTGCCCGATTGCGCTATCGACGAACTGCCCGACGACGCCGTGCTGGCGCCGGGCTTCATCGATATCCAGGTCAACGGCGGCGGCGGTGTCATGCTGAACGACAGCCTCACGGTCGAAGGCATCGCCACGATCTGCGCCGCCCATGCCGGTTTCGGCACGCGCTTCCTGCTGCCAACGCTGATCAGCGCAGGTCGCGCCGATATCGCCCGCGCGATCGCGGCGACTCGTGACGCCATCGCCCAGGGCGTGCCCGGCGTCCTCGGCCTGCATATCGAGGGTCCCTTCATCAATCCCGAGCGCAACGGGGCTCATCCGCTCGCCAACCTGTTGCGTCCGGAG
>SEEM01000159.1 GCA_004144595.1 Hyphomicrobiales bacterium
GCCGGAGACCTCGCCGCGCGGAAAACCGGGCAAGTCGGCATAGGGAATGCGGATCGGGTCCTGGATATCCTCGGCGACGGCGCCGAGGCCGGTGCCGAGCACGATGGCACAGTCGATCGCATCGACGCCCCGGTCGGCCAGGATGGACGCCACTTGGTCGAAGGCCGGATCGGCCGCCATCGCACGTACCCTTCCGGCTGCCCGAAGCAGCCTCAAATCATAGCGGCAAATTGGCCGGTCCGAAGGAGGCTGGCAACAGCTCCTCCAGGGTGAAGCGGGCCCGGATCCCCTCGGGGCCGGCGATCGCGACCGGTGTCTCCGGTGTGGCGAATTCGCGGATGCGCTGGCGGCAGGCGCCGCAGGGCGTGACCAGTTCGCTCCCCTCGCCGAAGACGAGAACGGCGCGGATCGCCTTCCCACCGGCCCCGATCATCGCCGCGATCGCCCCGGCCTCGGCGCCGTCGCCGAGGATATCCAGGACCCGATCCGCATTCCCTATGCCGACTTGCCCGGTTTTCCGCGCGGCGAGGTCTCCGGCCATGCCCGTCAGCTCTGCTATGGCACGCTGCATGGCCGCAAAGTGCTGATCTACCAGGGTCGCGCCCATTATTACGAGGGCGGCGATTCCGCGGTGATGCGCGTGCCCCTCGGCGTGCTCGCCGCCTTCGGCTCGCCGCCGCTGATCCTGACCAATGCGGCGGGCTCGCTCTCGCCCGAGATGCGTCCGGGCAGCCTGGCCCTGATCACCGACCATATCAACCTGAACGGCCCGAATCCGCTCATCGGCGACACCGGCGACGGACGCTTCGTGCCGATGGTCGACGCTTATGACCCGCATCTGCGCGGCCGGTTCAAGCGCGCGGCGCAGAAGGCCGCGATCCCGCTCGGCGAGGGCGTCTATATGTGGTTCACCGGGCCGAGCTTCGAGACACCGGCCGAGATCCGGATGGCCAAGCTGCTCGGCGCCGATCTCGTGGGCATGTCGACCGTGCCGGAGGTGATCCTGGCACGGCGCTTCGGCTTGCGCGTCGCCGGTTTGTCGATCGTCACCAATATGGGCGCCGGCCTGCATGGCGGCATGCCGCATCATGCCGAGACCCGCGATGTCGCTGGTCTTGCAGCAGGCGCGCTCAGGCGCCTGCTGCGCGCCTTCCTGTCGGAGTTGTAGATATGTCCGATGCCGATTTCGCCCGGCGCGCGCTCGCGCTGCTCGATCTGACCGACCTTGCCGACGACGCGACGGAGGCGGGCACCCGCGATCTCTGCCGGCGCGCCGTCTCCGGCCCGGTGCCGGTCGCGGCGGTGTGCCTGTGGCCGCGCTTCGTCGCGACCGCGCGCAAGGAGCTCGGCGACGGCCCGGTCCGCATCGCGACCGTGGTCAATTTCCCGGATGGAGACACGCCGATCGTTCCGGCGATGCGGGAGACGGAAGAGGCGCTCGCGGCCGGCGCCGATGAGATCGACCTGGTCCTGCCCTGGCGGGCGGTTCTCGCGGGCCAGACCACGGCTGCGGCGGCGATGGTCCGCAACGTCAAGGGGCTATGCGACGAGCGACGCCTGAAGGTCATTCTGGAAACCGGAGAATATCCCAATCTCGACAAGGTCAGGACGACGGCCGAGCTCGCCATCGCGGCGGGCGCCGATTTCATCAAGACCTCCACCGGCAAGACCGCGAATTCGGCCAGCATCCCGGCGGCGCGCGTGATGCTGAGCGTCATCGCGGAAACCGGTCGCCCGGTTGGGCTGAAGCCGTCCGGCGGCATCCGCACGCTCGCAGACGCCACGCGCTATCTCGATCTCACTGACGCGATCATGGGAGAGGATTGGGCGACGCCGACGACCTTCCGCTTTGGCGCCAGCGGTCTCTACGGTGCACTCGTCGCGGCCATCGCCGGAGCCGCGTCGGATACCGCGCCGCGCGGGAGTTACTGATGCGCCTGACCCAGGAGATCATCGCCGCCAAGCGCGACGGCGCGGAACTGTCCGACGCCGATATCCGCCAGCTCATCGCCGGCTTGCCTGATGGTTCGGTCAGCGAGGGACAGGCCGCGGCCTTCGCCATGGCGGTCTATTTCAACGGCATGAGCGAACGCGAGCGCGTCGCGCTGACGCTGGCGATGCGCGATTCCGGCACGGTCCTGCGCTGGGACGATCTGCCGGGCCCTGCCCTCGACAAGCACTCGACCGGTGGCGTCGGCGATACCGTGAGCCTGCCCTTGGCGGCGGCGGTCGCGGCTTGCGGCGGCCATGTACCGATGATCTCCGGCCGCGGCCTCGGCCATACCGGCGGCACGCTCGACAAGCTCGACGCGGTGCCGGGCTATGTCACCCAACCCGGCATCGATCTCTTCCGCAAGGTTGTCCGGGAGGTGGGCTGCGCCATCATCGGCCAGACTGACGACCTCGCCCCGGCCGACAAGCGCCTTTATGCCATTCGCGACGTCACCGCGACGGTCGAGACCATTCCCTTGCTGGTTTCCTCGATCCTGTCGAAGAAGCTCGCCGCCGGCCTGCACGGCCTCGCCATGGACGTGAAATTCGGTTCCGGCGCCTTCCTGCCGGATTACGATAAGGCACAGGCCCTCGCGCAGGCGCTGGTCGGCGTCGCCAATGGCGCCGGGCTGCCGACGACCGCTCTGCTCACGGACATGAGCGAGCCGCTCGCCTCGGCCGCCGGCAATGCGCTGGAAGTCGCCTATGCGCTCGACCATCTGACCGGCCGCCATCGCGAGCCGCGCTTCCACGAGGTCACGGTCGCGCTCGCCGCCGAGATGCTACTGCTCGGCAAGCTTGCGCCGGACCTCGCCGCCGCCCGCGCCAAGATCGAGCAGGCTTTTGCTTCCGGTGCCGCGGCCGAGCATTTCGCCCGCATGATCGTGGCATTGGGCGGCCCGGCCGATCTGCTGGAGGCCCCGAAGAAGCATCTGGCCGCAGCGCCCGTCGTGAAGCCGGTCTATCCCGAAACGCCGGGGGCCGTCGGCTCCGTCGATACGCGTGCGATCGGGCTGGCTGTCGTGGCGCTCGGCGGCGGCCGGGTGCGCCCGCAGGACCCGATCGACCATGCCGTCGGCATCGTCGCGCTGGCGGGTATTGGCGACGCTGTCGGGCCGGACCGCCCGCTCGGCATCGTCCATGCCCGCAACGAGGCCGGTTACGATGCGGCAAGCGAGCGCTTGCGCAAGGCCTACCGGATCGGAGAGGGTGCGGCGCGCGGCCCGCTGGTCGCTGAACGGATTACGGAGAGGGTGTCGGGATGAGTCTGCTTCTGGCCATGACGGGCTGGCATATCGAGGATTGGCGCGCGCGCTTCCAGGCGCTGCTGCCGGATATGCCTGTGGTCGTCCTCGGCGAGCCCTTCGACCGTCGCGCCGTCCACTATGTCGCGAGCTGGAAGCATCCGCCCGGCAGCCTGACCGGCCTGCCCAATCTCGCCGCAATTTTTTCGCTCGGGGCGGGCGTCGACTTCCTCTTCGCCGACGACAAGCTGCCGGCCGCGCCGATTGCGCGCATCGTCGACCCCGACCTGACGACGCGGATGAGCGAATACATCGTCCTGCATTGCCTGAGCTATCTGCGCCAGCAGCGCCGGTACGACCGCCAGCAGCGCGAGAAGCGCTGGGACGACGACCGCAACCAGCCGGCCGCCCGCTCGGTCCGCGTCGGCGTCATGGGCCTTGGCGAGCTCGGCCAGGATGCCGCGCGCAAGCTCGCCGTCATGGGCTTCGATGTCGCGGGTTGGAGCCGCTCGCCCAAGACCATCGCGGGGCTCCAGACCTTCTCCGGCGATGACGGGATGAAGGCCTTCCTCGCCCGTACCGACATCCTCGTCAGCCTGCTGCCGCTGACCCCGGACACGCGCGGCATCATCAATGGCGGGATGCTCTCCGGCCTCGCGCAGGACGGGCGCCTCGGCGGGCCGTTCCTGATCAATGCCGGGCGCGGTGGGCTGCAGGTCGCGGACGACATCCTCGCCGCGCTCGATGCCGGCACGCTGAAAGGTGCCACGCTCGACGTCTTCGAGGTCGAGCCGCTGCCGGCGGATTCGGCCCTTTGGAGCCATCCGGACGTGACGGTGACGCCGCATAACTCGGCGATGTCGGAGCCCGAGGCGATCGCGACAGCAGTCGCCCAGCAGATCGGGCGGCTGGAAGCGGGCGAGCCGTTGCTCAATGTCGTCGACCCGGCGCGGGGCTACTGAGCGTTCTGGTCGGCAGTCATGGAACGGTCGCGGCGCTGTCGTCGGGGCGCAATCCGGACGGGCGAAGCGAAGAGCCTCGCCTCATTCCGGAGCCATTCCATGCGCCTGCCGCTCATCGCCGCCCTGTTGCTGTCCTCGACCATGCTCGCCGGAGCCGAGGCGCCCCAGAAGGAATTCCCCGCGAAGCTCGTCGGCCATGCGCTGCTGCCGGCGAACACCATCATCCCCGCACCCACCGACGCGCCCGCCGATCTCAAGGTCTCCGGCAAATTCGTGACGCCGGGCAAGCGCGTCGAGGCGGTTGGCACCGTCATGGGTAACTCGGGCGGGCGCCCGACCGGGCTCTCCACACCCTTCGCCGGCCAGCCCGTGCAGGGCTTCTCCGGCATCCGCTCGCTGGGGAATGGCGAGTTCGTCGTGCTGACCGATAACGGCTTCGGCGCCAAGGCGAACTCGCCCGACGCGATGCTGTTCTTCCA
>SEEM01000012.1 GCA_004144595.1 Hyphomicrobiales bacterium
AATGAACGATGGGGCGACGCACTGGTTCCATGCGCCGTTGCTGGCCCCTGTTCAAGGTTGCCGAGATGGCCTTGGGGTGAACAGGAGATGGCCAAATTGTGTCCGCGCAGCGCTGTGGCTGTTCGGCAACAGAGGGCTGGCCACCGGGTAAGGCGCCCGGTGGGGTCAGGTCGCTTCCCGCAGCCCCCATTTGAGCAGGCCCAGCTTTTCGCGGGCCCACCAGCGCCAGAGCATCATCACGGAGACGACCGCAAGCCCGATCGCCAGCCCGATCCAGATGCCGCGGCCGGCCAGAGGCGTCAGGAAACCCAGCGCCGCCGAAAGCGGCAGGCCGATGCCCCAATAGCCGATGCCGGCCAGGATCATCGGCAGGCGTGTATCGCCAAGACCCCTGAGGATCGACGAGCCGATGACCTGCGCGCCATCTACGATCTGGAAGACGGCGGCGTAGAACAGGAAGAGCATTGCGAGCTCCGCCACCGCGTCTGCGCCGGGCTTGGACCGGTCGAGGAAGGGTGCCACCAGCCATTCCGGCACAACCGCCATCGTGAGGGCGGTGCAGGTCATGAAGCTCAGCGCCAGGACGAGCGCCATGGTCCCTGCTCTCCGGATGCCTTCCTTGTCGCCGGCGCCGAAGGCGCGGCCGACACGCACCGTACCGGCCTGGCCGATTCCCAGGGGCACCATGAAGGTCAGCGAGGCGATCTGGATGGCGATCGCGTGGGCGGCGAGCGAGGAAGCGCCGATCAGCCCCATCAGGAAGGCGGCGCCGTTGAAGATCACCACCTCGAAGGCGAATGTCAGGCCGATCGGCAGGCCCAAGCGCCAGAAGGCGCGGTAGCGCGCCCAGTCGGGCACCCAGAAGCGGCCGAGCAGCCGGTAGCGGCGGAAGCGCTTGTCGAGCACGACGACGAGCGCGAGCCCCGCGAACATCAGCGTCGATGACAGGGTGGTCGCCAGCCCCGAGCCCGGCAGGCCGAGCGCCGGAAAACCGAGCCGCCCGAACATCAGGCACCAGTTGGCGAACGCGTTGAACGCCAAAGCGAACAGTACGACGATGAAGGCCCAGCGCGGTCGCTGCAGCGCGGCGACGAAGCCGCGCAGGCACAGATACAGGAAGAAGGGCAGCAGCCCCCATTGCAGCGTATGGACATAGGATGCGGCCGCCTTGGACAGGACGGGGTCTTGGCCCATCGCGGTCAGCATGAACTCGGCCTGCCACAGGAAGAGCCACATCGGCCCGACCATCGTGGCCGCGGCCCAGAAGCCCTGCCGGACCGTACGGCGCAGATCCCTGACCGCATGCCTGTTGCGGCCGAGTTCGATCGCGATCATCGGCGAGACCGCGCCCATGACGCCGATGCCGAAGATCAGGACGGCATTGTAGAGATTGGTGCCGAGCGCGCCGGCCGCCAGCGCATCCGGGCCGAGATGACCCATCATGATGACGTCGGTCGCCGTCATCGCCGTCTGCGCGACATTGGTCAGCACTATCGGCCAGCTCAAGGCCAGCATCGCGCCGGCCTCTGCGAGCCAGGAATGATGCGGGCGGGATTTGGCGATCTCGGACATGGGGCGCCGCTTCTACCGCCGATCGGAGCGCCGATATAGCCGCCGGAACGTTGTCCGCCGCCCGGAGCCGATGCACTGGACGCGGGTCGACAACCGCCGTCACGGTCTGCATCTTGCCTTGGTTACGATGGAGGGCCTGGGCCGATGAGCACCAATCTGAGGATCGACGGCGCGAGGCTGACCGCGCGCCTTGCCGAGCTTTCCAAGATCGGTGCCACGCCCGAAGGCGGTTGCCGCCGGCTTGCCCTGACCGACGAGGACAGGCAGGGGCGCGACTGGCTCGTCAGTCAGATGAAGGCGCTCGGCCTCGATACCCGCGTCGATGCGATCGGCAACATCGTCGGCATCCTG
The DNA here is from genome assembly GCA_004144595.1 of Hyphomicrobiales bacterium. Classification (GTDB taxonomy): domain Bacteria; phylum Pseudomonadota; class Alphaproteobacteria; order Rhizobiales; family Beijerinckiaceae; genus Allobosea. The sequence goes on from SEEM01000012.1 coordinate 1,924, forward strand.
AAGGGGCAGCAGGACGGCCCGGCCGTCATCATGGGCTCGCATATCGACACGGTCGGCACTGGCGGGCGCTTCGACGGCGCGCTCGGCGTCGTCGCGGGCGTCGAGGTTCTCGCGGCCTTGCGCGATGCCGGCCTGACGCCGAAGCGCGACATGGCGGTGATCGCCTTCACCAACGAGGAGGGCGCGCGCTTCCATCCCGACATGCTCGGCTCCTATGTCTGGGCCGGCGGCATGAGCGTCGAAGCGGCGCATCGGGAAGTCGATTCCGAGGGCGTCGGCCTCGGCGCCGAACTCAAGCGCATCGGTTATGAGGGCGAAGAGAAGCCGGGCTTCCTCCCGGCCCATGCCTATATCGAGATGCATATCGAGCAGGGGCCAATCCTGGAGAACGAGGGCGGGGGGCTCGGCGCCGTCACCGGAATCCAGGCGATCTGCTGGCTGGAACTCACGCTCAAGGGCCGGCCGAGCCATGCCGGCACCACGCCGATGGCCTATCGCAAGGATCCCGGCCTCGCCGCCGCGCGCATCAACGTCTTCGCCAACGAGTTGACGAAGACCATTCCGAACCAGCTCGCCAATAGCGGCGTCATCCGCGTCCAGCCCGGCAACGTCAATGTCGTGCCCGAGACCGTGGTGATGACGCTCGACCTGCGCAATCCGCTCGATCAGCCGCTCGCCCAGGCCGAGGCCGCGGTCCGCGCCTTCTGCGCCGAATTGGCCGCGCGCGACGGCATCGAGATTGCCTTCCGCGACCTCGCGCGCTTCCCCGCGACGCCCTTCGCCGAGGAGATCATCGCCGAGGTCGAGCGCAGCGCCGCCGAATTCGGTCTGCCGATCCGCCGCATGATCTCGGGCGCCGGCCATGATGCCCAGATGATGGCGCGGCTCTGCCCGACGGCGATGGTGTTCATCCCCTCGATCGGCGGGCTCTCGCACAATCCGGCCGAGTTCAGCACCGATGACGACATGGTCGCCGGTGCCAATATCCTGCTCACCACCGCCTGGCGCGTCGCCAACGCCTGAGAGGTTTCCGCATGACGACAATCGCCTCGCTTTCCGCCGCCGAACTCGGCCCGCTCTACGCCAGCAAGCAACTCTCGCCCGTCGAGGTCGCGAAGGATACGCTCGCCCGCATCGAGCGCATCGAGCCGGCGGTCAATGCCTTCGCCGTCCGGGACGATGCCGGGGCGCTGGCCATGGCCGAAGCCTCGCAGGCGCGCTGGCTGAAGGGCGAGGCGATCGGCCCGCTCGATGGTGTGCCCGTCACCATCAAGGACAATCTCGGCGTCGCCGGCTGGTCGATGCGACGTGGCTCGGCCATCGCCTCGGACGCTCCCTTCACTGAGGATTCGCCGGTTGCGGCGCGCCTGCGCGAGGCCGGAACGGTCTTCCTCGGCAAGACCACCATGCCGGAATATGGCTGGAAGGGCGTCGGCGATTCGCCCGCGACCGGCATCACCCGCAATCCCTGGAACACCGGCACCGGGCCGGGCGGCTCTTCATCAGGCGCGGCCGTCTGCGCGGCGCTCAATCTCGGTTGCATCCATATCGGCACGGATGGCGCGGGCTCCGTGCGCATCCCCGCCGCCTTCACCGGCGTCGTCGGCCTGAAGCCGAGCTATGGCCGCGTGCCGGCCTGGCCGATCTCGGTGATGGGCTTCCTCGCCCATCTCGGCCCGCTGACACGCACCGTCACCGATACCGCGCTCGCGATGAAGGTCATCGGCCAGCCCGATGCGCGCGACATGACGGCCCTGCTCGACCGCCCGCCGGACTATGTCGACGGGCTCAAGGGCGGGGTCCGCGGCCTGCGCGTCGCCTGGTCGCCGCGGCTCGGTGGCTCGGTCACCGTCGATCCCGAGATCGCGGCGCTGACGGCCGCCGCCGCACAGGTCTTCGCGGAGCTCGGCGCGACGGTCGAGGAGGTCGATCCCGGCTTTGACGATCCCATCGATATCCTGATGACGCTCTGGGCCTCCGGCGCGGCGCTGGCGCTGCGCGGCGTCGATGCTGCCGGGCGCAGGCAGATGGACCCTGGCCTCGTCGCAGTGGCGGAGCAGGGCGAGCGCATCCCGGCCTCGGACTATGTCGACGCGCTTCTGAACCGGCGCAACGCGCTGGCCTATCGCATGGCGCAGTTCCACCAGAAATACGACCTGCTGCTGACGCCGACCCTGCCGTTGCCGGCCTTCGCTGTCGGGCGCGATACGCCCGAACACGGCGCCTATGGCGAGGACTGGACGCGCTGGACGCCCTTCACCTACCCCTTCAACATTACCGAGCAGCCGGCGGTCTCGGTGCCGTGCGGGCTGACGAAGGCCGGCCTGCCGGCCGGGCTCCAGATCGTCGGCGCCTTCGGGAAGGACGCGCTGGTGCTGCGGGCAGCGGCGGCCTTCGAACAGGCGCGCCCCTTCGCGCGGGTGGATGAGCCGGTCAAACCGATTTAACCGCGATTATTTTCGATTTTCCTGGAACGGGCCGAAAAGACCCGTCCGGCAGCCGAAACAGTGGTCTCCCTGCCCGGAAGTTCCGTTTGGCACGAACCGTGCAGGCGGTTCGGTGGCCGCGATCGGGTGCCGTGGCGTGTTGTCAGGCGGGATTTTTCTGCCCAAACTCGCGCCAAGGCCGCCCGTTCAGAGGCGCCGCTTCAGGGGAGAGCAAGATGGATCGCAGGACGTTTCTGAAATCCGCGACGGGCGCCGGCATGGCCGCCGCGACCGGCGGGCTGGCGATGCCGGCTCTCGCGCAAAGTCCAAGCAAGACCCTGCGCTTCGTGCCGCAGGCCAATCTCGCCAATTTCGACCCGATCTGGGGAACGCAATACGTCGTCCGCAACGCCGCGGCGCTGGTCTGGGACACCCTTTACGGCATCGATTCCAAGTTCCAGCCGCAGCGCCAGATGGTCGAGACCGAGGAGGTCTCCTCCGACGGCCTGAACTGGACTTTCAAGCTGCGTTCCGGCCTCAAGTTCCATGACGGCACGCCCGTCACCTCCAAGGACGTCGTCGCAAGCCTCGTGCGCTGGTCGGCGCGCGACCCGATGGGCCTGATGCTCCGCGCCATCCAGGTGGAACTCGCCCCCGTCGACGAGCTGACCTGGAAATGGTCGCTGAAGCAGCCCTTCCCGAAGATGTTGCTGGCTCTGGCCAAGAACAATGCGCCCTGTTCCTTCGTGATGCCCGAGCGCATCGCCAGGACCGACCCCTTCACCCAGATCACCGAATATATCGGCTCCGGCCCGATGAAGTTCATGCGCAGCGACTGGGTGCCGGGCGCCAAGGCGGTGTTCGAGAAATTCGCGGATTACAAGCCCCGCTCCGAGAAGGCGGATTGGCTCGCCGGCGGCAAGAACATCCTCGTCGACCGCGTCGAGTGGGTCATCATGCCCGATCCGGCGACGGCGGCCGCGGCCCTCCAGAACGGCGAGGTCGATTGGTGGGAGACCCCGCTCGCCGACCTCGTGCCGGTGCTGAAGGGCCACAAGGACATCAATGTCGATATCGGCGATCCCCTCGGCAATGTCGGCGCCTTCCGCATGAACCACCTGTTCCCGCCGTTCAACAACGTGAAGGTGCGCCAGGCCGTGCTGACGGCGCTGAATCAGGAGGATTACATGCGCGCCGTCGTCGGCGACGACGACAAGCTCTGGAAGCCGCTGCCGGGCTTCTTCACCCCGGGCACGCCGCTCTACACCGAGGAAGGCGGCGACATCCTCAAGAAGCGCAATGTCGCCGAGGCCAAGAAGCTCCTCGCCGAGGCCGGCTACAAGGGCGAGCCGGTGGTCTGCGTCGTCGCGCAGGACATGGCCGCGACCAAGTCGATGGGCGACGTCACCGCCTCGCTGCTCAAGAGCATCGGCATGAACGTCGATTTCGTCGCCACGGACTGGGGAACGGTCGGCTCCCGCCGCGCCCAGAAGACGCCTCCGGGGCAGGGCGGCTGGAGCATGTTCCACACCTGGCATGCCGGCGCAGACTGCACGAACCCGGCCGCCTATACCGCGATCCGTGCCAATGGCGACAAGGCCTGGTTCGGCTGGCCCGACGTCCCTGCGGTGGAGACCGAGGTGACCAACTGGTTCAACGCCAAGGATTTGGCCGAGGAGAAGTCCGCGATAGCCCGGCTCAACAAGGCGGCGGTCGATAACGTCGTCTTCGCGCCGACCGGCTTCTATCTCAGCTACCAGGCCTGGCGGAAGAACATCACCGGCGTGGTCAGCGGACCGCTGCCGTTCTTCTGGGACGTCAAGAAGGGCTGATCGCCCTTCGCGGAGCGGCAACGCCGCTCCGCCTGTCCGGAGCCGTCCAGGCTCCGCTGCCTCGCTTCGTCGCGACCCGGAAGAAGTCCGGGCCGCGGCTCCCGGATTGGCCGTGATCGAGGTCCGACTGCCCAATGCTAGCTTTCGTCGTCAGGCGCATCATCACGACCATCCCGGTGATGGCCTTCGTTGCGCTGTTCGTGTTTTCGCTGCTCTACATCGCGCCGGGTGATCCGGCCGCGATCATCGCCGGTGACCAGGCCTCGCCGGCCGATGTCGAGCGCATCCGCGCCAGCCTGGGCCTGGACCGGCCCTATCTGGTGCGCTTCGCCGAATGGTCGTTCCGGGTGATCCAGGGCGATCTCGGCACCTCCATCTTCACCAACCTGCCGGTGACGCAACTGATCGCGCAGCGCATCGAGCCGACGCTCTCGCTGATGGTGCTGACGCTGATCTTCGCCGTCGTGATTGCCGTGCCGATGGGCGTGGTCGCGGCCTGGAAGGCCGGCAGCTGGATCGACAAGGCTGCGATGGGCTTTGCCGTGCTCGGCTTTTCCGTGCCGGTCTTCGTCGTCGGGTACCTGCTTGCCTATTTCTTCGCGCTCAAGCTCGACTGGCTGCCGGTGCAGGGCTACACGCCGTTCTCGCAAGGGCTCTGGCCCTGGCTCCGGAACCTCATCCTGCCGGCTGTTACCCTCGGCCTCGTCTATATCGCGCTCATCGCGCGCATCACCCGCGCCACCATGCTCGAGGTGCTGCAGCAGGACTATGTCCGCACCGCCCAGGCCAAGGGCGTGGCGCAGAAGGACGTGCTCTTCCTGCATTCGCTCAAGAACGCGGCGGTGCCGATCGTCACCATCATCGGCATCGGCATCGCGCTGCTGATCGGCGGCGCCGTCGTCACCGAGAGCGTCTTCGCCATTCCCGGCCTCGGCCGGCTCACCGTCGATGCGATCCTGCGCCGCGACTACCCCGTCATCCAGGGCGTCGTGCTCATGTTCAGCCTGGTCTACGTGCTCGTGAACCTGCTGATCGACCTGACCTATACCCTCGTCGACCCGAGGATCCGCTATTGACCGCGCAATCCACCTCCGCGAACCCCGCGTCCCTCGCTGTGCCCGCCGTCGAGCCGATAAAGCCCGAGCTGAGCCGCGCCGCCCGCTTCCGCCGCTATCTGCGCCGGCATCCCTCCGTCGCCATCGGCGGCGGGCTCCTCGTGCTGATGGCGCTGATCGGGATATTCGCGCCGCTGCTCGGCACCACCGACCCGACCGCGATCGCGCCGTCCAGGCGCACCCGCGTGCCCTCCGAGCTCTACTGGTTCGGCACCGACATGCTCGGCCGCGACGTCTATTCGCGGGTGATGTACGGCGCCCGCGTCTCGCTGCTGGTCGGCTTCAGCGTGGCGGTCCTGTCTTCGATCGTAGGGCTCACAATCGGCCTCTTCGCCGGCTTCGTGCGCTGGGCCGACGGCATCATCATGCGGATCATCGACGGCATGATGTCGATCCCGCCGATCCTGCTCGCCATCGCCCTGATGGCGCTGACGCGCGGCTCGATCCAGAACGTCATCATCGCCATCACCGTGGCCGAGATTCCGCGCGTGGCGCGGCTCGTGCGCGGCGTCGTGCTCAGCTTGCGCGAGCAGCCCTATGTCGAGGCGGCCGTCGCCAACGGCGCGCGGGTGCCGCGCATCATCTTCCGCCACATCCTGCCCAACACCTTCGCGCCGATGAGCGTGCAGGCGACCTATATCTGCGCCAGCGCCATGATCGTCGAGGCGATCCTGTCCTTCATCGGTGCAGGCGTGCCGCCGGCGACGCCGTCCTGGGGCAACATCATGGCCGAGGGCAGGGCGCTCTGGCAGGTCCGCCCGCACATCATCCTGTTCCCGGCCGTTTTCCTCTCGATCACCGTGCTCGCCGTCAACCTGCTCGGCGACGGCCTCAGAGACTCCCTCGATCCGAGGCTCGCCAAGACCCTCTGACGGCTTGCCCTGTCGCTGGAGCAACCCACGCCCCGCATTACCGGCGCTTGACGCGCCGGCTCGTCACGCCGAAGCCTTTCGTACGGGATGACCTTCATCCGGAGCCTATGACGTGACCCGTATCCTCACCGTCGCCGCCGCCCAGCTCGGCCCGATCCACCGCGATGAGAGCCGCGCATCGGCCATCGCCCGCATGGTCGAGCTGATGCGACAGGCGAAGGGCCACGGCGCCGATCTCGTCATCTATCCGGAAGCTGCGCTGACCGCTTTCTTTCCGCATTGGTGGATCGACGAAGACGCCGAGATCGACAGCCATTTCGAAAGCGCGATGCCTTCCAACGAGACCGCGCCGCTCTTCGAGGAGAGCAGGCGCCTCGGCGTCGGCTTTCATCTGGGCTATTGCGAGCTTGCGTTCGAACAGGGCCGCAAGCGGCGCTTCAACGCCGCGATCCTCGTCGACAAGTCAGGCGCGATCGTCGGCAAGTACCGCAAGATTCATTTGCCAGGTCACCCGGAGCACCGTCCCGCCGCGCCCTTCCAGAACCTGGAGAAGCGCTACTTCGAAACTGGCGACCTGGGCTGGCCCGTCTGGCGGACGATGGACGCCAATATCGGCATGATGATCTGCAACGACCGCCGCTGGCCGGAGAGCTACCGCTCCATGGGTCTGCAGGATGTCGAGCTGATCGTACTCGGCTACAACACGCCCAAGCATAATCCGCCGGCCCCGGACCATGACCGGCTGGGCCAATTCCACAACCAGCTCGTGATGCAGGCCGGCGCCTACCAGAACGCCACCTGGGTCGTCGGCGTCGCCAAGGCGGGGCTGGAGGCCGGCGTCGACCAGATCGGCGGTTCCTGCATCATCGCGCCGACCGGCGAGGTCGTGGCGCAGGCCGTGACCGAGGGCGACGAACTCGTCGTCGCGCGCTGCGACATGGACCTCGGCAAGAGCTACAAGGCCTCGACCTTCAATTTCGCCATGCATCGCGAGCCCCAGGCCTATGGCCTGATCGTCGAGCGCAAGGGCGCCGTCTCCCCGGTTTGATCACTCCAGAGGACAAATAAAGTGACCCATGATCTCATTCTGAAGGGTGGCCGCGTCATCGACCCCTCCCAGAAGCATGACGGCATCCTCGATGTCGCCTTCACGGACGGCAAGGTCTCCGGCTTCGGCAAGGACCTGAAAGGTGCCAAGGAAATCCGGGACGTCTCCGGCTACATCGTCTCGCCCGGCCTGATCGACCTGCATACCCATGTCTACTGGGGCGGCACCTCGCTCGGGATCGATGCCGACGAGTTCTGCCGTGTCTCCGGCGTGACCACCTCGGTCGATACCGGCTCGGCCGGACCCGGCAACTGGCCGGGCTTCCGCAAGCACGTCATCGAGCCGAGCCAGGCGCGCATCCTCGCCTATCTCCACGTTTCGCATGCCGGCATCTACGGCTTCGACCATCGCGTCATGGTCGGCGAGAGCGGCGACATGCGTCTGATGAACCCGATCGATTGCGCCAGGGTCGCGGACGAGAACCGCGACTACATCGTCGGCATCAAGGTCCGCGTCGGCCTTCACGCTTCCGGCGACCAGGGCACCAAGCCCCTGAACATCGCGCTGCAGGTCGCCGAAGAGGTCGGCATGCCGCTGATGTGCCATATCGACCATCCGCCGCCGTCCTATGAGGAAGTCATCGGCATGCTCAGGCCGGGCGACGTGCTGACGCATGCCTTCCGCCCCTTCCCGAATGCGCCCGCGACCGCGCAGGGCACGGTGAAGCCGGAGGTGCTGGCCGCCCGCAAGCGCGGCGTCATCTTCGATATCGGCCACGGCAAGGGCTCGTTCTCCTTCAAGACCACGCGCGCCATGCTGGCCAACGGCTTCGAGCCGGACGTGATCTCGTCGGACGTGCACAAGCTCTGCATCGACGGCCCGGCCTATGACCAGGTTACGACGATGTCGAAATTCCTCTGCATGGGCATGACCTTGAACAACGTCATCGCCGCCTCGACCGTGAACGCCGCCATGGCGCTGAAGCGCCCGGAATACGGCTCGCTGAAGGTTGGCTCGCTCGGCGACGCGACGATCCTGACCGTCAAGGAGGGCAAGTTCGACTATGTCGACGTCGTCGGGGAGCACCTGATCGGTGACAGGAAATTCGTTTCCGAGGGCGTGGTGCTCAAGGGCAAATGGTGGCACCCGAAGCGGACCGGCAAGTTCCCGAAGGTCGCGGCATAAGTCATCATGCCACTTGAAACGGGCTGGCGCCGCATGGCGCCGGCCGATTTGCCGGCCGTGATGGCGATCGCGGCCGTCGTGCACCCGGGCTATCCCGAGGACGAGGCGGTCTTCGCCGAGCGCCTGCGTCTGGCGCCCCAGGGCTGTTACGTGCTGGGCGGCGAGGGCTGCGCTTTACGGGGCTATCTCGTCAGCCACCCCTGGCCGGCGGGCATCGTCCCGGCGTTGAATTCCCTGCTCGGAGAAATCCCGGAGGGCGTCTCGAACTGGTATATTCACGACCTCGCGTTGCTGCCCGCGGGGCGTGGAAGCGGCGCGGCGGGCACGATTGTCGCCGCCATCGCCGATCAGGCTACCGAGCGCGGCTATAGGAGCCTCGCTCTGGTCGCGGTCAACGATTCGACCGGATTCTGGCAGCGGCAGGGTTTTCGCGAGGCGCATGACCCGGCGCTTGATCGCAAGCTTTCGAGCTATGACGATGCGGCCCGCTATATGCGCCGCGAACTGAACGACTGACAGGACAAGCTGGCGCAGCAAGCGTCGGCGGGATTTCAGGAGAGAAATGCCATGAGTGCCGAAGACAGGCTGAAGGAATTGGGGCTGACCCTGCCGGACGTGCCGACGCCGGTCGCGACCTATGTCAGCTTCAAGCAGGTCGGCGACATGGTCTATCTATCGGGCCAGGGCCCGAAGCGTGCCGACGGCACCTATCCGACCGGCAAGGTCGGCGCCGATGTCACGACCGAGCAGGCTTACGAGCATGCCAAGCAGACCGGACTGGGCCTGCTCGCGGCGATGAAGAAGGCAGTCGGTTCGCTCGACAAGGTCGAGGTGGTCAAGCTGCTCGGCATGGTCAATGCCGTGCCCGAATTCTCGGATCATCCCAAGGTCATCAACGGCTGCTCGGACCTGTTCGTCGCAGTGCTCGGCGATCGTGGCCGCCATGCCCGCTCGGCCGTCGGCATGGGCTCGCTGCCGAACCGCATGACCGTCGAGATCGAGGTCATCGTCAAGGTGCACCCATGACCGCCGCTTCCACCAGCGTGACCGCGACCACCTCCAGGGCCGTCGACCAGCCGGCCGCCACTCCGCTCGCCGCCGAGATCGCTCGCGTCTACGGCACGCCCGCTGTTGTCATCGATCTCGACAAGGTCGATGCCAATATCGCCCGCCTCCAGGCGACCTGCGATGCGGCCGGTGTTGCCAACCGCCCGCATATCAAGACGCACAAGTCGCCCGAGCTGGCCCGCCTCCAGATCGAGGCCGGCGCGCGCGGCATCACCTGCCAGAAGCTCGGCGAGGCCGAGGTCATGGCCGATGGCGGCATCGACGACATCCTGATCAGCTACAATATCATCGGCGAGGAAAAGCTCGGCCGCCTCGGTGCTCTCCAGCGCCGCGTCCGGATGATCGTCGCCGCCGACAACCCGGTTACCATCTCCGGCCTGCCGCGCGCCGGCGAGATCGCCGGGCGCGATCTGGAAGTCGTCATCGAATGCGATACCGGCCGCAAGCGCGCCGGCGTCGAGACGCCCGCCGAGGCGGTCGAGCTTGCCAAGATGGTCGCGGCTTCGCCTGGCCTGCGCTTCGCCGGTTTCCTGATGTACCCGCCGGAGGATGGCTGGGATCGCACGCAGGTCTTCCTCGACACCGCCAATGCCGGCCTGCGCGATGCCGGTCTCAAGGCCGATATCGTCTCGACCGGCGGATCGCCCAATCTGCCCCATATCGGCAAGCTGAAGGGCTCGACCGAGCATCGCTCCGGCACCTCGATCTTCAACGACCGTATGCAGATCGCGGCCGGCGTCGCGACGCTCGAGGATTGTGCGCTCATGGTGTACGCAACCGTCGTGAGCCGCGCCGGTGCCGATCGCGGCATCCTCGATTCAGGCTCGAAGACGCTGACCAGCGACAAGGGCAATCTCGACGGCCACGGCTATATCCTCGAATATCCGGCGGCGCGGATCGCGCAGTTCGCCGAGGAGCACGGCTTCCTCGACCTGTCGGCGTCGAACAAGCGCCCGCTCGTCGGCGAGATCGTGCGCGTGGTGCCGAACCATGTCTGCGTCGTCGTCAACATGGTTGATCGCCTGATCACCGTGCGCGGCGACAAGCTGATCGGGGAACTGCCGGTCGCGGCGCGCGGGCGTCTGACCTGAGCCCGGAACCCCGTAAATACGACGCTTCCGTCATGGTCGGGCTTGTCCCGACCACCCACGTCTTCATCGATGCCATGCGATGTTCAAGACGTGCAGGCCCGCCACAAGGGCGAGCATGACGACTGGAGCAGCGTCGTGTTCATGGGTTCCGAGCTCTTCGCTGAAGCGAAGCCCCGGAATGACGAGGGATGCTGTCGGAAGCACGGCGCGCGTCAGTTCTGCAGAATTTTCGATCCCTTGATCGTCACATTGCTGGACGCCTTGACATCGAAGCGTCCGGAAGCGCTGAGCGCGATATCTCGCCCATGCATTTGGATGTTGCCATCCTTTTTCATGTTGAGCCGAGCGTCGCCGGTTTTCAGTGCGATTGCGTCGGCGCTCTCGACCGCAAGCGTCTTGCCGACGCGGAGAGCCATATCCGCCCCGACTCGCACCGCCATGTCTTTCCCGGCGGTGATGGCAAAGTTCTGCCCGCTCTCGATATCGCAGTTCACGGAGGCGCTGACGTTGAAACTCCGGGTTTCGAATGAGGCTTCATGGCCGCTGCTGACGCGCAGGCGGTTGCCGACGACCACGGTGGCACTGGCGCCTGCGCTCACGGCGAGGTTGCCGCCCGTGGTCAGCGACATCGCCGTTCCGGCGGTGAGCGCGATACCCATCCCGCAATTGATCGTCAGCGAGCCCGGCGCGTTGATGACGACATTGCCGCCGCGATCCGGCGATATCGCTTGGAGCAGGGCTGCGACCTGCGCCTCCAGCGTGGCGATGCGCTTCTGGAGGGCTTCGGTGTTCGGATCGGCCATCGCATTCCCCGCTCGTGCGCGTGACAGGGTGACGAAGCGTCAGTCTATCACGCGGCAGGCGTCCCGAGAATTGTTTTGGGCCCTCAGCTTTCCGGATGTCGGGCGTTCCACGAGGCGGCGTATTCGGTGCAGAAACGGTCGAGCTCGGCCCGGTCGGTGACGCCGGCCGGGCGCCCGCGCGACGGCGAGGCCTGCTGGAACGGCACCGAGCGCTGATGTGCGATGCGCCAGAGCCGGCGCAATTCTGTCAATGGATCGGCATGGTCGTCGACGCGGATATCGAGGCTGGGCACGGGCTCGCCGCTCCAGATGCGGGTAGCGGCGGATTGCCTGCCGCGCTTGTCGCCGCCGGCCTTCTCGCCAGCCTCCAGCGCCACCAGCAGGCGCTCGTCGAAATCGAGCGCGGAGGAAGCGATATAGGCCTTCAGGGTCTGCTGCACGACTTCCGGCCCGGCGAGCATGTTGCCGGCAACAGAGACTTGCGGCCCATCGACGGCGCCGCACCAGTCGATGCAGGCAGCGCCGGTATGCGAGGCGATCTTGCCGTCGCGGTCGATGACATGGAGCTGGCGGTGGGCCCGGCCCTCGTCGGCCGCCGTCAGCGTCGCGATGATCTCGACCGCCGAGCGGCCCTCCTGCAGCAGCCTGAGGCCATCGATCCCGTAGAGCGGATTGACGAAGGCCTGCGTCGCGATGGCGCCGATGCGCCCACCGCCATAGGGCACGCGGGCTCCGACGGCGAAGGCACAGGTCGAGACGGCGACGCCATAGGCGCCGGTCGCTGCGTCGCGGGCGACGATGGACCAGGTCATGCGATCAGCTCCTCAGCGGCCGGCTGCGTAGGCCTGCATCAGACGCGGCGTCGCGGCGGCGCGCAAGAGCCCGTCGTCGCCGCGTTCCGCCGCAGTCAGCCGCCCGACCGTCCAGGCCGGCGCCTTCTCGACGTGATGGCCGCGACGCTCCAGCTCGGCGAGCGCTGCGGTGCCGACGCTCTCCTCGATCATCAGGTGGCCCGGCCGCGACGAGCGCGGATAGAAGGAGGAGGGGAAATGCTGCGTATGGAACAGCGGCAGGTCGATCGCCTCCTGCAGGTTGAGGCCGTGATGGACCCGGCGCAGGAACAGGCCGAGCTGCCACTGCTCCTGCTGGTCGCCGCCCGGCGTGCCGAAGGCGAGGCGGGGTTTGCCATGCTCGAAGGCGATCGAAGGCGTTAGCGTCGTGCGCGGCCGCTTGCCGGGCGCGAGCGAAGAGGGCAGGCCCTCTTCCAGCCAGAACATCTGGGCGCGGGAATTGAGCGGGAAGCCGAGCTCCGGAATGACCGGAGAGGATTGCAGCCAGCCGCCTGACGGCGTCGCCGCGATCATGTTGCCCCATTTGTCGATGACGTCGATATGGACGGTGTCGCCCTTGCGGCCGGCGGCGACCATCGAGGCCATGGTCGGTTCGCCGACGCTGGCACCGCCCTGGGTCGGCTGGGCGATGGCACCGAGCGCCTTCATGGCATGCGCGACCTGCGCTTCGTAGCCCGAGACGATGCCGGGGCGCAGCTCCAGCGAGGCGCGCTCGCCGATCAGCCCGCGCCGCCCGGCCGCATAGTCCTCGGAGAGCAGCGTCGTGAGCGGTACCTTCACGAAATCCGGGTCGCCGTAATAGGCCTCGCGGTCGGCGAAGGCGAGCTTCATCGCCTCGACGACGTGATGCACGAATTCGGGGCTCGCCGGGCCCATGCCGGCGAGGTCGACACCCTCCAGGATCTTCAGCGTCTGCAGGAAGGCCGGACCCTGGCCCCACGGCCCGATCTTGAAGACCTCCCAGTCGTGATAGGTCACCGAGGTCGGGGTCTCGTAGGTCGGCTGGTAGTTCGCCATGTCCTGCGCGGTCAGCAGGCCCTTGTTGCGGCGGCCGGACGAATCCATCACCTCCTGCGTGCGGCAGAACCGGTCCATCGCCTCGGCGACGAAGCCATTGTACCAGGCGTCATAGGCGCCCTGGATCTGCTCCTGGCGGTCGCTGCCCTTGGCCTCCGCTTCGGAGAGGATGCGCTTGTAGGTCTCGGCCGCGGCCTTGTTGGCGAAGAGCTTGCGCGCCTCCGGGACATTGCCGCCGGGCAGGTATACGGCTCCCGAGGTAGCCCACTCGTTGGTGAAGAGGTCGCTCAACTCGCGGATCGAATCCGAGACGCGCGGCAGCATCGGGTGGCCGTTCTCGAAATAGCCGATCGCGGGTTCGAGGATGTCGCGCAGCTTCAGCCGGCCATGGTCGCGCAGCAGCGTCATCCAGCCGCCGAAGGCGCCGGGGATCACGGTCGCGAGCAGGCCGGAGCCGGGAATGAGGTCGAGGCCGAGCGCCTTGTAGGCCGCGATGGTCGCCGCTTGAGGAGCCGGCCCCTGCGCGCAGAGCGTCTCGACCTTCTTCGTCTCGGCCGAATAGAACAGGGCCGGCATGTCGCCGGCCGGGCCGACGAGATGCGGCTCCACCACCTGCAGTACGAAAGCAGCGGCCGCGCAGGCGTCGAAGGCGTTGCCGCCCTTCTCCAGCATGGCCATGCCGGAGGCGGTGGCGAGCCAGTGCGTCGAGGTCACGACACCGAAGGTGCCGAGAATTTCGGGGCGGGTCGTGAACATGGGCGTATCCCTGGAGCCTAGTTTTCTTTCGGGTCGAGCGCGTCGCGCAGGCCGTCGCCGAGCAGGTTGAAGCCGAGCACGGCAAGGAAGATGCAGACGCCGGGCGCCACCGACATCCAAGGCGCCTGCTCCATGAAGTTCTTGGCGACGTTGAGCATCTGTCCCCAGGAGGGCGACGGTGGCTGCTGGCCGAGGCCGAGGAAGGAGAGGGCGGCTTCCAGGATGATCGCCTGTGCCATGAACAATGTCGATTGCACCACGATGGGGGACAGGGTGTTGGGCAGGACATGGCGGAACATCAGTCGAAGGTCGCGTGCGCCGACCGCCCGCGCGCCCTCGACGAAATCCTCCGCCTTGACGCTCATCACCTGGCCGCGGATCAGCCGGATGAAGATCGGCACGGCCGAAAGCCCGATCGCGATCATCGCATTCGTCAGGGAGGGGCCGAGCACCGCCGCGAAGGCGATGGCGAGGATCAGGAAGGGGCAGGCGAGCAGCGCCTCGGTGACGCGCGAGATCACGATGTCGACCCAGCCGCCATACCAGCCGGCAAGGAGCCCGAAGGGCAGCCCGATCGCGACTGCGATCAGCACCGAGACGATGCCGGCGAGCAGCGAGGCCTGCGCCCCATAGAACAGCCGCGTGAACTGGTCGCGGCCGAGTTCGTCCGTGCCGAACCAATAGAGTTCGGACGGAGGTTTGCGGATGGCGAGGAAATTGGACTTGAACGGGTCGGCCAGCGGGAGAACCGGTGCAAGCACCGCCATCAGCAGGAAGGCGAGCACGATGCTCCCGCCGATCAGCGCCGACTTGTTGCGGACCAGCCGGGCAAGAACGCCGGGGCGGGCCTTCACTCCGCTCGCGGCCCCTGTCGAGGAGATGGAATCGAGCGACGCCATCAGCCGGCCCTCAGGCGCGGATTGACGACGACGTAAAGGATATCGGCGATGAGGTTCATCAGGATGAAGCCGATGGCCGTGCACAGCACCACACCCTGCACCACGCCATAGTCGCGGTTGAACACGGCATCGACGATCAGCTTGCCGAAGCCGGGGATCGTGAAGACCTGCTCGGTCAGCACCGCGCCGGCCAGCAACTCGCCGAACAGCAACGTCGTCAGGGTGATGATCGGCATCAGCGCGTTGCGCAGGGCATGGCGATTGACGACCGCATCCTCGTCGAGCCCCTTGGCGCGGGCGGTTCGGACATAGTCCGAGCGCAGCACCTCAAGCATTGCCGAGCGGGTATGGCGCATCAGGAAGGCGGCGAGCCCGTTGCCGAGCACGAAGGCCGGCATGATCAGGCGTTTGATCGCCTCCCAAGGGTGCTCGAAGATCGATTCATAGCCTGAAGCCGGCAGCCATTTCAGGTGCACCGAGACCAGCAGGATCAGCATGATCCCGAACCAGAAATTCGGGATCGACAGCCCCGACAGCGCGACGGCGCTGGCGGAGTAGTCGACGATCGTGCCCTTGCGCCGCGCCGCCAGGATGCCGATCGGGATGCCGATGCAGATCGCGACCAGGATGGAGGCGGTGGCGAGCTGGATCGTCACCGGCAGCTTTTGCAGGATCAGCCCGAGCACCGGCTCGCCTGTGCGCAGTGAGCGGCCGAAATCGCCCTGCACGACCTGCCCGAGCCAGGCGAAGAACTGGACGACGATCGGATCGTCCAGGCGGTAGATCTCGCGCAGCCGCGCGATCACCTCCGGGTCGCGTTCCTCGCCGGCGATGACGAGGAACGGGTCACCCGGCAGCGCGCGCTGCAGGGCGAAGACGAAGAGAGATACCAGGAAGAGGGTCGGTATCGCGATCAGGAAGCGGCGGAGGATGAGCGTGGCCATGATGGGCCACCTCTCAGAGCATGAGCGTCGTCACGAGCGCTTCAGCCCGGCCAGCCGGATCATGCCGTCCGGATTGATCGCGAAGCCCTGCATGTTGGAGCGCATCGCGAAGAACACCGTCTGGTTGTAGAGGTAGATGATCGGAAGCTCGTCCTGCAGGATCTTCTGCGCGGCATCGTAGCGCTTTTTGCGCTCGGCCGGCTCGTAGATCGTGCGGGCCTCGTCGAGCAGCTTGTCGACCTCGGCATTGGCGTATTTGCCGTCGTTCTGGTTGCCCTTCGAATGCGCAAAGGGGTGGATGTTGCCGTCGGGGTCGATGCGGCCGGACCAGCCGACGCGGCTCATCTGGAACTTGCCCTGCTGCTGGTCGCGCAGCTGACTGGCGAACTCCGTCGAGCGGATCTGGATGTCGATGCCGGCTTCCTGCGCCATCGCCTGGATCACCTGGCCGAGCTGGGCGTCGACCGGGTTGTTGGTGACGAAGAGCTCGACCGAGACCTTGGACTGCCCGGCTTCCTTCAGCAGCGCCTTAGCCTTGGCGACGTCGCGGGCCGGCACCGGCAGATCGGCGCTGACATAGAAATTGCCGGGGTTGAAAGGCTGGTTCGACGGGGCATAAAGACCCTCGAACACCACCTGACTCATCACCTTGCGGTCGATCGACAGCGAGAGCGCCTGGCGCACGCGCTTGTCCTTGCCCATCGGCTGGTTGGCTGCCTCGCCATTATTGGTGTTGATGGTGATGCCCTGGTAGCCGAGATTGGCGATGCTCTCGATCTTCAGCGACTTGTCCGACTGAGCCGATTTCACGTCGGTCGGGGCCAGCCGCTCCAGCATGTCGAGCTCGCCCGAGCGCAGATTGGCGAGGCGAACCGTCGTGTCGGGGATCGAGCGGTAGAGCACGCGGTCGAAATTGTACTTGTCGGCCTCCCAATGCTCCTTGAACTTTTCCAGAACGATCCGGTCGTTCTGCACGCGCTCGACGAATTTGTAGGGGCCGGAGCAAATCGGCTTCGCCGCGACGTCGCCGGAGAGCGTCTTGGGCGAGAGCATCATGCCAGCACGGTCGGTGAGCTGCGAAAGCAGCGTCGCGTCTTGACGCTTAAGCTTGATCACGAGGGTCGTGGCGTCCGGCGCCTCGATGGTATCGACCGAGGCAAGCTCGGCCTTGCGCAGCGAGTCGGGCAGGGTGCGGGCACGCTCCAGATTGGCCTTGGCGGCTTCGGCGTTGAAGGCCTCGCCGTCATGGAACTTGGCATCGCTGCGCAGCTTCATGGTCAGCGTCAGGCCGTCCGTAGAGAAGTTCCACTCCGTCGCCAGCCGCGGGACCAGCTTCAATTCCGGCGTGATGTCGACCAGCCGGTCGCAAAGGCCCATGAAAACGATGCGGCCGACGAAGGTGCGCGCCTTGTGCGGGTCGAGCATGTCGGGGTCTTCCTGCAGCCCGATCCGCAGGGTGGACGGGGCCTGGGCCAGGGCCGGCAACGTCGCGAGCGCGAGCGCGGCAGCCGAGATCGCAACCTTCAACAGCTTCATGATCTTCCCCTCGTTCCGGACGGTTGTCGGCGAACGTTCCCGCCGCATCCGCAGCGGGTCGTCCAGCTCAATTCGTTCCTCATGGCACTAATCTGACTCAGATCGCGGGCGCCGTCGATGATGCGCTGCATCAATTCTCAGGCAGCCGTGCCTGCTGGTTAGGCAGAGGCAATTCGCAGCAAACCGGGGTTCCATGTCCGGGAAGGACGTGCACGATGCGGCGATGGCGGTCGCCTCAGCAGGCGGCGGGCCCTAGAACGACACGGGGGAAGCCCGCTTGGGCCTGAGGGAGATTGGACATGCTGCTGGGCGTGATCGCCGACGACATGACGGGCGCGACCGATGTCGCGCTGATGCTGAACCGGGCGGGCATGCGGACTGTGCAAGTCATCGGCGTGCCCCCGGTGGGTTCCGCCTTGCCGGAGGCCGATGCCGTCGTCGTCGCGCTGAAATCGCGGACCAACCCGGTCACTGAGGCCGTCGCGGAGTCCCTCGCCGCCTGCGAGGCGCTGCTCGCGGCCGGCGCGCGGCAGATCCTGTTCAAATACTGCTCGACCTTCGATTCGACTGCGCAGGGCAATATCGGGCCGGTGGCGAATGCGCTGGCGGAGCGTTTGGGCGCCAGGCTCGCCATCGTCTGCCCGGCTTTCCCGGCCAATGGCCGCTCGATCTATCAGGGCTATCTCTTCGTCGGCGCGGTGCCCCTGCACGAAAGCTCGATGAAGGATCACCCGCTGACGCCGATGCGCGATTCCAGCTTGATGCGATTGATGTCGGCACAGGCGAAGACCGAGACCGGCCTCGTCGACTACGCCACTGTGCTCGGCGGCCCTTCCTCGGTGAGAGCGCGCCTCGCGAAGCTTGAGGCCGACGGCATCCGCTATGCCGTCACCGACGCGCTGACCAACGAGGACCTGATGACGCTCGGCCATGCCGTGTCCGAACACGTCCTGCTGACCGGTGGCTCGGGCATCGCAATGGGCCTGCCGCAGAATTTCCGCCGCGCCGGCCTCCTGCCGGAACGCCCCGGTCCAGAAGAATTGAACGCGCCGGCCGGCCGCGCCGGCATCATCTCCGGCAGTTGCTCGACGGCGACGCGCGGCCAGATCAACGCGGCGCTGGACGCCGGCTTTCCCGCGCTGAAGGTCGATCCCTTCGCCCTGGTCGATGGCAGGCAGGATGCCGCCGGCCTCGCCGACTGGGCGCTGGCACAGCCGGCCGACAAGCCGTTTCTCGTCTATTCCAGCGACGATCCGGCCGAGGTCGCGGCGGTGCAGGACAAGCTTGGGCGCGAGAAAGCCGGCAGCATCGTCGAACACGCCTTCGCGGACCTGGCGCGCCTTCTTGCCGAAGGCGGTGTGACGCGGCTTCTCGTCGCGGGCGGCGAGACCTCGGGCGCGGCCGTTCTGGGGCTGGGCATCCGCACGCTGGAGATCGGCCCCGAGATCGACCCCGGCGTGCCGTGGACACGCGTTGTCGACGGGCCGGAGATGGTCGTAGCGCTGAAATCCGGCAATTTCGGCGCGCCGGATTTCTTCCTGAAAGCCTGGGACCTGCTGCGCTGATGCCCGATTTGCCTGCGCTGAATCTCGTATAGGATCAGCCTGCGAACTGGGAGCCGGCGCGAATATGGCATTTCTGGGCGAACTTCTGACCAACGTGGCGGATCGCGGCCGCGCGCTGATCGGCTTCGAGCGTTTCCTCGGCAATCGCTCGCGCCCGATCGACAAGCTCTGCGAGGACCTGCTCTCCGGCCGCGGCGAGGCCTCGGGCATGGCGCTGGCGCAGGCCGTGCTGGAAGCCTGGCAGGGGCTCGACAAGCCCGGCCGGCTCGCCTTCTTCACCATGCTTCGGGAGCGTTTCGGCCCCGATCACGACCGGCTCGACAAGGCGATCGAAGCCTATCGCGCCAAGCCCTCGCCGGCGACGGTCGCCGAACTGCATAAGGCTTCCGAACCGCGCCGGCAGGAACTGTTCCGCCGCCTGAACCTCGCGCCCGAGGGCACGCCTGTGCTGGTGCGGATGCGCGAGGCCCTGTTCGAGGCGATATCGGTCGAGCCGGAGCTGAAGGGCATCGACGAGGATTTCCGCCATCTCTTCGGCTCCTGGTTCAACCGCGGTTTCCTCGTCCTGCGCCGGATCGACTGGCGCACGCCCGCCAATGTGCTGGAGAAGATCATCCGCTATGAGGCGGTGCACGAGATTCAGGGCTGGGACGATCTCCGGCGCCGGCTGGAGCCGGCGGACCGGCGCTGCTTCGCCTTTTTCCACCCGCAGCTCGTCGACGACCCCCTGATCTTCGTCGAGGTCGCGCTGACCGGCGACATCCCGCGCAGCATCGGCGAAGTGCTGGAGCCCGAGCGCGAGGTGCTGCCGGCACAGGCTGCGACGACGGCGGTGTTCTATTCGATCTCGAACTGCCAGGAGGGCCTGCGCGGCATCTCCTTCGGCAATTTCCTGATCAAGCAGGTCGCCGAGGACCTGAAGCGCGAATTGCCGGGGCTGGATACATTCGTCACGCTCTCGCCGGTGCCCGGCTTCGCGCGCTGGCTTTCCGGCATCGCCGACGATCCCGGCGATTTCGCTCTGACCAACGAGGAGCGTGCCGAACTCGCCCGCCCGGCCGGCGAGACGATCTCGCTCGACGATGCCACGAAGGCGCGCCGCGACAAGCTGCTCGGCCAGATGACGGCGCAGTACATGCTGCGCGCCCGCACCGCCTCGGGCCGCGTCATCGACCCGGTCGCGCGCTTCCATCTCGGTAACGGCGCGCGGCTGGAGCGCATCAATGTCGGCGGCAATCTCTCGGCGCGGGGCCTGCGCGAGTCGCATGGGGTGATGGTCAATTACCGCTACGAGCTCGACGATATCGAGACCAATCACGAGGCCTTCGCCACCCGCAACACGGTGGTGGCCTCCTCCAGCGTGCGCAAGCTGCTGCGCCCTGCTACGAGCTGATACGGAAACGCCTGAAAGGACCCGAAATCATGGGCAATCACCTCTTCGACCTGATCCGCTCGCGCGTGCCGGCGCCTGACGCGCCCTTCGCGCTGCTCGATGACGGGCGCCGCTACAGCTATGCCGACATGATCGACGTCTCCGGACGCTTCGCCAATGCGCTGGTCGATCTGGGCGTGAAGCCGGGGGACCGCGTCGCCGTGCAGGTCGAGAAGAGCATCGAGGCCCTGATGCTCTATCTCGGCACGGTGCGGGCCGGCGCGATCTTCCTGCCGCTCAACACCGCCTATACGCCGGCCGAGATCGAGTATTTCCTCGGCGACGCGCAGCCGGCCGTGTTCGTCTGCGACCCCTCGAAGGTCGAAGCGCTACGGCCCTATGCCGAGGCTGCCGGCGCGAAGCTGGAGACGCTCGGCGTCTGGCGCTCGCCCGATGTCTCTGCCGGCACGCTCGCGGACAAGGTTCTCGCGACTTCGGCGGCCTTCGCGGATGTCGATCGCGGCCCGGACGACCTCGCCGCGATCCTCTACACCTCCGGCACGACAGGGCGCTCTAAGGGCGCGATGCTGAGCCACGACAACCTGTCGTCCAATGCGCTGGCGCTGGTTGATTACTGGCGCTTCACGAAGGGCGACGTGCTGCTGCACGCCCTGCCGATCTTCCACACCCACGGCCTCTTCGTCGCGACGAATGTGATCCTCATGTCCGGCGCCTCGATGATCCTGCTGCCCCGGTTCGATCCGGAGCAGGTCTTCAAATACCTGCCCCAGGTGACGAGCATGATGGGCGTGCCGACCTTCTACGTCCGGCTGCTCCAGGACGCTCGCCTCACCAAAGAGGCGACCAGGCATATGCGCCTCTTCGTCTCCGGTTCGGCGCCGCTGCTGGCCGAGACGCATCGCGAGTGGAGCGAGAAGACCGGCCACGCCATCCTCGAGCGCTACGGCATGACCGAGACCAACATGAACACCTCGAACCCCTATGAGGGGGATCGGGTCGCAGGCACGGTCGGCTTCCCGCTGCCGGGCGTCTCTGCCCGCGTGACCGATCCCGAGACCGGCAGGAAGATCGCCCGCGACGAGATCGGCATGATCGAGGTCAAGGGTCCCAACGTCTTCAAGGGCTATTGGCGCAATCCCGAGAAGACGGCAGCCGAGTTCCGGCCGGACGGCTTCTTCATCACCGGCGACCTCGGCAAGATCGACCCCGCCGGCTACGTCCATATCGTCGGGCGCGGCAAGGACCTGATCATCACCGGCGGCTACAACGTCTACCCAAAGGAAGTCGAGACCGAGATCGACGAGATGCCGGGCGTGATCGAGAGTGCCGTCATCGGCGTGCCGCATCCGGATTTCGGCGAGGGCGTCACCGCCGTCGTGGTCTGCAAGCCCGGCGCCGATGTCACCGCGAAGAGCATCGCGACAGTGCTGGAGCAGCGGCTCGCCAAGTTCAAGCAGCCCAAGCAGGTCTTCGTCGTCGCCGAACTGCCGCGCAACACCATGGGCAAGGTCCAGAAGAACCTGCTGCGCGAGCAGTACAAGGACATCTACGCCAAGCAGCTGAAGGCGGGGGAGTAACGGCCCGCCGCGTTGCCCTCGGGCGAGGCAGCTTGTCTCGCCTGATCAGAACCCGACGACAAGGGCGCGGGGAACCCTCTCCTGTAAGGAGAGGGCAGGGGAGGTGTAGGCCCCTGGACCAGTGGCGCGCACGCTCACCGCGCGGCCGGGCTCAGGCCAACGTTTCTGCTCCCGAACACCTCACCCCCACCCCTCTCCTTTCAGGAGAGGGGATCCCGCGTTTGATTTTGTCGCCGAGCGCCTAAACCAGCGCGGGCACGCCGAGCTCGATCGTCTCGCCATCAGCGGGGATGCGCAGGCGCCGCGTGTCGACGCCGCGCGCCTTCGCTGCCTTGCGCAGCGCCGAGCGGCTGACGGTGGCGTGGTCGAGCGCTTCCATATGCGTCGCGATCACGGTTGCAAGCGGGAAGGCCTCGGCGAGATCGAGCGTCTGTTCGGCGTCCATCACGATCAGCGTGTCGTCCCACATCGCCCCGCAGGAATGCGTGACGATCACGTCCGGCCCCGTCACGGTCGCAGCATCGCGCAGCGGTGGATAGAGCACGCTGTCGCCGCACCAGTAGAGCGTCGGCTCGCCCGGCGCCTCGAAGCTCAGGCCCATCACCGGCCCCATCTTGTCGATGACGGCGCCGGTGCCGTGCTGGGCTGGATGCCGCTTCAGGATGATCGGCCCCAGCCTGATGAAGCAGTCGATCGCGGTGATCGAGGAAAAGCCGGCCTGTCCGATCGCTGCCTCGTCGCCGGGTTGGCAGATGATTGGCAGGTTCTTAGGCAGGCGTTCCTTGGCAACCTCGTCGAAATGGTCGGCATGAAGATGCGAGACGATCACGGTATCGACCCCCGCGACGATGTTCTCGATCGGCTCGGGTAGCTCCACCATCGGGTTCTCGGAGCGCCCGGTGAAAGAGCGGCGGTTATGCCGCGGACCGAAATCCGGGTCGATCAGGAAGGTCCTGCCGCCGAAATCGAGCTTCAGCGTCGCGTTGCGGATAAGTTTGAGCTTCATATCCGTCGGCTCCTCGGCAACCCGGTCTCCGGGCGGGCATTGTTTCGCCCGCGCGGCGACGAGACCAGTTCCGATTTGTGAAGCTTTTTCCACGTTCGCGTGGTGTATCACCTTCCATCGGGCGACAGGCCGCGCCCTCGCTCAGCCCGCCTCGTATAGCGCGCCGAGCGGCATCCGCGCGACATCGGCCATCAGTTGGACGAAGCCCTTCGCCTGCAGCGCGGCCGTCGCCTTGCCCTTCTCGGCCGTAGCGAGGCTGGCATCGCCGGCCGCGCCCGCGCGGTTCACGTCCTGCGCCATCCAGGCGAAGGCGTGCGGGCCGGTCGGGCGCAGATGCGCGTAGCCTTCCTCGGCCATGGTGACTGTGAGCGGCTTGAACAGCGCTGCCTTGCCCATGTCGACGAGATCGGGCCGGAAGTGCAGCATCAGCGAGGTCTCGGCATCGCCGGCATGGATTCCATGCCTGACGTCGAGCTCGCCATACAGCCCCTCGGGCAGGCCGAAGGCCGACCAAGCCGTGCAGACCGCAAGCATGCCATGGCCAACGCGCAGTTCCCGCGCCACGATCTTCATCGGGTCGACATTGCCGCCATGCGAGGTGACCAGCACGAGCTTGCGCAGGCCGGCGCGTTTAACGCTCTCGCCGATCTCCAGCCAGGAGCGGATCGCGCTTTCCCAGCCGATCGTGACCGTGCCCGGGGAATGCAAGTGCTCGTTCGACTTGCAGATGGCCTGCGTCGGCAGGACGAGCACGTCGAGATCGTCAGGGACCAGCGGCATCGCTTCCGAGAGCATCCCGTTCATGATGGTGGTATCGACCGAGACGGGAAGATGCGGGCCGTGCTGCTCCATCGCCGCCAGCGGCAGGACCGCGACGGTGCGCTCAGGCGAAAGCGCGGCGAAATCGGAGCTCTTCAGGTCGCCCCAGAAACGTGCGGTCATGATCAGGCCTGTCAGGAGCCGGTGCGAGCCTCCCGTTTCTGTGCAGAAACCGGGCGGCACGGCGTTGCATTGTCCCGCCGTCCTATCGCATGGGATAAGGAGGCGGGCCAGTGGCCGGCTCGGCCGCAGCGAGGGGAGAGAGCGAGATGACGACGATGAAATATCGCGTGAACCGGCGCGCCGCGCTCGGGCTGATCGGCGGCTCCACCGCCTCCTTGCTGATCCCGGTGCCGGGCGCGCGCGTCAATGCGCAGACACTCGACAAGGTCAGCTACCAGACCAATTGGCGCGCGCAGACCGAGCATGGCGGCTTCTATCTGGCCGCCGCCAACGGCATCTACAAGAAATACGGGCTCGACGTGGAGATCCGTCCCGGCGGCCCGCAGCAGAACCCGACCCAGCTCCTCCTCGGCGGCCGCGTCGACATGATCATGGGCAACTCGCTGGAGGCGCTCAGCTTCGCCCATGAGAACCTGCCCTTCCTCTGCATCGCCTCGATCTTCCAGAAGGACCCGCAGGTCCTGATCTCGCACCCTGGCCAGGGCAACGACACGCTGGCCGATCTCAAGGGCAAGCCGATCCTGATCGCCGCGCAGGCCCGCGTCGGCTTCTGGCCCTTCCTGAAGCTGAAGTTCGGCTACCAGGACGAGCAGATCCGGCCCTACACCTTCAACATGGCGCCGTTCCTGGCCGACAAGAAGCTGACGCAGCAGGGCTTCCTCTCCTCCGAGCCCTTCGTCATCCGCAAGGCCGGCGTCGACCCGGTCGTGCATCTCCTCGCCGATGCCGGCTTCGAGAACTACAACACCACGATCACGCTCTCGCGAAAGATGGCGCAGGAGAAGAAGGACGTCGTTCAGCGCTTCACCGACGCAACGCTTGAGGGCTGGGCCGAATACATGAAGGGCGGCGCCGGCAACGAGGCCGCCAATGCCCGGATCCTGAAGGACAATCCCGACATGGATCAGGAGAAGATCGACTACGCGCTCAAGGTGATGAACGAGCGCGGCATCGTCGTATCCGGCGACGCGAAGACGCTCGGCATCGGCGCGATGACCGACGCACGCTGGGCAAGCTTCTACAAGACGATGAGCGAGGCCGGCGTGGTTCCGGCCGGCGTCGACGTGAAGAAGGCCTATAGCCTCGACTTCGTCAACAAGGGCATCGGCAAGGGCTGAGCCGGACGAGCGCTGACGACACGATGGCTGCGACCATGGATGAGACGAAGCCGCACTCCGCCGCGAGCACCCCGCTGGTGGCGATCCGGCACGTCTCCAAGCAATTCGCCAACGGTACGCTCGCCGTTCGCGATGTCGATCTGGAATTGGGGGCAGGGCAGTTCATCAGCCTGCTCGGCCCGTCTGGCTGCGGGAAGTCGACCCTGCTGCGCATGATCGCCGGCCTTGGCGCACCCACGACCGGCTCGATCACCTGGCCGGGCGTGGCCGGGGAGGCGCAGGGCAGCGCAAGTCATGGCGGGCGCGATCTCGGATTCGTCTTCCAGGACCCGACGCTGATGCCCTGGGCCAATGCGCTGGCCAACGTCGTGCTGCCGTTGAAGCTGAAGGCCGTGCCGCGGGCCGAGGCCGAAGCGCGCGCCGCCGAGATGCTGGCGCTGGTCGGCCTCAAGGGCTTCGAGAAGTCATACCCGCGCGAATTGTCCGGCGGCATGAAGATGCGCGTCTCGATTGCCCGCGCACTGGTGATGCGGCCCAAGATCCTGCTGATGGACGAGCCCTTCGCGGCGCTCGACGAGATCACCCGTCACCGCCTCAACGACGACCTGTTGGCGCTCTGGGAGCGCGAGCGCTTCACTGCGGTCTTCGTCACGCATTCGGTCTTCGAGTCGGTCTATCTCTCGCAGCGCATCGTGGTGATGGCGGCCAGGCCCGGCCGGGTCATGGCCGATCTCTCCGTCGATGCCGCCTATCCCCGCGACGACCTGTTCCGCACCTCCGGCGAATACGCCCATCTCTGCCGCGTCGCCTCAATCAAGCTGAAGGAGGCGATCGGCCAATGAGTGCGCCCGTCGAAACGCTGAACTCCGGCGGTACGGATGCGCAGGCGCTGCCCGTCGCGATGACAGAGGTTCGCATCCTCGGCCTGCCGGTCAGCATCTGGCCGCGCATCCTCGCGCCGCTGGTCATCGGCGTGATCGTGCTGGCGCTCTGGGAATTCGCGGTCCGCTGGAACGATATCCCGCATTATGTCCTGCCGGGGCCGATCCTGGTCGGGCAGACGCTGGTTGCCGACTGGGGCACGCTCTCGGGCTCGCTCTGGGTCACGCTAAAGATCACCTTCATGGCGCTTGCCGCGGCGATCGTCGTCGGCGTCACGCTCGCCGTGCTGTTCAGCCAGTCGAAATGGCTCGAGATGGCGCTGTTGCCTTACGCGGTGATCCTGCAGGTCACGCCGATCGTCGCGATCGCCCCACTGATCATCATCTGGGCCAACGATATCGACCTGTCGCTGTTGATCTGCGCCTGGATCGTCGCTTTCTTCCCGATCCTGTCAAACACCATTCTCGGCCTGAACTCGGCCGACCACAACCTCGTCAACCTGTTCGAGCTCTACGGCGCCTCACGCTGGCAGACGATGCGCTATCTCAAGCTGCCGGCAGCCTTGCCCTATTTCCTGGCGGGGCTGAAGATTTCCGGCGGTCTGGCGCTGATCGGCGCGGTCGTGGCCGAGTTCGTCGCCGGCACCGGCGGCAGCGCCTCGGGATTGGCCTATCGCATCCTGGAAGCGGGCTACCAGCTCAAGATTCCGCGCGTCTTCGCGGCGCTGGTGATGATCTCGCTCTCAGGGATCGCGATTTTCCTGGCGACCAGCCTGCTCTCGTACCTGCTGCTGCATCGCTGGCACGAAAGCGCGATCCGGCGCGAGAACTGAGCCATTACCGGGAAGTCTAGACGAAATAGGCGAGCTTGCGTTCGGCCGGCAGCGCGTCGAGCTCTCGGAGCGCGGTTTCCGAGGGGCTCGCTGCAAGGCGCGCCGGCTCCGGCCGGGCGCCGCTGGAATCGCTGAAGACGATATCGTCGTCAAGCAACTGGGCCGCGGCGAAGCGCGCCTCCGACGCCGCCCGTACCTGAAGCTCCAGCGGGACCGCCTGGTGGCCGTCGGTGGCGACGGCGAGGTCGTCGTAGTGGCTTGGCGCGGCGGAAGCGGGCGGCACTGTCATTGCGTCGACGCTCGCAGCCATGGCTTCGAAGCTCACGCTGCTCTCGCGCGAAACTTCGCCGAAGGCCCGCAGGCTCGAATCCAGCATGGCGATCGTGTCGGCGATCTTGTCGATGCGCTGGACCACGCTGTCGACGATGCCGATCGCCGTCGATATCTCGGCCGCGCGACGGTCGAGCGTGTCGCAGGCTTCCTGGTCCGCCCCGGTCTCGCGCAGGCTCCAGGCAGCCTCCTGGATGCTCTCGGTCGCGCCGAGCACGGAGCCGGCGGCCTTCTCGATCTGGGCGGCGAGCCCGGACGAGCGCGCCTCGGCCCTGCCGCTGATGCGTTCGAGATCGGTGCGCAGGTCGCTGATCAGCGCGGCCGCCTCGATCAGATTGGTTTCCCGGCTGGTCTCCTGCACGCCGAGCCCGACGACCCGCTCGATCCGCTGGATCGCGCCGAGCAGTTGCAGCGTATCCGCCTGCCGGTTGCGCTTGGCGTATTCGACCATGAACCAGCGGCCGCGCGCCGTCTCCATCACCGCGGCTTCGATCGCCTCGTAATCGGCCTGGCTCAGTGGTGTCAGCGAGCGCGCATCGCCCATGCCGAATCTGCCTTCGAAGGACCAGCCGAATCAGGGAGCCGGTCGTTACGTTGTGATCCGAGCCTGCCTTGCGATTTCTTAAGGAATTGCTTTGGTCGCCCCGAATTGGAACAGATCGCCCGGGAAGACGTAGTTCTCACGCTTTTCAGCCCTGCGGTGGCGCCGCTGAGGTCGCCGCAGGGCCCCCTGCTTGCCAAGCAGGCGCCGCACGGCAATACAGGGCGGGGGGTTAGGCTGGTATGGTCGCAAAGCGCGCTCGCGCGCAGGGCGATAGGGCCGTTCCGGCCAAGGGATGAGGACCTCACGGCGACATGGCGAGTCTCGATACCGCCGAACCGCAGGCGACTTTCCGCGATGACGCGGGCACGCTTGCGGTGGCGCTGGCGGGCTCCTGGAGCGCCGACCGCGCCCCGCGCGTCGAAGAACTGATCGGCGAGATCGCCGAGCGCCTGCCGGAGGCTTCCGGAGCGCGAATCGATCTGTCCGACGTGACGCGGCTCGATACGCTCGGCGCCTATGTGCTCAACCGTCTCAAGGCCCGGCAGGAGAAGGACGGTGCCACGGTCGAACTCGTCAGCGGCCGGCCTGAGCACGACATCCTCCTGGCCGAGGTCCAGTTCCATGACGCTGATGCGCCAAAGCCTCATCGGAATTTCAGGATCATCGACGTCCTCGTCGATATCGGCGAGAGCGTTGTGCGCTTTGGCCGCGACATGGTCGGCGGCGCCATGTTCCTCGGCGAGGTCGTGGTCGGCTCGGCCAGCGTCGTTTTGGGCCCGCGTAAGTTCCGGGGGCCTTCGCTGGTCAACCAGATCGAGCTGATCGCCTTCAATGGCGCGCCGATCATCATGCTGATTTCGTTCCTCGTCGGCTGCATCGTCGCGCAGCAGGGCATCTTTCAGCTTCAGCAGTTCGGCGCCTCCGCCTTCGTCGTGAACCTGACCGGCATCCTGATCCTGCGCGAGCTCGCGGTGCTCTTGACCTCGATCATGATCGCCGGCCGCTCGGGCTCCGCCTTCACCGCCGAGATCGGCTCGATGAAGATGCGCGAGGAGATCGATGCGCTGCGAGTGATGGGGCTCGACCCGATCGAGGTTCTGATCGTGCCGCGCATCCTCGCGCTGATCATCTCGCTGCCGATCCTGACCTTCATCTCGGCGATGGCGGGGCTGGTCGGCGCCGGGCTCGTCGCCTGGCTCTATGGCGGCATCGGCGTCGACACCTTCCTCGCCCGGCTGCAATCGGTCATCACCTGGAAGCATTTCGCCGTCGGCCTGATCAAGGCGCCTTTCATGGCTTTCGTGATCGGGCTGATCGCCTCGATCGAGGGCCTCGCGGTCAAGGGTTCGGCGGAATCGCTCGGCCGCCAGGTCACGGCCTCGGTGGTGAAGGCGATCTTCATGGTCATCGTCGTCGACGGACTCTTCGCCATGTTCTTCGCCTCGATCGAGTTCTGACGATGGTGCAGCAGAACGTCTCCCACTCGTCTGATCCAAACCCGGCGCCCGCAGAGCCGGAGGCCGTCATCCGCGTCCGCGACCTCAAGGTCGCCTTCGGCGAGAAGGTGATCATGGACGGGCTCGATCTCGACGTTCTGCGCGGTGAGATCCTCGGTTTCGTCGGCGGCTCCGGCCAGGGCAAGTCGGTGCTGACGCGCACGATCCTCGGCCTCGTGCGCAAGGCGCGCGGGACGATCGAGGTCCTCGGAGAGGATGTCGACGACCTCAACCTGCAGCAACGGCGCGTCCTCGAGCGCCGTTTCGGCGTGATGTTCCAGCAGGGCGCGCTGTTCTCGGCCCTGTCGGTCAAGCAGAATATTCAGGTGCCGATGCGCGAATACCTCCACCTCTCGCCCGATCTGCTGGACGAACTCGCGATGGTGAAGCTCGATCTCGTCGGCCTGCCGCGCGATGCCGCCGACAAGGCGCCGTCCGAGCTCTCGGGCGGCATGATCAAGCGGGCGGCGCTGGCGCGCGCGCTCGCGCTCGATCCTGAGATCGTCTTTCTGGACGAGCCGACCTCGGGTTTGGACCCGATCGGCGCCGCCGAATTCGACGACCTCATCATGACCCTGAAGCAGACTCTGGGTCTGACGGTCTTCATGGTAACCCACGACCTCGACAGCCTGTATCATGCCTGCGACCGAATCGCCGCTCTGGCGGACAAGAAGGTGATCGCGGTCGGGCCGCTGGCGACGATGCTGGCGTCCGACCATCCATGGTTGAAGGCCTATTTCGGCGGGGAGCGCGCCAAGGCCAGGCTGCCGGCGGGAGAGCAGGGACAGAGCCTTTAACGATGGAATCGCGCGCCAACTACGCCCTCGTCGGCCTCTTCACGCTCGCGGTCCTCGCGGCGGCTTTCGGCTTTGTCTACTGGTTCAATAGCGGTGGAACCGGCACCAAGCAAAGCGTCCGCGTCATCTTCACCGGCACGGTGACGGGACTCGGCCGCGGATCGAGCGTGCTGTTCAACGGCCTGCGTGTCGGCGAGGTCACCACTATCGAACTGCAGCCGGACGATCCGCGCCGCATCTATGCGGTGATCCAGGTCGCCAGCACGACGCCTCTGCGCGACGACACGCGCGCCCGCATCGAGGCGCAGGGTCTTGCGGGCGTGGTCGCCCTGCAGCTCATCGGCGGCGATCCGTCCGCACCGATTCTGGCCGCCAAGCCCGGCGAGCCGATGCCGACGATCATCGCCGAGCGCTCCGAATTGCAGGACATCATCGAGACCGTGCGCAATGTCGCGCAGAAGGCCGATGGCATGCTCACCTCGCTCGACGGGCTGATCAAGCAGAACCGCGAGCCGATCAACAATACCGTCCGGAACGTCGAGAAATTCTCGCAGGCGCTCGGCAACAATGCGGACGGGCTCGACAAGTTGATGGCCGGCTTCGGCAACATCGCGGAGACGATCCAGCCGCTCTCGCAGAAGCTGCAATCGCTCAGTGAGGAGCTTACGGGGGTGGTGCGCTCGGTCGATCGCAACAGGATCACCAGTATCATCGAGAACGTCGACAAGTTCACCGGCGCGCTCGGCGGCTCGAGTGCCGATGTCGCCAAGGTCGTCAAGGACGCCGCTTCGATCTCGGCCAAGCTCGACAAGGCCGCCGACCAGGTCGAGGGCGTGCTGAAGGCCGCGAAGGGCTTCCTCGAGTCCGGGTCGGGTCCCGACGGGCGCAGCGCCTTCCAGGAAGTGGCGGACGCCGCCAAGTCGATCCGCACGCTCGCCGATAATCTCGACAAGCGCACGGCCGAGATCACAACCGGCATCAGCCGCTTCACCGGCTCGGGGCTGCGGAACGTCGATTCGGTCGTGTCCGAGGCAAAGCGCACCCTGACGGAACTGAATCGCACGCTCAGGAATTTCGAACGCAACCCGCAGCAGCTCATCTTCGGCGGCAAGCCTCCCCTCCCGCAATACAATGGATCGCGCTAACCGATGACCATCGAGGCCCTTCAGACTGCCCTTGGTCGTGGCAGCCTTCATGGATTGGCGCTGTCCGTCGCTCTGGTCCTCGCGGGTTGCAGCGGCTCGGCACCGACGACGTTCGACCTCTCGGCGCCCAGCGGATTCGGGCGGGTCGGCGGATCGGGCGCGACGATGGTCGTCGCAAGGCCGACCACGGTGCAAGCCCTGGATTCCGACCGCGTGATCGTGAAGGATTCGAGCGGCGCGCTCTCCTTCCTTGGCGGCGCGCAATGGGCGGATCAGATTCCGGCGCTGATCCAGACCCGGTTGATCCAGACCTTCGAGAATGCGAGCCGCATCGGCTCGGTCTCGGCGCCAGGTCAAGGCATCACGCCGACCGTCCAGCTCGTCACCGACATCCGCAGCTTCAACATCGATGCCGCCTCCGGCAGCGCGGTGGTCGAGATCACCGCGAAGATCGTCGGCGACGCCAGCGGCAAGATCCAGCGGGCGCGCCTGTTCGCGGCCCGCGTGCCGGCTGTCGGTGTCGACGGCCCGGGCGCGACTCAGGCGCTCGACCGGGCGCTATCGCAGGTCCTGATCGAGATCGTGCGCTGGGCGCGCTGAGAGCGCCCGACGACGGCCCTGCGATTTCCTTTAAGCGGCTGCTGAGCTAGGCTGTCACCCTGGCTCGGCCCGAGCCTCCCCCCTCCAGCCGGGGAAGCATCATCATGCAGGGCATTTCCCACGACCTGACCGACTGTCCGGGCATCACGCATGAGGAGGGATTGCGCCACTGCCCGCGATAGGAGGTTCACGCGATGACTTTGTCGGCCCCGATCCATCAGTTGAAACGTAAAGCGCGGCTGCTGAGCCGGGCAGAGCGCATCCCGCTCCACGCCGCGCTCGATCGCATCGCCGCGCAGGAAGGCTATCGCAGCTGGAGCCTGCTCGCGGCACAGCATCCTGGAATGACATCTGTTCGTGCCTTGTGGCCCCTGCTGGAGCCGGGGGATCTCGTTCTGATCGCGGGGCGGCCAGGGCAGGGCAAGACGCTGGCGAGCCTCGCCCTTCTGGCTGAAGCCATGCGGGCCGGACGCCAGGGCTCCTTCCTGACACTCGAATATACGCCGGCTGACGTGCTCTCCCGCTTGCGGGCGATCGATGTCGAGCCAGACGAGTTCGCCGGCCTGTTCGATTGCGATTGTTCCGATGCGATCAGCGCCGACTATATCGCCGCGAGGCTGGTTGACGCGCCGCGCGGCAGCGTCGCCGTCATCGATTATCTGCAACTTCTCGACCAGCGGCGCGATACCCCGGCGCTGGCGCTCCAGGTGAGCGCGCTGAAGGTCTTCGCTCGGGAGAAGGGGCTGGTCCTGATCTTCATCTCGCAGATCGACCGCACCTATGAAGGCTCGGGCAAGCCGTTCCCCGAGATCGCGGATGTGCGCCTGCCCAACCCGCTCGACCTCGCCCTGTTCGACAAGACCTGCTTCGTGAACCGGGGCGAGGCACGCTTTCGGGCCGCGGCTTAGGGCGCCGCGCTTCGAATCAAGCTCTACGTCATCCCCGACAAACCGCGTAGCGGCGCCGATCCGGGATTCGATCATGGAGGTCGCGGAGGCCGCCGGTGGATCCGGCTCAAGCCGGGGATAACGGCGTGGGTCCGAGGAGAATTGACGCGCTCCGGGGACCGTTGGGCGCCTCCGCAACGCTCTTCAAAGAAGAAAGGCCGCCTCATGGGCGGCCTTTCTCGTTTCGATGGAGATCGCAGCGCGCTTATTCGAAGCGGCCGCTCGCATGGGCCAGCATCGTGTAGACCTTGCCCGTCTCCGAGGTCAGGTAGGTCTTGGCCACCATCGAGTCGCGGTCGTCCTTGGCAGCTTCGCCGAGCAGGCGCTCGAACTCGTCGATATAGCGGTCGACCGTATCCTTGAACTCGGCGTCGCGGCGATACTTGCGACGCATCTCGTCGAAGGTCTGCTGGCCCTGCAGCGTGTAGAGCCGGCGGGTGAAGACGTTGCGCTCGCCGCGCTTGTAACGGTCCCACAATTCGACGGCGGCGTCATGGTCGATCATCCGCGCGATGTCGACGGAGAGCGAGTCGAGCTTCTCGATCGAATGCGTCGTCGGCTTGCTCGGCTCGGGCTGCTTGTCTTCGCGCGAGGCGCGGGTGAGCAGGTCCGAGAGCCAGCCCGCCTTGGCCGGCTGGGGCTGCGCAGCCGGCTCCGGCTGGCGGCGCGGTGCGTCCTGCACGGAAGCAGGGCGGGTCGGCACGGTCGCCGTCTCGATCCGGACGGCCGGACGCGGCGCGGCAGGCTGCTCGGGCTCGCTCGCCGCAGCGTCGATGGACGGCCGCAGCAGCGGCTCCTCGGCGACCGGCGCGGGCTGCGGAGCCGGCGTGAGCCGCGCCGGAGCGGCAGTGGCAGCGGCAGGGGCGGCAACGGCGGCCGCCACGGCCGCAACGGTTGCCGGGCGCCTGCTGGCGGCATGGTCGATCGGCAGCGAGACGTCGCCGCGGCGGCCGGCCCGCGTCACGATCTCGGTGAGATCGTTCAGTGCCTTGATCTGCTCGGCCACGACCCGGCGCATTGCCGAGGTCGATTCCTGGGCTTCTGCCGGCAGTTCGAGCACGCCGCGCTTCAGCTCGGCGCGGGTCGCTTCCAGCTCGCGCTGGATATCGCCGGTGATGCCGCGCATGTCCTGCGCCGCTTGCTGGAAGCGCTCGGTCACCTTGGTGATCTCGCCGCCGATCTCCGTGGAAACCTGCGCGTAGGCTGCGCGCAGGGCCTCCGCCGTGCGCTCGCGCTCCTGGCCGGTGGCCGAGCGGATCGCCTCGAACTGCTGGGCGATCGCGTTGGTCGTCGATTCCGCCGAGTCGGACAGGACCGCGCCGATCTGGCGGGCCCGCGATTCGGCCGTGCTGAGAGAATCGTCGATCAGCGAGGCGAAGGAGCGGGTGATCGTTTCGACATCGTCGGTGCGATTGGCGATGAGGCCATGCAGTTGCTCCAGTGCCTCGCGGCGATCGAGCAAGGCCTTGCCGACGCGGCTCTCGATCTGCTCCAGCCGCCCGGCGACGGCGCTGAGCGCCGCGCTGCTCGCCTGCGTCGCCTCGTTGAGAGAGCTGCCGCGATCGTCGAGCTGCGCGATCAACGCGGTGGTCTCCCGCAGCGTGCCCTCCGAGAAGCTTTTCAGCTCGGCGATCTGCGCCGTGACCTGCTGCGAGGCCGAGCCTGCCTCGGCCATCACGGTGCCGATCACCGTCTGCAGCTCGCCGACGCGGGTCGACAGGCTGTTCTCGACGGCAGCGAGGTTCTTGTTCGCGCCGTTGACGATCTGCTGCATCAGCTTGTTGGCCTCGCCGAGGCGGCCCAGCATGCCGCCCAGCTCGTCGCGAAGCTGGTCGTTGGTGCCGACCAGCGCCTCGATCGACTGGCGCGAACCGGCTTCGATCGTCTCGCGCAGTGCGTTGGACGAAGCCTCCACTGCGTTGGCGATGACCGCACCGCGATCGCGCAGGCCGGCGAGGATGGTGTTGCCACGGCTTTCGAGTGCGCGAACCACGGTTTCGCCGACCGAAGCGAACTCGCTGGCCAGCGCTTCGCCGCGTTCGCTCAATGCCTCGACGGCGCCGTTGCCCTTGGCGTCGAACACCGCGCGCAGGGCCTCGACGCGCTCGTCGACCGATTGGGTGAAGGTCGCGCCCTGCTGTCCGAGAGCGGCAACGAGGCCGTTGCCCTTGGCGTCGAAGGCGGCGCGCAGTGCCGCGATGCGCTCGTCGATCGACTGGCTGAAGCTTGCGCCCTGCTCACCGAGCGCCGCGACGAGACCGTTGCCCTTTGCGTCGAAGACCGCGTGGAGAGCGTCGACGCGCTGGTCGAGCGACTGGGTGATCGTCTCGCCCTGGCGGCCGAGGGCCGCGACGAGGCCACTGCTGCTCGCATCGAAGGCGGCATGCAGGGCGTTGGTCCGCTCCTCGAGCGAGGACGCGACGGCAGCGCCCTGGCGCTCCAGCGCATTGACGACTCCGGCGCCCTGACCCTCGAAGATCGCGCGCAACTGTTCGGCGCGCTGGTCGAGCGCGCCAGAGATGGCGTCGCCGCGACGGCCGAGCGCGGCGACGATGCCGAGCCCGCGATCGTCGAACAGGGTGCGCAGCTGCTCGGCGCGCTCCGTGAGCGCGGCGGCGATTGCTTCGCTCTGGCCGGCGAGTGCCGAGACCATGCCGCCGCCCTGATCGTCGAACAGCGCGCGCAACTCCCGCGCCCGCTCGGCCAGCACCGACGAGATGGCCTCGGTGCGGCCCTGCAGCGTGGCGGCGATCTCGTCGCCACGGGTGTCGAGCGTGTGTGAGACGGTGTCGAGCCGGCCGACCACGCGCTCCTCGAAGCGTGCGACGCTCTGGTCGAGCGTGTCGGCGATCTGGAGGGCGCGACCGCCCAGGGTCGCGTTGATCGTGTCGGCCTTGTCGCTGAGCGTGCGGGTGAGCGACTCGCTCTTGGAGGTGACGACCTCGCCGATCTCGTCGGCCTTGGCCGCGAGCGCGCGGGTGACCTCGCGCCCGCCTTCCGCCAGCACCCGGGCGATGTCGACCGTGCGCTCGACCAGCGCCTCGTTGAGGGCAGTGGCGCGCGAGCCGAGGCTGCCGTCGATGCGCGCGATCAGGCTGTCGAGCGTGCCGGCGATTTCGGCGCTCTTGGCGCCCGAGCGGTCCTCGAACAGCCTGATCTGGCTTTCCATCGCCTCCGCCGCCTCGCGGGTGCGGCTGGCGAGGAGCTCCGCCGCTTCCAGCGCGCGGGTTCCGGCCTTGTCGGCCAGCGCGACGCCGTCCTCGGAGATCAGCTTCTCGACCTGTGCGATGCCGGCATGCAGCGCCGTGGTGAGCTGCTGGGCGTCGCCGGAGATCTTGGCGGTGAGCGTGCCGCCCTGGACGACGATCAGGTCCTCGAAGGCGCCCAGGCGCGCGGCCAGCGCGTTCTCGACGTCGCGGCCCTGCGTATCGAACAGCGCCGCAAAGGCCGAGAGACGCCCGCCGAGCGCAGCTTCGATCTCGTGGCCGCGCTCGTCGAAGAGCTTGGTCAGCGCATCATGGCGCAGCGCCAGTGCCTCGTTCAGCGCCTGCGCGCGGCCTTCGACCGAACGCAGCATCGATTCGGCATTGGCCGACAGCGCCTCATTCACGCGCCCACCCTGCTGGGTCAGCGCCAGCACGATCTCGCGGCCGGTGCCGGCGAGCAGGGTGCGCGCTTCCTCGGCATGGACGGTGAAGGTGTCGCGCAACCCTTGCGTGGCTTCGGTGACGCGGTCGGCGACATGGCGACCGTCGACATTGATCGTTTCCGTGAGGGTGCGGGTCGCATCGGTCATGCGGCGCGCCAGATCCTCGCTCTGCTCGCCGAGCAGGGTGTGGACTTCGCGTCCGGTGCTGACGAGATCGCGCACCATCGTCTCGCGCTGCTCGCCGAGCAGGGAGCCGACCTTCTCGCCGGTCTCGCTGATGCTGGCCAGGAAGCCGGTCTGCTGTTGTTCGAGGGCATTCTGCGCCGCTTCGATGCTGCCGGCGATGCGGGAAGCCAGGACGGCGCCGCGCTCGTCGAGCTGCTGGTCGATGCTGGCGCCGGTCTCGGCGAGGCGGGAGATCAGCGCGTTCGAGCGCTCTGCCAGGATGCCGTGCACCGAGCGGCCGACATCGGCGACGCGGTTGGCCAGCGCCTGGCTTTCGTTGCCGAGCAGGTCCTTGATCTCAAGTCCGGCCTGCGAAACCTTCACCGTCATCGCGCCCGCCTGCTCCTCGAGCAGGGCGCTGACGCGCATGCCGGTCTCGGAGAGCCCGGAGATCAGGCGCTCGCTCTCGCCGCCGACGATGACGCCGACTTCCTGGCCGGCCTGGGTCAGGCGGCTGACCAGCAGCTCGCTTTCGTCGCGCAGGCGGGTCTCGACGGTGTTGACCGCGCCCGAGACGCTGGCGACCAGCGCCTCGCTGCGCTCCGACAGGAGCTTGGCGACATCCGCGCCGGCAGTCGAGACGCGCGCAACCGTGGCGTCGCCCTGTTCGCCCATCAGGCGGGCCAGGTCGTTGCTGGCGCCGGAGACGCTGGCGACCGCCGATTCGCTGCGCTCGGCCAGAACGCGGGCGAGTTCCGTGCTGGCTGCCGAGATGCGGGTGACCGTGGTGTCGCCCTGTTCGCCCATGAGGGCCGCAAGGCCGCGGCCGGCATCCGAGACGCTGGCGACCGCCGCTTCGCTGCGCTCCGCCAGGACGCGGGCCAACTCGGTGCTGGCCTCCGAAACGCGGCCGACGACGCTGTCGCTCTGCTGGCCGACGAGATCGGCGAGCTCGCTGCCGGCGCTGGAGACGCGGCTGACGAGGGTCTCGGCCTGCTGGTCGAGCAAGGTGTGCACGGTCCGGCCGGTTTCGTTCAGCCGGTCGACAAGCTTGCCGCCCTGCTGGTTGAACAGCCCGTTCACCTGGGCCGCGACATCGGTGATGCGGCTGGTGAGCGCGTCGCCATGTCCGGCGACGGCTTCGCCGAGGCTCTGGCCGGCATCGTTGACGCGCAGGATGATCGCTTCGCTGCGCTCGCGCAGAACGTCGTCGACGGTCCGGGCGGTTTCGTTGAGGCGGCCGACCAGGGTGTCGCCATGCGTGCCGATCAGGCCGTGGACGCTCTCGCCGACCTCGGTGAGGCGCGTGGCGATCGCTTCGTTCTGGCGGTTGAGCAGATTGTTGACGCCGCGGCCGACCTCGGCAAGGCGCGTCGTGACGCTCTCGCCCTCGTCGGAAAGCGCGCTGCGCAGCGCTTCGCCGGATTCCGCCAGGCGCGCCTGCAGGGCTTCGCTCTGGCTTTCGATCTGCGCGACCATGCTGCGGCTGCTGGCTTCGAAGCGCTCGGCGGCTTCGGTGCCGCGGGCCGAGATGTCGCGAGCGAGCGTCTCGCCCGTGTTCTTCAGCAGTTCGTTGACGGTCTCGACGCGGCCGGTCAGCGTCGCGGCGACCTGGTTACCGGTCTCGCTGATGGCGCGGGTGACGTCCTGGGCGCCGGTGGTCAGGCCCTCGGTGAGGACGGCGCCGGTGCGCTCCAGCGAGCTCGCGATCTCCTTGGCGCGGCCGTCGAGCATGTCCGACAGGTTGCCGCTGGCGCCGGCCAGACGCTCGGAGACTTCACCCGAGGTGATCTGCAGGCGCTCGACGAGGTCGTGGCTGCGTCCGCTGATTTCCTCGATCATCTTTTCGCCGGCGCGGCCGAGCGCCTGGGTGATCTGGTCGCCCTTGGCGCCGAGCGAGCCGGTGACGCGGTCGCCGGCCTGCGAGACCGCCTCCGCGATGGCGCGGCTGGCACTGTCGAGGTCCCTGGCGAGGCCGTCATGGGCGCCGCTGATGGCGAGCTTGACCCGCTCGGCATTGCCGACCACCGCCTCGCGCTGGGTGACGAGCTCGTCGATCAGCGAGCGCAGGCGAATCTCATTGTCGGCATAGGCGCGCTCGAGCGTCGATATCTCGCCGCGCACGATGGTTTCCAGCTCGCCGGCGCGTGCGACCGCGCGCTCGATGCCGTCGCCCATGGCGGCGACCTCGCGGCGAATGGTCTGGCTCAGCGACAGGACGGAATCCGCCCCTGCGACCTCAGGCTCGGCGAGCCGCAGCGCGACCTCGGTCATGGCACGCGAGATCAGGCGCATTTCCTGGGTGCGGCGATAGAGCGCCGCCAGCACGAAGAAGAACACGACCGGCGCACCGATCGACAGCGTGAGCAGCGTCCACTCGCCGATGCCGAAGCTGGCGACAGGCTCGGGCAGGCCGTTGCTGAAGGAGCCGTAGCGGCCGAGCAGGACGACGGCGGCGCCGCCCAGCCAAGCCAGCGAGGCGAGCGCGGCGAACCAGTAGGGCTTGCGCGAGGGGCGGACCGAGAAGGCCTGGACCAGCGAGCTGGAATCCCGGCGGTCGTCATTGGCGACGCGGCTAGTGTCGGGCGCGATCGCGGGGCGCGCCGGGGCCGGCTGCTGCGTGGCCGGAGCGACGGAGGCCGGCGGAGGCGACGCCGGAGCCGGCTCGACGCGCGGCATTTCGAGCTTCAGGTCGTTCTCGCTGGTCGAGGGCATCCTGGGCTCGGTCTCGACCGGCGTCTCGGTGCCGTCCTTGGGCTGGTCAAGGCGCAGCGCCTCTTCGATCGCCGACATCGCAGCTTCAGTGGGGTCCTGGAGCTTCTTGGGTCGATTCATCGTTGCCGCCTCGCCACGCTACTGACGACGGGCGCTTGAGGTGACATCCGCCGCCCCGTGCCGCCTCTGGCCGGGTGAACGGAGACACTGCGCCCATCATTTACCAATTGGAAGGGTAGTGGACCCCCGGACCCTTGGAAACCCATTTGAGCGCTCGATTCACAAACGTCGTTAACGCCTCGTTTACCATGGCGGCGCTTCCTGAGGGGCATGAGGCCGGCCCACGGGCCATTTGATCTCCGATGTCGAAGAGTCCTGACATGACCGAGAAGGCCATCGATTTCGCCTATCTCTCCCGCCAGACCGACGGGGACCACGAGCTGGAGCGCGAATTGCTCGCGCTGTTCGCCCAGCAATGCGTCGTTCACCTGCGGGCCATCCACGGCAGCGCCGACCGGCAGGCGCGGATGGATGCCGCCCATACCCTGAAAGGTGCGGCACGTGCCATCGGCGCCTGGCAGGTCGCGGACGCGGCCGACCGGATCGAGGAGGGCCTTGCCGGGCTGGAACAGGCGGTGAGCGAAACCGCGCTTGATGCCTTGGCCCTGGCCGCTGCCGAGGCGCGGGCGGCGATCGCGCGGTTCGACCGCGCTGCCTGAGAGGGCGCTGCGGCGCAAGACCCCGTTTCGTGCCGCTTTGAAATGCTCTAAGCGAGGGCCGTCATCGCGCCGCCGGAGTTGCCCATGCCAAACATCACCTTCATCGACGCCCATGGAGAGAGCCGCACGGTTGAGACCGAAACCGGCTCGACCGTGATGGAGACGGCGATCCGCAATGCGATTCCCGGAATCGAGGCGGAATGCGGCGGGGCCTGTGCCTGCGCTACCTGCCATGTCTATGTCGACGATGCCTGGACTGCCGCCGTCGGCCCTGCCGAGCCGATGGAAGAGGACATGCTGGACTTCGCCTTCGACGTTCGTCCCAATTCGCGCCTGTCCTGCCAGATCCGCATCCGCAACGAACTCGATGGGCTGATCGTCCGTACGCCCGCGCGCCAAGGTTAGCTCCGCCTGGCTGGTGCCGCGCGCGGCGCTGCGACGCATCCTGCATTTTGCGCTGGATCATGGCGCGCGTGCTGGCAAACTCCATGATGGTTTCGAAACCGGCCTGGATCGCCGCGCATCCTGCGGACGCGACAACGGCGATCCAGCCGCTCATGATGGCATCGGATTTTTCCGATAGGTGGTCCCCGCTTTCGGTCCGGTGCGATGGAGGATGCGATGTACAGATCGATCATGGTCCCGGTGGACCTCGCCGAGGCCGAGCTCGCCCAGCCGGCGATCGCGGCAGCCGTTTCTTTCGCGAAGGCGTCGGGCGGTCGGCTGCGGCTGGTCTATGTCCGCTCGCTGATCCCTGTCACCTATATGGAATTCGTACCGTCCGACTTCGATTCCGAGCAGCAGGAGGACGCCGAGGCGAAACTCGCCGAGATCGCGGCCAAGGTCGATCTCCCGGCCGAGCAGGTTTCGGCCAAGGTCCTGATCGGCTCCGTCCATGGCGAGGTCTTGGCCGAGGCCGATGCCGGAGGCATCGACCTCATCGTCATCGGCTCGCATGAGCCCGGCATGCTCGCCTATGTCATCGGCTCGAACGCCTCGGCCATCGTGCGCCGGGCGAAATGCTCGGTGCTGGTGGTCCGCTGAGCTCAGCCCGTCCCGCCGGGGACGAGGCTTTCAGGCACCTCGCCCGTCGCGAGCTCTCGCGGCCGGTTGAGGTTGACCAGCGGCCAGACCTGCCAGAACGCGGCGGCGATCAGCAGGACGCCGAGCAGGCCGGCATTGGTCGCGCCCTGCTGGAAGGCGCGCAGCGTGAAAGCCGCCAGCATCAGGAGCGAGAGTGCGCCGAGGGCGGCGACGCCGAGCCAGATCGGCTTCGGCCGTCCGGCGACGAAGCGGGCGCGGGGGTTGGCCCGGGCGATCGCGGCCGACAGCGCCGTGACGAACCGGTGATAGCGCGGGTCGTCGCGGTCAAGATCGGTCAGCGAGCGCCAGGACAGGTTGCCGAAGGTCACGGTACGGCCGTCGCTGAGCCGGAGCTGCGTCTTGTAGCCCTTCGACGAGATGTTGCCGGGCGCATAGACGAAGCGCACCTGCTCGACCGCGCTGAGTCTGATGGTGTCGACCCGGCGCGTCCGGTCGACCTCGAGCGTGTCGCCGTCGAGCTTGTAGGCGATCTCGAAGCCGACAGGCTTGGGACGCTGCCGCCAGCTCGGGGCAGGGCCGTCGTCGTCCTCGTCCATGATCGCCTTCATCACCGCGCCAGAACCTTCATCGCAGCGTCCAGCCCATCGAGCGTCAGCGGAAACATGCGCCCGCCCATCAATCCACCGATCTGCCGGATCGACTGGGTGTAGTTCCAGAGATTCTGCTGCACCGGGTTGAGCCAGACCGATTTCGGGAACTTGGCAGCCAGCCGCTCCATCCAGACCTCGCCGGCTTCCTCGTTCCAGTGCTCGACCGACCCGCCGGGCATGGCGATCTCATAGGGGCTCATCGAGGCGTCCCCGATGAAGACGAGGCGGTAATCGGACGGATAGGTCCGGAGCACGTCCCAGGTCGCGATCTGCTGGTCGTGGCGGCGGCGGTTCTCCTTCCAGACGCGCTCATAAGGGCAGTTATGGAAGTAGAAATGCTCGAAATGCTTGAACTCGGCCCGCGCCGCCGAGAACAGCTCCTCCGCCAGCTCGATATGCCAGTCCATCGAGCCGCCGACATCGAGGAAGAGCAGCACCTTCACGGCGTTGCGCCGTTCGGGACGGAGCTGGACGTCGAGATAGCCGTGCTTGGCCGTTTCCGAAATCGTGGTGTCGAGATCGAGTTCCTCGGCCGCACCGGTGCGGGCGAAGCGACGCAAACGCCGCAGCGCGATGCGCATGTTGCGCACCCCGAGCTCGCGCGTGTCGTCGAAATCCTTGAACTCGCGCTTGTCCCAGACCTTCACCGCCCGGAAATTGCGGTTCTTCTCCTGTCCGATGCGGATGCCTTCGGGATTGTAGCCATGGGCGCCGTAGGGCGACGTGCCGGCGGTACCGATCCACTTGCTGCCGCCCTGGTGGCGGCCCTTCTGCTCTTCGAGCCGCTGCTTCAGCGTCTCCCAGAGCTTCTCCCAGCCCATCGCATCGATCTGGGCCTTCTCTTCGTCGGTCAGGAATTTCTCGGCGAGCTTGCGCAGCCATTCCTCGGGAATGCCGGCTTCCTCGATCGCCTGCTGCAGCGTCTCCATGCCCTTGAAAACCTGGGCAAAGACGCGGTCGAATTTGTCGAGATGTCGCTCGTCCTTCACCAGAGTGGCGCGGGCGAGATAATAGAACTCCTCGACGCGATGTTCGGCGAGATCGGCCTCCACCCCTTCGAGCAACGTCAGATATTCGCGCAGGGTCACCGGGACCTTGGCGGCGCGCAGATCGGTGAAGAGGCGAAGGAACATCCCGCTAATGTGCGGGCATGGGGCGCCGGGTCAAGCAGCGTCGGCGTTTCATGCGCAGACGCTGCTTGAACCGGTGGTTGGCTTACGCCACCGCGTCGGCAAGGTCCTTGGTGACCTTGAACTTCACGACAGTCTTGGCGGGAACCTTGATGGTCGCGCCGGTCGAGGGGTTGCGGGCCTCGCGGGCCTCCCGCTTGGCGGCGGAGAGCTTGCCGATGCCGCCGAGCGTGACGTCGTCGCCGCTCTTGAGGGTCTTGGCGACGGTCGTGCCGAGAGAGGCGAGGATAGCGGAGACATCCGCCTTGGTCTTGCCGGTCTCGTCGGCGATGGCGGCGATCAGTTCGTTCTTGGTCATGAATTCCTCCTAGAAGGTGGTTCAGGCGTCGCGTGCAGGATGACGGCCGTTCATGCCCGTTTCCGACACGAGCGACCGCGACACATGGATGCCATTCGCGGCGCGCAACTCACGCAGTTGCCACGGTTATCGCCGAAAGACGATGCCTGTGGCGAAAGATACGCACAGGAAACGGCTTCGTTCCGTTGGTTTCGGGTCTGAAGCGAGTGCCGTCGATATCCCCAACGCGTTTTCGACCCCGATTGACCTTTGGTTAGCTGCTAAGCCCAGCGAATCGCCGTGGCGGCGGGGCATGCCCGCGGCCACGGCGAGAGACCGTCCTCAGGCCTGAATGCCGTCGACATACCAGTCCATCTTCGAAAGCAGTTCGTCGCTGGCTTTCTCGCCGGCCTTCAGGCGCACTTCGCCCTTCTGGTCCTTGAGCTCCCCGGTGAAGGGGTGGAGCGTGCCGGCGATGATCGCCTTGGTGACCTCGTCGGCGGCCGCGCGGGCCGCCGGGGTGACGGCGTCGTTATAGGGCGCGATCTTGACCATGCCGTCCTTGAGCCCGTGCCAGATGGCGCCGCTCTTCCAATTGCCGTCCATGACGTCTTTGACGCGCTTGATGTAATAGCCGGACCAGTCGTCCACGATGGCCGAGAGATGGGCCTTGGGCGCGAAGGACTTCATGTCGGAGGCCTGGCCGAAGGCGAAGACGCCGCGCTGCTCGGCCGCCTGGAGGGGGGCGGCGGAGTCGGTGTGCTGGGTGATCATGTCGGCGCCCTGGTCGATCAGCGCCTTGGCGGCGTCGGCCTCCTTGGCGGGATCGTACCAGGTCGAGCACCAGACGACCTTGGTCTTGAAGTTCGGGTTCACCTTGCGGGCGGCGAGGTGGAAGGCGTTGATGCCCATCACGACCTCAGGGATCGGGAAGGAGGCGACATAGCCCGCCTGTCCGGTCTTCGACATGTGGCCGGCGATGGTGCCGATCACGGCGCGGCCCTCATAGAAGCGCGCATCGTAGGTCGCGACGTTCTCGGCGCGCATATAGCCGGTGGCGTGCTCGAAATGGATCTTCGGGAACTGCTTGGCGACCTGGATCGTCGGGTTCATGAAGCCGAAGGAGGTTGTGAAGATCAGCTGGTTGCCGGCCTGAGCGAGCTGGCGGATGGCGCGCGCGGCGTCCGGCCCCTCGGCGACGTTCTCGATGAAGCTGGTCTTGATCTTGGCGCCGTATTCCTTCTCCAGCGCAAGCCGGCCCTGGTTATGCGTCCAGGTGTATCCGTGGTCGCCGATCGGGCCGACATAGACAAAGCCGACGCCGA
Source organism: Hyphomicrobiales bacterium (assembly GCA_004144595.1). Classification (GTDB taxonomy): domain Bacteria; phylum Pseudomonadota; class Alphaproteobacteria; order Rhizobiales; family Beijerinckiaceae; genus Allobosea. The sequence goes on from SEEM01000012.1 coordinate 46,335, forward strand.
GCGGCGCCTGCGCCGAGGCGCCGCGGCCGAGGATCGGCAGGGTGGAGGCGGCGGCTGCCCCGAAGGTCAGCTTGCGGCGGGTGATGATGCTGGTCATGTCCTGGGGTTCCCGTTGGCGGTTGCGGCGTCAGGACGCCGAGAAAGGTTTGCCGAGGCAGGCGGGCGCGTCGAGCCTGCCGGTCGTTCGTCCTAGCGACATCATGGTCAGAACCGCAATCGTCGCAAGGTAGGGGGCCATGGCCAGAACCTCCGGCGCGAGCCAGGTGACACCGGCAGCCTTCAACTGCAGTTCGAGCGTCATGACCGCGCCGAAGAGATAGGCGCCGAGCAGGAGGCGCCCCGGCTTCCAGGCCGAGAAGACCACGAGTGCAAGCGCGATCCAGCCACGCCCCGCGGTCAGGCGGTCCGCCCACATCGGCGTCAGGGCCAGGGAGAAATAGGCGCCGCCGAGGCCGGCGAGCGCGCCGCCAAATGCAATCGCACCGTAGCGGATGGCAAGGACTGGGTAGCCGATCGCATGCGCCGAGGCGTCGTTCTCGCCGACCGCGCGCAGGATCAGCCCAGCCCGCGTCCGGCGCAGGAACCAGCTGACGCCTGCGACGAGCGCGAGCGAGAGATAGACGAGGATATCGTGGCCGAAGACCACCCGCAGCAGCGGGTGCTCTGAAAGCGCGGCCGGGAAAACCGGCTGGAGCCGCGCGATGGTGCGCCCGACGAAGCCCGCGCCGATCAACGAGGAGGCGCCGATGCCGAAGATCGTCAGTGCGAGCCCGGTCGCGACCTGATTGGCCATCAGCGACAACGCAAGCACGGCGAAGACCATCGACGCCGCGACACCGGCAAACGCCGCGGCGACGAGGCCGATACCGGTGCTACCGGTCGAGAAGGCGACGGCGAAGCCCGCGACCGCGCCGCATAGCATCATGCCCTCGACGCCGAGATTGAGCACGCCCGCCTTCTCGGCGACAAGCTCGCCCAGCGAGGCCAGCAGCAGCGGCGTCGAAGCCGCGATCAGCGTCATCAGGATGGAGGCGATCATGGCGGACGTCATACCGCCCTCCGCTTCCAGACGATCCGCCACCGCACCAGCACGTCGGTGGCGAGCAGCATGAACAAGAGCATTGCCTGGAACAGCCCGGTCGCGGCCTGCGGCAGCCGGACCGTCGATTGCGCGATCTCGCCGCCGACATAGGTCCCCGCCAGCACGATGCCGCCGAAGACGATGCCGAGAGGATTGAGCCGGCCGAGGAAGGCGACGATGATCGCCGTGAAGCCGTAACCGACCGGGAATTGCGGCGTGAGCTGCCCGAACGGGCCGGTGGCCTCGAACAGCCCCGCAAGCCCGGCGAGCGCACCGCTGATCATGAGCGTCGCCCAGGTCGTGCGCGCGGCGCTGAAGCCGCCATGGCGGGCGGCAGCCGGCGCGAGGCCGACGACCTTGATGGCGTAGCCGGCAGTGGTCTTTTCCATCAGCAGCCAGGCGATGACAGCCAGAACGAGCGCGGCGGGAATGCCGAGATGGACCAGCGTCCCTTCAAGAACGGTCGGCAGGGTCTGGTCGGCGGTGAACATCCGCGTCTGCGGGAAATTGAAGCCGCCGGGGTCCTTCCAGGGGCCGCGCACCAGGAAATACAGGAACTGCACGGCGACATAGGTCAGCATCAGGCTGGTCAGGATTTCACTGACCTGAAGCCTGACGCGCAGGAAGGCGGGGATCGCGGCCCAGGCCATGCCGCCGAGTATACCGGCCAGCATCATCGCGGGCAGGATCCACCACCCCGTCATGTCATAGGTCAGCAGGGCGACGCCGGTGCCGGCGATGGCGCCCATGACGTACTGCCCTTCTGCGCCGATATTCCAGACATTGGCGCGGAAACCGATCGCGAGGCCGAGTGCGATCATGACGAGCGGCGCGCCCTTGACCCCGATGTCGCCCCAGCGCTGCGGTTCCAGGAACGGCGTCAGGAAGATGCTCTCGACCCCATGGAAGCCGTCATAGCCCATGGCCGTGAAGACGATCATGCCGATGAGCATGGTGAGCCCGATCGCGATCAGCGGGCTTGCGAGCAGCATCGGCAGGCTCGGCTCTCGGCGGCGGCGCCATTCAAGCATGGGCCGCCTCCGCGCCATGGATGCCGCCCATCATCAGGCCGATCTCATCGATGCCGAGGCTGGCGACGGGGCGCGGCGTCGAAAGCCGCCCCTCGTTGATCACGCAAAGCCGGTCGGCAAGCTCCAGCAATTCGTCGAGATCCTGCGAGATCACCACCACGGCCGAGCCCTTCGCGGCGAGGTCGACCAGTTCCTGCCGGATCGCGGCAGCGGCACCCGCGTCGACGCCCCAGGTCGGCTGGGAGACGACGAGCACGGCCGGCTGCTGGCCGATCTCGCGGCCCATGATGAATTTCTGCAGGTTGCCGCCAGAAAGCGAGCGGGCGAGCGCGGCATTGCCGGTAGTCCGGACGTCGAAGAGCTTGATCACGCCATCGGCGAAGCGCTTCACGCTGCCACGGTTGATGAAGCCGTGCGGCGCCAGCGGCAGGCGATGGCGCGCGGTCAGGACGCCGTTATCGGCGAGCGAGAAATCCGGCACGGCGGCATGGCCGTTGCGCTCCTCGGGTACGCAGGCGAGGCCGAGCGCCCGGCGGGCACCGGCGCCTTCCAAGCCGACAGCTTTTCCGTCGAGCTTGACCGCTTCGGCATGTGCGGCGAGCTGTTCGCCGGAGAGCGCGGTCAAAAGCTCCGCCTGTCCGTTGCCGGCCACACCGGCGATGCCGAGGATTTCGCCGGCGCGAGCTTCGAACGAAACGCTCTCCAGATCGGTACCGAAAGGCGGCTCCCCCGGCAGCGAGAGGTCTTTGACCTCCAGCCGGACGGCTCCGCCGCCGGCCGTCTTGCCATGCTCGATCTTGCGCAGTTCCGCGCCGATCATCAGCTCGGCCATGCGCTTGATCGTCTCGACCTTGGGGTCGCAGGTCGCGACGACGCGCCCGCCGCGCAGGATTGTGGCGCTGTCGCAGAGCGCTTTGATCTCGTGCAGCTTGTGAGAGATGTAGAGGATCGAGCAGCCCTCTGCCGCGATCTGGCGCAGCGTCGCGAACAGGCGCTCGACCTCCTGCGGCGTCAGCACCGAGGTCGGCTCGTCCATGATCAGCAGCTTCGGCTTCTGCAGCAGGCAGCGCACGATCTCGATGCGCTGGCGCTCCCCGACCGAGAGCGTATGGACCTCGCGCTCGGGATCGAGCGGCAGCGAATAGGATTGCAGGATCCCGGCGACGCGGGCTTTCAGCTCCTCGCGGTCCACCGCCTCATCGAGCCCCAGCGCAATGTTTTCGATCACCGTCATCGCATCGAACAGCGAAAAATGCTGGAAAACCATGCCGATGCCGAGCTTCCGCGCAGCCTTGGGCGAGGGGATCGAAACGGGCGCGCCGTTCCACGCGATGGTGCCTTCGTCGGCCTGCTGAACGCCGTAGATGATCTTGACCAGCGTCGATTTGCCGGCGCCGTTTTCGCCGAGAAGGGCGTGGATTTCGCCGGGCCTGACGCTCAGGCTGATGTCTTCGTTGGCCTTGACGCCCGGAAAGCTCTTCGAGACATGGGCGAGAGCCAGCCGCGGCGGCACATCCTGCTCACGCGGCTGATTCATGTCGCGACCGTCTCCCTTTCGCCGGCTCCGGGCGGCCAAGCAAGCAACGCACCAGCTCGGCCGCCGTCAAGGCCGCGATCACCTCCGGGCGCTTGTCGTCCACATCCGAACCACCGATCGGGCAGGTCAGGCGCGCCAGTGCCTCGCGCCGGCCACCGGAACGCAGGAAGCTGGATTCAAAACGGGCGCGCTTGGTGGCCGAGCCGATCATGCCGATGTAAGCCGCATCGCCGCGCGACAGAGCCGCCTCCGCCAGCCGGTAGTCGAGCGCGTGGCTATGCGAGAGCACGACGAAAGCGGCATTCGCCGGCGCGCCCGCGATCGCATCGACGGGATCAGCCATGCGGATGCACGTGACGGCCGCCGGCAGCCCGCTCATGACGTCGTCGCGGTCGTCGATCAGTGAGACCGAGACGGGTAGGAGCGCCAGCGCCTCCGCAAGCGCCCGGCCGGTATGGCCCGCGCCGAAGATCAGCGCCGGCGGCCGTGCCGCGGTTTCAGCCTTCTCGCGCGCCACCATCAACGCTGCTTCGGAGGCAGAGCAGCGCTGGACCGAAACCCGCACCCGCCCGCCGCAGCACTGCCCCATCTGCGGGCCGAGCGGGATGTCGAGCAACTGGCCTTGGGCGCCTTCGCTCAGCATATGCCGGGCGATATCGATACAGTGGAATTCGAGCTGTCCGCCGCCGATGGTCCCCTCGATTGCCGTAGGGCTGACAGCCATGCAAGCGCCGGCCTCGCGCGGCGTCGAGCCTTCCGCTGTCTCGATCCTGACGAGGACGATGCCGTCGCGCTGATGGGCGGAAAGGAAGGCGGCGAGGGTCATTGCGCGGCATCCGCCCTGACGCGCTCGACCGCGTCCAGCACGCGCTCCGGCGTCGCGGGCGAATCCAGGCGCGGGCAAATGCGATGGTCGCCGACGCTGGCCACCGCATCCGACAGTGCGTGCAGCACCGAGATCGCCAGCATCAGGGGCGGCTCGCCGACCGCCTTCGAACGATGGATCGTCGGCTCGCGGTTCGGCGCATTCTCCAGCAGATGCACGTTGAAGATGCGCGGCCGGTCGGAGGCGACGGGAATCTTATAGGTCGAGGGCGCATGGGTCCGGAGGCGACCCTTCCTGTCCCAGACCAGTTCCTCGGTCGTCAGCCAGCCCATGCCCTGCACGAAGCCGCCCTCGATCTGGCCCTTGTCGATCGCCGGGTTCAGCGACTGCCCGCAATCATGCAGGATATCGACACGCTCGACCTTGTATTCCCCGGTCAGCGTATCGATCGCGACCTCGGCCGCTGCCGCGCCGTAGGCGAAATAATAGAACGGGTGGCCGCGCCCGGCCTTGCGATCCCAATGGATTTTCGGCGTCGCGTAGAAACCCGTCGCCGAGAGTTGCACGCGCGCCATATAGGCGGCCGCGACCAGCTCCTTGAAGGCGATCTCGCGGGAGCCGACCTTCACGCGCCCCGGCAGGAAGGCGATATCTTCGGGCCGTTCCTGCCAGTGCTTCGCAGCGAACTCCGTCAGTCGCTTCTTGATCGTCTCGCAGGCGTCGAGCGCCGCCATGCCATTGAGATCGGAGCCGGAGGAGGCGGCGGTGGCCGAGGTGTTGGGCACCTTATCGGTCGTCGTCGCGGTGATCTTGATCTGATCGAGCCCGATCCCGAACGCCTGCGCCACCACCTGGGCGACCTTGACGTAGAGCCCTTGCCCCATCTCGGTGCCGCCATGGTTCAGCGCGACCGTGCCGTCCGTGTAGACATGCACCAGCGCACCGGCCTGGTTGAACCAGGTCGCGGTGAAAGAGATGCCGAACTTCACCGGTGTCAGAGCGATGCCGCGCTTGATGATCGGGCTCGAAGCATTAGCCTCGCGGATCGCCGCCGTGCGGGCCTGGTAGTCGCAGCGCCGTTCCAGCTCGGCGATGACCTCGGCGGCGATATTGTCCTCGACCGTCTGGTGATAGGGCGTGACGTTGCGCCCGGCCGCGCCATAAAGATTGCGCTTGCGCACCTCCAGCGGATCGAGCCCGGTCGCGTAGGCGACCTCCTCGATGAAGCGCTCGGCACCTACCATCCCTTGCGGCCCGCCGAAGCCGCGAAAGGCGGTGTTCGAGCAGGTGTTGGTGAACAGCGGTTCGGAGCGGGCGCGCACCGCCGGGTAGAAATAGCAATTGTCCATGTGGAACAGGGCGCGGTCGGTCACCGGCCCCGACAGATCCGCATTCCAGCCGCAGCGCGCGGCATAAACCGCATCGACAGCGTGGATGCGGCCCTCGTCGTCGAAGCCGATCTCGTAGTCGCAGACGAAATCATGGCGCTTTCCGGTGATCGCCATGTCGTCGTCGCGGTCGGGCCGGAGCTTGATCGGCCGCTTCAACTTGCGCGCTGCGATCGCCGCGACGCAGGCGAAGAGGTTCGCTTGCGTCTCCTTGCCGCCGAACCCGCCGCCCATGCGCCGGACCTCGACCGTCACCGCATGCGAGCCGACGCCGAGCACGGCGGCGACCATATGCTGGACCTCGCTCGGATGCTGGGTCGAGACCAGCACGGCCATGTCCTCGTCCTCGCCGGGGATGGCAAGCGCAATCTGGCTTTCGAGATAGAAATGCTCCTGCCCGCCGATCGTCATCGTACCTTTCAGCCGGCGCGGGCTCGCGGCGAGTTCGGCAGCGACATCGCCGCGCTCCAGCTTGAGGGGCGCAGTGACCAGCTTGCCGCCGGCCGCGCGCGCGGAGGCGATATCGATCAGAGGCGCATCTTCGGCATACTCTGCCCTCGCGAGCGTCGCGGCATGACGCGCCTGCCCACGCGTTTCGGCGACAACCGCAAAGAGCGGCTGGCCGTGGAACAGGACGGAGCCGGTCGCGAAGACCGGCTCGTCATGCAGATGGGTCGAGGAGATGTCGTTGACGCCCGGGACATCGGCCGCCGTCAGCACCGCGACGACGCCCGGTACCGCGCGAACAGCATCGAGATCGAGCGATGTCATCTGCCCGTGTGCGATCGTGCTCGTGCCGAGATAGGCGTGCAGCAGTCCCTCCGGGGCGGCGATATCGTCGATATAGAGCGCTTCGCCCGCGACATGCTTGGGCGCGGAATCGTGGATGCGTGAGTTGCCGATTGGCCCGCTCTCCAGTCCGATATCGAGTTTCCGGCGTGCGTCAGCCATGGGCGGCCCCCGCCAGCAGGCCGGCGACCCGCGTGTGCGTCTGCGCTTGCGTCGTCTCGATCAGGAAGCGCCGCAGCAGGTTGCCGGCGATCCTGAGCCGATATTGTGCCGAGGCGCGCATGTCGTCGAGCGGCGTGAAATCCTGTGGCAGTGCGGCGATGGCGGCTCCAACCGCAGCCTCGTTCCAGCGTTGACCGACAAGCGCAGCTTCCGCCGCCGCTGCCCGCTTCGGGATGCCGGCCATGCCGCCATAGGCGAGGCGGGCTTCGCTGATGCGGCCGTCGCTGCCGAGCATCAGCCGGAAGGCGCCGCAGACGGCGGAGATATCCTCGTCGAAGCGCTTCGAGACCTTCGAAGCATGGAACAGGACACCGTCTGTCAGCTTCGGCACCACAACGGCCTCGACGAACTCGCCGGGCCGCCGGTCCTGCTTGCGATAGTCCATGAAGAAGTCTTCCAAAGGGATGGAGCGGCGGATCAGCCCGTCCTCGGCCGTCATCGCGAGCGATGCGAAGCGACCCAGGGGGGCTGGGTCGAAGCGTTCAGTGTGGCCCCCCTGGATTGCCTCGTCGCTGCGCTCCTCGCAATGACGGATGGATGCCAGCACCAGCGTTGCGTCGAGTGCGATCAGGGCCGGCGGCAGGTCGCCGATCGGCGAGCCGTTGGCGATGTTGCCGCCGATCGTGCCGGCATTGCGCACCTGCTCGCCGCCGAAACGCCGCATCAATTCGTCGAGCTGCGGCGAGAGGGCGGCCAGCGCGGTGCGGACGTCGGCATGGCCAGCCATCGCGCCGAAGCGGAGATGATCGCCTTCGTCGGTGATCGCGCGTAGCGTCTCGATGCGGCCGAGATAGATCACGGGATCGAGCCGCTTCATCGCCTTGGTGACCCAGAGGCCGACATCCGTCGCGCCGGCGACCAGCGTCGCCTGAGGGTGCGCCGCGACAAGGTCCGCCAGGGTGGAGACCGTCGCAGGGGCATAGAAGCACCCGCCTTCGCCCCGCAGGGCCAGCGTCTCGGCATCGCTGAGGGTCGCAAGCCGCGCGGCGACACGCTCACGCTCCAGCAGAAAGCGATCCGTCTCGCGCGGCGCGATCTCGTCCATGCGCCGTCCGGCTGCGATGATCGGCTCGTAGCCGGTGCAGCGGCAGAGATTGCCGGCGAGCGCGTCCTCAATGCGGCCGATATCCGGTTCCGCCTCGTTGAGCCTCAGCGCCAGCAGTGACATCACGAAACCCGGCGTGCAGAAGCCGCATTGCGAACCATGGCACTCGACCATCGCCTGCTGCACCGGATGCAAGGAGCCATCAGCGCCCTTCAGATGCTCGACAGTGAGGATCTGGCAGCCGTCCAGCGTCGGCAGGAAGCGGATGCAGGCATTGATCGCCTCGTAGCGCAGAAGCCCGTGATCGAGCCGACTGACGATGACGGTGCAGGCGCCGCAATCGCCCTCGGCGCAGCCTTCCTTGGTGCCGGTCATGCGCTGGTCGAGGCGTAGCCAGTCGAGCACGGTCAGCGTCGGATCGCAGCGCTCGATCTCGACCAGCCTATCGCCGAGCAGGAAGCGCAGCGTCTTACGCATCCCGTCCGCTCCGTTCGCAAAGCCAAATCATGCCCGCAGATTAGGCATGATCCGCGCTTGGCCGGAAGCTTCGATTTGGTGCAGATGTGATGTGGACTTGTGCCGGAGCTGCCGATCGTGACTGCACCCGCCTCCTTGCGCGCCCTGCGCGGCCGCCTGCTCTGGTTCGTCGACGATCCCGAGACTGCGGGTGAGTCGGCGCATCGCTACGTCGCCGACGGTTTGCTCGTCATCGAGAACGGGCGGGTCAAGGCGGCGGGCGAGGCGCAGGATTTGCTGCGAACGCTGCCGGCCATTGCCGAGATCGTCGACCACCGTCCGCACCTGATCATGCCAGGATTCATCGACGCCCATATCCACATGCCGCAGACTCAAGTTCTCGCCTCCTATGGCGCCCAGCTCATGGAGTGGCTGAACACATACACCTTCGTCGAGGAGCAGAAGCTTAGCCACCAGGGCCATGCCGAGAAGCTCTCGCGTTTTTTCCTCGATGAGCTTCTGGCCAATGGAACGACTACGGCGGCGGTCTATTGTTCGGTGCATCCGCAATCGGCCGAGGCGTTCTTCAGGGAATCGCAGCGCCGCAACACCCGCATGATCGCCGGCAAGGTTATGATGGACCGCAACGCGCCGGAAGCGCTGACCGACACGGCCGAGAGCAGCTATCGCGATTCGAAGGCGCTGATCGCGCGCTGGCATGGCAACGGCCGGCAGCTCTATGCGATCACGCCTCGGTTCGCGATCACCTCGACGCCGGAGCAACTGGCAGCGGCAGGACAGCTCGCGGCCGAGCACCCCGACTGCCATGTCCAGACGCATATCGACGAGAACCGGGCCGAGATCGCCTTTGCCCGAGAGCTCTACCCCGAGGCGGCGGATTACGCCGATATCTATCGACGCTACGGCCTGCTGGGGGCGAAGAGCCTGATGGGCCACTGCATCCACATGACCCATAACGAGTGGCAGGCTTTCGCCGAGACCGGCGCGGTCGCGGTGTTCTGCCCGACCTCGAACCTCTTCCTCGGCTCAGGCCTGTTCGACTGGGCCCATGCCCGCCAACGCGGCGTCAAGGTCGCGGTCGCGACCGATATCGGCGGCGGCACGTCCTATTCGATGCTCAGGACGATGGCCGAGGCCTACAAGGTGCTGCAATTGCAGGGGCAGTCGCTCTCGGCCTTCGCAGCATTGCATGCGATCACACGCGGCAATGCGGTTGCGCTCGGCCTTGATCATCTGATCGGGAGCTTCGAACCCGGCCGCGAGGCGGATGTCGTCGTGCTCGATACGGCCGCGAAGCGGGCGATGGCGCATCGCATGGAGACGGTGCGCGATCTCGCGGAGGAGCTGTTCGTGCTCGTCACGCTCGGCGACGACCGCAATGTCGCCGCGACCTATGTGATGGGAGAGCGGGCGGAAAGATCCGAAAGCGCCGCTTAGCGCCAACCGTCATGGTCGGGCTTGTCCCGACCATCCACGTCTTCGCCCATCAAAAGCAGCGTTCAAGACGTGGATGCTCGCCACAAAGGCGAGCATGACGCCATTGAATTGGCCGCTGGTCTCAGCCCAGAACGCCGCCCTTGCGGGCGTAGTCGATATAGATCTCGCGCAGGCGCAGCGCGGTCGGGCCGGGCGCGCCGTTATGGATCGTGTGGCCGTCGATCGTGGTCACCGGCATCACGAGGCTGGTCGCCGAGGTGATGAAGGCCTCCTCGGCGTCGAGCGCCTCTTCCAGCGTGAATTCGCGCTCCTCGAAGCTGAAGCCGGCCTCCGCGAGATAGGCCAGCACCGCCTTGCGGGTGATGCCGGGCAGGACCTTGTTGGAGAGCGGGCGCGAGATCAGCGTCTTGCCCTTGACGATCCAGGCTGTCGACGAGGCGCCCTCGGTCACCACGCCGTCTTCGATCAACCAGGCTTCCTGCGCGCCGCTTTCAAGGGCGAACTGCTTGGCCAGCACGGGGGCGAGCAGGTTGACGCTCTTGATGTCGCGCCGCGCCCAGCGCAGGTCCGGCGTCGAGACGACCTTGATGCCGGTCTTGGCACCTGGCGCGTTCACGAAGTTGCGGGCCTGGGTGAACATCACCAGCGTCGGCTGGACATCCTTTGGGAAGGGGAAGTCGCGATCGGCCGCGCCGCGCGAGACCTGCAGGTAGATGCCGCCCTCGTCGAGGTTGTTCCGCTTGATCAGCTCCTCATGGATCGCGACCAGCTCGACCTTTGACCAGGGCAGGCCGAGCCGGATTTCGCCGCAGGAGCGCTCGAGGCGTGCGAGATGCGCCTCGCAATCGACGAGCTTGCCGCCGATCACGGCCGAAACCTCGTAGATGCCGTCGCCGAAAATGAAGCCGCGGTCGAAAACGGAGATATTGGCCTCTTCCTCGGGAAGATAGGCGCCATTGACGTAGACGATGCGGCTCATCGATGCGGACTCGCTGATTGGAAGGGAACGCCGCTCCTTCCTAGCGAAGCCCGGCGCCGGTTGCGAGCCTCAAGGTGGGGAAACGGCCCGGCGTCTGGCGCAGGGCCGGAACTCAGGCCTTCAGGCTCAAAAACCGGGTCGGGATCGCGCCGCGCAGGTTCTGCTCGAAGCCGGAGAGCTTCGGCGAGACCAGGTTTTTGGTCGAGTAGTGTAGCACCGGAATCCAGGGCTCCTCGCGAATGACGATGCTGTCGGCTTCGCGCAGGATCGCGGCGCGTCGAGCGAGGTCGAGTTCTTCCGCCGCGAGCTTCATCAGCGCGTCGAATTGCGGGTTCCGGTATTTGCCGATGTTGAAGCCGGCATTGTCGCTTTCGAACAGGAACAGGAAGTTTTGCGGATCGGAATAATCGCCGACCCAGCCATAGCGGGCGACGTCGAAATCGCCGCCGTCGCGCAGATAGGCGAAATGCGTGCGAAAATCGGTCTGGACGAAGCGGGTCTCGACGCCGATCGCGCGCCATTGCTCGGCGATCGCTTCGGCCGTGCGGCGGTTGTTGTCGGTGGTGTTGAAGCGGAATTCGACCTGAAGCGGCACGCTGCCGAACCCGGCCGCGGCGAGCAGGCGCCTGGCCTCGTCCTCGCGCTCCAGCACCGAGGCATGGCGGAAATCGAGTTCGGCCCGCTCGCCGTAGTTGCCGATATGCGGGGGGATTACGCCATAGGCCGGCAGCATCGTGCCGCCCCAGATCCGGTCGGCGATGAATTCGCGATCGATCTGCAGCGAGAGCGCCCGCCTGACACGCTCGTCGTCGAAGGGTGCCTTGGCGCTGTTGATGATCAGGAAATAGGTCGCGAGATAGGGGCCGATCTGGACCTGGTCGCCAAGCTTGTCCTTCAGGCTCTTGAACTGGTCGGCCGGGATGTCGGTGGTGAGGTGCAACTCCCCGGCCTGGAAGCGCCGCGCCGCAGCCGCCAGGTCCGAGGCCGGATAGAAGATCACCGTATCGATCTTGACGTCCGCAGCCGCATGGAAATGCGGGTTGCGGTCGAGCCGGATATGCGAATTCGGCGCCAGCTCCCTGAGCATATAGGGGCCGTTGGTGATCCAGCTCTCCGCCCGGGCCGGATCCTGCGTCGCCCTGGCCACGCTGGCAGGATGCACGGGCAGCGCGCTCTGATGGGTCAGCAGTTCGAGGAGATAGGGCGTCGGCTGCTCCAGCGTGATCTCCAGCGTGTTCTCGTCGGGAGCGCTGACGCCGAGCGTCTCCAGCGAGGAGCCGGTGGTCGCCTTGTGAATCGCCTGGGCATTGCGGATCGGGAAGAGCAGGTTGGCGTATTTGGCGCCGGTTTCCGGATCGATGATGCGGCGGAAGGAATAGACGAAATCCGAGGCTTTCACCGGGTCGCCATTGGACCATCTGGCATTGCCGCGGAGCTTGAAGCGCCAGGTCTTGCCGTCCGGACTCATCGTCCAGCTCTCGGCGACGCCGGGCACGACCTCACCCTTCATATCATGGATGACGAGGCCTTCACGCAGATCGCGCAGCAGATGCGCTTCCGCGACGGTGGAGGTCTTGTGCGGATCGAGCGTCTCCGGGTCGCTGTCATTGCCGCGATGGAAGACGATGCGTCCCTGGGCGGCGGCGCGCGTCGCGGCCAGGATGGCGGCGAGCGCGAAAGGGGCGCAGCGGCGCGTGACGTCGAGCATGGCAACCTCCCTCGCGTCGGGCATCGTTGCGAGCGATGCCCGACTTGAAGGAATTAGAGCCTGCCGGATTGAGTCTGCCAAGCGCGAAAACGACGGCGGAGCCGCGGTTTTCGCCGCTCGATTGTCAGGAGTTGGCCACAGGCCTACTTGCCGGCCGCAGCCGCCGCGCTCTCCTGCGCCTCGACCACCGCGACGGCGGTCATGTTGACCACCCCGCGCGCCGTCACCGACCCGGTGAGAATATGCGCAGGCTTGGCGGTACCGATCAGGATCGGGCCGACCGGCAGCGCATCGGCCATCACCTTGGCGAACTGGTAGGAGATGTTGGCGGCGTCGAGATTGGGGAAAATCAGGACGTTCGCCATCTCCTTCAGCGTCGACGAGGGCAGGACGCGCTCGCGGATCAGCGGCATGAGGGCGGTATCGGCCTCCATCTCGCCGTCGCATTCGAGATGCGGAGCCCGCTCGCGGATGAGCTTCAAAGCCTTGCGCATCTTGAGCGAGGAGGGCGTGTCGGCCGCGCCGAAATCGGAATGCGAGAGCAGGGCGATCTTCGGATCGATGCCGAAACGCTGCACATGGCTCGCGGCCAGCACGGTCATGTCGGCGATCTCCTCCGCCGTCGGATCATGCTTCACATGGGTATCCGAAAGGAAGAAGGCGCCCTTGTTGGTGATGATCAGTGTCATCGCCGCAAGGTCGCAGACTCCCGGCGCCAGGCCGATGATGTCCTTGATGTGCCGCAGGCGCGACATGAACCGGCCTTCGAGGCCCGAGATCATCGCATCGGCCTCGCCGCGGGCGACGGCGAGCGCCGCGATCACGGTGTTGTTGGTGCGCACCAGCGAGCGCGCAGCCTCCGGCGTGATGCCGCGCCGGCCGGCGATGTCGAGATAGGTCTGGACATAATCGCGATAGCGCGGATCGTCCTCGGGGTTCACCACCTCGAAATCGACGCCGGGCTTGAGCGAAAGTCCGAAACGCTGGATGCGGGTCTCGATCACGCTCGGGCGGCCGATCAGGATCGGAATGGCGAGCCCTTCCTCCAGCGCGACCTGGGCGGCGCGCAGCACGCGCTCGTCCTCGCCCTCGGCATAGATCACGCGCTTGGGATCGGCCTTCGCCTTCTGGAACAGCGGCTTCATCAGGAAGCCGGAGCGGAAGACGAAGCGCGAGAGCTGCTCGCGATAGGCCTCGACGTCGATCAGCGGTTTGCGGGCGACGCCGGTTGCCATCGCAGCCTCCGCGACGGCAGGCGCGATGCGCATGATCAGGCGCGGATCGAACGGGTTCGGGATCAGCGAGGTCGCGCCGAACGTCGAGGCTTCGCCGCCATAGGCGCGCGCCGCGATGTCGGAGGTGGCCTCGCGCGCGAGCGAGGCGATGGCGCGCACGGCGGCGAGCTTCATCGCCTCGTTGATCGTCGTCGCCTGCACGTCGAGCGCGCCCCGGAAGATATAGGGGAAGCACAGGACGTTGTTGACCTGGTTCGGATAGTCCGAGCGGCCGGTGCAGATCATCGCGTCGGGGCGCACGGCAAGCGCGTCTTCCGGCGTGATCTCGGGATTGGGGTTGGCGAGCGCCAGGATCAGCGGCTTGGGGCCCATCTGCTTGGCCATCTCGGGCTTGAGCACGCCGGCGGCGGAGAGGCCGAGGAAGACGTCGGCGCCGCCGATCACCTCGCCGAGCGTCCGAGCGTCGGTCTCCTGCGCATAGACCTCCTTCCAGCGGTCCATCAGGGTGTTGCGGCCCTTGTAGACCACGCCGTCGAGATCGGTGAGCCAGATGTTCTTGATGCTGGCGCCGAGCTCGACCAGCAGATTGGTGCAGGCGAGCGCCGCCGCGCCCGCGCCGGAGACGACGATCTTGACGTCGGCGATCTTCTTTCCCGCGAGGTCGAGCCCGTTCAGGACGGCGGCCGAGACGATGATCGCCGTGCCGTGCTGGTCGTCATGGAAGACCGGGATGTTCATCCGGGCCTTGAGTTGCTCCTCGATCTCGAAGCATTCCGGCCCCTTGATGTCCTCGAGATTGATGCCGCCGAAGGTCGGCTCCAGCGCCGCGACGACCTCGACGAATTTCTCGATGTTCTTCTGCTCGACCTCGATGTCGAAGCAGTCGATGCCCGCGAATTTCTTGAAGAGGACGGCCTTGCCCTCCATCACCGGCTTGGAGGCGAGCGGCCCGATATCGCCGAGGCCGAGAACGGCCGTGCCGTTGGTGATGACGGCGACGAGATTCTGGCGCGAGGTCAGCTCGGCCGCTTCCGAGGGATCGTCGACGATCGCCTCGCAGGCGGCGGCGACGCCAGGGGAATAGGCCAGCGCCAGATCGCGCTGGTTGCCGAGCGGCTTGGTCGCCTGGATCTCGATCTTACCGGGGCGGGGCTGGCGGTGATAGACGAGCGCGCCCGAGCGCAGATCGGTGGAGAGCGTGCTTTTCATCGGTGGCGACCCCAGCATCTGGAGCAAGGGAGGTCGCGCGGAAACGCGGCGGCGTCAAGCCTTGGAATACCCCTAATCCGCAAGGCGGCCGGCGTCGCGGAAGCCGCGCTTCGGCTGAACCGTTTGAAATTGAATCAGTCTCTGAAGGGCATGAAGTGCCGTCTCAACCAGCGGCGCCAAGCGATTCTCGCGACTCGGAAATTCGTCGTGAAGACGGAGCCTTCCGATCAGAACGCCTTGAAGGTGATGATCGTGTGCGTGTCGGCGATCTCGGGGATCGACTGCACCTTCTGCGCGACGAAATGGCCGATATCGACGTCGGCCGCGACGTGAAATTTGGCCAGGATGTCGTAATTGCCGGCGGTCGAGTAGATCTCGGAGGCGATCTCGCGATCGGCCAGTTCGCTGGCGACCTCGTAGGTCTTGCCGAGCTTGCATTTGATCTCGACGAAGAAGGTCTGCATCGCGCGCTCCGAAACTCTGATGCGGTCTGGATAGAACCCCTGCAGTGGAAAGATCAAGCGCCTGCGAGCGCCGCGATCCGCCGTGTCATCGCGTTCTCGGGGTCGGTCAGCCCGGCGATGACGGTGAAATGGTTGGCGCCGGCGATCTCCTCATAGCGCGTCGCCACGCCCTCCAGCCCCCAGACATCGACGAGCTGGCGGCTCTGCCTGTGATACTCGTCGCTCTCGGCGCCGCCGACCACGGCATCCATGGTCAGGCGTGAAGGCGCCGGCCAGAACAGGGGGCTCTCCAGTTCCGCGGCGGCAAGGTCGAGATTCAGCGCCTTGTTGATGCTGGTCTCGGTGAGGGGCTTCAGATTGTAGAGCCCGGAGATGCCGTAGGCGGCCGGCACGAGCTGGTCCGGCAAGTCGGGGTCGACATTCTTCCAGTCGGTTGCGAGCGTGCAGGCGCTGAGATGGCCGCCGGCGGAATGCCCTGTCGCGATCACCGGCAGGCCGAAGCGCCGCCACAGCGCCGCCGCCGCCTGCTGCAATTCCCAAACGATGTGGCCGAGATGGACCTGCGGGCAGAGATCGTAGCCTACGACCGCGACCGGCAGGCCGAGCCGGTTCAGCCCGCGTGCCATATGCGAGAAATAGCCGCGGTCGAGCGCTTGCCAGTAGCCGCCATGGATGAACATCACCAGCGCGTTGCCCCGGATCGTCTGCGGCTTGAAAAGGTCGTAGGCCTGGCGCTCGCCCTCGCCATAGGAAACATTCAGCTCGCAGAGCGCTTCGTCGCGATAGGCGGCGGCGTCCGTCTGCCAGCCGGCGATGATGCCGGGATGTTCCGGCACGCGGGCGCGGTTGTTGTATTCGGTCTCGTAGTCCGGCGACATCGGTGTTCCATCGCTGAAGGGCGCGGTTTGCTGGGCCTCACCGTGGCAGCCCGGTACGGTTCGCGCCAGAGCTTTTGACATGATGGGGCGCCGGCGCCAAAAGGCGGCAAGCCCGCGATAAGGCAGGCGATATTCATGACAGTCTGGGAGGTCGCCATGGAAAACCCTGTCCTTGCCGAGGTTACGCGCGGCAATGTCGTCGAATCCAGCCATCGCGGCGCGGCGATCGTCGTCGATGCCGATGGCGGCGTGGTCTTCTCGGCGGGCGATGTCGAGCGCGCGGTCTTCCCGCGCTCGGCGGTCAAGGCGATCCAGGGCCTGCCGCTGATCGAGAGCGGTGCCGCCGATCGCTATGGGCTGACCGAGGCCGAGATCGCGCTCGCCGTCTCCTCGCATTCCGGCGAGCCGCTTCATGCGCAGACCTCGCTGGCGATGCTGAAAAAGGCCGGCCGCGATGTCGGCTGCCTCGAATGCGGCGCGCATTGGCCCTCGAACGATCTCGTCTCGCGCGCCCTCGCCAAGTCGGGCGCCGAGCCGAGCGCCCTCAACAACAACTGCTCGGGCAAGCATGCCGGCTTCGTCTGCCTGTCCTGCAACATGGACGAGGACCCGGCCGGCTATGTGAAGGCCACCCATCCCGTCCAGCAGGCCGTGCGCGGCGCGCTGGAGGCCGTGACCGGCGCTGCGCATAGCGCCGATCGCATGGGTATCGACGGCTGCTCGATCCCGTCCTACGCCGTGCCGCTCTCAGCGTTGGCCTTGGGCTTCGCCCGGTTTGGCACCGGCCACGGTTTCGGGCCGGAGCGGGCAAAGGCGGCGGCGCGCATCCGGGCTGCGGCTGCGGCGCATCCCTTCATGGTCGCCGGCACGGGCCGCTACGACACCCGCCTGATGAACCTGCTCGGCGCGCGCGCCTTCACCAAGACCGGGGCCGAGGGCGTCTATTGCGCCGCCCTGCCGGAGCTGGGCTATGGCATTGCCCTGAAATGCGACGATGGGGCCGGCCGCGCCGCCGAGGTCGCGCTCGGCGCGCTGATCGCGCGCTTCCTGCCGATGGACGACGCGACGCAGGCCGCTTTCGCGCCGCTGCGCGAGACAGTGCTAAAGAACTGGAATGGCATCGAGGTCGGCCGCATCCGCGCGCCGGCCTAACGCCCCTTCAACGCACCGCGTTGTTCGCGACCATGACCCCCGAGGCCCTGGCATCGGGGGCCTTCGTCAGGTCGCCGGTGACCGGCTTGCCGTATTCGGTGCCGATCACGGCGCCGTCGCGCGCCTCGGCTATGACGTTGTTGGCGATCAGCGCGTTGCGCTCCTTCGGGACGAGCGAGACGGAGATGCCGATCGCGGTCTTGCGGATGACGTTGCCGGTCGCGGCGAGGTTGCGCATGCCCCAGGACCAGCCGAGCGCGATGCCGACATCGCTGACATCCTCGATGACATTGCCGGTGATCGCAGCTTCCGCCTCGACATGGATGCCGAAGCCGCCGACCGGATCCTTGGTATAGGGCATGCTGGCTCGTCTGATTCGGCGGATGATGTTGTTGGCGCAGACCGCCAGGCGCCCGCCATGGTCGAGATTGGTCATGGTGGCGCCGGCCGCACAGTCCTCGACGAGGTTGTTGGCAATGATCGCACCTTCGAAGGCGAACTCGCTGTAAAGCCCGACCTCGCCGCACCGCCGCCCCTGATTGCCGAGCATCTGGACTCCGGAGCCGGAGTTGTTGCGGATGAAGGTCATCGCGCAGTCGCGGATCTGGTTGCCCTCGATGATGACGCCGCCGGCGCGGTAGACGCTGATGCCGTTGCCGTTCTGCCCGCTGCCGCCGCCATCGGTGCGGATTCGGAAGACATGATTGCCGCGGACGATCGAGCCGTCGTCGCCGGGCTGGTTGCGCCAGACCTGGATGCCGTTATTGCCGCAGTCCTCGACCCGGTTCTGGTCGATGGTGAGACCCTTGGAATCGATTGCGAACAGCGCGGCATCCCGCATGCCGCCGAAGCGGTTGGCCGAAACGCGCCCGCCGCAGCGATCGAGCGTCAGTCCGACCGAGCCGGCCTTGGTAAAGGCGCAGCCGGAGACCGTGAGCTCCCCGACGTTCTCTGCCGCCAGCAATCCGCTGCGTTGTGCCGCCGGGATGTCGAGCCCGTCGAAGCTCAGGCCGGTCAGTTCTGCCCTGCCGAGATTACGGGCGATAAGCACGGGCTGGCCGCTGGCCGTCACGAGATGGGTTTCCCCGGGCACGCCGACGACCCGGGCGTTCTCGGGCAGGGCGATGCCGCCGATCCGATAGCGGCCGGGCGGCAGGAGCAGCGGCGCGCCGCGCGCTGCGGCCTGCTTCAGGGCCGCCTGCATCTGCCGCGATTGATCCTCCGTGGCGCCGGGGCGCAAACCGAACTGGCTCGCATCCAATCCGAGATGGCCGAGCGGACCGGCTGGTGTCGCGCGCGATTGCGCATGGGCGGGCAGAACGACTGATGCCGTGCCGAAAAGGCCCATCGCCAGCACGCCGCGTCGGGAAAGCACCATGGAAGCTCCTGTTTGGCCATCCCGGATCAAGCCGCGTGCCAGCTTTGCCTGTGCCGATCTGAAACCGCGCGTTCGGCGCGGCGCTCACAGCCCGAGGGCGCGAGCGATCTCGTCGGCGGCCGATGTCGCGGGCAGGTGCCCGGCGGCGACGGCTGCCTCCAGCTCCGGCGTGCGGGCTTTCAGCGCGGGATCGTGCCGCAGCTTCGCCTGAAGCCGGTCCTGCACCATCGCCCACATCCACTTCACATCCTGCCGGCGGCGCTTCTCGACGATCAGGCCCTTGGCCTCGAAGCGGGCGCGGTGATCCCTGACCATGGACCACAGGGCATCGAGACCGAGCCCGGTCAGCCCCGAGATCGTCACCACCGGTGTGCTCCACAAAGGCGTGGAAGGAGCGAGGATATGGAGCGCGGCCTTGTATTGCGCGGCGGCCGCGCGTGCGGCCATGGCGCCGTCACCATCGGCCTTGTTGACCGCGATCATGTCGGCGAGCTCGATGATGCCCTTCTTGATGCCCTGCAACTCGTCGCCGGCATTGGGCAGCATCAGCACCAGGAAGAAATCGGTGAGGTCGGCGACGGCGGTCTCCGACTGACCGACGCCGACGGTTTCGACCAGGATCACGTCGAAGCCGGCGGCCTCGCAGAGCAGCATGGTCTCACGGGTCTTGGCCGCGACGCCGCCGAGCGTGCCCGACGAAGGGGACGGGCGGATATAGGCGTCGGGGTCGACCGCGAGCCGGGCCATCCGCGTCTTGTCGCCGAGGATCGAGCCGCCGGTGCGGGTCGAGGAAGGATCGACGGCGAGCACCGCGACCTTGTGGCCTTTTCCGGTCAGGTAAGTGCCCAGCGCATCGATCGTGGTCGATTTGCCGACGCCGGGGACGCCGGTGATGCCGACCCGGACCGCCCGCCCGGTATGAGGCAAAAGCCGCTGGATCAGGGCCTGCGCCTGCTCGCGATGGTCGGCGCGGCGCGATTCCGCCAGCGTGATCGCACGCGCCAGTGCCGCACGTTCGCCCGCGAGGATGGCGTCGCCGAGCGGATCGGCTGGAGAGCTGCTGTCGACCATGCCGCCAGTTAGCAAGCCGAGGGCGCGGGCGACAAGGCAGTCACTTGCTTCATCACTGTGTCATGCGCGCCTCTTGTGAATCCGCCTTGGCGGTGAGACGGTTCGGCGATGATTTGCGTGGCGATGCGGCTTCGTTTTTTCCTGTTGGTCGTGCTTTTGCCGTTGGCGCTGGCAGCCTGCGGCACGCCGCGCGTGCTGGAGCTGAGCGCAGCGCCGAAGGCGGAGGTCGCTGGAACCGTCCAGATCTACGTCGCGACGACACGCGAGGTCTCGGCGCAGCCGGTCTATTTCAGCGGCGAGCGCGGGCCCAAGCTTTCCTTCGCACGGCTCGACATCACCGTGCCGCTTACCCATCAATCCGGCAATCTGGAGCTGCCGGATTCGGGGCCGGGCGATCCGGCGAAGCATTTCACCGCAACCAACCTCCAGAAGCTCGACCTTGCGCCGATCGTCTCCGACGTCCGCAAGGAACTGCAGCGGCGGCCAGCCTCGCAACGCGACGTGCTGGTCTTCGTCCACGGCTACAACACGAACTTCGCCGATGCCGCTTATCGCTTCGCGCAGATCGTTTACGATTCCGGCTTCAAGGGCGTACCGGTGCTTTTCACCTGGCCCTCGCGCGGCCAGCTCCTGGCCTACCCGTATGATCGCGAGAGCGCCTTCTATTCCCGCGATTTCCTCGAAGCGAACCTGCGTGCCATCGCCCGCGATCTCGGCCCGTCGCGCATGGATATCCTCGCCCATTCCATGGGCACTCTCCTGACGCTCGAGACGCTGCGCCAGGCTGCGATCCGCGGCGACGGCACTTTCGGCGGCAAGCTGCGCGACGTCATGCTCGCGGCGCCCGACGTCGATCTCGATGTGTTCCGGACCCAGATGCGGGAAATCCGGCGGCCGGTGACGGTCTTCGTTTCGGCCGACGACCGGGCGCTCGACTTTTCCAGGCGCTTCGCCGGCGACAAGACGCGCCTGGGCGCGGTGTCAAGCAAGGATACGGAAACGATCGCGGAGCTGGAAAAGCTTGGGGTGCGGCTGATCGACCTGTCCGAGGTCGCGTCCGGGGATAGCTTGAACCACGCGAAATTCGCGTCCTCGCCGAAAGTGGTGCAGCTCATCGGCCAGAGGCTGCAGCAGGACAAGGGCATCGGCTTCGCCGGGCCGCAATTCGGCGACCGGCTTGGCGATGTCGCAGGCGGGGTCGTGGGCACGGTCGGCTCGACGGTCGGGCTCGTCGTCACCGCGCCGCTCACCATCATCTCCGGCGCGACACGGTGATGTCGCCTCCGTGCAACGCTGGCGCCGCTTCGGGCAGGCTCTCGCGCTTTTGCCCCATTCTGGCCGCCTTGACCTGCCCTTAGAGGTCCGGCTGCCAGCTCGGCCCCTCAATGTCTGACCGGATGCCTGTCTCAATGCCCGTTACAAGGCGCGCTTTTTCATGTCGTTCGCTGGCGCTTGCCGCGTTCCTGCCGCTCGGGCTTGCCGCCTGCGCGCAGAGCGAGGCCAGCGTATCGCCCTTTTCCGAGCCGGAGCGCGCCGATACCTCGGGGCTCGGCAAGGACCCGCGCCTGCTCGTCATGACGACGCGTCGCTCGACGGGCAATGCGACGCCCTATTTCAACACCGACCGCGGCCCGCTGACTTTCGCCGAGGCGCGGCTGTCGCCGCCGGGGCGCGGTATCACGGGGCGTGTCTCCTCGGCGGTCAGCGGCGACTGGGCTGTGCTCGGGGTTTCGCGCGAGACCTCCGGGGATGCAGCGAGGGCACTCTCGGAGTCCGTGAACGGGCGCGATGTGCTGCTCTATATCCACGGCTTCAACGAGACCTTCGAAACGGCCGCGCGCAGTGCTGGCCAGTTGTCGCATTCGCTGGAGTTCCAGGGGCGTACGGTCCTGTTCACCTGGCCCTCCGGCGGCAAGCTCTTCGATTACGCCTATGATCGGGAGAGCGCGCTCTGGTCGCGCGATGGCTTTGTCCAGTCGCTGCAGGCCCTTGTCGCCAACCCGACAGTCGGCCGCATCCATATCGTCGCCCACTCCATGGGGACCTTCCTGACGCTGGAAGGCCTGCGGGAACTGCGCGATTCCCAGGAGATCTACGCCCGGATCGGCTCGGTCGTCTTGGCCTCGCCCGATGTCGACATCGACGCCTTCGAGCAGACGGTGAAGAAGCTCGGGCCTTTGGCCCAGCGCATGACCGTGATCATCGATCCCGGTGACCGGGCGCTGGCCGTCTCCGCCCGCATCGCCGGTGGCGTGGCACGCGCTGGCGCCGCGGATCGCTCGCGGCTCGAGACCTTGGGCGTCAGGGTCGCTGATACCTCCGGCCGGGGCTGGAGCATGCTGCGCCACGACCTCTTCCTGTCCAACAGCGAGGTCACGCAGGTCGTGCGCCGCGCCATGGACCGAGGCGTCTAGAGCATCGGCCCGAAAAGTGGCACGCGGTGTTCGCAACAAGCCGATGCAAAATCAAATCTCGAGGGGACAGCCGACATGCAGCGGCTTGGCAGAGGGTTAACGGCCGCAGCACTGGTGCTTTGCTTCGGCCTTTCCGCGGCCTCTGCCGAAACGCCGGCGCTGTTCGCTCCGACCGGAGCCGATGAGGGCAGCTATGTCGATCCGCTGCCGGCGACCGTCGCGGTGTCGACCTATGTGCCGCCGGCCTGCGCCGCGAAACCCTGCCCGCTGCTGATCGCGATCCACGGCATGGGCCGCAATGCGAAAAGCGCGCGCGACGCCTGGAAGGCCGCCTCTGACCAGCAGGGGGTCCTGGTTCTGGCTCCGCGCTTCGACAAGGATCAGTTCCCGAGCCGCGGTTTCCAGCAGGGCGGGGTACGCGGCGAGCCGGACCAGACCAAATGGACATTCGGCCTGATCGAGCGGCTGTTCGACGCCGCCCGCGCCAGCGGCCGCGTTGCCGGGAACAGCTACACGATCTTCGGCCATTCGGCCGGCGCCCAGTTCGTACACCGCATGGTCATGCTGATGCCGGACGCGAGGATCGCGACGGCGGCCGTGGCCAATGCCGGCTATTACACTCTGCCAGCCCAGGCGGGCGAGCGCGCCTATCCCTATTCGCTCAAGGGAACGCCTGCCGTCGACGCGACGCTCGCAGCCGCCCTGTCCAGGCCGATGCTGGTGATGCTGGGTGATCGTGACACTGATCCCGACCACCACCAGCTCAACAAGTCCCGCGGTGCCGAGGAGCAGGGGCCGACCCGTTTCGCCCGCGGGGAGCACTTCATGGCAGCCGCTCGCGACGAAGCGCGTCGTCTCGGCGTGGCGTTGCGCTGGCGCGAGGTCGTGGTTCCCGGCGTGGCGCATCAGCAGAGCGGGATGGCCAAGGCCGCGGCGGCCGCGTTGTTCAGCGCCCGCTGATATCCTAGTGCTCTGATTTCGCATCGGCTTTTTCCGAAAACCGCCAGCCGCTTTTCGGGCCGATGCTCTAGACCGGCGGCAGGCCGGAGCGCTTCTTGATCGTCGCCAGCGCGAAATTGGATTCGACCGACTGGATGCATTTCAGCCGCGTCGCCTTCTGCTTCAGGAAGCGCTCATAGCCCTCGATGCCATCCGTGACGACGCGCAGCAGGTAGTCCTGCGAGCCGGTCATCAGGTAGCACTCGGCGACTTCGCTCCAGCTTTCGACGGCTTTCTCGAATTCGGCGATCTGCTCCTGGTTCTGCTGGGTCAGGCGCACCGAGACGAAGACGCTGAAGGGCAGGCCATAGGCCTTGGGGTCTACGACGGCCGTATAGCCCTGGATGACGCCTGTCTCCTCGAGCCGCTTCAGGCGTCTCAGGCACGGCGTCGGCGACAGCCCCACCCGCTGCGACAGGTCCTGGTTGGTGATGCGCCCATCCTCGCGCAGCACGGCGAGAATCCGGCGGTCGATGCTGTCGAGCACGATATGCTCCATCTGGAATGAAATTGAGCAGAAAGATGTTCCGGCCATAGCAGGATGATGCTGATCGGCCAAGCAATGGCGCCATGATGGGAATAATCTGGTGGCAGAAACCGGCCTGCGTCGCAGGATCGCAAGGGAGACGGCCATGAGCGCAGACAACTACCACAAGGACCGGATCGCCAACCGCAAGCTCCATCCCGAGACGCTGATGATGGGGTTCGGCTATTCGCCGGCCATGTCGGAGGGCTCGCTCAAGCCGCCGGTCTTCCTGACCTCGACCTTCGTTTTCGAGAACGCCCAGCAGGGCAAGGACTTCTTCGATTTCACCTCGGGTCGGCGCCAGCCCAAGCCCGGCGAAAAGCCCGGCCTCGTCTATTCGCGCTTCAACCACCCGAACATGGAAATCCTCGAGGATCGCCTGGCGATCTGGGACGAGGCCGAAAAATGCGCGGTCTTCGCCTCCGGCATGGCCGCGATTGCGACGACGTGCTTCGCCTTCCTGCGCCCGGGCGACACGATCCTGCATTCGCGGCCGCTCTATGGCGGCACCGAGACGCTGCTGAAGAACCAGATGGGCGCCTTCGGCGTCACGCCCTTCGGCTTCACCGATGGGCTCGACATCGAGCAGATGCGTGACGTCGCGCGGGCTGCGGCCGCCAAGGGGCGCGTCGCGATGATCCTGGTCGAGACCCCCGCCAACCCGACCAACGGCCTCGTCGATCTCGCCGCCTGCAAGACGATCGCCGACGAACTGGAGACGTCGCAGGGCCACCGCCCGCCTGTCGTCGTCGACAACACCATGCTCGGCCCGAAATACCAGAAGCCGCTCAAGCAGGGCGCCGACCTGTCGCTGCTCTCGCTGACCAAATATGTCGGCGGCCATTCCGACCTCGTCGGCGGCTCGATCAGCGGCTCGGAAGCCCTCGTCCGTCAGGTCAAGGCCTGGCGCGGCTCGCTCGGCACGCAGGCCGATCCGAACTCCTGCTGGATGCTGATGCGCTCGCTGGAGACGCTCGACATCCGCATGAGCCGCGCCAACGAGAACGCCAAGCTGGTGGCCGAGTACCTCGAGAGCCATCCCAAGGTCGCCAGGGTCCACTATCTCGGCAATCTCAATGACGGCGACCCGCGCAAGGCCGTCTTCGACCGCCAGTGCACGGCGGCGGGCTCGACCTTCGCCTTCGACGTCAAGGGCGGCGAGAAGGAAGCTTTCGCGCTGCTCGACAACCTCCAGATCATGAAGCTCGCGGTCAGCCTCGGCGGCACCGAGACCCTGGTCTCTCATCCGGCCGCGATGACCCATTCCGGCGTCGCCCGCGAATTGCGCGAGGAGATCGGCCTGACCGATGCACTGATCCGCATCTCCGTCGGCATCGAGAACATCGAGGACCTGATCTCGGATCTGGCCCAGGCCTTCGAGGCGGTTTGAGATAGCAATGGCACCGGTCGCTGCGCCGGCCTCAGCCGAGGCCGAGAAACAGCGCCAGCGACCGATTGACCGCGATCATCATCTCGGGATCGAGGCGGCCAAAGGCTCGGCCGATCCGGTCCCGGCGCACGGTCATCGCCTTGTCGACCATGATCTGGGAGGCAAGGCGCAAGCCGTTCGTTGCGTCGGGCTCGACAGTCAAGCGGATCAGCGGCGCATCGACGAGATCGCTGGACATGAGCAGCAGGGTCACCGTCGCGGTCAGCTCGAACGGGTCGGCCTGAACGACGAGGGCAGGGCGGGGCTTCCCGAAATCCCCGGCGAGCGCCACGGTGACGAGGTCGCCGCGCTTCATTCAGCGGCGCGCTCCAAGTCTTCAAGGGCGGCGTCCAGAAACGCATCCAGGTCCCGATCGGCGCGGTCGCCAATGGCGACGAGGCGTGCCTGACGCCGGCATTCCTCGTTGAAGCCGGGCCGCCGCACATCGGGAAGCCAGATCTGCACCGGCCGCAAGCCGGCAGCCCGCAAGGCCTCCCGGCGCTTCTGGACACGTCTGGCGGTCGAACTGGCCATGTGGATCGCTCCGGCAAGCGTTACATGTAACGCTTGCTCGCGAGCCCTGCAAGGCTGCCGGGCGTAGCGGCTTAGACGCCAATCCGTCCCCAGCCCGGCAGCTTCAGTGCCGGGCTGCGAAGGTCCAGCCCGGCGACGAGGCCGAGCAGGTTGATCTCGATGCCTTCGACCCAGCCCACGGTGACGCCGGCAAGGCCGTAGAGCGAGGCCTGGATTCCGGTGCGGCTGGCGGTCAGCCCGGCGAAGAGGCCGTCGGCGCGCCAGTCCTTGCCGAGAGCGGTCGGCGGCAGTGCCTGCCGGAGTTCGGGCACCTCCGCCATGACGTGCTGGACGAAGCTGTTCGAGTTCGGCCCCGGCCAGGCGAGATAGCTGCCGGGGCTGGCATAGGCATAATCGGCCACGGCCGCGCGGATGCGCGGGATCAGTCTCTCGGCGGCCTCGCCGCGGATTTCGGTGACGGGTTCCGGCAGGTTGCCGAACCAGCGGCCATCGGCTTCCCGGTGGTTGACCCTGAGCGGCGCGCCCCAGCCGACGACGTCGAAGCGCGTATAGGCGCCGGCACCACGCTCCTTCACCACGATCCAGGAATGATGAGCGAAGATGCCGCGCCAGCGCCCGACACGCGCGGCGAAGACATGCACGGTCGCTTCAGGCTCGACCGATGCGGCAGGCAGCAGTTTCGCGCTCGTCCAGTCGGCGCGCTGCCAATTGGGCGCGTGCGTGTGCCAGGTCCACCAGCCGGCATGGCTCGCGAGCGGCAGCAGGAAGGCGACCGCGAAGAACAGCAAAAAGCGGCGGAGAAAGCGCATGAGACAGGGTATGTGGATGACGGTGCGCGCCGACAAGATGGCCGCCGTTCACGCTTGCGTCAGGCGCAGCTTGGCTGTGCGCTGACGTTCCGCCGCGCCTTCTGGCGGTTGATGCCAGGGGGAAAGCTGGTAGCCTGCGCGCTCCAACACGATGGAGGGGCGGATTGGGTAGGACGACGACGCGACTGAGCGGGGCGATTGCGGCCTGTGCGATCGGATTGGGGCTTCTGGCCACACCGGTGGCCGCGCAGGACAAGCAACTGCGCATCTTCAACTGGTCGGATTATGTCGATCCGGAGGTGCTCGACGCCTTCAAGAAGGAAACCGGCATCACTGTCGTCTACGATACCTTCGATCAGATGGAGACGGTCGAGACCAAGCTTCTCGCCGGCAAGACCGGCTACGACCTGATCGTGGTCACCGCCTCCTTCCTGCCGCGTCACATCCCGCTCGGCATCTACCAGCCGATCGACAGGGACAAGGCGCCCAATCTCAAGAACCTCTGGCCTGAAATCCAGACGCGGCTTTCCAAATACGATCCCGGCAACAAATACGCCGTGAACTACATGTGGGGCACCACGGGGATCGGCTACAACACCGCCAAGATCAAGGAGCGCCTCGGCCCCGATGCGGTGGTCGATAGCTGGAAGATCGTCTTCGAGCCGGAGACGTTGAAGAAGCTCTCCAATTGCGGTGTGCATGTGCTCGACGCGGTCGAGGAGATGTTCCCGGCCGCCTTGCGCTATCTCGGGCTCGATCCGGATTCCAAGAGCGAGGCCGATCTCAACAAGGCCGGCGATCTCCTGCGCAAGATCCGCCCGCATATCCAGAAATTCCACTCGTCGGAATATATCAACGCCCTGGCGAACGGCGATATCTGCCTGGCCGTCGGCTATTCCGGCGACATCCTGCAGGCCAAGAAGCGGGCCGAGGAGGCCAAGAACGGAGTCCAGATCGCCTATTCGATCCCGAAGGAAGGCGCGCTGATGTGGTTCGATTCCTTCGTGGTACCGAAGGATGCCGGCAATGTCGAGGCTGCCCTGAAGTTCATCGACTTCGTCAACAAGCCCGAGATGGCGGCGAAGAACTCGGATTTCATCCAGTATGCCAATGGCAATCTCGCCTCGAAGCCGTTCCTGTCGGCAGCGGTGCGCGACAATCCCGGCATCTATCCTTCGGACACGGTGATGGCGCGGCTCTATACGATCACGCCCTATGACCAGAAGGCCCAGCGGCTGGTGAACCGGCTCTGGACCCGCGTCAAGACCGGCAAGTGACCGCGACAAAGTGACGGGCTTCGGACAGGCCGCAAGTGCCATCAAGAAGACCTCGCCCGGCAGCGTGCGCCGGGCCTTCCAGCCCTGGAACGACCCTGCGGCAAAGCCGCTGGTCGAGTTCCAGGGTGTAACCAAGCGCTTCGGCGACGTCACCGCCGTGGGCGATCTCTCGCTCTCGCTCTACCGCAGAGAGTTCTTCGCGCTGCTCGGCCCCTCCGGCTGCGGCAAGACCACGCTGATGCGGATGCTCGCTGGTTTCGAGACGCCGGATGCCGGCACGATCCTGCTCGACGGGCAGGACATCACCGGCATCCCGCCGCATTTGCGGCCGATCAACATGATGTTCCAGTCCTATGCGTTGTTTCCGCATCTCAGCGTGGCCGGCAACATCGCCTATGGGCTGAAGCGCGAGGGGCTGCCGCGTGCCGAGATCGACCGGCGCGTCGAGGAGATGCTGGCGCTGGTCAAGCTCTCGGGCTTGGGCGGGCGCAAGCCGGACCAGCTCTCCGGTGGCCAGCGCCAGCGCGTCGCGCTCGCCCGTTCGCTGGCCAAGCGGCCGAAATTGCTGCTCCTCGACGAGCCGATGGCTGCGCTCGACAAGAAGCTGCGCGAGCAGACCCAGTTCGAATTGATGGACCTCCAGAGCGAGCTCGGCTTGACCTTCATGGTCGTCACCCACGATCAGGACGAGGCCATGACCATGGCCGACCGCATGGCGGTGATGGACCATGGCAAGCTCGTCCAGATCGGCCCGCCCGACGTGATCTACGAGGCGCCGGCCAACCGCCATGTCGCGGAGTTCGTCGGCGACATCAACATCTTCGAAGGCCGGGTCTTAGCGGTCGAGGGCGAGCTGGTCCGGGCGGAGGTGCCGCTCGTCGGCACCGTCGAACTCGACGAGGAGGCGCCGGCGCTGAAGCCGGGCGAGCCGCTCGTCCTCGGCATTCGCCCGGAGAAGATCGAGATCGGCCATGACATGCCGGCGCAGGCCGTCAACAAGGTCGCGGGCGAGATCTGGGATATCGGTTATCTCGGCGATTTCACCATGATCCAGGTCATGCTGGGAGGAGAGGGCGGCCAGCTCGTCAAGGTCGCGCTCGCCAACCGCACGCGCCGGATGGCCCGCCCCTTCGCCTGGGACGACAAGGTCTGGCTCTCCTGGGACGTCGAGGCCGGCGTGGTGCTGCCGCCATGAGCGCGGTCGCCTCGCTACAGCGCCTGCGCCGCCTCGTCGTGGCCGTGCCCTATCTCTGGCTTGCGCTGTTCTTCCTCGCACCCTTCGCCATCGTGCTGCGCATGGCCTTCTCGCAGGCCGCGACGGCCCTGCCGCCCTATGCTCCGCATTGGGAAGGCCTCAGTCAGCTCGGCGAATTCCTCTCCCAGCTCGACCTCGCGAATTTCAGCCTGCTCGGTGACGACGCGCTCTACTGGCAGAGCTATCTCTATTCCCTGCGCATCGCGGCGCTGACGACCGTGCTCGCGCTCGCCATCGGCTATCCGCTCGCCTATGCGATGGCATCGGTGTCGGCGCGCTGGCGCGGCATCCTGCTCGTTTTGGTCATCCTGCCGTTCTGGACCTCCTTCCTGATCCGCGTCTACGCCTGGATCGGTATCCTCCGTCCGGACGGGCTGCTCGATGCGGCGCTGGCTTTGCTCGGCTTCGAGGGCGAGCCGCTGCGCCTGCTCAATACAGAGACGGCCGTGCTGCTCGGCATGGTCTATTCCTACCTGCCTTTCATGGTGCTCCCGCTATTCGCCACGCTGGAGAAGCTCGACCGCGGCCTGCTGGAAGCGGCGGCCGATCTCGGAGCCACGCCGCTCACGGCCTTCCTGACGGTCACGTTGCCGCTCTCGCTGCCCGGCATTCTCGCCGGTTCCGCACTGGTCTTCATTCCGGCGGTCGGCGAATTCGTCATCCCCGATCTGCTCGGCGGCCCCGACACGGTGATGATCGGCAAGCTGCTCTGGAACGAGTTCTTCTCGAACCGCGACTGGCCGCTGGCGTCGGCTGTGGCGGTGGTCTTGCTCGTGGTGCTTGTGCTTCCGCTCGTCCTTCTCCAGAGAGCACGCCTGCGCCGGGAGCTGGCGGCATGAGCCGCCTTGGTCCGGGATTGATCCTGGCGCTGATCGTCGGCTTCGCCTTCCTCTACCTGCCGATCCTGACGCTCATCGCCTATTCCTTCAATGCCTCGCGACTGGTGACGGTCTGGGGCGGCTTCTCGACGCATTGGTACGGTGCGCTGATGCGGAACGGGCCGCTGCTCGACGCCGCCTGGCTATCGATGCGTCTCGGTTTCGTCTCGGCGACGCTGGCGACGATCCTCGGCACGCTGGCCGCGCTCGCCCTGGCGCGCCATGGCCGCTTCATCGGGCGCACCCTGTTCTCGGGCATGGTGCTGGCGCCGCTGGTCATGCCCGAGGTGGTGACGGGACTGTCCCTGTTGCTGCTCTTCGTCGCCGCCGATGTCGAGCGCGGCTTCTGGACGGTGACGGTCGCGCACGCGACCTTCAGCCTGGGCTTCGCCTGCATCGTCGTGCAGTCAAGGCTCGTCGGCTTCGACCGCTCGCTCGAGGAAGCCGCGCAGGATCTCGGCGCGACGCCCTTCGTCACCTTCTGGACCGTGACGCTGCCGTTGATCTGGCCGGCGGTGGCGGCGGCCTGGATGCTCGCCTTCACCCTCTCGCTCGACGACCTCGTCATCGCGAGCTTCACGACCGGCCCCGGCGCGACGACATTGCCGATGCGGCTTTATTCGGCGGTCAAGCTCGGCGTGTCGCCGGAGATCAACGCCGCCTGCACGATCATGATCGGGGCAGTCGCGATCGTCGTGATCGCGGCCTCGCTGCTCTTGAAGCGCGAGCAGCTGGCCGGCAGTTGAATGGTGGCTGAACGGCGCCCTCAAAGCCCGTTCAGCTGCAATCTGCGAATGTCCGATCCGTGGCAGGGCGATCCCTGCCGGAAACAGGACATGAGACCATGTTTGGCAATCGCGCCCGGATCGGTTTGACAGCGCTCGCGCTCAGCGGCGCCGTGCTTGCGGCTTCGGCCTTCGCCGGTGCGGGCGAGGCTCGCGCCTTCGGCGGCTATGAGCGCTCCTATGAAGGCCCGGCGTATGGCTATGGCTGGCGTCCTGCGCCGCCCGCCGTCCACGGCTTCTGGGGCCAGCGCCGCTGGCATCGCTATTCTGATGGTTACGGCATGCGGCCGCCTCCGCCGCGCTACGGCTATGGTTACGGCTGGCGGTAAGTGTCGCCACGTCGGTCGTAGTCATGGGGCGGGCGCTGCCGGCTGGCAGCGCCCGCCTTCTTCTTATTCCGCCGCCGTCCGCTGGGCGTAGCCGAGACGCTGGTTGAGCTCCTGAAGCAGCTTCTCGGCCGCGTCCGCAATCACGGTTCCGGGCGGGAATATCGCCGAGGCGCCGGCTGCGATCAGCGCGTCGAAATCCTGCGGCGGAATGACTCCGCCGACCACGATCATGATGTCGGGCCGGCCGGCCCTGGCGAGCGCGCCTTTCAGCTCGGGCACCAATGTCAGGTGTCCCGCCGCCAGTGATGACACGCCGACGATATGGACATCGTTCTCGACGGCTTGGCGCGCCGCCTCGTCCGGGGTTGCAAAGAGTGGGCCGATATCGACGTCGAAGCCGAGATCGGCAAAGGCCGAGGCGATGACCTTCTGGCCGCGGTCGTGCCCATCCTGACCCATCTTGGCGACGAGGATGCGCGGGCGACGGCCATCGGCCTCCTCGAAGGCCTCGCACATCGCCTGGACGCGCATGACGGCTGGATTCATGGTGCCGACCTCCCGCTTGTAGACGCCCGATATCGACTTGATTTCGGCCCTGTGGCGCCCAAAGACCTTCTCCATCGCCAGCGAGATCTCGCCGACTGTCGCCTTGGCGCGGGCGGCCTTGACCGCGAGGTCGAGCAGGTTGCCGTTGCCGGCTGCGCCGTTGGTCAGCGCGGTGAGGGCGGCCTCGACCTCGGTCTCGTTGCGCTCGGCCTTGAGCCGCCTGAGCTTGTCGAGTTGCTGGGCGCGCACGGAGGCGTTGTCGACCTTCAGCACGTCGATCGAAGCCTCGTTCTCGGGCTTGAAGCAGTTGACGCCGATGATCTTCTGCAGCCCACCATCGATGCGAGCCTGCGTCTTGGCCGCGGCTTCCTCGATGCGCAGCTTCGGGATGCCGGCCTCGATCGCCTTGGCCATGCCCCCTAACTTCTCGACCTCCTGGATATGGCCCCAGGCCTTTTCAGCGAGCTCCGCGGTGAGCCGCTCGACATAATAGGAGCCGCCCCAGGGATCGATGATCCGGGTCGTGCCGCTCTCCTGTTGCAGCAGAATCTGCGTGTTGCGGGCGATGCGCGCCGAGAAGTCGGTCGGCAGGGCCAAAGCCTCGTCGAGCGCGTTGGTGTGCAGCGACTGGGTGTGCCCTTGAGTAGCGGCCATCGCCTCGATCATCGTGCGCGGCACGTTGTTGAACACGTCCTGCGCCGTCAGCGACCAGCCCGAGGTCTGGCAATGGGTGCGCAGCGGCAGGGATTTCTCGTTCTGCGCCCCGAAATCCTTGACCAGCTTCGCCCAGATCAGGCGGGCGGCGCGCATCTTGGCGACTTCCATGAAGAAGTTCATGCCGATGGCCCAGAAAAAGGACAGGCGCGGCGCGAAGACGTCGACGCCCAGGCCGGCGCGCTGGCCGGCGCGGATATATTCGACGCCGTCGGCGAGCGTGTAGCCGAGTTCCAGGTCCTGCGTCGCTCCGGCCTCCTGCATGTGGTAGCCGGAGATCGAGATCGAGTTGAACTTCGGCATGTTCGCCGAGGTGTAGGCAAAGATGTCGCCGATGATCCGCATCGAGGGCGAGGGCGGGTAGATATAGGTATTGCGGACCATGAACTCCTTGAGGATGTCGTTCTGGATGGTCCCCGAGAGCTTGGTCTGCGGCACGCCCTGTTCTTCCGCCGCGACGATGTAGAGCGCGAGGACCGGAAGAACCGCGCCGTTCATCGTCATCGAGACGCTCATCTGGTCGAGCGGGATGCCGGAGAACAGCGTGCGCATGTCGTAGATCGAGTCGATCGCAACGCCGGCCATGCCGACATCGCCGGCGACGCGCGGATGGTCGGAATCGTAGCCGCGATGGGTCGCTAGGTCGAAGGCGACCGAGAGCCCCTTCTGCCCGGCGGCGAGGTTGCGCCGGTAGAAGGCGTTCGAATCCTCCGCCGTGGAGAAACCGGCATATTGCCGGATCGTCCAGGGCTGGTTGACATACATGGTGGGGTAGGGCCCGCGCAGATAGGGCGCGATGCCCGGCAGCGTGTCCACGAAGGGCAGTCCGTCACGGTCCTCTACGGTGTAGACCGGCTTGACCGGGATATCCTCGGGGGTCAGCCAGGCCTCGCCCGTGGGCAGCGCGCTTGTGCCGGGATGCGCCGTGCCGGCGAAGGCGAGCTTCGTGAAATCCGGGATCGCGGTCATGAACGCCCCTCCAGTTTCGCCAGGGTTCGGCGCCGTTTCGCCAGGGCAGCGTCGAGCTTGCGGCGTCGATCCGGCTTGGCTCTGCTCTCGCCGCTTTCGCTGCCGCCGAAGTCGAGGCCGCCCACATCGCCTTCGAACAGGATCGCCAGCAGAAGCGCGACGAGGATGACCGGTATCCACAGCGTGTAGCGCCCGAGCCACCAGGCCAGCGCGCCGATGCCGAGGCAGGCGACCGTCACCGCGAGCGGATGATACATGAAATAGTGCAGCTTCGCCGCCACCGCGATCAGCAGCACGGCAATGAAGCCCACGGCGACGAGCGTATCGATCACGGCTCTGCGCCAGAGCCGGCCATCCATATGCTCCAATAGCGCGATCTCGCGCCGCAATCGTTCGGCGCGGCGCTGGCGCAGCGGCGATGATGAACCCGATGAAGCCGCCATCGCCCTCACGTCTTGTCCCACCAATGGTGGAAATGATGCACCGGCCCATGCCCGTGGCCAACTGCGACCTGGTCGGCCGCGGCGATGGCCGCAGAGATATAGCTCTTGGCGTGGCCGACAGCCTCCGGCAATTCCAATCCCTTGGCGAGATTGGCGGCTATGGCGGAGGACAGGGTGCAGCCGGTGCCATGCGTGTTGCGTGTCGCCAGGCGCGGCGCGTCGAAGCGCTGGCGCGCTCCGCCAGCCAGGAGCAGGACGTCGCTGCTGATCGCGCCGGTGCCATGCCCGCCCTTGACCAGCACGTTCGCTGCACCCAGTGCCGCGAGGTTCTCGGCCTGTTCGTCCATCGCCTCGTCTGTCTCGGCCGGGCTGGTGCCGAGCAGGGCTGCTGCCTCCGGCAGATTCGGGGTAATCAGGGTGGCGAGCGGGAAGAGATGGGTGCGGATCGCCTCGACAGCCGCGCTTTCGAGCAGCCGCGCGCCGGAGGCCGCGATCATGACGGGATCGAGCACGATGTTCTTCGCGCCATGGCGCTTCAGCCCCGCCGCGACGGTCTCGATCAGCTCGGCCGTCGCCAGCATGCCGATCTTGACCGCGCCGACGTCGAGATCCTCGAACACGGCGTCCATCTGCTGGGCGACGAAATCGCGCGGCACGGCATGGATGGCGCTGACGCCCCTGGTGTTCTGCGCGGTCAGCGCGACGATGACGCTGGCGCCATAGACCTGATGCGCCGCGAAGGTCTTCAGGTCGGCCTGGATGCCGGCGCCGCCGCTGGAATCCGAGCCTGCGATGGTGAGGGCGATGGCAGTCAAACTCTTGGTCTCCGGTCAGGCGTCTGCGATGGCCTGCGCTTCCGCGAGCGCCTCCACCACGTCGCAGCCCATATAGATCAATGTGGTGACGCCGGCCTTGTTCAAGGCTTCTGGCTCGGCGGGGCGGCCGGCGAGCCAGACCGTTGCGCCGGCTTTGGCGAGCGCCTCGGTGGCAGCAGCGCCCTCTGAGGCGTATGCCGCATCCGAGCCGCACAGGCAGGCAAGCCTCGCACCTGAGGCTCGGAAGGCACCGACCAGCGCGTCCAGATCGGTGGTGGCGTCCCTTGAGAACCCCTCGCCGCTGGGCGCAGCGAGACCGCCCGCCTCGAACAGGTTACGGGCGAAGCCGGCGCGCGCGGCGAAATCGGCGATGGGGCCGAGCGTGGCCAGGAAGACGACGGGCCGTTGCGGCCGGGCATCGGCCTTATCGCGCAGCGCCTCGAACGGCTCCGCCAGCCGCAGCGAGGGCAGGGGCTCCGCACGCAAGCCCTCGGCGGGCGCAGCCAGCGCATCCACCCGGCCAGCGCCGCCGACGAAGGAGCGGATGATCTCGCCCTGGTTGCTTTCCGCGAGGCTGCCTCGCACGCGCTTTCCGTCGCGCTTGACCGGCGCGGCGTCGAGCACCACTGCCGTCTCCTCACGGATGTTCGGGAACTCGCTCGTGCCGGTGATCGGCTCGCGGCGCGTCGAAACGGCCCTGGCGCGGGCGGCGCGCTGCCCGGCGAGCGTCTTCTGGAGATGACCGTCGACCAGGGATGCGACGATGCCGCCGAGATCGCCGCTGCGCTGCCGCTCGATGTCCTGAAAAGCTTGCCAGCCCTGTTCGCACAGCGTCTGCGTCAGCGCCTCGAAGCCACCGGCGCCGGCGGCCGGATCGGCGACGCGCCAGAGATTGCTCTCTTCCAGCAGGATGAGCTGGGTATTGCGAGCGATGCGGCGCGCGAACGCATCCGGCAGGCCCAGTGCGGCGGTGAAGGGTTGTACGGCGATCGAATCGGCGCCGCCGACCCCGGCCGCGAAGGCGGCGACGGTGCCGCGCAGCAGGTTGACGTTCGGATCGCGCTTCGTCAGCGAGCGCCATGCCGTTTCGGCATGGATGCGCACCGGCATCGGCGTCAGGCCGCAGGCCTGCTGGATGCGGTCCCACAGGAGGCGAGCCGCCCGGAACTTCGCCACCGTCAGGAATTCGTCGGTATCGGCAACGAGCGTGAAGGCGAGCGCATCGCGCGCTTCCGACAGCGTCATGCCCTGTGCTTCGAGCGCACGCAGGTAGGCGACCGCCGTGGCGAGCACCGCACCGAGTTCCTGCGCCTCGCTGGCGCCGGCTTCGTGATAGGGGCGGCTGTCGACTTCGAGGAACGGTCCGGCGAAACCGCGCTCCTTCAGCGTGCGGATCGTCGCCGCGAGCCTGCGGCCGAGTTCGGGCCAGGGTGCCGCCAGCGAACCGCGGCAGGCGAAGACGCCGATGGGATCGAGCCCGAACGAGACGCCGAGCTCGCCCGGCGCGTGGCCGCGCTTCTCGATCAGGGCGGCCAGCAGCAGGGCGTTGATGCGGCCGTGGGGAGCCGGGTCGAAGCGCAGGCGGATCAGGTCCAGCATGACCCCGTCGAGCGCGCTATCGAGCGTGGCGACATCGTCGGCTATGACGCCGTAGCCGCGTGCGCCCAAGGCTCCGGCGAAGCTCACGGTCAGCGTATCGGCGCCGCCTTCGAGATCGGCCAGGGCCAGCGTCCGCGCCTCGTCCGGCTGTGGATGGTCCAGCCGGGCCGCAATATGCCAGCGCCCGGCCTCGGCGCGCAACGCCCGCGCAGGCGCCGTGGCGGCCGGGTAGAGCGGTTCGATACGGATGCCGTCGGCTGTGCGGCCGACGAGCTTCTTCTCGAAATCGGCGCCCTTCAGGACCTTGTCGACCGCTGCACGCCACGCGTCATGCGGCGGCGCCGCGAAGGCGTCGAGATAGGGAAGGTCGGATGGGGCAGCCGAGTTCATGCGCGCCGATACTCCTCTTCCGCACAGTGTGCAGCCGTGGAGCGCTGATTGCCATGGGCGCGCACGCACCGCCATCCCTACTTCGTCACAAGGCAGGTGCGGACATACAAAAACGCCGCGGCGCTATCCTGAGACGGCGCCGCGGCGTCGGGGAGTTGGACTTAGCTCAGACGAACTGGCTGAGGCCGGGGATCGCGCCGACGATGGCGCCCATCGCGTCCTCACCAGCCTTTTCGCGGCCGACAGCGAACATTTCCTTCGAAACGCTCTGGATCTGGCCCATCGAGAGTCCGGCGCTCATGAGCTGGCCGCCGAGCGCCATCACGCCGCCGCCACCGCCCATCAGGCCGCCGATCGCGCCGAGCATGCCGCCCTTCGCGCCGCCTTCTGCCTCGGCCAGCGCCTGAGCTCCCGGCAGCGCCGCCATGAGCTGGCCGATTTCGGCCGGCGGGCCTTCCTTCTGCAGGAAGGCGAGAATGATGCCGACAGCCTTGCGGGCAAGCTCTTCATTGATGCCGGCGACAGCCGCCACGCGCGTGAGCAATTCTTCCATGGTCCCAACCCCTCGCCAAAACGGCCTCGGCACGAAGCCTTCGGAAAATAGTTTACATGTTTACGATCTGATTTCCAACGCCCCCGGGCTTCCGCCTTCTGCGTCCTTTGGTTACACCCGTTTCCAAGGCTTCGGGAACGAATGGGCGAATTCAATGGCGAATGACGGCGCGATTCTGATCGGCAAGAGCGGCAAGCCTGAAAACCTCCTGCTCAAGCTCGCCAATCGCCATGGACTGGTGACCGGCGCGACCGGCACCGGCAAGACCGTGACGCTGCAGGTGATGGCCGAGGGCTTCGCCCGCAATGGCGTCCCGGTCTTCGCGGCGGACATCAAGGGCGATCTCTCCGGCATCGTCGCGCCCGGCGATTCCAAGCCGGCCTTCGTCAACCGCGCCAAGGAACTCGGCCTGAAATACGAGCCGGATCAGTTCACCACTGTGTTCTGGGACGTGTTCGGCGAGCAGGGCCACCCCGTCCGCGCCACCATTTCCGAAATGGGCCCGCTCCTGCTCGCCCGCCTGCTCGACCTCAACGACACGCAGGAAGGCGTGCTCAACATCGCCTTCCGCATCGCCGACGAGCAGAAGCTGCTGCTGCTCGACCTCAAGGACCTGCGCGCGATCCTGACCTTCATCGCCGAGAATGCGCAGGATCTGACCACCAAATACGGCAACGTCACCTCGGCGTCGGTCGGCACGATCCAGCGTGCCTTGCTCGTGCTGGAGAACCAGAAGGGCGATCTCTTCTTCGGCGAGCCGGCGCTCGACATCAACGACCTGATGAAGACGGATCGCGACGGTCGCGGCATCGTCAATATCATGGCCGCCGACAAGCTGATGAACAATCCGCGGCTCTACGCGACCTTCCTGCTCTGGCTGCTCTCGGAGCTGTTCGAGCAGCTTCCCGAGGTCGGCGACCTCGAAAAGCCGAAACTCGTCTTCTTCTTCGATGAAGCGCATCTGCTCTTCAACGGCGCGCCGAAGGCGCTGCTGACGGCTGTCGAGCAGGTCGTGCGCCTGATCCGCTCGAAGGGCGTCGGCGTCTATTTCGTCACGCAGAACCCGCTCGATATCCCGGATACGGTGCTGGCCCAGCTCGGCAATCGCGTCCAGCATGCGCTGCGCGCCTTCACGCCGCGCGACCAGAAGGCGGTGCGTGCCGCCGCCGAGACCTTCCGCCAGAATCCGAAGATCAACACCGAGGAGGCGATCAGCCAGCTCGCGGTCGGCGAGGCGCTGATCTCGATGCTGGAAGGCAAGGGCTCGCCCGAGATGGTCGAGCGCGCCCTGATCGCGCCGCCGATGGCGCAGGTCGGTCCCTGCACCCCGCAGCAGCGCCAGCAGGCGATCAACACCTCGCCCGAGAAGGGCAAGTACGAGACCATGGTCGACCGCGAGTCGGCCTATGAGATTCTGGCGGCGCGCAAGAACCTCGATGCAGATGGCTCGCCGGTCGAGGCTTCGACCGGTGGCGGGGGCGGCGGCATCCTCGATACGATCGGCGGCTGGCTCGGCGGCGGCGCTCCGCAGCAGCGCCCGAAGACTGGTCCGGGCTCGCGCGGCGGCGCGCTGCCGCAGAGCATGACCGAGAAGATCATCACCTCGGCGGCCCGTTCGGCCGCGACCTCGATCGGCCGGCAGGT
>SEEM01000160.1 GCA_004144595.1 Hyphomicrobiales bacterium
ACCGTGTCCGACAGGCGGTCGACCGTCTCGTTGATCGCGCCCTTCAGGTCGGCGAAGCGGCCGCGATAGGCCGTCTCGACCCGGTTCGTCAGGTCCCCGCCCGCAATCGCCGACAAAGCACCGGCGAACTCCGTCGTCGCACCGTCGACAACCGCGTTGATCTCGTTGATGCCCTCGACGAGCTCCTTGAGCGGACCCTCCATGCCGACGACCTTCGCCTGGCCTGAGAAATTGCCGTTGCGGGCATCGGCGACGATGGTGGCGACTTCACCCAGCAGCTTCTGGACATGAGCGGCCTGCTCGGCATCGGCGAGCATGGCGAGCTCGCGGTCGCGCCGGTTCTGCTCGAGGGCAAGCGCGTTCTCGCGATAGATTTCGAGCGCGCCGCTCAGCGCGCCGATCTCGTCGGGCGAGGGGGCGGCCGGGATAGCCTGGGCGAAATTGCCCTGCTGCATCTCGTCCAGCGCTGATTTCAGCGAGACCAGCGGCCGTGCGATGCGGCGCTGCACGCCGCGCAGGCTCATCACGCAGATCGCCAGCAGGGCGGCCAGCAGCGCACCGACGATGCCGAGCTTCACCCAGGCGGCGGAAAGCTTCTTGTCGGTCCGCACGACCATGTCGTCGAGCGACTGGGTGACGGCCGAGACGATGGCCGTGAACGGGCCATTGCACTGCTTCGTCCACTCTTCCGCAGCGATGACGGGACCGGCGCCCTGGCCGAGCTTGCCGATCAACTCGTCCATCTTGCGGTTCGACGCTTCGACCTCGGCCGACATGACGCCGATCTTCTGGACAAGCTCGCTGCCGACGCCGGGCCGCGAGGCGAGCTGCTTCAGCGTCTCGCCCGCGGCGTTGGAGATGCCGCGCAATTCGCCGAGCTTGCGGATCTGCGCCGCCTCCAGTGCCTTGCCCGAGCCGAAGACCGGACGGAGCACCGAGCATTGCGTGCCGTAATTCGAGCGGACGTCCCAGCCGGCCGACTTGAAGCCCTGCAGGTCGGCGAGGATCGGGTCGGCGAGGCGAGCGGCGTTCGAGGTCTCGTCCGAGGCCTTGACGATCGCGCCTTCGATCGCGCCGATGCCGTTATACCAGGGCATGGTGGCGGCGAGGCTGCGCTGCGCCTTCGGCTTCGACGCCTCGGCATAGAGATCGGCCATCCTGGCATCGGTGAGATTCTGCTGCTGCAGGATGCCGGCGATCAGCTCCTTGCGGCCTGGCAGGCCGGTCTCGTCGAGCTGGGCGATCGCGTCGGCGATGCGGCTGCGATTGCTCTCTTCGATCTGCTTCAATGCCGCGGCCGGGTCGTCGGTGACCTGGATGCTCGTCTGCGCCTGTCCGCGGGCGGTGCGGATCGCGTTGCCGGCGAGCAGCAGGGCCTTGTCGGCCTGTACGAGCTCGGCCAGCTGCATGTTGGTGCGCACATCCGTGATGGATTGATAGGCCATGTAGCCGAGGGCGCCGATGCCGGGCACACACAGGCAGGCCATGGTGGCGACAAGATAGTTCTGGATCGACGAGGGGAAGAATTTCACGGCGGGTCTCGAGCGTGGTGCGGCGGTAAGGCGGTGACGAAGACCGAGAGGCAGGCACGGCCCAAACCTCGTCCTGCCCTTTTATCGCCGACTTGATTAAGATTGCGCTTAGCTGGTGGCGCGGCTTGCCATCCGGGTTCGCGGCAGGCACGAAAGGGCGATGCACCGCCGTCTCGTCTTCGAGGAACCGGTTTCGCGCGCGGCCGTCTGGAGCCGGCGGCTGGCCTGGTTTTCGTTCGCGGTGCTGCTGCTGTCGCTGCTGCTCGTCCGCTTGCGGGAACCGAGCATCGAGGGACTCGCGCCGGTCGTCGGCGCCTATCTCCTCGTGCTTGCGGCGCTTGGCCTTGCCATCCTCGCCTTCATCCGTATCTGGCAGTCCGGTCATCGCGGCGTCGGCATGGCCGCCGGCGCGATGCTGCTCTCGCTGATCCTGCTCGCACCGGCTGGCTATATTGCGCTCAGATTCCTGACCCGACCGGCGCTTGCCGATGTCTCGACCGATATCGACGATCCGCCCGGCTTCAGCCGCTCGCAGGCCGCGCTGACGGCCCGTGCCGGACGTGTTCCGCCCGATGTTCCCCTGGAACGCCGGCGCTTGCAGCGACAAGCCTATCCCAAGGCCGTGCCGATCCTGCTCGAACTGCCGGCCGATGCCGCTTTCGACCTCGCCAGACGAGCGGCGCTCGGCCTGGGCTGGCAGGTGCTCGAGGCAGCGCGGCCGGGCGGGCGCAGCGGCGCGGGTCGCGTCGAAGCTGTCGCGCGCGGCCGCCTCCTGCATTTTTCGGAGGACATCACCATTCGGGTCAGGCCGCGCGTCGATGGCAGCCGCATCGATATCCGCTCGGCCTCCCGTCTCGGCAGCCATGATCTCGGCGCCAACGCCGCGCGCGTCGCGGCCTTCGCCGACGAGATCGACTTGCTGATGGAAGGCCGCTGAGCGGCCGGCGTCAGGCGAGCCTGTAGCGGCTGGCGAGGGCTGGAATGGGATCGCTGGACTGCACGGCACCGCGCAGAACGAGGTCCTCGAGCTGGGCCAGCACCGAGAGCGCGGCGGCGCCGTGCAGAACCGGCGCGAGGCCCTGGTAGATCACCGGGACCATCGCGGCGATCGTCTCGTCGCCTGCGCCGAGCCGGTTCAGGATCGCGGCCTCGCGTTGCCGCCGGTGCTGGACGAGCCCGCGCAGGAAGCGTTGCGGCTCGTTGACCGGTCCGCCATGGCCCGGCCAGTAGCGGGCATGCTCCAGCCCGCGCAGCTTCTCGATCGAGGCCATGTAGGCCGCCATCGAACCGTCGGGCGGCGCGACGACCGAGGTCGACCACGCCATCACATGGTCGCCGGAGAACAATGTCTGTTCCTCAGTGAGCGTGAAGGCGAGATGGTTGGCGGTGTGGCCGGGCGTCTCGATGGCTGACAGGCTCCAGCCGGGACCCGATATGGCATCCCCATCGCGCATGGCCCAGTCCGGTACGAACTCGGTATCGGCGGCGGCATCGAGCACGCGGCCTTCGCCGGGGCCGAGCTCCCGCGACGGGCGATGCGGCCCGCAGCCGACCACCGTCGCTCCGGTCGCGGCTTTCAGGGCCGGTACGGCGGGGGAGTGGTCGCGATGGGTATGGGTGACGACGATATGGCTGACGGTCTCGCCACGGACCGCCGCCATCAGTCGTTCGACATGGCCGGGGTCGTCGGGGCCGGGATCGATGATCGCGACCGTGCCGCGGCCGACGATATAGGAGCAGGTGCCGGTGAAGGTCATCGGTCCGCCATTGCCGGCGATGAGCCGGCGCACCAGGGGGGACAGGCTTGCGACCGTGCCGGCTTCCGTCGTCGCGCTGCGATCGAATGCGATCTCGTCGCTCATCTCGGGCGCTGAGGCCTCAGCTCGTCGATTTGTCGCCGCAGCTTTTCGTGTCGTAGGGGCCAAACAAAGGGCCGAAATTGCCGCATTTGTCGCAGCCGGACAGGAACACGGCCAATCCGAGAATACCGGCAAGGAGGGTGATGCGCTTCATGGCCCGACCGTTCGATTCGATGAGGCCGCACTCTAGAGCATCGGCCCGGAAAGTGCATGCGGTTTTCGGGAAAAGCCGATGCAAGATCAAGCACCTAGATCATCGGACTGAATATCGTATTCGGTCCGATGATCTAGAGGCTGTCGGACCCCCGCGACAGGGGCAGCATGTCGGGGATTGCGTTCAAAGGCCCAGATCGGCAAGCCAGCCCAGGATGCAGATCGCCGAAAGGGCGATCAGGGCAAGGGTGGCCTTCGCATCGGTCGGGCAGTCGCGCAGCATGATCGTCTCCATTTCGAAGCCGACGCAATAGGCATGCCATTTGACGGTTGGGTGACGGTTTCCCGGATGCGCGGGCAAGGCGCAAAGAAAAAGGCCCGTGAGGGCCGCTTTCGTCAAATCCTGAAATGTCTCGGGAAATTTTGGTCGGAGTGGCAGGATTTGAACCTGCGACCCCCTCGTCCCGAACGAGGTGCTCTACCAGGCTGAGCCACACTCCGATTTGCTGGTGGCCGGCTTATAGCCAGCACGCGGCTCCGGCGCAACAGGCTCTTTGCAGGTTGTGGAGGAATTCTTCCGAAGGGGAGGGGCCGCGGTGGCTTGACTGTTGCGCACCGCGCCGCCGCGTTCTAGAACGCGGCGCAGATTGGGGCGTCGCCAAGTGGTAAGGCAGCGGTTTTTGGTACCGCCATTCGGAGGTTCGAATCCTCCCGCCCCAGCCAGTCTCGATCAAGTCGCTGAAAAGCCGGCTGATCGGCGCGCAGCCAAAGCCCGAGTTCGTCTTTCTGGCGCATCCCCGAGAGCGCGGGCCTTCGGCCGAGCTGAGCGTCTCAGCCGACGCGCGCTGCGGCGAAACGGGCGACACCGGCTGCTGAACACCTGAGCAGAACGCTTCGCTGCTGCGTGGTTGCCGTCGTGCTCGGTCGAGTGGGGCGCGGTGTGGCTGGATCGGCACGTCGCCCACCCCAAAGGGCGCCGTGGCGCGCCCGGCGCCCTTGGGGTGGGCGACGTA
>SEEM01000161.1 GCA_004144595.1 Hyphomicrobiales bacterium
GGATGGGCGCGGATGTCGCCGACCGCGTCGACCACCTTCACTCCGAGAATGGCGCTCGGCAGCCAGGCATTGAGTGTGCTCGACATGCCGTTCTGGCCGATGATCAGGCCGTAGATCGGCTTGCCCAGCGCCTCCTGCCGCAACCCGGTCCCGGCAGCCTATGTCCGCAAGAATGCCGCGCTCGGCGGCATCTCGATGGCTCTGGCTTTAGGCGAGCGCATCCTCGCCGCCAAGCCGAAGGGCGGCAGCGCCGTCATCGACGCGATTTGCGACGAGACCGGCGGCTCGATCATCGCGCGCGGCACCGTCTCCAGGAAGGACGTGCGCTACACCAACGAGGCCTTCGACATCGGCACGATCCAAGTCGGGACCGGGGCAGCCGCCCGCGTCATCCATGTCATGAACGAGTACATGGCAGTAACCGATCTCGACGGCGCCCGCCATGCCTGCTTCCCGGACGTGATCACCACGCTCGACACCGACGGTCAGCCGGTCAGCTCCGGCCATG
This sequence comes from Hyphomicrobiales bacterium, assembly GCA_004144595.1. Taxonomy (GTDB): domain Bacteria; phylum Pseudomonadota; class Alphaproteobacteria; order Rhizobiales; family Beijerinckiaceae; genus Allobosea. The sequence continues at coordinate 509 of SEEM01000161.1, forward strand.
TCCGCGAGGGCATGGAGCTTTCGGTGCTGCGCGTGCCGAAGACGAAGATTCCGCTGAGCTCCAGCGTCACCGACCCCAGCGTCTATCCGATCGTCGAGAAGGCTCTCGGCATGAACTTCACCGATTACGCGCTCGGCCGCGAAGGCTGATTGCATTTCCGTCGACCCGCAGGATAACCGGATACCCTGATATGAGTGACTTCGATCTCGTCCTCCGCGGCAATATCGTGCTGTCCGAGCGGATCATCGAGGACGGCTTTGTCGCCGTCAGCGGCGGCAAGATCGGCAAGGTCGGCAAGGGCACGCCGCCTTCGGCGCGCGAGACGCAGGATTTCCGGGGACAGTGGATCATTCCCGGTGTGATCGACGGGCAGGTCCATTCCGGCAGCCAGGCCAATCACGAGGGCATCGGCATGTGCTCGCGGGCGGCTGCGGCGGGCGGCGTCACCGTTATGGTCGACATGCCCTATGACGAGCCCGAGCCGGTCACCAACGCGAAGCTCTTCAACGAGAAGGTCGCGGTGGTCGAGCGCGACGCCCATGTCGATGTCGCGCTCTATGCCACGATCACCATCGAGAACGGGCTGCACGCCATTCCGGGCCTCGTCGAAGCCGGCGCCTGCGCCTTCAAGTTCTCGACCTTCGAGGCCAACCCGACGCGCTTTCCGCGCATCGGCGACGATACGCTCTACGAAGCGTTCAAGCTGATCGAGCCCACCGGCCTGCTCTGCGGGGTCCATAACCAGGACCAGGAGATGACAAGGCGCAATATCGCCCGGCTGATCGAGGCCGGCGACACCGGGCCCGACGCCTTCCTGCGCGCCCATCCGCCGCTGGTCGAGAACCTCGCCACCGCCCGCATCTACGAGATCGGCGCCGAGACGGGGGCCCGGGCGCACGCCGTCCATGTCTCGACCTCTCGCGGCTTCGAGATCTGCAACATGTACAAGCAGGCCGGCTACAAGGCGACGGTCGAGAGCTGCGTGCAGTATTTCATGCTCGATGCCGAGGAGCACGGCCCGCGCTTCGGCGCGAAGATCAAGCACTACCCACCGATCCGCCCGAAGGCCGAGAGCGACCTGCTCTGGAGCCATCTCGCCGCCGGCCATTGCGACTTCATCTCGTCCGACCACGTCTCCTGGGGACTGGAAAAGAAGGGCGATCCCATGATCTTCAAGAACACCTCGGGGGGACCGGGCATCGAGACGCTGCTGCCGGCGCTCTGGACCGGCTGCGAGGAGCATGGCCTGTCGCCGACCATCGTGGTGAAGCAGCTCTGCGAAGGGCCAGCCAAAGCCTTTTTGCTTGCCGACAAGGGCCGGCTCGAAGCCGGCGCCGATGCCGACATCACCGTGCTCGAGCCCGGCCGCTTCATCCATGATCCCAGCAAGAGCCTTTCGGCGGTGAAGTGGAGCTCGATGGAGGGCCGCGAATTCCGCGTCCGCGTCGCCGCGACCTATGTCCGCGGCCAGCTCGCCTGGGATGGCCAAGAGATCCGCAACAAGGCCGGCGACGGCCGCTTCCTGCGACCGGCGGCGTAAGCGTCATGTCGATCGATCAGGACCGGCTCTGGCGTCGCATTGAAGCCCTCTCCGGCATAACCGACCCGGAGCGTCCATGGACGCGCCGCTCCTTCACGCCGCGCTTCCTCGAAGGGCGGGCATGGCTGGCCGCGGAATTCCGCGAGGCCGGGCTGGAGACGGAACTCGACGCCGCCGGTAACCTGATCGGCCGGCTTGCCGGCGCCGACCCCACGCTGAAACCGATCCTGATCGGCTCGCATTCCGACACGGTGCCCGCCGGCGGGCGCTATGACGGCATTTTGGGCGTGCTCGCCGCACTGGAGGTCGCGCAGAGCTTCAGCGAGCGTGGCGACCGCTTGCGTCACCCGCTGGAGGTCGTCGACTTCCTGGCGGAGGAGCCGAGCGAGTTCGGCCTTTCCTGCATCGGCAGCCGCGCGCTCGCGGGAACGCTGAGCGAGGAGCATCTGGCGATGACCCGCCCCGACGGCATGACGCTGCGCGAGGGCATCGCTTTCGTCGGCGGCCGGCCCGCAGAGCTGGCCTCGGTCAAGCGCCCTGCCGGTGGCATCGCGGCCTATGTCGAAGTCCATATCGAGCAGGGCCGCGTGCTGGAAAACGAGCGCATCCCGATCGGCATCGTCACCGACATCGTCGGCATCCGCCGCGAGCGCATCATCGTCACCGGCCGGGCCGACCATGCCGGCGCGACGCCGATGGCGCTGAGGGCCGATGCACTGGTCGGCGCCGCAAAGCTGATCGAGGCCGCCTACAAGCGCGCCCTCGCGACGACGCGCGACAACCAGCCTCTGGTCGCCACCTTCGGGCGGATCGAAGTCAGCCCCAACGCCTCGAACGCCGTGCCGGGCGAGGCCGTGCTGACGCTTGAAGTCCGCTCCGGTAATGAGGCGGCGGTCATGGCCTTCGGTGAGGCGCTGGTGCGCGACCTGCGCCCTGCCCTCGCGGAAATGCGCCTCACCATCGCGGTCGAGCCGATCAGCCATGTCGCGCCGACGGCCTGCGCGCTGGAGGTTCGCTCGGCCATCGCGAATGCCTCCGCCTCGCTCGGGCTCGCCACCCGCGACCTGCCGAGCGGTGCCGGCCATGACGGCGTCCACATCGCCCATATCGGCCCGGTCGGCATGCTCTTCGTGCCCTGCCTCGAAGGGCGCAGCCATGCGCCGGAGGAATCGATCACGCCGGACCAGGCCGGCGACGGCGCCCGCGTGCTGGGCGAAACCGTGCGCCTGCTCGACGCGCAACTGGGCTGAACCGATGGATTGGGCCGCAAGCGACCTCGGGGAGCGGGACCTCTACAAGCTCCTCGTCAACACGGTGCTGCCGCGCCCGATCGCGCTCGTCACCACAGTCGACGAGAAGGGCCGCGCCAATGCCGCGCCCTTCAGTTTCTTCAACGTGTTCAGCCATGCGCCGCCCTTGGTCGTGCTCGGCATCGAGGGCCGCGGCGGCGCAGCGCCCCTCAAGGACACGATGCGCAATATCCGCGAGACCGGCGGCTTCGTCGTCAATCTCGTCGACCGGGCCATGGTTGCGGCGATGCAGGTCTGCGCCATCGACTTCCCCTCGGAGGTCGACGAGATCGCGGCGGCCGGGCTCGATACAGTGGCGAGCGCCAAGGTGGCGGCGCCGCGGCTCGCGGTCTCGCCGGTCCAGCTCGAATGCCGCGAGACCGTCTCGCTCTCGCTCGGCACGCGCCATCGCAACCTGGTCGTCGGCGAGATCGTCCATCTCCATATCCGCGATGGCATCGTCGACGAGCGGCTGCATGTCGATATCGACAAGCTCGACCTCGTCGGCCGCCTGCATGGCGCCGACTGGTATCTCGGCCTGGGCGATCGTTTCCAGGAACCACGCCAGACACTGGACGGCTGGCGCGAACGGGCGCGAACCACCCCGGAAGGAGAGGCCTCGTGAGCGGCACGATCTACGTCATCAATCCGAACTCGACCGAGCGGGTCACGCGCGGTATCGACGAGGCCGTCGCGCCGCTGCGCATGGCTGGCGGCCCGGCGATCGAATGCCTGACGCTCGCCGACGGCCCGCCCGGCATCCAGTCGCAGCGTGATGTCGACGGCTTGATCCCGGCCCTGCTGAAGCGCGCAGCCGGCCTCGAGAACGAAGCCGCCGCCTTCGTCGTCGCCTGCTTCTCCGACCCGGGCATGCACTCGCTTCGGGAGCAAAGCCAAAAGCCGGTGCTCGGCATCGCGGAATGCGGCGTGCTGACGGCTCTGACGCTCGGCCAGCGCTTCGGCATCGTCGCGATGCTGCAGAACTCGATCCCACGTCATCTGCGCTATCTCGGCGCGATGGGCATGATAGGCCGCTTCGCCGGGGACCTGCCGGTGAACCTCAACATCCAGGAGATGGCCGACGAGCGGGTCACTCTGGAGCGCATGATCGGCGTCGGCCGGACATTGCGGGACACCCATCATGCCGACGTGCTGGTGATGGGCTGCGCCGGCATGGCGCGCTTCCGCGAACCGCTGGAGCGCGAACTCGGCAT
>SEEM01000056.1 GCA_004144595.1 Hyphomicrobiales bacterium
CAGCCGTTCTTCGTCGCGGAGGTCTTCACCGGCTCGCCGGGCAAGCTCGTGCCGCTCGAAGACACGATCAAGGGCTTCAAGGGCCTGGTCGAGGGCAAGTACGACCACCTGCCGGAAGCGGCCTTCTACATGGTCGGCTCGATCGAGGAAGCCGTCGAGAAGGCCCAGCGCCTGGCCGCCGAGGCCGCGTAAGCGTTCGAACGCGTCATCCCCGGGCTCGCCCGGGGATCTCACGACCAGAAACCGCTGGTTTCGGAGATGACCGGGTCAAGCCCGGCCATGACGAGCCGGGGAGAATGAAACGATGGCCACCTTCAAGTTCGAACTCGTCTCGCCGGAGCGCATCCTGTTCTCGGGCGACGTCGTCAGCGTCATCGTCCCATCGGTCGAGGGCGAGATGACCGTGCTCGCGGGCCATGCGCCGCTCGTGGCGACGCTCAAGGCCGGCATCGTCTTCGTCCAGACGAGCGAGAGCAACGGCAAGGAATTCTTCGTCAATGGCGGTCTCGTCGAGGTCAACCAGAATTCGACGACGATCCTGGCCGAGCAGGGCAGGTTCCTGGAGGACGTCGACACCGCGGTGCTCGACGCCGAAATCCTGACCGCCGAGACGCGTCTTGCCGGCTCCCATTCGGACGAGGACAAGAAGCGCCTGCAGGAAACGCTGGTGCAGCTGCGCGAGTTCAAGCACGTCTTCGAGCAGCGCAAGGCGGCCTGATCCGCACCTGAGCTTTGAAATTTGGAAAGGGCCGCGCGAGCGGCCCTTTTTCGTTGGCGGCCGACAGTTGCGTCATGCTCGGGCTCGACCCGAGTATCTCATGCCAGGTAAGGTTCTTGCACGTGCTCGTCACGAGATTTCGGGTCTGCGCTTCGCTTCGCCCGAGAACGGCGACCCAGTTCAACGCGCAAATTGCGCAAAGACCTGCGCCACCTTTTCGTAGACCGGGCGCTTGAACGGCACGACCAGCCCCGGCATCTCGGCGAGCGGGCGCCAGCGCCACTCGCTGAATTCCGGCGGCTCGTCGCCATTGGGCTTGCCGATATCCATCGCGCTGTCGCTGCCGGCGAAGCGGAAGGCGACCCAGCGCTGGCGCTGGCCGCGGAACGGGACAAGCTTGTGCCATGGGCCGTCATAGGGCGGGAAATCGTAGCTCCACCATTCATCGGTCACGGCGAGGAGTTCGGCCTGCGTGGCGCCGGTTTCCTCTTCCAGCTCGCGGCGCGCGGCGGCGACGATGTCCTCATCGGGGTCGATGCCGCCCTGCGGCATCTGCCAATCGAAGCCGGGCAGGACGATCTCGGGCCCGGCGCTATGCGAGCGGCCGGCGAAGACGAGGCCCTGTGCGTTGAACAGGGCGATGCCGACATTGGGACGGTAGGGGAGGCTCATGGCACGAGCATAGGTCGGCGTCACGCGAAGCGGAACCGCCGACTGCTCAAGCGTTCGACCGGGGAACGACGCAACCGAGGAGTCCGGGGAAGCGCTGCTCGATATCCTCGCGGCGGAGCGCGTTCATCCGGGTCACGCCCTCGTTGCGGGTGCGAATCAAACCGGCTTCGCGCAGCACGCGGAAATGATGCGAGACGCTGGATTTCGGGCGGTCCCCTTCCAGCGCCTGGCAGCTCTGCTCGCCCTCGACTGCCAGCCTGCGCACGACTTCGAGCCGGAACGGGTCGCTCAGCGCGTGGAAGACGTCTTCCAGCGCAATCTCTTCAGAGGCGGGCAGGCGGGCATGGCGCATGGGCTTGAGTCTATCACAGGGTTTTGAACTTGCAAAAGTTCGAAAAATATCGAACTATCGAAACATAGAAATCCACCTGCGCGGAGCAGCATCATGCCTGGCTTGTTCGATCCCTTCAGCCTGAAGGACGTCACCCTTCGCAATCGCATCATTGCCTCGCCGATGTGCCAGTACATGGCGGAAGATGGCGCCGCCAATGAATGGCACAGGGCGCATCTCGCCGGATTGGCCCGGGGCGGCGCCGGCCTCGTCGTGGTCGAGGCGACCGGCGTCTCGCCGGAGGGGCGCATCACGCCGGGCTGCCTCGGTCTGTGGAATGACGGCCAGGCGCAGGCGCTGGCACCGATCGTTGCGGAGATGCGCAAGGCCGGCGCTGTCACCGGCATCCAGATCGGCCATGCCGGCCGCAAGGCCAGCGCCAACCTGCCCTGGGAAGGCGATGACCATATCCCGTTGGACGATCCGCGTGGCTGGGAGACGATCGCACCGTCGGCCGTGGCGCAAGGCGGCGGGCTTGGACGCGTGCCGCGGGCGATGACCCTGGACGATATCGAGCGCGTGCGGAACGACTTCGTCGCGGCGGCGGAACGCGCCCGCGATATCGGAATCCAGTGGCTGAAGCTGCATTTCGCCCATGGCTATCTCGCACAGAGCTTCCTCTCGCGTCATGCCAACAAGCGAGAGGACGGTTATGGCGGCAGCTTCGAGAACCGCAGCCGCTTTCTGATCGAGACGCTTGCCGCCGTGCGCAAGGTCTGGCCGGAGAACCGACCCCTCTCGGCGCGCCTCGGTGTGATCGAATATGACGGCCATGACGAGGAGACGCTGGCCGAGGCGATCGCGCTGGTGAAGCGCCTGAAGGACGAGGGGCTCGATTTCATCGATGTCAGCATCGGCTTCTCGACCAACGAGGCCAAGATCCCGTGGGGGCCGGCCTTCCTGGCGCCGGTTGCCGAGCGAGTGCGGCGCGAGACCGGGCTTCCAGCCTCGACGAGCTGGTACATCAGCATGCCCGATCAAGCCGACGCGCTGGTGCGCGAGGGCAAGGTCGATCTGGTGACGCTTGGCCGGCCGCTGCTGGCCAATCCGCACTGGCCTTATGCGGCGGCCCAGGCGCTCGGCGTCGATAACCCCGCCTGGGCGACTTTGCCTGCGCCCTATGCGCATTGGCTGGCGCGCTATCGCGCGGCCTGAGCGGGCTTCATCCGGCGAAGCGAAGACGCTGCAAGAGGGGCCCTTCGGCCCCTCCTTCATTTGCAGGAGGTGCGCGAAGGCGGACCATGGTGAAGAAAGAAGAGCGATGGACCGGGTTCTGTAACGGAACTTCCATCGTGTTGACGGCATTTCAACATCTTATGTTGTCAGGAAGACTGGTCGCACGGAGCTGCCGTGTCCAGGCCAGCAAGGCGCCCGGAGGCCCGATATGCCGATCACTCCGCCCCCTCGTCCCTCGGCCTTGTGCCGGCGCAGGTTCGGGCAGTTGGCGATCGGGGCCGTGGCGGCCTGCGTCGGCGGAGCCCACGTGGTTCGCGCGCAAGGCAATACCGCCGTCCGCTTCGCGCTCGACCGGCGTTTCGATGCGTTGACGGCTCCGTTCCTGGCGGGACAGGACAAGGGCTATTTCGGGACCGAGGGGCTCGATGTCGTCATTGAGCCGGGCAATGGCGCGCGCGCCATGCTGCAACGGTTGATGGCGGGCGCGCAGGATGCCGGCTTCGGCGATATCAATGCGCTGATCCGCTTTCGCGACGAGAACCCGAGCGCCGATCTCAAGGCCGTGATGATCGTCCATGACCGGCCGGGCTATGCCTTGATCGGTCGAAAGAGCCGGGGCATCACCACCGCCCCGACGAGCCTCGAGGGCCGCAGGCTCGGCACCGCCAGCATCGATGCCAGCTTCGCGCAATGGCCGCTCTTCAAGAGCCTCAACAAAGTCGACGACAGCAAGATCCGGATCGAGACCATCGGCCTGCCGGTGCGCGAGCCGATGCTGGCCTCGGGCGAAATCGACGCGCTCTTCGCCTTCGGACCCTCCACCGCCGTCTCCCTCCGGGCGCGCGGCGTGCCGGGCGACGATATCGTGCTGATGGAAATGGCCGAGCACGGTCTGGTGCTCTATGGCAGCGCGGTGATCGTCTCCGGCAAGTTCGCTGCGGACAAGCCCGATGCCGTGCGCGGCCTCGTGCGTGCCGTCATGCGCGGCATCCGCGACGCTGCCGTCAACCCGGGCGCCAGTGCGCAACTTGTCCTGCGTCGCAACGAAAGCGCCCTGGCCGAGGTCGAGCGCGACAAGCTCGCTGCCGTGATCGAGCGCAACGTCCTGACACCTTATGTCCGGGCGCATGGTCTGGGCGGAATCGACCGCGAGCGCTGGGCGCAGGCGCTGGGCCAGCTCGCCCTGGCGGGCGCGTTCCGCGACAAGGCGCGGGCCGGCGATGCCTTCACCGACGCCTACCTGCCGCCGGCAAGCGAACGCATGTTCTGACCGCATCGTTACGCTGGGAGATGATACGCAAGACGCGGGTGACAGCCGGTAACGTCCTGCCTATCGTGCCGCGCCTCCCACCGGACACCGATCTTGATCCTGCCAGACCTGACCGATTACGCGGCGCTGCGCGAGCGCTTCCGCTGGCGCATCCCGGATCGTTACAACATTGCTGTCGATGTCTGTGACCGCTGGGCCGCCCTCGCGCCTGACCGCCCGGCGATCATCGAGGTTTCCACGGACTGGCAGGTGACGCCGGTCAGTTTCGGCTGGCTGCGCGAGCATTCCAACCGGCTGGCCAGCGCCCTGCGGGCGCGCGGTGTCGGTAGGGGCGATCGCGTCGCCATTCTCCTGCCGCAGGGTCGAGAGGTTCTGACGGCCCATCTTGCCGCCTACAAGCTCGGTGCGATCGCGGTGCCGCTGGCGGCCTTGTTCGGCGTCGACGCGCTGGCCTATCGCCTGACCGATTCCGCCGCGAAGGCCGTGGTGACCAATGCCGGCGGGCTGGCGAAAATCGCCCAGATCGTTCAGCCGCTGCCGGAGCTTGCCTTGCGCATCTCCACCGATGGCGCCGATCGTTCGGCGGAAGGCTGGGACGCGTTGCTGGCGGCGAGCAGCGCGGATTTCACACCGGTCGACACCACGCCGGACGATCCGGCACTGATGATCTACACCTCCGGCACCACGGGCAACCCAAAGGGCGCGCTGCATGGCCACCGCGTGCTGCCCGGGCATCTGCCCGGCGTGCAGATGCCGCACGAGTTCATGCCGCAGCCGGGCGATCTCGCCTGGACGCCGGCCGACTGGGCCTGGGCCGGCGGGTTGCTCAACATGCTCTTGCCGGCGCTGCATTTCGGCGTCGCGGTGGTGGCGCGGCCGGTGACGCGCTTCGAGCCGGAGGAAGCCTATCGGCTGATCCAGGATCTCGGCATCCGCAACGCCTTCGTGCCGCCGACCGCGCTCAGGATGATGCGCGGCGCCGGCAGCCCGCACGGGCGCTGGCGCCTGAACCTGCGCACGGTCGCTGCGGCCGGCGAGGCACTCGGTGCCGAGACGCTTGAATGGGGACGCGAGGCCCTTGGGCTCACCATCAACGAGGCCTATGGCCAGACCGAGTGCAACCTCGTGCTGGCATCGAGCGCCGCGATCGGCGTCAGCCGCCCCGGCACGATCGGCAAGGCGGTGCCTGGCCATGAGGTCGCGATCATCCGGCCGGATGGCTCGGTCTGCGCGACCGGCGAGGAGGGGCAGATCGCCGTGCGCAGGCCCGACCCGGTGATGTTCCTGGAATACTGGCGCAATCCGGAGGCGACGGCGGCGAAGTTCATCGGGGACTGGATGACGACCGGCGACGAGGGCGTCGAGGGCGAGGACGGCTATGTCCGCTTCATCGGCCGCGACGACGACGTCATCACCTCCTCGGGCTATCGCATCGGGCCCGGCGAGATCGAGGATTGCCTGCTGCGGCATCCGGCCGTGGCCCTGGCGGCGGCGGTCGGCAAGCCCGATCCGTTGCGCACCGAGATCGTCAAGGCCTTCGTCGTGCTGAAGCCAGACTATGGCGGCTCGCAAGCCCTGGTCGCCGAGCTACAGGGCTTCGTGCGGGCGCGGCTTTCGGCCCATGAGTACCCGCGCGAGATCGTCTTCCGCGACGAGCTGCCACTGACGACCACCGGCAAGATCATCCGTCGACTGCTGCGGGCCGAGGCCTGAGCAGTGCGCGTGCGAGGCGTTCGCGCATGCGTATTGCGAGGTCGGCCGGCTGATGCATGTGCCGCTGCGGGCGCCGGGTGAGGCTGATCGTGCCGAAGGCCTCATTGCGGGCGCCGAAGAGCGGCAGGCCGCCGGGCAGCAGGATCTGCCGGGAGGGCTGGGCCTTGCGCATCATCGCGAGAAGTATCGGCAGAGGCTCCAGCCCCACGAGGGCCTCGTCGCCGACGCCGTGGTAGAGCCAGCAGGAAGAGCCCTTTCCGAGGGTGAGCGCCGCCGCGATCGGCCTGTCGTCCAGCACGAGCACGGCGATGCGGCAGAGCTTCTGCCGGCCGAGATCGCGGCTCATGCTGCGCAGGAAGCCGACCTCGCGCGTGTCCTGCAGGGTCGCCTTGCCGGCCCGGCCGCGCGAGCCCGAAGCTTCGATCGCCAGCAGGATCTCGACGGCGTCGCGCCGGTCGGCCTGGTTCGTGGCCTCGGCAAGGACCAGGCGACCCTTGTCCCGCAGGGTCTCGTCGGAGGTCGCGATACGGCTCGTGGGCGGCAGTTCGAGCCGGCGCCCGACGAGGGGCTGCCAACTGACCGCCACGCCATGCCCGTCAGCGACACGCGCTAGCGTGGTGGCAAAGGCGCCGGCAGGGTCGATCCCCGGGAGGGAGAAGGCTTCGGTGCCATGACTGCGGCCGCGCCAGACGCGCAGGAAAGCGGCCAGGGCAGGCGCGGCGAAGGTCTGGTCGAGCAGCGGGGTGCCGTTGAGCAGGCGCGGGTCGGCGAAGCCTTCCAGCGTATCGGCTGCGAAGATGTGACGGCGCGTCCGGCAGGGAACGAGCCCGACCAGGCGGCGCCGTTCCGAGCCCGGATCGCCCTGCCAGAGCAGCATAAGCTCGGCATCGCGGAACGAGACGAGATGCTGCGCTGCGGCCAGCGCGAAGCCCGGCTCGAGGCAGGGATTGGCTTCAAGCGCGCGGCTTGCGAGATCGGCCCATTCCGCGCGCATGGAATCGCAACTGCCGAGCGCACGCAATTCGCTGTAGATCGCGGCGTCCGGGTGAGGAGGCGGCAGGGGTGGCCGAGCCGCTGCCGAGATGCCGTCGGTCGTCGCCAGAGCCGTGATCGTGCTCATCTGCCCGTACCCTTCCTGGATCGTTCCGGCGCATCGCTGTGCCGGAATGGCAAGGCGCGCTGGCGCGGCTTGCGGCTCGCAGGGCTGGGTTCAAGAAACGGGCCGTGGGTCAGGCGCTCCGGGACTGTGCCGCCTGCCCGAGGAAGGCCGACCAGAGCTTGCGCACGGTGCTCTCCTCGATGTCCTTGACGATCAGGACGAGGCGGGAGCGATGGTCCGCATCCGGCCAGGCCCCGAGCTGAATCGGCGGATGCAGGATCTGCTGGACGGCATGGACGAGCAGCGGCCGGCCAGGCTCTCCGGCAATGTCGACCAGCCCCTTGAGGCGCAGCAGGCGTGGGCCATGAATGGAACGCAGCAGGGTCCAGAAGAGATCGAATGTGGTGCGGGCGACCGGTTGTTCCGCGGTCAGGACGAAGGCGCGGATCGAGGCGTCGTGGCGGTTGACGTCATGGGGGTGCTGGCCATGGTCTTGCCCGTGGTGGTGGTCGTCGTCGCCATGGTGATCGTGATCGTGGTGATGATGACCGGGCAGCGCGTCGTCGGCGAGCCAGTGGCGCAGGGCATGGGGCTGCCTGGCGAGATCGTAGAGGCCGGCGCCGATCAGCTCGGCAGCGGGCGCATCGGGGGCCAGGATGGCGATGCCGGGATTGAGCCCTTCGAGGCGCCCGCGCAGGGCGGTGAGGCTTTCGGGCGCTGCGAGCTCGGCCTTGGTCAGGACGGTCCGGTCGGCGGCGACGACCTGGCGACGGGCTTCCTCATGGGCATCGAGCGTCGCCATGCCGTTGACGGCGTCGACCAGTGTCACGACGCCGTCGAGCTGGAAGCGCATAGCGAGATAGGGGTGGTTGATCAGGACGTTCAGGATCGGCGCGGGGTCGGCGAGACCGGTCGTCTCGATGACGAGACGCGAGAAGGGCGCGATGCGGCCGTTGTCGCGGCCGTGCAGCAGGTCCTCCAGCGTGACGATGAGGTCGTCGCGGATGGTGCAGCAGAGGCAGCCGGATTCCAGCAGGATCATGTTCTCCTCGACGCCCTCGATCATCAGGTGGTCGAGGCCGATCTCGCCGAACTCGTTGACGAGCACGAGCGTGCCGGCCAGCGCCGGGTCCTTCAGCAGGCGGTTCAGCAAGGTGGTCTTGCCGGCGCCGAGGAAGCCGGTGAGCAAGGTCAGGGGAACTGGGAGGGGGCGGGCAGGGTCGCCGGTCATGGATCGCAGGCCTCGAGGACATCGGATTTATCCGATGTCCTATCTATAGGAGAGATCATCTTTTCGCGCCCGGAAGGGCGCGCGATGATCTAGGCAGGCACGGTGCTCCGCCTCGTTTGTTCTAATATTACATTAGTGGCGATGGCGGCGATGACAAGGGCGCAGCCGGCATATTGCAGCGGCCCGAGCCGCTCGGCGAGGACGAACGCGGCGATGATCACGGCGAAGACCGGCTCGGCGCAGAAGGCGAGGCCGGCAGGGCCCGGAGCGACCCGGGCGAGCGCCAGGATCTGGAACAGAAAGCCGATGACATAGCCGCCATAGGTGATGGCGACCGCGATCGGCGCGAGCAGGAAGGTCTGCGGCGGCAGGAAGCCGCCGGTGGCGAGCAGCACCAGCGCGGCCACCGGCAGGATGACGACATGCGACCAGAACAGCTTGGGCAGCGTCGGGGTTTCCGCGCAGCGCGCCGCGGCGAAGAACTGCGCGGCGGCACTGACGCTCGCGAGCATGGCGAGTGCCAGGCCGCGCGGATCGAGTCCATGGAAATCAGGCCCTACCACGAGCGCGATGCCGAGGAAGGCTGCGAGCGCCACCGCCAGCCTGTCGGCCCGGAAGGGAGCCGCGGTCAGCAGAGGCTCGGCCAGCACGATCAGGACCGGGAAGGTATAGAACACCACGGCCGCGACCGAGACGGGAACGAAGGCGACCGAGGAGAGATAGGCGATGCCGACCAGCGCCGTCGCCAGGCCAAAGAGCAGGACCGGCTGGCGCTCGCCGCGCCGGAGGGCGAGCGAGCCGCGCCAGACCACCGCGGCGGCGCCGACGAGGGCGAGCATCAACAGGACGCGGTAGAACACCAGCAGTGGCCCGCTGAGGCCTGCCTGGCCGGCGATCTGGGCGCTGACGATATTGGTGCCGAAAGCGGCGGCCGAGGCGAGCGCCAGGAGAAGCCCCCGGCGTTCGCTGGTTCGATCCCGGCCAGGGCTACCCGCGTCCAATCAGGCCTCAGGCATCGTTGGCGGGCTTGGCCTTGGCTCCGGCGGCGGGCTTGGCCGCGGGCGGCTTCACGGCAGCCTGGGAAGGCTTGGGCTTGGCCGGCAGGGTGCGGGCCGGCGGGGTCTTGAGCGGCTGGGCCTTCGCGGGCTGCGTCTTCGCGGCCTGCGCCTTGTCGGGCCGGGCATTGCGCGGGGCAGTCTTGATCCCCGCCGCCGCGCCGGGGCGCAGGCTCGCGGCATTGGCGGCGCCCGACTGCACGGAGCCCTGGAGCCGCAGCGGACCGCTCTCGAAGGCATCGCTGGAGGGCTGGACCGGCGCGCTCGCCGGCGCGAAGGCGGTGGCGCCGCGCGGGATCGCGCCATTGCTCGAGGCGGTGCGGCGCGTCGGGGGCAGGGCGAGGCCGGCGGCGACCGGCGCTTCCGGCTCGATGGTCGGTGTGCCGCGGGCGACGCGCGAGGTCGGCTGCGCGGTCGCATTGGCCGCGAGCGGGGCCGAGGCCGAACCGGGGCTGCGACCGAACGAGACCTGGACCGGGATGGCCTCGGCACGCGGACCGAGCACGACGCGCCCGCGCGGAGAGCGGGTCGCGACCGAACCGGATGCCTGCGGGGCCGGCTGGGCGTTGAAGATCGCGAAGCGCCCGCCATCGGGCGAATTGGCGTCACCGTGGGAGACGCCGGCCGCAATCGGGCCGGAAACATCGGCATCATCGGCGAGTGCGACGCCGCCGCCGCGATGGCGCACATCGTCGCAGATATTGGGGGCACGCGTGCCGCTCGGCGGCATCGAGGCGACGCTGTAGCCCGTGCCGCCCCACGAGGCGAAGCCCGCGTCGAGGAGCTGGGCTGCCTGCACCGTTCGGTCGGTGCCCGACAGTGAGCCGAGCACGACGGCGATGAGCGTGCGCCCGCCGCGGCTGGCGGTCGCGACGACGTTGAAGCCGGAGGCGCAGGTGAAACCGGTCTTCATGCCGCCGATGCCGGAATAGCGCCCGACCAGCCCGTTGGTGTTGGGCATGACCTGCTTGCCGAGTTGTACGGCGGAGGTGCCCCAGTAGTCGGAATACTGCGAGAAATCATGCATCAGCGCCATGGCGAGTATCGCGAGGTCGCGGGCGCTGGTCTGCTGGTCGGGATGATCCCAGCCATTGGGGTTGACGAAGCGGGTGTCGCGCATGCCGAGGCGCTGGGCCTCCGCGTTCATCATCGCGACGAAGGTCGGGACATCGCCGCCGACGCCCTCCGCTACGACATAGGCGATGTCGTTGGCCGATTTCACCATCATGATGCGCAAGGCGTTGTCGAGGGTGATCTCCTGGCCCGGCCGGGCATAGACCTTCACGCGCGGCTGGCTCGCGGCCAGCTTCGAGACCGGGATCGCCGTCTCCAGGCCGAGACGCCCTTCCCGCACCGCCTTCAGCGCGAGATAGATCGTCATCATCTTCGTGGTGGAGGCGGGGCGCCAGGCCTGGTTCGCATTCTCGCTCGACAGCACGGCGCCGCTCGAGGCGTCGATGACGAGGCTGGTGCCGGCATGGGCCGGTCCCGTCAGGATGGCACCAAGGGCGAGGGTGGCTGCGAGGCGGGAAGCGATCATCGGGCGGGTCTGAACCTGTCTTGCTCGAAGCGGGCGGGTAGCGTCTGCAGGAGTAGCGTCTTGCGGATAGCGACGGCGCAGGGTTCAACGCGACGCATGCGGCAATTTCGAGACGGCCGCCACGATCGTTCGCCCGTGAATGCATACCTACCCCTTACGGAGCGATTTGCCTAGCTGCGGCAGCCGGTCCACAAGCGACGGGTTCCTTCGCTTTCTCTAGGGCTTGTCGCGTGGCTTTCGGCCTTCTCTGGATACCGGCGACCATCGCCGCTTCGCTCCTGCAGACCGCGCGCAACCTGGCGCAGCGCTCGCTCACCGAGACCATTGGCGTCGTCGGTGCCACGCAGGTGCGCTTCCTGTTCGGTCTGCCCTTCGCGATGCTGTTCCTGGCACTGGCCTGCCTCGGCCTGCAACGCCTGCCGCCAGCCATCGGCATGGCCTCGCTCGGCTACACGCTGTGGGGTGCGCTGACACAGATCGCGGCGACCGCCCTGATGCTGGCGGCGATGCGCGAGCGCTCCTTCGCCGTGACGACGGCCTATACCAAGACCGAGCCGGTGCAGGTCGCGCTGTTCGGCGCGCTGCTGCTCGGCGATGCGCTGACGCCGATGAAATTCCTGGCGATCGCCATCGCCACGGCCGGCGTGATCGTGGTGTCGTGGAAGCCCGGCCAGAAATTGACCCGCGCCGGCCTCCGTCCTGCCGTGCTCGGCATCGTCTCCGGCGCCTTCTTCGCGCTCTCGGCAATCGGCTTCCGCGGCGGCATCCAGGCCCTGCCGGAAGGCGAGTTCCTGATCCGCGCCTCGAGCATCCTCGTGCTCGGCCTCGGGCTCCAGACGCTGCTGCTGGTCTTCTATATGCTGGTCGCCGACCGGCAGGCGCTGATCCTCAGCCTGAAGAGCTGGCGGCGTTCGCTCTCGGCCGGCTTCCTCGGTGCGGCCGCCTCGCAGTTCTGGTTCATCGGCTTCTCGCTGACGACGGCGGCCAATGTCCGGACGCTGGCGCTGATCGAGGTGCCGCTGGCGCAGATCGCCTCGCGCAAACTGTTCGCCGAGGGCACGAGCCGGCGCGAAATCCTGGGCATGGCGATGATCGTCGGCGGGGTCGGGCTGCTGCTCTCGCTGGCATTGCGATGAGGCGAGGGGCCGGCTAGTGCTGGAGGCAGAAGCCCTCGTCAGCCGATCCGTGCACGGCCACCATGCGTGGATACCGGCTTGCCCGGCGGCGCGGGGCCGCCAAGATAACGTGTAGCTGCACATAAGGAGATTTCGCCATGAGCGCTGCGATCGTCGGCTGGGCCCATACACCGTTCGGCAAGCAGGATGCCGAGACCGTCGAAAGCCTGATCGTGCGGGTGGCGACCGAGGCCCTGGTCGATGCCGGCATCACCGCCGACGAGGTCGACGAGATCGTGCTCGGCCATTACAATGCCGGCTTCTCGGCCCAGGATTTCACCGCGTCGCTGGTGCTGCAGGCAGACCCGGCGCTGCGCTTCAAGCCGACGACCCGCGTCGAGAATGCCTGCGCCACCGGCACGGCCGCGGTGCATCAGGGCGTGCGCGCGATCCGGGCGGGCGACGCCAAGGTCGTGCTCGTCGTCGGCGTCGAGCAGATGACCAAGACGCCCGGCCCCGAGATCGGCAAGAACCTTCTGAAGGCCTCCTACCTCCCGGAGGATAGCGAGGTTCAGGGCGGCTTCGCCGGCGTCTTCGGCAAGATCGCCGCTGCGTATTTCCAACGCCATGGCGACCAGTCCGATGCGCTCGCGATGATCGCGGCGAAGAATCACAAGAACGGTGTCGCGAACCCGTATGCCCAGATGCGCAAGGATCTCGGCTATGCCTTCTGCCGCGAGGAGAGCGAGAAGAACCCCTATGTCGCCGGCCCGCTGAAGCGTACCGATTGCTCGCTGGTTTCGGACGGCGCTGCCGCGCTCGTGCTGGCCGACGAGGAGACCGCGCTCCGCATGCGCCGCGCCGTCGGCTTCCGCGGGATGGCCCATGTCCAGGATTTCCTGCCGATGTCGAAGCGCGACATCCTGAAATTCGAGGGCGGTGCACTGGCCTGGAAGCAGGCCCTGGCCAAAGCGAACGTCACGCTCGACGACCTCTCCTTCGTCGAGACGCATGACTGCTTCACCGTTGCCGAGCTGATCGAATACGAGGCGATGGGCCTGACCAAGGAAGGCGATGGCGCCCGCGCGATCAAGGAAGGCTGGACGCAGAAGGATGGCAAGCTGCCGGTCAACGTTTCCGGCGGCCTGAAATCCAAGGGCCATCCGATCGGCGCGACCGGTGTCTCGATGCATGTGCTCTCGGCCATGCAACTCGTCGGGGAGGCGCCGGAGGGCATGCAACTCAGCGGGCCGCGCCTTGGCGGCATCTTCAACATGGGCGGAGCAGCGGTCGCGAACTACGTCTCCGTGCTCGAACGGATCAAGTAACTCTCCATCTCCACGGCAGAAGCGGATTTTCCCGACGTGACCGTCTTCATCGCGCTTCTGCCGGCCTATGTGCTTTCGATCTTCTACCGCTCTTTCCTGAGCGTGATCGCCGGGCCGGTCATGGCCGATCTCGGCATCGGCCCGGCCGCCTTCGGTCTGCTCGGTGCGGCTTGGTTCATCGCCTTCGCTCTGGCGCAATTCCCCGTCGGCTGGGCGCTCGACCGGGTGGGGCCGCGGCGGACGGTGGCGGTCGCCATGGCAATTGGCTCCGTCGGCGCCTTGCTCTTCACGCAGGCTGGCAGCGCTGGCATGGCCGCGTTCGCGATGGCGCTGATCGGGATCGGCTGCTCGCCGGTTTTCATGTCCTCGCTATTCCTCTTTGCCCGCACCGCGCCGCCGCAGCGTTTTGGCCTGCTGACGTCGCTCTTCATTGCGCTCGGCTCGCTCGGCAACATCGCAGGTGCGGCGCCGCTCGCCATCGCCGCCGGACATTTCGGCTGGCGCGGCGCGATGATGGCGATGGCTGTAGGCTTCCTCATCGCGACCGTAATGGCGGTGGCGCTGGTGCGCGACCCGCCGCCGCGAGCGGCTTCCGCCACGCCCGAAGAGGGGCTGCTGCAGGGGCTCGCCAGCATCCTCGCCCTGAAGCCACTCTGGCTGATCGCGCCCTTGACCATCACGGGCTATGCCATCGTCGCCACGGCACGCGGGCTCTGGATCGGGCCGTTCATGACGCAGGTCCACGGCTTCGATCCGGTCGCTGCCGGCCATGCCGCCTCGATCATGGCGGCTGCGATGATCGCCGGCGCCTTCATATATGGCTGGCTCGAAAGCCGGACGGGTCGCGCCAAGGCGATCGTTCTCTGGGGGACGCTTCTGACGGTGCTCGCCTTCGTGCTCCTGGCTCTCACCGGCCAGCAATCGTATCTGACGGCGGTGGCGTTGTTCTCGCTCGTCGGCGCGGCCGGCTTCACCTATGCAATCCTGATGGCCCATGCGCGGCAGTTCTTTCCCGAGCACCTGATCGGGCGCGGGATGACCTTCGTGAACTTCCTCTTCATCGCCGGAGCGGCGGCGGTTCAGTCGGTCTCAGGCTGGTTCATCGCCGCGCAACGTGCCGCAGGGCTCGATGCGGCTGCGACCTTCGCTAACCTGCATTGGGCCTTCGCCGCGCTGCTTTTGGCCTCGGTCGCGGTCTACACGCTGTCACCGGCGCGGCCGAAGCGCTAGGGACCCTCAGCCCTCTCCCGGAGCCTTCGTGGCGATCGCCAGTGCGTGCACGCGGTCGGCGAGTTCCTGCGCCAGGGCCGCGTTGACGAGGCGGTGGCGCTCGAGCCGGCTCTTGCCGGCGAAGGCCTCCGACACGATATCGACTCTGAAATGAGTCTCGCCGCCTTCGCGCCAGCCGCCATGGCCCTGATGCTGATGCGACTCGTCGATGACCTTCAACGCCTGTGGCGCAAAGGCCTCGGTCAGCTTTTGCGTGATTCTTTCACTGATTGAGGTCATGATCGCGCCACCGTTGCCATGATTGTTCTGCGGTTCGGCGATGTGCTGCATCGCACTTGCCGGCTCTCACCTTTGCGTCTCATAACCCGTCGACGATGAACATCAACTCTCGCCTTTTCGACAGCATCAGGATCGGCGCTTCCGAGGCGGAAGCGCCCGTGCGGAGCGATGCGACCCGTTGCAGCCATCCGGGCTGTACCCGCACGGGCGAGTTCCGGGCGCCGAAGGGCCGCGGCCGCGAGGGCCAGTTCTTCCTGTTCTGCATGGAGCATGTGAAGGCCTATAACGCGACCTACAACTATTTCGCCGGCATGGATGACGATGCGCTCGCCGCCTACGCCAAGCAGGAGGAGATCGGCCACCGGCCGACCTGGAAGCTCGGCGTGAACTCCAAGGCGGCGCGGATGGCGCAGCGGGGCCGCAAGGCGAAGGGCGATGCCGAGGCCGCCGACATGCACGACGCCTTCAACCTGTTCGGCGCCCGCAACAAGCAGCAGGCGGCCCAGCCGGAATCGCGTGTCGGCATCGTGGCGCGCAAGGCGCTGGACACGCTCGGCCTCGACGACACCGCCGATTCCGTCGCGATCAAGGCGCGCTACAAGGAATTGGTGAAGCGCTTCCATCCGGATGCGAATGGCGGCGACCGCTCGCGCGAGGGCACGCTGCAGGAGATCCTGAAGGCCTATCAGCAGCTCAAGAGCGTTGGGATGGTCTGACGGCGCACGCGAATTCTGCTGGAGCGGCCGGCTGACACGGCGCTCTGCGCTTCCGGTGCTCACGGACCGATGATGTCCGCTCCGCTCCGGTTCTCGATCGCCAGGCCAGTCGACACGCCCCAGCGAACTCTCGAACGCCGTCAGGGATTCACCGATCCTTCGCCGCCAGCCCCGCCACATCGGCGATGATGCCGTCCAGCGCGAAATCCTTGGGCGTATAGACCCGCGCCACGCCCATGTTGCGCAGAGCGTTCTCGTCGTCCGGCGGGATGATGCCGCCGACCACGACCGGTACATCCATCCCGGCGACGCGCAGGCGGGCCGTGACGTCCCGCACCAGCGGCAGATGCGAGCCCGACAGGATCGAGAGCCCGATGATGTCGGCCTGCTGCTCCCTGGCCTCGTTGACGATCTCCTCAGGCGTCTGGCGGATGCCGCCATAACTGACGCTCATTCCGGCATCGCGGGCGCGCACCGCAATCTGCTCGGCGCCGTTCGAGTGCCCGTCGAGGCCGGGTTTGCCGACGAGGAAGCGCGGGGCACGGCCGAGCCGCTCGGTCGCCTTCTCGACGGCGGCCCTGGCAGTGGCGAGGCCGGTCGCGTCGCCCAGCTTCTTGGTGTCGACGCCCGTGGGGGCACGATACTCGCCGAAGATTTCACGCAGGGTCTGCGCCCATTCGCCGGTGGTGACGCCGGCCTTGGCGCAGTCGATCGAGGCGGGCATGACGTTGCGGTTCTCGCGGGCGCTGGCTGCGAGCTCGGCCAAGGCTCCCTCGGCGGCCTTCGTGTCGCGGGCCGAACGCCAGGCCTTGAGCCGGGCGATCGCCTCGGTCTCGACCGAATCCGGCACGGTCACCACGTTGCCATCGCCGGCCGAAAGCGGCGAAGGCTCGCTGGTGGTGAACTTGTTGACGCCGACGACGATCTGTTCGCCGCGCTCGATCGCCTCGATGCGGCGCGCGCCGTTCTCGACCAGCGCCTGCTTCATGTAGCCGCTCTCGACGGCGGCGAGCGCGCCGCCCATATCGTCGATCTTGGCGAGTTCCTCCAGCGCGGCGGCCTTGAGCTCGCGGACCTTGGCGTCGACCACGGTCGAACCGTCGAAGATGTCGCCGAATTCGAGCAGGTCCGTCTCATAGGCGAGGACCTGCTGCATGCGCAGCGACCATTGCTGGTCGAAGGGACGAGGGAGGCCGAGCGCCTCGTTCCAGGCGGGGAGCTGCACGGCGCGGGCGCGGGCCTTCTTCGACAGGGTGACCGCCAGCATCTCGATCAGGATGCGGTAGACGTTGTTTTCCGGTTGCGGCTCGGTCAGCCCCAGCGAATTGACCTGCACGCCGTAGCGGAAACGCCGCATGGCCTCATCGGCAATGCCATAGCGGCCCAGCGTGATCTCGTCCCAAAGCTCGACGAAAGCCCGCATCTTGCAGAGCTCGGTAACGAAGCGCATCCCGGCATTCACGAAGAAGGAGATCCGGCCGACCGTGCCGGGGAAGTCCTCGGCGGAGACTTCCGGCCGGGCGCGGATCGAATCGAGCAGGGCTATGGCCGTCGCCAGCGCGAAGGAGAGCTCCTGCACCGGCGAGGCGCCGGCTTCCTGCAGGTGGTAGGAGCAGACGTTGGTCGGATTCCATTTCGGCAGCTCGCTCGCCGTGAAGACGACGATGTCGGTGGTGAGCTGCATCGACGGCCGCGGCGGGAAGACATAGGTGCCGCGCGACAGGTATTCCTTGACGAGGTCGTTCTGGGTCGTGCCCTGCAAGAGCTTGCGGTCGGCGCCCTGCTCGTCGGCGACGGCGATATAGAGCGAGAGCAGCCAGGCCGCCGTCGCATTGATCGTCATCGAGGTGTTCATCTGCGCCAGCGGGATCTGGTCGAACAGCGCCCGCATGTCACCGAGATGGGAGATCGGCACGCCGACCTTGCCGACCTCGCCGCGGGCGAGCACGTGATCGGGGTCGTAGCCGGTCTGCGTCGGCAGGTCGAAGGCGACGGAAAGGCCGGTCTGGCCCTTGGCGAGATTGCCGCGATAGAGCTTGTTGGATTCCGCCGCGTCGGAATGACCGGCATAGGTCCGGAAGATCCACGGCTTGTCGCGCTGGGCCGTTTCCTGGCCGCCTCGGTCCGTCGCGGTCATGGCGTCTCCCCGTCTAGCAGAGCAATCTGAATGTTGCACTGCGGCGAAGATAACGCCAGAGGCGCTGCGCTGTCCCCTGCGACGTTAGGCTGACGCGATCTTTCCTTCAGCCGCCGTCACTAGAGACGCAGCCCTTCAAGCGCTTTTGGATAGTCCGGACGGTCTTGCGCGCTTAGCGCGAGCGCGAGGACAGGCTGCCCCTGATATCCGCCGCCGAGAGCAGCGCGACGCGGCGGTCGTCCTTCGGCGGGGCCACGAAGGCACGCAGGCGCGCCTTAGGCAGGTCGAGATCGAGCGGCCGGCCGGGCGGCAGCGGCGCGTTCTTGATCAGCGTCACGATCGGGCTCTCGAGCGCGGGCAGCTTCGCAGCAGGCGCTTCGGGCGCGAAGGCGAGCGGGGCCGAGGCAAAAGAGGTCGCGGTCGTCGCCGACGACGATGCGGTCGTGAGCGGGATGGAGGTGGTCGAGGCCGAGGCGAGCTGGATCGTCGGCTCCTCGATGCGGCGGCGTTCGGGACGCTCGCCCTTGACGTAGAAGGCGTTGCCGCCGGCGACGGTGACGTAGTGCATGTTCTTGTAGCCGAAGCGCAGGCCGGCCATGTGGAAATGCTTGGCGGCACCGACCGACTCGCTGCGGCGGCCGTTGAGGATGTCCTCGGCGATGGCCTCGACCTTGGGCAGAACACCGTCCGTCATCGGGCGGCTGAGCACGCCGGCTGCGAACTGGCGAGGCGCACCGACCACGCCGCAGATCGTCTCGGGATATTTCGCTGCTTCGACGCGGTTCATCACGACCGTGCCGACGCCGAGCAGACCGGATTCACTCGATCGGTTCGATTCGAAATACATCGCGCGGACCAGGCATTCCTTCTCGCGCGGATCGGCCTTTGCCAGCGCCACGGCGTGCTTGCGGGCCTTGGCGGGCTCCTTCGTGGCGGGAGCTGCTGCGGCTGCCGTCGCGGCCGTCTCGACAGGAGAGATGCTGCAGGCGCCGAGCGCCGGAGCCGCCAGCGCTATCAGAAGCGGGATCGCCTTGCTGCCATGCCGGCGAATCTCACCGGAACGAAGATCATGCAAAGCGATCAAAGCCCGCTTCATGCGGCAACCTCCTGAATTCCGGACCCGTGATCGCCGAGGGCGGCAAACCGCGCCTACCGGCAAGGAACCGCGAATTCCTTAACAGAAAGTTAATCCCGGAAGGAAGGGGGTCGGCGGGCCGGGAGCTGTTCCG
>SEEM01000162.1 GCA_004144595.1 Hyphomicrobiales bacterium
TCGTCGAGGTCGCCGTATTCGATGGTGTCCTCGGCCGTCAGCGGTCCGGCTTCGGTCGCGCTCGCCAACGAGAGGCTGCGATTGCCCGCCTTCACCTCGCCGCCCGCGAAGATGGCCTCGGTCGAGTTGATGCCGAGCTTCTGCGCGACGGCCTCGCGCAACTTCACGCAAGCGGCATAGACACCAGCCGTCGAGCTGTTGCCGCCCCATTGCCCGCCTGAGCCAGCCGAAACGGGGAAGGCCGAATCGCCCAGCTTCACCACCACCTTGTCGAGATCGACGCCCAGCATCTCGGCGGCTGTCTGGCCGATGATGGTGTAGCTGCCGGTGCCGATGTCGGTCATGTCGGTCTCGACCGTGACGATCCCCTTGGCATCGAGAGTGACGCGCGCCCCCGATTTCATCACGAGATTGTTGCGGAAGGCGGCGGCGACTCCGAGGCCGACCAGCCAGTTGCCCTCGCGCATTCGGCCCGGCTGCTCCGCGCGCCGCGACCAACCGAACCGCTCGGCGCCGACCCTGAAACATTCGTCGAGGCGCCGCATCGAGAACGGCCGCTTCGGCTTCTCCGGGTCGACCTGCGTGTCGTTCAGCAGCCGGAAGGCGATCGGGTCCATCCCGAGCTTCTCGGCCATTTCGTCCATCGCCATTTCCAGCGCCATCAGGCCGGGTGCCTCGCCGGGCGCGCGCATGGCGTTGCCTTCCGGCAGGTCGAGCTCGGCGAGACGCATCGCCGTCATACGGTTGGCGCCGGCATAGAGCAGCCGCGTCTGCTGCACGGCGACCTCCGGCCCGCCGCCCTTGAGATCGCCCGACCAGCTCTCGTGGCCAATCGCGGTGATCTTGCCCGCCTGCGTCGCACCCAGCCGGATGCGCTGGATCGTCGCTGGCCTGTGCGTCGTGTTGTTGATCATCAGCGGGCGCGTCAGCGCGACCTTGACCGGCCGCTTGGCCAGGCGCGCGCCCAGCGCCGCCAGCAGCACGTCGGCACGCAGGAACAGCTTGCCGCCGAAGCCGCCGCCGATGAAGGGCGAGACGATCCGGATGTTCTGCTTGGGGATGCCGAGCGTCGTCGCCATGTCGGTGACGCCCCAGGCGACCATCTGGTTCGCGGTCCACAGCGTCAGCTTATCGCCTTCCCAGGCAGCCAGCGTCGCATGCGGTTCCATCATCGCATGGCTTTCGTCCGGCGTCGTATAGGTCTCGTCGAGGCTTACCGGCGCGCTCGCGAAGGCGCCCGCGAAATCCCCGACATGGGTGTCGTCGAGGCTGGGGTCGTCGCCCTCGGGCTTCGCGGCCTTGTCCTTCGCCGCCTTGAGGTCGAAGGCGCCCTGGGCGGCCGCATACTCCACCTCGATCAGGCTGGCCGCGGCGCGCGCCTGCTCGAAACTCTCGGCCACCACCAGCGCGACAGCCTGGTGATAATGCTCGACCTCCGGCCCGGCGAGCAGGCGGGCGGTGTTGCGCCGGCCCTTCTTCAGATCGCCGGCCTCTCCGGCCGTCACCACCGCGAGGACGCCCGGCGCATTTCGCGCGGCGTCAAGCTCGATCGAGGCGATGCGACCCTTGGCGATGCCCGCCCCGAGCACATAGCCATAAGCCTGGTTCGCGACGACATCGTGCTGCTCATAGGCGTAGCGGGCCGTGCCAGTGACCTTGCGGGGGCCGTCGATGCGATCATGGGGTTGTCCGACCACCTGCAGGCGGTCGATCGGATTGTCGGTTGCCGGCTTGTCGAATTTCATGGCTCAGCCCCTCGCCTGCGTCAGCACCGCGCCGAGCGTGCGCTCGACCAGCAGCAGCTTGAATGCGTTCTCATCGGTCGGCTTGGCCTCGGCGAGAATCGCTTCGGCGGCGGCCTTCGCTCCGCGGGGCAGCTCCGCCTCCGCCGTCTCGACGCGCCACGGCTTGGGCGCGACGCCGCCGAGCGCGATCCGGCCGCTGCCGTCGCGCTGCACGATGGCGGCGACAGAGACCAGCGCGAAGGCGTAGGACGCGCGGTCGCGCACCTTGCGGTAGATCTGCGTGCCGCCGACAGGCTTCGGCAGCGTCACCGCCGTGATGAGTTCGCCCTTGTCCAGCACGGTCTCGACATGAGGGGTCTGGCCCGGCAGCCGATGCAGCTCGACGACAGGGATCGAGCGGGTCGATCGATCGGGCTTCACCGTCTCGACCGTGGCGTCGAGCGCCCGCATCGCCACCGCCATGTCGGAAGGGTGCGTCGCGATGCAGGCCTCGCTGATGCCGATCACGCCCAACTGCCGCGAGATCCCGCCGAGCGCCGAGCAGCCGCTGCCGGGCTGGCGTTTGTTACAGGGCTGTGCCGTGTCGTAGAAATAAGGGCAACGGGTCCGCTGCAGCAGGTTGCCGGCCGTGGTGGCGCGGTTGCGCAACTGGCCGGACGCCCCCGCCAGCAGCGCCCGCGACAGCACCGCATAATCGCGCCGGACCCGCTCATCCGCCGCCAGAGCGGTGTTGCGAACCAGCGCCCCGATGCGCAACCCGCCATTCGAGGACTGCTCGATCTTGTCGAGGCCCAGCCCGTTCACGTCGATCAGATGCGTCGGCGCCTCGATCTGCAGCTTCATCAGGTCGAGCAGATTGGTGCCGCCGGCGATGAATTTCGCGTCGGGGCTTCTTGCCGCGGCGGCTGCAGCCTCGGCCGGCGAGCTCGGCTTTTCGTAGGAGAATGCTCTCATCCCTGCCTCCCCGCCACCTCGGTCATCGCCTCGACGATGTTGGAATAGGCGCCGCAGCGGCAGATGTTGCCGCTCATGCGCTCGCGGATCTCGGCCTCTGTCGGCGCCATGGCGCCGGTAAGGTCGTCGCTGACATGGCTGGGGATGCCGGCCTTGATCTCCTCGAGGACCGCGACGCCGGAGCAGATCTGGCCGGGCGTGCAGTAACCGCACTGGAAGCTGTCATGCTTCACGAAGGCCGCCTGCATCGGGTGAAGGTCGTCGACGCCGCCGAGCCCTTCGATCGTGGTGATCTCCGCACCTGCATTCATGATCGCCAGGGTCAGGCAGGAGTTGATCCGCTGCCCGTCGACCAGCACCGTGCAGGCGCCACACTGACCATGATCGCATCCTTTCTTGGTGCCGGTCAGGTGAAGCTGCTCGCGGAGCGCGTCCAGCAATGTCGTGCGCGTATCGAGTTCGAGCTTGTGGCTGCGCCCGTTCACACTGAACGAGACTTCGCTCAGCACCGGCTTTCCGACTGGCGCCGGCTGGGCGCGCGCGCCTGAAGCCGTCGTGGAAAAGGCGGCGCAGGCACCGGCGACGACCATCAGGTCACGCCGGTTCAATTCCAGTTCTCTGGGAGTTGGCATATCCGCCTCCGATTTCGACAAATCGCCGCTGGTAACTCGCTCCCGAGCGAGCTGCGTCTGCAAAGGAGAACGGCCGAAGCGGCGGGTAGTTCATTCACATTCTGCCCTTGTTGTTCTTTCTGCACATTAGCTGGCAGCGCCGGCCACCTCAGAGCGACATGTCTATGCGAATGCGTCGCTGCTGCGTCCTGACGGCCGAGCACGAGGATCATGCCCAAGTCGCCCGACTGGCCCTTGCGGAAGCAGCCACCAGGGTTCGCAGCCGGTGCGCTAACGAGCAGGCCACCCTTCAGGCTTCCAATGCCTCCGGCGGGAGCAGCTGGCAGGGTCCTCATTATCCTTGTTCACGTCGCTAAAAAGAACGTTTCTGAGCTTCTGCGGAGAAAAACAGGAAGAACAGGAGCCTGCCGGACTGCAGGAAATCAGCGAACCGACGCTGAGATTTTGAACCGAGAGAAGGAGGGTGGTTCGGTCAGACCTGCGCCCACCGCCACGTCCCGATACGATCTGGTCTTCGCCCGGCGACGCTCCGTCGACCGGCATGCAGGGCGCCTCTTCGTGCGCGACTGCTTCTCAAGGCGTCGGCTTGCTCCTACGGTCGTCACGCGGCACGGATCCGGCCATCGCCGCAGGACCTCGACGCGAACCCGGCTCAGGAAGGCTTCCATGGCGCGCCATCACTTCGTTCCCACGCAGTATTCGAACGTGCTCGCCACGCTGCCGCCTGTGCTTGAGATCGCCAGCGGCGACAGCGTCGTCACCACCACGCTCGATGCTGCGGGTTTCGGCGGCGACGGCGCGCAGCATGCTCCGCGCGGCAACCCGATGACCGGCCCGTTCTTCATCACCGGGGCCGAGCCGGGCGATGCGCTGCTGATCACGATCGAGCGGATGACGCCGAACCGGAAGACCGGATGGACCTATTCGCCACTGGCGCCCGGCGTGCTCGACCCCGGCATGCTGCACGAACTGCCGAAGCGCGAGCGCTATGAATGGGCCATCGATGCGCAGGCGGGCACGGTGAAGCTGCTCGAACCCACCGCCCGGATCAAGGACTGGAGCTTCCCGCTCGCGCCGATGATGGGCTGCTTCGGCGTCGCGCCGGAGCGCGGCCAGGCGATCTCGACGGCGACCAGCGGCGCCAATGGCGGCAATATGGATTACCGGCTGTTCGGGCCGGGCGCGACCATCGCCTTTCCCGTTTTCGT
>SEEM01000057.1 GCA_004144595.1 Hyphomicrobiales bacterium
GGATGGCGGGGGATGTCGACTACATGCTGCGCGTCGTCGTCGCCGACATGGCCGCCTATGACGGCTTCTACAAGAAGCTGATCGAGACGATCCCGCTCAAGAACGTGACCTCGCGCTTCGCAATGGAGCGGATCAAGGCGACGACGGCCTACAAGGTGCCGGACCTGCCCCGCACCTGAGGACGACGTCGAATCGCGCAGCGCATGACAGCGCGGCGCGGCGGATGCTAGGTAACGGACAGTCCGCCATTCGCGCTGCCCGAGGAGCCGTTTTGTCCGCTTCCCGCTCCGTTCTCCTGATCATCGGCGGCGGCATCGCCGCCTACAAGATGCTGGAAGTCATCCGCCGGTTGAAGGACCGTGGCATCGCCTCGCGCTGCATCGTGACCAAGGCCGGCGAGCAGTTCGTCACGCCGCTCACCGTCTCGTCGCTGGCGGGCGAGCGCTGCTTTACCGACATGTTCTCGCTGACCGACGAGGCCGATATCGGCCATATCCAGCTCTCGCGCTCGACCGATCTCGTCGTGGTCGCGCCTGCGACCGCCGACCTGATCGCCAAGATGGCGAACGGGCATGCCGACGATCTCGCTTCCACCGCGCTGCTCGCCACCGACAAGCGCGTTCTGATCGCGCCGGCGATGAACCCGCGGATGTGGCAGCACCCGGCGACGCGGCGGAACATGGCGCAGCTCGAGAAGGACGGCATTCTGGTCGTCGGCCCCAATGTCGGGGCGATGGCCGAGCGTGGCGAAAGCGGGCCGGGCCGCATGGCCGAGCCGCCGGAGATCCTCGCCGCGATCGAGCTCGCGCTCGCCGGCGAGCAGCCCAATGCCCAACGCGCCATCGGCTTCCTCGGCCGGCTGCCATCAGGCGAGCACGCGACCGGCGCACTCACTGGCCGGCATGTGCTGATCACTTCCGGGCCGACGCATGAGCCGATCGACCCCGTGCGCTACATCGCCAACCGCTCCTCGGGGAAGCAGGGCCATGCCATCGCGGCTGCTGCGGCCGCTGCGGGTGCGCGCGTGACGCTGGTCAGCGGGCCGGTGAACCTGCCCGATCCGTCTGGGGTCGAGACGATCCATGTCGAATCGGCGCGCGAGATGCTGAATGCGGTCGAGACCGCGCTGCCGGCCGATATCGCGATCTTCGCCGCCGCCGTGGCCGATTGGCGCGTCGCCGACGCCGCCTCCGACAAGCTGAAGAAGGACGGCAAGGCCTTGCCGCCGCTCTCCCTGGTCGAAAACCCCGACATCCTCGCAACGATCGCGCATCGCAAGAGCGAGCGCCCGCCGCTGGTCGTCGGATTCGCGGCGGAGACGCAGAACGTCATCGACTATGCCCGCGCCAAGCTCGCCCGGAAGGGCTGCGACCTGATCGTCGCCAACGATGTCGGCGGCACCGGCGTGATGGGCGGCGACGCCAATACCGTGCATCTGGTCGCGGCAAGCGGCGTCGAGACCTGGCCGACCCTGCCGAAGGACGAGGTCGCGGTCCGGCTCGTCGCCCATATCGCGGGGCTCATGCCCGCCCGGCAGGTGGATTGAGCGATGGCCACCGTCCTGCTGCAACGCCTGCCGCATGGCGCCGACCTGCCCCTGCCCGCCTATGAGACGGCAGGAGCGGCGGGGCTCGACCTGCGCGCCGCCATTTCCGAAAACCTCTCGCTTGCCCCCGGCGAACGCGCGCTCGTCCCGACCGGGCTGGCGATGCAATTGCCGGAGGGATTCGAGGGGCAAGTGCGGCCGCGCTCGGGCCTTGCCGTGAAGCACGGCGTCACCGTGCTGAACGCACCCGGCACGGTCGACAGCGACTATCGCGGCGAGGTCAAGGTGCCGCTGATCAATCTCGGGCAGCAGCCTTTCGCCATCGCCCGTGGCGACCGGATCGCGCAGATGGTGATCGCGCCGGTGACGCGAGCCGTCCTGGCCGAGGTCGCGGAGCTCGATGCCACGACGCGCGGCGCAGGCGGCTTCGGCTCGACCGGCGTCGCGGGCAGCAGCGGAGAGAAGCAGCCATGATCCTGCTCTCGCGCCGCAGCCTGCTCGCCATCGCGGCCGTGGTCGACATCGCCTTGCATGCCAGGCCGCAGCCGGTTGCGGCCAAGCTGCTGGCTGCGCGCCACGCCCTGCCGCCGCGCCATCTCGAAACCCTGCTGCAGACGCTGGTGCGCGTCGGCATCCTCAAGGGCGTGCGCGGCCCGCGCGGCGGCTACGAACTCGCCCGCGAGCGGCGCAAGATCACGGCCGGCGACATCGCCCGGGCCGCGATGCAGGAGGCGATCGACGAGGCGCTCGGGCCGGAGCCGCAGTCGCGGCTGGTCGACGAGGTCATCGGGCCGGAGGTCGAGCAGGCCTCGGCCGCCTTCCTCGCAGCTCTCGACACGGTCACGGTCGAGGAATTGTGCCGGCGCGCCCAGGCGAAAACTGTTTTCGGCGAGCCCGGCACGCGGTCTGATTTCACGATATAATTATGTGATTTATAACTTTATTCGACAGATTCTGTGAATTGATCTAGCCTCACGGCCAACATTCGTTCGTTCCCAGGAGTCATGTCATGACTGAAGCACAGAAGCCGACCAAGCCCCCCGGGCGCGGACGCGTCTACGACTCGATCACCGACACGATCGGCGATACCCCGCTGGTCAGGCTCAACCGGCTGCCGGCCGAGCGCGGCGTCAAGGCGACGATCCTGGCGAAGCTCGAATTCTTCAACCCGATCTCGAGCGTGAAGGACCGCATCGGCGTCAACATGGTCGATGCGCTGGAGGCTTCCGGCGCGCTGAAGCCCGGCGGCACGCTGATCGAGCCGACCTCGGGCAATACCGGCATCGCGCTTGCCTTCGTCGCCGCCGCGCGCGGCTATCGCCTGATCCTCGTCATGCCCGAGACGATGTCGCTGGAGCGGCGCAAGATGCTGGCCCTGCTCGGTGCAGAGCTGGTGCTGACGCCCGGCCCCGGCGGCATGCGCGGCGCCGTCGCCAAGGCCGAGGAACTCAAGAACGAGATTCCGGGCTCGATCATCCCGCAGCAGTTCGAAAACCCGCACAATCCCGAGATTCATCGCAAAACCACGGCCGAGGAGATCTGGAACGATACGCAGGGCGGCGTCGACATCGTCGTGTCCGGCATCGGTACCGGCGGCACCATCACCGGCGTCGGCCAGGTGCTGAAAGGACGCAAGCCCGGCCTGAAAATGGTCGCGGTCGAACCGGAGGATTCCCCCGTGCTGTCGGGCGGCCAGGCCGGCCCGCACAAGATCCAGGGGATCGGCGCCGGCTTCGTGCCGGGTGTGCTCGACCGCGGCGTGATCGACGAGGTCGTCACCGTCGGCAACCAGACCGCCTTCGAGACGGCACGCGCGCTCGCCAAGAGCGAGGGCATCCCTGCCGGCATCTCATCCGGCGCGGCCGTGGCGGCGGCGCTCGAAATCGGCGCAAAGCCGGAGAATGCCGGCAAGACGATCGTGGTGATCATCCCCTCCTTCGCCGAGCGCTATATCTCCAGCGCCCTGTTCGAAGGCCTGTGATCGAAGCGGCCATCCAGATCGTCCGGCTGGCGGAAGGCCTGCCGGACGATTTCGAGGCGCTGCGCCATGAGGCGAGCGCGGAGAGCTACCGCTTCATCGAGGGGCTCCGCGAAGAATGGCTCGTCGGCCATTATGACGGCGTGGACGCGCGCTTCGTCACCTTTGCCGCCTTTCGCGAGGGAGAACTCGCCGGCATCGGCGCCTTGACGCCGGACCCTTATGATCCAGCGCCCGATCTCCTGCGTGTGCGGCATGTCTATGTCCGGCCGCTGCATCGCGGCGCCGGCGTCGGCCGCATGCTCGCGACCGCGCTGATCCAGCAGGGGCTGGAGCTGGTGCCGCGGCTGTCGCTGCGCGCCGGCGATCCGCGAGCGAGCGCGTTTTGGCAGGCCAACGGCTTCCAGCCGGACACGGGCGGAACGCGCCGCTCGCATCTGCTGGCGCGCTGAGCAGCGGCGCGTCCTTCTCGGGCGGCGCGAAGCGCAGAGCCCCAAGAATCTCATGGCCGGAAAAGCTGGTTTCCGGAATGCTCAGGCCGAACCCGGGCATGACGACTGTATTAGCCCCGCACAAGAACCAATCGGTTGTTCCAGGGGTCGGTGACCGTCGGCACGCCGTCGGCCTCGCTGCCGCCGGCCGCCAGGATGCGCTGGCGCATCGCCGCGAAATCGGCCTCGTCCCGCGCGACCAGCTCGAACCGGTCGAGCCCCGCCTCGCCCGGCTGGCGGGGGCCGGCGCCACGACTGCCCCAGATATTGCCGGCGATATGATGGTGATAGCCGCCGCTGGAGAGGAAACTCGCGCCGGGATAATGCACCATCAGGTCGAAGCCGAGCAGGTCTCGATAGAAGGCCTCGACTGCAGCCGTGTCGCCGACGCGCAGATGGATATGGCCCATGCCGGTGCCTTCGGGCATGCCGGCATAGGCTCCATCGTCGGCCTCGCCCAGGAGCTTGTCGAGATCGAGCCGCTCGGTCGCCATGGCAATGCCGCCATCGGGTTTGCGCGGCCATTCCGCCCGCTTGCGGTCGCGGTAGATCTCGATGCCGTTGCCCTCGGGATCGGAGAGATAGAGCGCCTCGCTGACGAGATGGTCGGAGGCGCCTTCGAGCGGGATGCGCGTGGCCGCAGCATGCCTCAGCCAATCGGCGAGATCCTGCCTGGACGGCAGCAGAATGGCGAGATGGAACAGCCCGGCTGCCGAGGTCGGCCGCGCCGCGCCCGCCACCAGCCGCACGAGCACCTGCCCGCCGGCGCCGAGATCGGCGCTCGTCGCATCCTGGCGGATCAGGCCGAGGCCGATCGCATCGCGATAATAGGCCGTGAGGGCCGTAAGATCGCCGACCCGCAGCGTCACGGCACCGATGAAGAGCGGCGCCTTGTGCGCTTCGAGGGTGGCGGCGGAGGCCGTGCGTTCGGCAGTTGCGACCATGGTAATCCCTTTCGTGGGCGCCATGCCGGCCCATCACCTCCAAATTGGCGCTTCCGCCCGGCTTTGTCGCCCAGCCGGCCGGCAAGACCGCGATTGCATGGTTGCAATGAGGTCGTCAGCCGGGGCGCGGCCGGTCGATGGCGAAATGGCGGAACCAGTCCTCCTCGCGGCCATCGGCCAGCGCCCCGATCAAGCGCGAGGCCATGAAGCTGAAGGTGATGCCGTTCCCGCCATAACCATAGGCCGCGAGCAGGCGCGGATGGCCGGGCACACGCCCTATCATCGGCAAGCCGTCCTCGGTCTGGCCGAAGGCGCCGGACCAGGCATGGCCGAGATCGAGGACGGCATCCGGGATCAGGGCGTGCAGCCGCGCCTGCAGCGCCTTCGTCTTTCCGGGGCCCAGCGCCTCGCGCCGGTCGGGGTCGTCGAAGTCCTCATCCTCGCCGCCGAAGACGATGCGGCCATCCGTGGTCGTCCGGCAGTAGCAGTAATCCTCCGACGCCTCCCAGACGAGCGCCGGGCCAGGCCAGAGCGCCTGCGGTGCTTGCGGGACCGTCGCGATCGCCCAGCTCGAGGCGACCCGATGAAGGTCGTCGCTGACGATGTCGGGCATGACATAGCCGGTGGCGAGCACGATCCGGTCGGCCTCGACGACCCGCCCGCTCGCCAGCGTGACGGCGGCGGAACGGCCGGCCCCGTCGAAGCCCACCGCCTCGTCGCGGATGAGCCTCGCCCCTCGCTGGATCGCCGTCGCGAGCAGCCCGTGGCAGAGGCTGAGCGGATCGGCCTCGGCCGAGCCCGGCGAGACGATGGCCGCCGCCCGGTCGAAGCCGAAGGCCTCGCGCAAGGCGGCGTGCTCGACGAAGCTGCCGGGAAGTCCCGCCCGCTCCCGCAGGTTGGCCTCCTCCAGCAGCTCGCGCGGGCCGGCCTCGCCTGCCGCGAGATAGACCGTCTGGCGGGGTGCGAAACCGCAAGGCAGCGCGAGTTCGCCAGCCAGGCTGCGCAAGCCCTGGACGGCCTGGAAGCTCAATCGGTAGACCTCCGCGGCCGCGTCAAGGCCGTAGAGCGCCGCGAGCTCGGACAGCCTGAGGTCGATCTCCCATTGCAGCATCGCGGTCGATGCCGCCGTGCTGCCGTAACCTTCCCCCTCGCGGTCGATCAGCACGACGTCGCGGCCCATCGCCGTCAGGTGCTCGGCGACAAGCGCACCGGTGATGCCGCCGCCGACGATGGCGACATCGCAGCGCGTATCCGCCTCGAGCTCCCGGCTCGGCGGGCGGGGCAGGCCGTCGAGCCAGGGGCCCTTCCCGGTGCGCAGGTCGTCGTGGCGTGTGGTCTGGGGGTCGAGCATCAATCCGCCTTTGCCGGGCCGACTCGGTCGGCCATGGTCGCACCGCGCTGGCCGAGCGGCTTGGGCTGGCCCGTGGTGGTATCGTGTGCCGTCTGGTGCTCCAGCTCGGCATTGAGCTCGGCCCCCGCGAGCACGATCGTCGCGGAGAGCCAGAGCCAGGTCATAAACACGACGACGGTCGCGAGCGAGCCATAGGCCGCCGTGTAGTTGCCGAGCGTCGAGACATACCAGGAAAACAGGTAGGAGGCGGCGCCCCAGAACAGCGCGGCCGCGATGGCGCCGGGCATGACCCAGACGAAGCGCACGCGCTCGCGGCTCGGGCCGATCCAGTAGAGCACCGCAATGGAGAGCGTGCCGATGACAAAGAAGGACGGCCACCGGACGAGGCGGATCAGGCGCTCGAGCTCGGAATGGAAGGGAAACAGCGCGGTCACGACCGGCAGGCTGGCGATGGTGATCAACGCTGCGGTCAGCAGGACGACGCCGCTGAGAGTGGTAAAGAGCGACACGGCGTTGAGCTTGACGAAGCTGCGCTTCTCCATCTCGCGATAGATGATGTTCAGCGCATCGAAGAGCGCCTTTACTGCCGCATTGGCCGACCAGGTCGCGACGCCCAGGCTGATCCAGAAGGTCAGCGAGAGGCTGAAGCCGGACTGGGTCGAGAGCCGCACGGCCTGTTCGTGGATGAGTTCGCGCGCGGCCTGCGGGAACATCGTCGTAACCGTGTCGAGCTGCCCGGCGATGGTCGCGGGGTCGGTGAAATAGCGGTAGATCGTGACCAGCAGCGACAGGGCCGGCACCAGCGAGAGCAGTGTGAAGAAGGCGACCGCGCCGGCGAGCGAGGTCAGGCGGTTCTCGGCGACATTGCCGATGAAGCGCAGCATCACGTCCTTCCAGCCGAGCCAGGTCATCTGCAGCGGCGTCTGCGCCAGCCGGCCCCGCACAGCCTCCTTACGCCGCCGCCCGAGCTTGTCGTCCATCACGCCCGACAGATAGCCGAGCGCGACTCCGATCCCGGCGGCGCCCGTGATCCGTTTGAGGAAAGCCATGTCGGGATACGCGCTCCGATTGCCGTTTCATCACAGCTTGCGAGCAACGGGCTTCGTTCGCAATCGTTCCGGCCCGCCGTCCGCCACAGGCCGGCTTAGCCGATTGTTAACCTTAATGCTTCGTTATGACGGGGCGCGGCCGCAGGCGGCAGGCGCTTCCCTGTGTTGCGGAAAACCCGATGACGAAGCTCTTCAGAACCGCCCTGACGGGCCTCGCGATCCTGCTGTCGGGCGCGGCCGGCGCGGCTGACCTGCGCGGCGTCGCACTCCCCCCCGCGCCGGAGCTGCCGGCGTTCTATTCCTGGACCGGCTTCTATGCCGGCCTCCAGGGCGGCTATGCCTGGGGCAGCAACACGATGCGGATCGGCACGGTTGGCGGCGGCTTCGCGCCGACCCGATTCCGCGCCGGCGAGGATACGGCCTTCGGCGGCGCCCATGCCGGCTTCAACTACCAGCTCGGCGGGATCGTTCTCGGCCTCGAGGGCGATGTCGACGCGCTCGACAGCCGCAGCCGCTTCGACGGACTCGGCCTCTCCGCCCGCGTCAGCCAGGACTGGCAGGGCTCGGCCCGCGCCCGCCTCGGCCTCGCCTTCGACCGGCTCATGGTCTACGGCGCCGGCGGCGTCTCCTTTACCGAATACGAGCGGCGTGTCTTCGCGCCCGGCGGCCCCAGCGAGCGGCTGACCAGCGCGCGGACCGGCTGGAATGTCGGCGCCGGCGTCAACTTCGCCTTCACCGACCACCTGATCCTCGGCGCCGAGTACCGCTACACCGATTTCGGCCGGAACGGGTTTTCCAGCTCCGGCGCCTTCTCGGGCCTGAGCGGTTCGCAGGAACTGACGAGCCACAGCACCCGCGCCAGCGTCGCCTACAAGTTCTGAGGAGGCTTCAGAATCCGGTGCGCTGGCGGATCGCGGCGGCCAGCGTGCCGTCGTCGAGATAATCGAGCTCGCCGCCAACCGGCACGCCATGGGCGAGCCTGGTCACCTTCAGCGGCAGATGCGCCAGCAGATCGGTGATGAAATGCGCCGTGGTCTGGCCGTCGACCGTCGCGCTCAGCGCAAGGATGACCTCCTTCACCGCCGGATCGGAAGCGCGCGCCACCAGCGCGTCGAGCGACAGGTGATCAGGGCGCACACCGTCGAGCGCCGAGAGCACACCCCCCAGAACATGATAGCGGCCTGAGACCGCGCCCGAGCGCTCCAGCGCCCAGAGATCGGAGATGTCGGCGACGACGACGATCAGGCTGTCGTCGCGGCGCGGATCGGTGCAGAGCCCGCAAGGGTCGCTGGTATCGACATTGCAACAGCGGGCGCAGACGACGATGCGCTCGCGCGCCACCGCCATCGCTTCCGAGAGCGGGCCGAGCAATTGCTCGCGCTTCTTGACGAGATGCAGCGCCGCGCGCCGGGCCGAGCGCGGCCCGAGCCCCGGCAGCTTGGCCAGGAGCTGGATCAGCCTCTCGATCTCGGGACCGGCAATGGCGCGGGACATGGCGCTACCTTGTCATTCCGGGGCGGCCGCTGGCCGAACCCGGAACCCACGACCGGGTGAGACCTCTCAAGGCATACCTCGACAGATGGACAGCCCCGTCGCGGGTTCCGGGCTCTTCGCTTCGCGAAGCCCCGGAATGACAAAGGGCGGCTCCTCTCGCGATCAAAACAGCTTCATGCCGGGCGGGATCGGCAGGCCCTTGGTGACCTCGGCCATCCGCTCCTGCATGACCCGCTCGCCACGGCCGCGCGCATCGTTCACGGCGGCAACGATCAGGTCCTCGAGGATCTCGCGCTCGTCCGGCACCATCAGGCTCGGGTCGATCTTGACGCTCTTGAGCGCGCCCTTGGCCGTCATCGTGACGGTGACCATGCCGCCTCCGGCAGCGCCTTCGACCTCGATCGCGTCGAGCTCGGCCTGCATGTCGGCCATCTTCTGCTGCATCTGCTGTGCCTGCTTCATCAGGCCCATCATGTCACGCACGGAACATCCTCCTCGCAATCGTCAGAAATCGATGCCGTCGAAATCCGGTTCGGAATCGTCGAATAGGGGCTCGGCATCGGGCAGGTATTCGTCCCCGGACGGCGCCGCGGCCGCCAGTTCGGCGGCGGCGATGGCGCGGGGATCGCGGACATCGACGATGCGGGCGCCGGGGAAGCGCTCCAGCACCGCCTTGACCGAAGGATGCGCCGCCGCGTCGTTCTCGCGCTGATCCTTCGCCGCCGCGGCCTGCTCGCGGATCGTGGCGCCGCCCTCGCCGTTGACGACGGCGACCATCCAGGTCTGGCCGGTCCATTCCTTGAGGCGGCGCGACAGATCCTGCGCCAGGGTGCGCGAGGCGCCCTCGGCGAGCGAGAACTCGATGCGGCCGGGCTCGAAGCGCACGGGCCGGATATCGCGCTCAAGCGCGATCTTCAGGGTGACGTCGCGATGCTGCGATGCGAGGGCGACGACATCCTCCAGCGTGGCGACGATCGCCATCGGCGCCGCCACCGCACGGGCGACCGGAGCCGGCGCGGGGTTGGCGCTGGCGAGGATCGGGCGAGCGGCGAGGGCGGTATTGCCGCCGCCGGAAGGCGGGCGCGGCATGCCCATTCCGTTTCCGTTTCCGTTTCCACTGCCATTGCCGCCACCGTTGCCGGCGGGCACGGCCCCCATGCCGTCGCGCAGCAGCTTCAGGGCTTCGTCCGGCGTCGGCAGGTCGGCGGCATGGGCGAGGCGCACGAGAACCATCTCGGCCGCCATCACCGGCCGGTCGGCCTGCTTCACCTCGGCCAGGCCCTTGAGCAGCATCTGCCAGGTGCGGGCGAGGATGCGGACCGAGAGGCGCTGGGCGAAATCGCCGCCGCGCACGCGCTCGGCCTGGGCGAGGCTGTTGTCCTTGACCGCCTCGGGCACGAGCTTGAGGCGCGTCACCAGATGGGTGAATTCGGCGAGGTCGCCCAGCACCACGACCGGGTCGGCGCCGGCATCGTATTGCGCCCGCAATTCACTGAGCGCGGCAGCGATGTCGCCCTTCATCACCGCTTCGAAGAGATCGATGACGCGGGCACGGTCGGCGAGGCCGAGCATGGAACGGATATCGTCGAGCGTGATCCTGCCGGCGGCATGCGCAATCGCCTGGTCGAGGATCGAGAGCGAGTCGCGCACCGAGCCCTCTGATGCGCGGGCGATCGCCGCGAGCGCCTCCTGCTCGGCATCGACGCTCTCGGCCCCGCAGATGCCGGCGAGATGGTCGACCAGCACGTCGGATTCGACACGGCGCAGGTCGAAGCGCTGGCAGCGCGACAGCACCGTGATCGGCACCTTGCGGATTTCCGTCGTCGCGAAGATGAACTTCGCATGCGGCGGCGGCTCCTCCAGGGTCTTCAGGAAGGCGTTGAAGGCGCCGGTCGAGAGCATATGCACCTCGTCGACGATATAGACCTTGTAGCGGGCGGAGACCGGCGCATAGCGCACCGCGTCGTTGATCTGGCGGATGTTGTCGACGCTGTTGTTCGAGGCGGCGTCGATCTCCATCACGTCGATATGGCGGCCCTCGATGATCTCGCGGCAATGGATGCCGAAATCGCGCAGATCGGTGGTCGGGGCGCCCCGCCCGTCGGGCGTCTGGAAATTCAGCGCGCGCGCCAGGATGCGGGCGGTCGTGGTCTTGCCGACACCGCGCACGCCGGTCAGCATCCAGGCCTGCGGGATGCGGCCGGCCGCGAAGGCGTTGGTCAGCGTGCGCACCATCGCTTCCTGGCCGATCAGGTCGCCGAAATGCGCCGGACGGTACTTGCGCGCGAGCACGCGATAGGGCGCGGGCGCCCCGCTGGCGGCCGGCTTCGGCGCAGGCGCCGGATCGAACCCGGCGAATCCCGGTTCGTCAGCAGAGGCGGCGTCGTTCGGATCGATCATGAAAACTGGTTTCGCCAATCGGGAGGCGATGAGTCAATGGCGCAGCGCCGGCTCCGCGTTCGGTCCGGCGCTTTACAGACGCGCATGAGGTGGGAGGCTGGACGAAGACCCGTTCGGTCTCGTTAGGGCTGCTTCCTTCCGGACCTGACCCGGTTGGCGAGTGAGACGTCCCTCGCCAACCTCCCGCCCGCTATATCGGGGATGTCTCGGCAAATCGCAAGCAGGCATCGAAGCGCCGCGAAGCTTCGTCGCAGCCTGCACCCAAGCCGCCAGTTTGGCGTTGACTTGGTGTCGCCCATCCGTCATAAGCCCGCGACTTGCGCAGCCGAAAGGCGGCGCAGACCCTTATCGCATGACAGGCTCGGTTGGCCATGCTTTCCCTGGGAAAGCCGCGGCCGTCGTGCTCATAAAGGCCCCGGAGACGGACCGTGAAGAGAACCTATCAACCCAGCAAGCTGGTTCGCAAGCGTCGCCACGGCTATCGCGCCCGCATGGCGACCAAGGGTGGCCGCAAGGTCATCGCCGCTCGCCGCGCCCACGGCCGCAAGCGCCTGTCGGCCTGACGAGCCCTGGCGCGTGACGACAGCGCGCCGGTTTCGGAAGACAGGCCAATCGCCATGCGCCTCGCCCGTCTGACGCAACGCAAAGAATTTCTGGCGGCGGCCGAACACGGCCGCCGTTTTCGTTCGTCCGCCTTCATGGCGCAGGTGCGCGACGCCGCGCCCGGCGAGCCCCGCAAGGGCGGCGAACCCGTGGCCTTGAGGCTGGGCCTCACCGCCTCGCGCAAGACCGGCAACGCCGTGAAGCGCAACCGCATACGCCGGCGCCTGCGTGAAGCAGCGAAACAGGCGCTCGCCAATCAGGCCGAACGCCCTTGCGACATTGTCATCGTCGCCCGCTCCGATGTGCTGACCGCGCAATTTAAGACGCTCGTCGCCGATCTTTCGATTGCCATCGACCGGGCAAAGCCTCAAAAGCCGCATGCCGATAAGCGCCGCCCGCACCCCAAGCGCGGCGCTCCGTCGCAAGCCTGACCTGCCGCGCTCCGCCCCTGCCGGCCCAAGCGAGATCCGTTTCCGACCATGATGAAAGAAGACAACCGCAATCTGCTTCTCGCCATCGTCATGTCCGTGGTCGTGCTGCTCGGCTGGCAGTTCTTCTACGGCGTGCCGCAGATGGAAAAGCAGAAGCAGATCGCGCAGCAGAACCAGCAGGCCCAGAGCCAGCAGGCGCCCGCCGCTTCCGGCACCGCTCCGGCGCCCTCTACGCCCGGCCAGCCGGCAGGCTCGGCCGCGCCCGGCACCGCTGCCCCGCAGCAGATCGGCACCCGCGACCAGGCGCTTGCCGCAAGCGCCCGCGTCAAGATCGACACGCCCAAGATCGCCGGCTCGCTTTCGCTGACCGGCGCGCGCATCGACGACGTCTCGCTCAAGGCCTATCGCGAGACCGTCGACCCGAAGAGCGCGAACATCGTCCTGCTTTCGCCGATCGGCGGCCCGAACGCCTATTATTCCGATTTCGGCTGGGTCGCCGCGCCCGGCACGACCGTCGCGCTGCCCAACGCGACCACGGTCTGGACGGCCGACAACCAGACGCTGACCCCGGCCAGGCCGGTGACGCTGAGCTGGGACAACGGCCAGGGCCTGACCTTCAAGCGCGTCGTCAGCGTCGACGACAATGCCATGTTCACGATCCGCGACGAGGTCGAGAACAAGGGCAGCGCAGCCATCACCCTGTTCCCCTATGGCCAGATCGTCCGCCAGGGCAAGCCGCCGACACTGGGCTACTACGTGCTGCACGAGGGCCTGGTCGGCAATCTCGGCGAGCAGGGCCTGCAGGAATACACCTACGACAAGCTCGACAAGGAGCCGCTGCTCTCTCCGGGCACGACCGGCAAGTCCTGGAAGGACGCCGTCGGCGGCTTCGTCGGGATCACCGACAAGTACTGGGCAGCCGCGGTCATCCCCGACCAGCAGCGCAAGTACGAGGGCCGCTACTCCTCGGTCCAGACCGGCACGGGCCATACCTACCAGGCCGATTTCCTCGGCGAGAGCGTCGCGGTCGCGCCGGGCGCCACTGCCTCTTCCAATGCCCGCATGTTCGCCGGCGCCAAGGAAGTCGCGGCGATCGACGGCTATGAGAAGAACCTCGGCATCAAGCGCTTCGAGCTGCTGATCGACTGGGGCTGGTTCTATTTCATCACCAAGCCGCTCTTCTTCGTCCTGGACTGGATCTACAAGCACATCGGCAATTTCGGTGTCGCGATCCTGATCGTCACCGTCCTGCTCAAGACGCTGTTCTTCCCGCTCGCCAACAAGTCCTACGCCTCAATGGCGAAGATGAAGGCGATGCAGCCGGAAATGACGGCGATCCGCGAGCGCTACGCCGACGACAAGATGAAGCAGCAGCAGGCTCTGATGGAGCTGTACAAGACGCAGAAGATCAATCCGGTCGCCGGCTGCTGGCCGGTGCTGCTGCAGATCCCTGTGTTCTTCGCGCTCTACAAGATCCTCTTCATCACCATCGAAATGCGGCACGCGCCGTTCTTCGGCTGGATCCACGATCTCGCGGCGCCGGATCCGACGAACCTGTTCAACCTGTTCGGCGCGCTGCCTTTCACGCCCCCCGCCATGCTGCATCTCGGCCTGTGGCCGATCATCATGGGCATCACGATGTTCATCCAGATGAAGATGAACCCGGAGCCGCCGGACCCGGTGCAGAAGATGATGTTCACCTGGATGCCGGTGTTCTTCACCTTCCTGCTCGGCTCGTTCCCGGCCGGCCTGGTGATCTACTGGAGCTGGAACAACCTGCTCTCGGTGCTCCAGCAGGGCTACATCATGAAGAAGAACGGGGTGAAGATCGAGCTCTTCGACAACCTCAAGGGGCTGTTCGGGAAGAAACCGGCGGCAGCCACCGTGCCGGCGCCGCCCAAGCCCGCCAACGGCAACAAGAAGTGAGAGATCGAAGGGCGGGGTTTCCCGCCCTTCGCTTTTGAAGGCGGACCCGATGCCCTTGCCCGATCCGAGCACGCGCCATCCGATCCCCGGCTGGAAGGGCACGGCCTTCCTGAAGGCGGTGGTCGACCATCCGCTGATCGCGGTCGGCGATTACAGCTATTACGACGACTCGCGCGGGCCGGAGCATTTCGTCGCGCGCTGCGTGCGCTATCATTTCGATTTCATCGGCGATCGGCTGATCATCGGGAAATTCGTCGCGATCGCTCAGGCGGCACAGTTCGTCATGAACGGCGCCAACCATCCGATCGGTGGGTTCTCGACCTTCCCCTTCCAGATGTTCGGTCTCGGCGACCCCGAGAGCCTGAAGCGCCCCGGCCCGAACAACCGCGGCGACATGGTGATCGGCAACGATGTCTGGATCGGGCGCGAGGCGGTGATCATGCCGGGCGTGACGATCGGCGACGGCGCGATCATCGGCACGCGGGCGCAGGTGACGAAGGACGTGCCCGCCTATGCGGTCGTCGCCGGCAATCCCGGCCGGGTCGTGAAGATGCGCTTTCCGCCGGAGATCGTGACCGAGTTGCTGGCGATCCGCTGGTGGGACTGGGATGCCGACAGGATCGCGCGCCATATGGACGCGATCCAGGGCGCAAACATCGACGCGCTGCGCGCAGCCGTGTAGGCAGGGTTGCATGACCACATCCACAACAAAACCCTACGACGACGAGGAGATCGAGGCCGCCCGCAAGCTCTTCGAAGGGCCGTGGGATTTCGTCTGGGCCTCGACCAAGATCGACGACCTGCCGCCGATGGTCGGCCAGGAGATCGCCTTCGCCGGGCGCTCCAATGTCGGCAAGTCCAGCCTGATCAACGCGCTGACCCGGCGCAACGCGCTGGCGCGGACCTCGCATACGCCCGGCCGGACGCAGCAACTCAACTTCTTCCGGCAGGTCGAGCACGAGGAGCCCGTCGGGGCGGGGTCTCAAGGCAGCAAGCGTTCGCGCGAAAAGCCGGTGCCGGTTTATTCGCTCCTGGCGCCGACAGTCGTCGACATGCCCGGCTACGGCTATGCCGCCGTCGGGAAGGAGAAGGTGGCGGCCTGGACGCGGCTGATCCACGATTACCTGCGAGGCCGCGCCAACCTGATGCGCGTCTATGTGCTGATCGATGCCCGCCATGGCATCAAGGATGTCGACGGTGCCGTGCTGGAGACGCTCGACAAGGCCGCTGTCTCCTACCAGGTCGTGCTGACCAAGGCAGACGCGCTGAAGCCGGCCGACCAGAAATTCATGACAGAGGCCACGTTCGACGAGATCAAGCGCCGCCCGGCGGCTTTCCCCGAGGTGCTGCTGACCTCCAGCGAGACGGGCGCCGGCATGCCGGAATTCCGTGCCGCGATCGGCCGCGTGCTGGCCGAGCGCCGCTGAGCGCGATGACAGCGACCCGGCTTCATCTGGCCTTCGCCGCGCTCATGGGCTTCGCCGGCGTCGCGCTGCTGGCGGCCGCCGCGCATATCACCGGCACGGCCAATGTTCAGTCGGCCGGCCAGATGCTGCTGTTCCATGCATCGCTGGTCATCGGCGCCACGGCGGCACGCAGGGGCGGGCATCTCCATGACCTGCTGGCGCGCATCGCGCTCTCGGCGATCATCGTCGGTGCGGCCCTGTTCGCGGCCGATCTCGCCCGGCGCGGCTTCGCCAATGAGGCGCTGTTCCCGCGCGCGGCCCCGATCGGAGGCTGGTTCATGCTCGGCGGCTGGCTCGGGCTGGCGGTCGCCGCCGTGACGGCGAAGCGCAGCTGAGCGGCGTCAGCGTCCTTCCGCACGCGGCGAAGTTCGGCTAGAAGCGCCCCGCATCTGTCCTGGATCGTCGTTGTCGCATCGGATTTGTCCGAAAAGTGGATGCCACTTTTCGGTCCGATGCTATAGCGGCCGCGCGGAGCCTGCCCGAATGACCGACCATCCCCATCTGACGCCGTCGCAATCCGCCGAACTGCTCGTGCAGGCGCTGCCGCATATGCAGCGCTACGACCAGGAGATCATCGTCATCAAGTATGGCGGCAACGCCATGGGCGACGCGGCCACCGCCGAGGATTTCGCCGAGGACATCGTGCTGCTCGAGCAGTCCGGCCTGAAGCCGGTCGTCTGTCATGGCGGCGGACCCCAGATCGCGGCGATGCTGAAGAAGCTCGGCATCCGCTCGGAGTTCAAGCAGGGCCTGCGCGTTACCGACGAAGCGACCGTCGAGGTCGTCGAAATGGTGCTGGCCGGCTCGGTCAACAAGGAGATCGTCGGCTACATCAGCCGCGAGGGCGGGCGCGCCATCGGGCTTTGCGGCAAGGACGGCAACATGGTCACCGCGCGCAAGGTGACGCGCACCGTCGTCGACCCCGATTCCAAGATCGAGGAAATCCTCGACCTCGGCTTCGTCGGCGAGCCCGAGAAGGTCAATACCGCCGTGCTCGACGCGGTGCTGAAAGCCGAGCTGATCCCGGTGCTGGCGCCGGTCTGCGCCGCCGCCGATGGCCAGACCTACAATGTCAACGCCGACACCTTCGCGGGCGCCATCGCCGGCGCGCTCAACGCCAAGCGCCTGCTGCTGCTCACCGACGTTCCCGGCGTGCTGAACAAGGACAAGCAGCTCATCCCGGAGCTCACGGTCGAGGAATGCCGCCACCTGATCGCCGACGGCACCATCTCCGGCGGCATGATCCCGAAGATCGAGACCTGCATCTACGCGCTGGAAAAGGGCGTGGAAGCGGTCGTCATCCTCGACGGCAAGGTGCCGCATGCGGCGCTGATCGAGCTCTTCACCGATACCGGCGCCGGCACGATCATCCGGCGTTGAGAGGCTCGTCATTCTCGGGCGGAAGCGGAGCTCCGACCCGGGAATCTCATGACCAGTAGGCGCTGGTTTCCGAGATGGTCGGGTCAAGCCCGACCATGACTGCGTGAAGCAGCGCCCTGATTGAGACCCGCCAAACACTTGCGGCGCAGACTCCGGCTCGCCACATCTCGGAGTCCCATGACAATACTCGCAGACACACCTGCCGCGACCCCGCCCCTGACGGCGGAAGGCTTCGCGCATGTCGACCACTGGATCTTCGATCTCGACAACACGCTGTACTCGCATGAGAGCCGCGTCTGGCCGCAGGTCAACGAGCGCATCACACTGTTCCTGCAGGAACTGTTCGGGCTCGACGGCCTGTCCTCGCA
Organism: Hyphomicrobiales bacterium; assembly: GCA_004144595.1. Classification (GTDB taxonomy): domain Bacteria; phylum Pseudomonadota; class Alphaproteobacteria; order Rhizobiales; family Beijerinckiaceae; genus Allobosea. The sequence goes on from SEEM01000057.1 coordinate 17,428, forward strand.
TGCGCTGCGGCAGTACTACTATCACCGCTACGGCACGACGCTGAAAGGGCTGATGGAGGAACACCAGATCGATCCCGATCGGTTCCTCGATTTCGCCCATGACATCGACCTGACGCTGCTCGAGCCCAATCCCAAGCTGGGGGCGGCGCTCGCCGCACTGCCAGGTCGCAAGCTGATCCTGACCAACGGCTCGGTCGGCCACGCGAAGAACGTCGCCGGCAAGCTCGGCATCCTCGACCAGTTCGAGGACATCTTCGACATCGTCCATGCCGGCTTCCTGCCGAAGCCCGAGCGTGCGACCTATGAAAACTTCCTCGCCAAGCACTCGGTCGATCCCGGCCGCGCCGCGATGTTCGAGGATATCGAGAAGAACCTGATCGTGCCGAGCGATCTCGGCATGAAGACCGTGCTGATCATCCCGCAGACGCCCGACCCCTTCCGCGAGGCCTGGGAGCAGGCCGCGATCGAGGCCGGCCATGTCCACCACGTGACGGCCGATCTCACCGGCTTTCTGCAACCGCTCGGACGTTCCGGCGAACAGCGGGGCTGAGCTGGAGATATTTTCTCCCGTCCGGGTTCCCTAAAAAAGGAAATTCCGTTCTTCTTTACGAACTCGTTGGGAGCTGATACTGCTCCTGTCCGTTATAAAGAACGGATCGAGAGTTCCATGCCGGCACCGGACACAGCCGCAGCCAAGCTGCATCCCGAGACTCGCCTCGTCCATGACGGCATCCAGCGCTCGCAGTTCGGCGAGACCTCGGAAGCTCTCTACCTGACGCAGGGCCATGTCTACGACAATGCCGCGCAGGCCGAGGGCCGCTTCCTGAACACCGATCCCGGCTTCCAGTACGGCCGGCTCGGCAATCCGACCACGGCGATGCTGGAGGCCCGCATGGCCTCGTTCGAGGGCGCCGAGGCCTGCCGCGCCACCGCGACCGGCATGGCAGCGGTCACCGCGGCGATGATGGCGCCGGTGCGCGCGGGCGACCATGTCGTGGCGGCGAGCGCGCTGTTCGGCTCCTGTCGCTACATCATCGAGGACCATCTGCCGCGCTACGGCGTCGAGACGACGCTGGTCGAAGGCACCGATCTCGAGGCCTGGCGCAAGGCTGTTCGCCCCAATACCAAGCTGTTCTTCCTGGAATCGCCCTCGAATCCGACGCTGGAAGTGCTCGACATCGCCGCCATCGCGACGATCGCGAAGGAAGCCGGCGCCAGGCTCGTCGTCGACAATGTCTTCGCCACGCCGCTCTACCAGCGCCCGCTCGAACTCGGCGCCGATATCGTCGTCTATTCCGCGACCAAGCATATCGATGGCCAGGGCCGCTGCCTCGGCGGGCTGATCCTCGGCTCGAAGGCGTTGATCGAGGCCGATATCCAGAACTACCTGCGCCAGACCGGCCCGATCCTTTCGCCCTTCAACGCCTGGGTGATGCTGAAGGCACTGGAG
>SEEM01000163.1 GCA_004144595.1 Hyphomicrobiales bacterium
TCGGGAGACTGGTGATGGATTCAGCCGACAGGGATGCGATCGCGGAGGCCGTGCGCCGCGCCGAGAGCCTGACCGCAGGCGAAATCGTCGTGGTGATCGACCGTGCGGCATCGAGCTATCGCACGATCCCGATGATGCTGGCGCTGACGCTCGCGCTGTTCGTGCCCTGGCCGCTGCTGTGGCTGACGATGATGAGTGCGCCCCGGATTTTCCTGATCCAGTTGATTTGCGCCGCCGGGCTGCTGGCGAGCCTGCTCTGGTATGGCCGCGGCGGACGCTTCGTGCCCGGCTTCGTCAAGCGCCGACGCGCGCATGATGTGGCGCTGCGGGAGTTCACAGCCCGTGGCCTGACCCGCACGAAGGGGCGCACCGGCGTCCTGCTCTATATCGCGCTGCAGGAGCGCTATGCCGAAATCCTCGCCGATACGGGCATCGACGGGCTGGTCGAGAAGGATACCTGGCTCGTGATCATCGAGCCGTTGCTCGCCGCCGCGCGCGAGGATCGCCTGACCGAAGGATTGATCGCCGCCGTCGGCTCTGTCGGGACGGTGCTGGGGCAGCATGTACCGCCCGTGCCCGGCGATATCGACGAGCTCTCGAACAAGGTGATCCTGCTCTAAGCCGGCGGTGACGCGGGACGGTTCAGCGCTTGGCCGGTCCCTTGGCAGCACCGAGGATGGCGCCGGGCATGATATGCCCGTATTTGCTGGGTAGTTCGGCCTGGACGATGACGACATAGCCGTCGGCTTCCGGCGCCTGGGTGGCGGAGAGCGGAGCGGAGACGGTCGTTTCCTTGCCGGTCCAGTCGCCGACACGCACCATGCCGCGCACGACATTGGCGTAGGACAGCGTGCGGCCCTGGTTCTCGCCGCGCGTGATCGGCACGGCCGCCTGATGCGTGGTCGGCAGGATCCAGATGCCTGCAGAGGTCTCGCTCTCGCTTCCGGTCGGAGCGACCTTGATCTGCAGAGCGCCGTTTTCTTCCTTCAGCGCGACGCGGGCGGCGAATCCGGTCGCCGCGAACTGATTGACCGTTTTCTCGATCTCCGCCCGTTCGGAGCCGATGGCATGGGCGGCGCCATTGATCACCACCTGCGGCGTGTAGACCTGCCCGTCGCCGCGGGCCTTGGCGTAGAATTTCTGGCGCTTGGCGAAGGAATCCTTGCCGAGCGTGTCCTTCCACCCGAGATAATCCCAATACGTCACCGGCAGGGTGAGCGCCATCAGCTCCGGGTCCCTGGCCAGTTCGACGACGAGCGCATCGGCCGGCGGGCAGGAAGAGCAGCCCTGGCTGGTGAAGAGCTCGATCACCGCCTTCAGCGGCTTCGTGGGAGTCTGCGCCTGCGCAACAGCCATGCCGAGGGCAAGGACTGCAACGGTCGCGGCGAGGAGGCGCGGGCGAGGGAACATGATCTGGACTCTGCGGACGACTTCTTTTCCGGAGGTTACCAAAGCCCGCAAACCCGTCACGAGGGAAATCACGTTGCCTTGAAAACCGGCACGGTCGCGCGGGTGTGATCGAAGGCCTCCCGCGCGGCAGCCGAGATCATGTTGGGCCGCCAGCGGCGATGCATCCAGAGCCATTGCTCGGGATATTCGCGCACCCAGCCCTCGACGACGGCCGTCATCATCGCCATCGCGCCCTGCACGTCGATCTCGTCATTGGCGTCGCGCGGCAGGTCGAGCGGCGGCGTCAGCTCGAGCCGGAAGCGGTGGTTCGGCAGGCGGACGACGCGCACGCCATGGACCGGACATTCGAAACGCCTGGCGAACTTGCCCATGATCGGATTGGTCAGGGCCGGGCGGCCGAAGAAGGGCACGACGACGCCACGGGTGAAATGCTGGTCGATCAGCATGCCAAGATGGCCGCCCTTCTCCAGCACGCCCTGCATCGCGAAGGCGGCACCCTGCTTGGCGGCGGCGAGCCCGCCCATCGTGCCGGAACGGATCTCGTGGACGACGGCGGCGATCGCCGGGTCGTTGGGCGCCCGGAAGACCGCGGTGGTCTCGAGGTCATAGGCCTGTGCGCAGATCGCCGGCAGCTCCCAGTTGGCGAGATGGGTCGAGAAGATCAGGCCGGGTTTCTCGTCGTCCTTGAGCGCGATGAAATGCTCGATGCCCTCCACCTCGACGCGCGAAGGCTTGTCGGGGTTGAGGTAATCGTAATCGAAGAGCGTCTTGAGATGAGCATATTCGCCGGCGACGCGGCCGAGATTATCCCAGGCACCGCGCGCGATGCGCTTGACCTCGGCTTCGTCCTTCTCGGGGAAGGCAGCGCGGATATTGGCGAGTGCGACGCGGTTGACCGGAATCAGCGGGCTTGCGGTGCGCAAGAGCCAGCCGCCGAGATTGCTGGCGCGCTCCGGCCCCAGCAGGCGCATGAAGCCGAACAGGGCGCGGATCACGCCGATCATCACCGCGGCGCCGGCGCGCGTGGCGACAGCCTTCAATCGTCTCAAGATCGGTCCTGCCTCAATCGCCCGTGCCGAGAGCAAGACCGGGCCTTTAAAAAAGGCGATCTGGGGCAGGAAGCCGCTTGCGTCAAGTCCTTGGCGGGAAACAGCTCCCGCTCAGAAGGCGATCACGACCTTGCCGAAGACCTTGCGGCCCTCGATGCGGGCGAGCCCCTTCTCGAATTCGGCGAGCGGGAAGACCGCGTCGATCACCGGCTTCATGCCGCCGGCCATCTTCTCCAGAGACTGCGCGATATTCTCCATCCGGCAGCCGAAGGAGCCGGTGATGCGGTATTGCTGCTGAAAGAGCTGCATCAGGTTGATCGTGGCCGAGGGGCCCGAGGTCGCGCCGCAGGTGACGAGTCGGCCGCCGCGCTTCAGGCAGAGCAGCGAGCCGTTCCAGGTGTCGGCGCCGACATGCTCGAACACGACATCGACGCCCTTGCGGCCGGTGAGCTTGCGGACGACGCCCTCGAACCGATCCTCGCGGTAGTTGATGACGTGGTCGGCGCCGAGCGCCTTGGCCCTGGCGCCCTTCTCGTCGTCGCCGACCGTCGTATAGACCGTGCAGCCGATTGCCTTGGCCATCAGGATCGCGGCCGTGCCGATGCCGGAGCCGCCGGCGTGGACGAGGACGGATTCGCCCGGCTCCAGCTTCGCGTTGTCGAACAGCATGTGCTGGACCGTCCCGAAGCCGATCGGGGCGCAGGCGGCATCCTCGAAGGAAACGCCTTTCGGGGCCTTGATGGTGAGGCGGGCCGGGCGGTTGAGCAGTTCGCGGGCGAAGCCGTCGATATGGAAGCCCATGATGCCGGCGACGTTCTCGCAGAGATTGTCGCGACCCTCGCGGCAGGCCTTGCACTGGCCGCAAGTGTCCGCGCCATAGGCGGTGACGGTGTCGCCAGGCGCAAAGCCAGTGACGCCCTCGCCGACGCAGACGATCTCGCCGGCGGCTTCGACGCCCGCTGCCTGCGGCATCTTGCGCTTGGCGAAGGCCATCCCGCGGAAGCCCCAGAGGTCGAGGTAATTCAGCCCGACCGCCCTGATGCGGATCTGCACCTCACCCGGAGCAGGCGGCGGCGGCGGCTCGATCTCCTCGAGACGGAGGTCACGGTCGCCATGAAGCTGGAGGGAACGCATGGGTTTCGACGTCTTTCAGAGCTTGTCCGGGCTGAGCGGACACGGGAACGCGGCAAGGATTTCGACGGGCATCACCATGGATTCGCCGCCAGCGTCAACTCCGCCGCACAAGATCTTCCAGGTTCTTCAAAATCGCCTCGATTTCCGCATCCGTCGCGAATTCGCCGCGGTCGGCTTGGGCAATGCCTTCTTTGATCTGGGCGACCTGCGAGACATTCAACGCGACATAATCTTCGATCGCGCGGGCGATGACCCAGCCGGGGGATCGTCCCATATCCGCCGCCGGATTCGACAAGCTGGCAGCCAGGCCGGCTTCGACCTCGATCGTGATATCCATTGTCGAACCCTCCCCGTCATTGCGAGCGTAGCGAAGCAATCCAGACCGTTCAGTGCAACCCCTGGATTGCTTCGCTGCGCTCGCAATGACGGAGTAGCCGGTCGCTTCAGCGGTGGACGCCGAGCTGGGCGGTCACACCCCCGTCGATCGGCAGCACGGTGCCGCTGATATAGGCTGCCGGCTCGCTCATCAGGAACGCGGCGAGGCCGGCGACCTCCTCCGGCCTGGCGAAGCGTCCGGCCGGGATCTGCGCCTGCATCTTGTCGCGATAGGCGGCGTAGGGCGCCATCATGTCGGTGTCGACGAAGCCCGGCGCGATCACGTTCACGGTGACGCCACGCTTGCCGGTCTCGACCGCGAGCGTCTTGGCATAGGAGATCAGCGCCCCCTTGGACGCCGCATAGGCCGCGTTGCCGGGGTTGCCGCGCAAGGCCGCGACCGAGCCGATCGCGACGATGCGGCCAGCGCGGGCACGGATCATGGTGCGCATCAGGCTCTTGGCGAGGCGGGTGAAGGCCCAGAAATTGACCTGCATCGCCGCTTCGGCCTTGTCCTGCACCATCATCGCGGCAAGCGAATCAT
>SEEM01000058.1 GCA_004144595.1 Hyphomicrobiales bacterium
CGGACCATCTCGCGCGAAGCATCGGGCCCCGTCGCATCGGTATAGCTTCCGCCGCGGTCACCTCCTGACCAGGCATGACCGCCGCCGTGGATCAGCCAGTGCTCGGCGCGTGCAGGAGCATCGCCATGCCCGATCAGCGACCGGGTTACGCGTTTGCCATTGATCACCGCATCGGTCTGAAACTCTGCGGGCTTCCCCTGCGCGGAACCCGCCAGATCGAAAACAGCCTTGCCGTTCGATGGATGGACCGTGGCATCGGCGGTTCCGTGGAAAATGATCTTCCTGATCGGCGAACGGCCTTGTGCCGTCGCTTTCGCATTTCCCTTCATGGCAGCGAATGCGGACACGACGTCGCAAGCCGCGCCATGAGGCAGGCCGGAATGAATGCCGGCTGCGGAAAAGACATCGGGATAGGTCGACGCCAGGACGTCGGCCATGGCTGCGCCCGCCGACAGGCCGGCCACGAAAACCTGCTTGCGGTCGATCTTGAATTCCGAAGCCAGCTCCTGGGCAAGTCCGGCCAGAATGGCCGGTTCGCCGGCGCCACGCCGCTGGTGGCGAGGATCGAACCAGTTCCAGCACCCCTGCGCGTTGGCCGATTTCGGCTGCAGCGGATAGGCGACGATCAGGCCGAACTCGTCGGCCAGGGCATTCATCCGGGTCCCGCGCGCGAAATCATCCGGGTTTTGTGTGCAGCCATGAAGCATCATCACCAGCGTGAGCTCACGATCGGCGTGCTCTGACGGCACGTAGAGCTTATAGGCCACCGAGCCGACAGCCGATTGGAATCGGCGTGCCCGGAAGTCGTCACTGTCCCGCGCATCGTCCGTAACCGTGTCGCCATGGCTCGGCGCGTGGACGAAGCTCGCCCGGTCCTGTCGCAGCTTTTGCAGGATCGCCCGGAGACCGCGCGCCGGCGGTGCTTCGGGACCGTCACCGCTTTGTGCGCCGCTATCCGGGTCGGCTGATTGTGTGGGCCCGCGTCCGGCCAGAGCTTGCTGTATTGCAGCCGTTGCGCCCATTACGTCGGATGTTCGCAGGCGGTTCATGGCTTCGCCGATGGCGGCGTGAAAAGGCGCATTCATGGCGAATATCCTTTGGGTCATGTCAATCGATCGGCGAGGGCGGCCTTGATCTCGGGGGATGCGTGCAGAGCCCCGAGGATGGTGAGAGAAGCGACGGCTTGCCGCGCCAGTTCCGGGGAAACGTCACTGTCGATCACAGCCAAGCCCAGGACCCTGATTTCGAGCTGCTCCCCAGCGGCGACCACGGCTTCAAGATCCCGGCGCGTGAAGGTTCGCAGGCCCAGTTCGAGCGCCAGACGCGTGGTTGCCTTCGCCGCAACGTCGGAATGGGTCGAAAGCTGGTTGCGGATCGCCGTGCGGATGAAGTCCGAGCGATTGGAATAGAATCCGTCCCGGACCAGCAGGTCGATGCGGCCGAGATCCACGAAGCCGAGGTTCAGCGTCAGTTTTTCACTTTCGGGAGCTTTCATTGTCAATCCATATACCATCCAACTGGATGGTATATGGATGTAATTTGAGAGACATCAAGAGGGCCGCGCCTTGAACCCAACCAAAACGTCAAAAGACACAGACGGGGATTTGGCCGCGTGGCAGCACGTGGCATAAGGGAACGCACCCTGAACGGGAACGGGATTGGGGATATTTTGCCGACGCCGGAACTTCGGGACTCCCGTTTCATGCGCAGCCTGCTGGCGGCGTCGGACGATTGCATCAAGGTCCTAGACCTCGACGGCAACCTGTCTTTCATGAGCGAAGGCGGCCAGCGCATCATGGAAGTCAGCGACTTCAACGCCGTCAAGGGCTGCCCCTGGCCGGATTTCTGGGCTGACCAAGGCCACGCCGAAGCTAGGTTCGCGATCGAGGAAGCGCGTGCTGGTCGCAGCTATCGCTTTCAGGGTGCAGCCGATACGGCGGCCGGCAATCCGCGGTTCTGGGATGTTCAGGTCGGCCCCATCCTGGGGCCAGACGGCAAGCCCGAGGCGATCCTGTCCGTGTCGAGAGACATCACAGCCATCAAGGAGGCCGAGCAGCGGCAGCGCCTGCTTGCGCTTGAGCTCAAGCACCGGATGAAGAACACCGTCGCGATGATTCAGGCGATCGCCAATCAGACAATCCGCGGCGGCCCCGAGATGGACGCGGTCAAGGATGCCTTCACTGCCAGGTTGAGTACGATGGCCTCCGCGCAGGACATCCTGACTCAGACCGCCTGGGCCAGGGCGAGCCTGGCGTATCTGGTCAGGGAATCGTTGAAAGGGCAAAGCGACCTGTCGCGGTTCCGGATCGACGGTCCGCCGGTCGAACTCTCGTCGAAGACTGCCCTGGCGATGGCGCTTGCGTTGCATGAGCTTGCGACCAATGCCGCAAAATACGGTGCTCTCAGTCGGGATAACGGACGGATCGACATAACCTGGTCGATTGAAGACGGTCAGTTCGCATTCGAGTGGCGCGAAAGCGGCGGCCCATTGGTCGAGCCGCCAACGCGTCGCGGCTTCGGATCGCGCATGATCGAGCGGGCCTTGGCGGGATATTTCAGCGGTGCAGCCGCCATGGACTACCAGCCGACCGGAGTGGTGTTCTCCCTTCGCGGCCCAATCGACGCACTCATTGCCGACTGATCAGGCCGTCGGCCGGAAGGCTGAAATGACGTCCGCAGCCCGGTATGGCTTTCTGATATACTGAACGTTCTCGGGCAGTTGCCCTTGGCGCGGCGTGACGCGTCCGCTTGCGACGACGATGAGGATGGGCGGCCACCCCAGTCGCACGACATGCGCCAGTTTCATCCCATCCATGGACCCTGGCATCTCGATATCGGTGAAAACGACGGCGATGTCGTGGCGGGTTTTTAGGATCGCGATTGCTTCCTCGGCATGGGCAGCCTCGATCGCCTCGAAACCAGCCTCCTCGATGAAGTCGACGGCATCCATCCGGAGCAGCGGCTCGTCTTCGACGATCAGGACGACCAGTTTCGACATCAGGTACTTTCGAGAGTGACCCTCAGCCAACTGCCGACGCGAGCTCTTGTTGCCTCGCATTGTAAAGAATTGCGCCTTTTGCCCTTCGCACTTGGTGACCATGGCCAATTGTGGCCCGCAGTGGCGGTGCTGGCACTATGCTTGCGTGAAACATCCGGTTTCAGGAGGGAGGTTCGCTTGCGGCGCAGACCGCGGCTGTTCCAGCGCGCCGCTCATTCCGTGCGGGATCGCTCGCATGGCTATTGCGTCGACGACAATGCCCGCGCTGTTCTCGTCGCCAATGCTTTAAGCGGCACAGGCGAGACGCGTTCGTTCAACAGGCGACGATCGTGAGCGGCCGGAGCCGCTATCACGGCGTTAGTCCCGATTTGCGTAGGGAGGCACGTCGACAAGCGTCCCGATGAGGCGCAGCAAAGCCTGCTGCTCGGGACGGTCCGACTTTCCCGAGACGAGGAAGGCTCCCAACTCGATAGGGGACAGCTGGCCGCCTCCCGCACCGTTCGGTTGATGGATCACGAAGGCTGCGCCGCTCGTCGGCTCCCGCCCCAGAAACCAGCAGTCACCGGCTGGGCTGCGATATAGCTCTCGCCGTTCGCTCATGATGTCGTGTGCTCCTGCGATTGACGATGGCCGGACAAACGCGAAGTCTCGCATGAGGCAGGCCAAAGCCCAACCGCCGTCCTTGCCGGTCCGTTACGCGCGGCCGGCAACCTACGGCCCTTGCTGGCGGAATGCGTCGGCCGAGAGCCGATGATAGCCCCCGCGCTTCTTCAGGTAGGCGGAGCGAGCGGCCCCCAATATGGCCGAGCGATTAAGGTCGAATGCGACGAGGAACGACGCCTCGCTCCCGTCGATGACAGCGGGGCTTAACGTCCGCAGAACGTCGAGTTCGACTTGAAACATGATTTCCAGCGATGCTTCAGAGCCCCAGAAGCTCACGCATCCGCGGCCAGGTTCGTAACGCCGGATCGAGTTGGGAAAGTCGAGGCTCATGACCTGCGCCCTTCGCCAAGAACCGCCAGTTCAGCCTGATACGCATCGACATGGCGCCGCTTGCGTTTCTTTCGCAACCAGATCCCAACCGGAAACATGATCAGAGAGCCAGCAACGACCAACGACAAGTGAGGTATCAAAGGCAGATCGTAAAATTGACCTGCCCCCCACATGCCGACACCGAAGAGCACCATGCCGATCACTCCATAGGTCAGCGCCGAAGCCTCCGGCGCCGGCGCATAGCCAGCGGCTGCAAGCCGGGCTTTTTCCAGATGCGGTTCCACGAAAGGCGTCATTTCAGGACGGGTGCGAAGGCGGATGCGAAAGCGGCGATGAGGCCGCCATGCGCGAAACAAACCGGATGACGATCCGCGGCGCCAACGCGATCAACGAACCGGTGTTCCGAAATATTGGTCATGACTGGGCTTCCCTTGGCCCATATCGGGGCGATTCGAGCAAATGCTCCGAAGTATAGTCCCGATGTACGTCGAGGCGCTCCTAAAATGGTGCGCGTAAGATGTTCTTACAAGGCAAGGAGAGTTGTCGTTTCATTTTATTCAAAATCTGGCGATTATAGCCATATTACAAGAGCGCCAGATCGGTCTGTTTATGAGTCGCATGTGGAAGATCGGTCATGCGGGCTCCGGTCCTTTCCGGAAGGAGATGGCGGCCAAGGCCAGGACGACGGCGACGGCGACCATGGCGAGGATCGCCAGGATGGATTGGCTCAAGGCCACACCGCCGTGCTCGAACATGACGCCTGCGGCGAAGGCAGCGGCGGCCGAGGCGAGCTGCGCGGGACGCGCGAGCCGGCCCATGACGGCGGCGTAGTCGTCGCGTCTGAAGAGGGCAAGCGGCAGGGCCCCGCGCGCGATCGACTAGGCGCCGTTGTCTGCGCCGAGCGCGCCGGCGACCAGTCTCCGGTCAGATATCCGCGCGGACGCGGTCGCCGCGTTCGTACCAGCCCTTGGACCAGTTTACGATCCAGACGACCGAGAGCATGACCGGCACCTCGATCAGGACGCCGACGACCGTGGCGAGCGCAGCCCCGGAGTTGAAGCCGAACAGGCTGATGGCGGCGGCAACGGCGAGCTCGAAGAAGTTCGAGGCACCGATCAGCGCTGACGGTCCTGCGACGCAATGCTGCTCGCCGGCCGCTCGGTTCATCCAATAGGCGAGCCCGGCGTTGAAGTAGACCTGGATCAGGATCGGGATGGCGAGAATCGCGATGATCGAGGGCTGCGCCAGGATCTGTTCGCCTTGGAAGCCGAAGAGCATGACAAGGGTCGCGAGCAAGGCGACCAGCGAGACCGGCGAGAGGAAGGCCAGAAGGCGCTGGAGGGCCGCCTCGCCGCCAGAGGCGAGCATGCTTCTTCGGATCACCTGCGAGACGATGACCGGCACGACGATGTAGAGCGCCACCGACAGCGTCAGCGTGCCCCAAGGTACCGTGATCGCCGAAAGGCCCAGCAGCAGGCCGACGATCGGCGCGAAGGCGACGACCATGATCGCGTCGTTCAGGGCGACCTGGCTGAGGGTGAAGTGTGGTTCGCCCTTGATCAGGTTCGACCAGACGAAAACCATCGCGGTGCATGGCGCCGCCGCCAGGATGATCAGCCCGGCAATGTAGGAATCGATCTGGGTCGCCGGCAGGTAGGGACGAAAGAGCCATCCGACGAACAGCCAGCCCAGCAGAGCCATCGAGAATGGCTTCACCGCCCAGTTGACGAACAGTGTCACGCCGATGCCGCGCCAGTGCCGGCCGACATGGCGCAGCGCGGCAAAGTCGATCTTCAGCAGCATGGGAATGACCATGAGCCAGATCAGCGCGGCCATCGGGAGGTTCACCTTGGCGATCTCCAGGTCGCCGATGGATCGGAAAACGCCGGGGAACAGGTGCCCGAGGGCGACGCCGGCGACGATGCACAGCGCCACCCACAGCGTGAGGTAGCGTTCGAAGGTAGACATGATGTTCCCCTAGACGCTCGCGACCAGGCGGCCGGCCTCGTCGACGACGCGCTCGCCGTCTTCCTTGATGAAGGCGCCGCGCTGCGGGGGCAGCAGGTCGATGACAGCCTCGGACGGGCGGCACAGCCGCACCCCCTTGGGCGTCACCACGATCGGCCGGTTCAACAGGATGGGGTGCGTCTCGATCGCATCGAGCAGGGCATCATCCGACAGGAACGGATCGGAGAGGCCAAGCTCCGCGAACGGCGTGCCCTTCTCGCGCAGGACGTCCCGCAGCGGAATGCCCATGCGCCTGACCAGATCGACGATCATCGCCCGGGACGGCGGCGTCTTCAGGTACTCGACGACATGCGGCTCGACCCCGGCGTTGCGGATCAACGCGAGCGTGTTCCGAGACGTACCGCAGTCGGGGTTGTGATAGATGACGACATCCATGGCGAGGGCTTTCACGGGCAGCAGGGGACGAGTTCGTCGATGAGCGGCTGGCACAGATCGGCACGGCCGCCGCAGCAGTCCTTCAGCAGGAAGGCGATCACTGACCGGAAGCCCTCAAGGTCGGCGCGATAGATGATCGACCGGCTCTGACGCTCTCCGATGATCAAACCGGCGCGGGCCAGAATGGCCAGATGCGCTGACATCGTGTTCTGCGGCACGTCGATCAGGCGCGCGATCTCACCGGCTGGGATGCCATCCGGCTCCCGCTTGACCAGCAGCTTGAAGGTGTCCAGGCGCGTGGGTTGCGCCAGGGCGGCCATCGCCGCGATGACTTGCAAATTATCCATATATCCGGAATATAGGATATGTTTACGATTTGCAACCGGCGTGGGCTCCACCTCCCAGACCGGTGCTTCGGGTGATGAGATTCAAAGGTCTGGTATTTGGCAGCACGCCGACGTCAGCTTGGTGGCGGCTGTCGCTCTTCGCGCTCGATGATGAACCAACCGCGTCGCTTCCGCACGCTGGGCGATCCGTCGGACCAGCCTGTGAGGTCGTTTGTGAGCCTTGCGCTCTCACACCGCGTCGTCCTAGTCCCCGCCACTCCTGCGTGGCTCGACCAAGCCGACATCCATCGTTGCCAACCGATCGATCAGCAGGTGCTCCGGCCGGCGTCCGTCGACTGTGATCCGATCAGTCGGCTTTCGTCGCGGCCCCCTCCAGGAACACCTCGAGGCTCAGCCGCGCATGTCGGGCGCGATCCTCTACGGTCAGAAGCTGGTCGCCCGGAATGCGCTTGATCAGTACCGAGAAGATCATGTCCATCAGCATTCTGGCCAGTGCGGCCGCCGGCAAGGCGCGAAGCCTGCCCTTCGCCTGCTGCCCGGCGAGCCAGTCTTCGAGAAGCCGCCGTGCCGGCTCGGCGCCCTCCTGTTCGATCAACTCGCCGATCTCGCTGAACCTGTCCGAATCGGCCAGGACCAGCTTGATGAAGGCCAGCCGGTCGCGATTATCGATCTCGTCGATATCGAGCCGGAAGATCGCGCCGAGCGCCTCCAGCGGCGGCAGATCCTCGCCGGGAGGGCGCGGCAGCGCCAGCATCGAGCGCCGGTGATCGGCAACCATGGCTCGGAACAGGTCGGTCTTGGCCGGGAACAATTGGTAGAGCGTCCGTTTCGAGACGCCGCAGCGTGCCGCGACCGCGTCCATCGTGGTGCCGCCATAGCCGACATCGAGGAACAGGTCGCGGGCGGAGTGGACGATTCGCAGGCGCTCGGCCGCGTCGGAGCGTGTCTTCGGCCGCCCGCGCGCCCTATTCTGCGGCGGTTTTTTGCCCGTTTCGCTGCTCTTCATCGTCGCGTCCGTCATCGCGCCGCATTCTTGGATTTGACAGTCTCGGAAATCAAGAGATAAGAAACCCTTCAGTTTCCAAAAAGAGAGCCTGCATGCCGGCCGAGCGCGCCCCCTCCTCTTCCCGCCACGCCCTCCCGAGCGCCTTGCTGCTCGCCGCAGTGCTGGCCGCCTGCAATTCCGAGAAGGCGGCGGCGCCTCCCCAGCAGCCGCAGCTCCAGGTCAGCATCGTCACGCTGCATCCGCAGCCCGTGGCGATCACGGCTGAGCTGCCGGGCCGCGTCTCCGCGAGCCTCATCGCCGAGATCCGGCCCCAGGTGAACGGCATCATCAAGTCGCGGCTGTTCCGCGAGGGCAGCGAGGTCAAGGCCGGGGACGTGCTCTACGAGATCGACCCCTCGCCCTATCAGGCAGCCCTCGACAGCGCCCTCGCCGCGCAGCACAAGGCCGAGGCCGCCGTCACCAATGCCCAGGTGCGTGCCGATCGCTATCGCGAACTGCTCCAGCGCAACGCCGGCAGCAGGCAGGATGCCGACGACGCTGCCGCCACTCTGGGGCAGGCCCAGGCCGATGTCGCGGCTGCCAAGGCCAATGTCGAGGCGGCCAAGATCAACCTCGCCTATACGAAGGTCACCGCGCCGATCGACGGCCGCATCGACAAGTCGGCGCTGACCCAGGGCGCGCTTGTCACCGCCAACCAGGCTGCCATCCTGACGACGATCCGCAAGCTCGACCCGATCAATGTCGATGTCACCCAGTCGAGCACCAACCTGCTCAAGTTCCGTAACGACATCGCCTCGGGGCGGCTGAAATTCACCGGCACCAACGTCGCCGTGAAACTGAAGCTCGATACCGGCGACGCCTATGCGCAATCCGGCAAGCTCGAATTCGCCGAGGCGAATATCAACGAGACCACCGGCACCTTCAGCGTTCGCGCCGAATTCCCCAATCCGGAGCGGCTGCTGCTGCCCGGCATGTTCGTCCGCGCCGAAATCCAGGAAGGCATCGCCGAGAACAACTTCCTGCTGCCGCAGCGCGCTGTCGGGCGTAACACCAAGGGCGAGGCGACGGCGAAATTTGTTTCGGCCGAGGGCAAGGTCGAGGAGCGCGTGCTGACCACGCGCCGCAATATCGGCAACAACTGGCTGGTCGACAGCGGCGTCAAGGATGGCGAGCGCATCATCGTCGAGGGCGGCCAGCTCGTTCGCACGGGCCAGACGGTGACGGTAAACGAGGTCAGCGTCGACGAGGCGACCGGCGAGCTGAAGTCAGCCAACCGCCGGGCCGAATTGCCGGCCGCCGGCAACACGGCGAAGAACTGACGCCATGTCGCGCTTCTTTATCGAAAGGCCGATCTTCGCCTGGGTCGTCGCCATCGTCATCATGCTGGCGGGCCTGCTGGCCCTGCGCACGCTGCCGATCTCGCAATATCCGCAGATCGCGCCGACCACCGTCCAGATCAGCGCCAACTATCCCGGCGCGGACGCGCAGACCGTCGAGAACTCGGTGACCAAGGTCATCGAGCAGGGCATGACCGGCCTCGACAACCTGCAATATATGACGGCGACCTCGACCTCGACCGGCAACGCCCAGATCACCCTGACCTTCAACAGCCAGGCCGATCCCGACGTCGCGCAGATGCAGGTGCAGAACAAGCTGCAGCTCGTCACCCGGCAATTGCCCTCGGTGGTGCAGAGCACCGGCATTTCGGTCGCAAAAGCCTCCACCGGCTTCCTGATGGTCGCAGCCTTCGTCTCGAAAGACGGGCGGATGTCGACCACCGACCTCGCCGACTATGTCGACTCGACGCTGAACGACACGCTGAAGCGGGTCGAGGGCGTCGGCACGACGCAGATCTTCGGCGCCGGTTACGCCATGCGCATCTGGCTCGATCCGGACAAGCTGCGCAAATACGCGCTGATGCCTGCCGACATCGCCTCCGCGATCGAGGCACAGAACACGCAGGTCTCGGCCGGCCAGCTCGGCGGCCTGCCCCAGGTCTCCGGCCAGCAGCTCAACGCCACCGTGACCGCGCTCTCGCGGCTCCAGACCGTCTCGCAATTCGAGAACATCATTCTCAAAAGCGGCGCGTCCGGCTCGATCGTCCGCCTGAACGACGTCGCCCGCGTCGAGCTCGGCGCCAAGAGCTACGACACCGTCTCGCGCTATAACGGCCAGCCGACGACCGGCCTCGCCATCAGCCTCGCCACCGGCGCCAACGCCATCGACACCGCCAAGGCGGTGACTGCGACGATCGAGCGGTTGAAGCAGACCCTGCCGGAAGGCGTGGAGGTCACCTACCCCTACGACACGACGCCTTTCGTGACGCTCTCGATCGAGAAGGTCGTGCACACGCTGTTCGAGGCGATCATACTCGTCTTCATCGTGATGTACGTCTTCCTGCAGAACCTGCGCGCGACCTTCATCCCGATGCTCGCGGTTCCGGTCGTGCTGCTGGGCACCTTCGGCGTCCTGGCGCTGGCCGGCTACTCGATCAACACGCTGACGATGTTCGCGATGGTGCTCGCCATCGGCCTGCTCGTCGATGACGCCATCGTCGTCGTCGAGAATGTCGAGCGCGTGATGCAGGAAGAGAAGCTCTCCCCGAAGGAAGCGACGATCAAGTCGATGGGCGAGATCACCGGCGCGCTGGTCGGCATCGCCACCGTGCTCTCGGCCGTGTTCGTGCCGATGGCCTTCTTCGGCGGCTCGGTCGGCGTGATCTACCGGCAGTTCTCGGTGACCATCGTCACGGCAATGGCGCTCTCCGTCGTCGTCGCGCTCGTCCTGACGCCCGCTCTTTGCGCCACGCTGCTGAAACCGGTCGGCGATCATGGCCCGCGGAAGGGCTTTTTCGGCTGGTTCAACCGCAATTTCGAGCGCAGCACCAACGGCTACCGCTCCGGCGTCGCCGGTATGATCGCGCGGCCGCTGCGGTTCCTGCTCGTATTCCTGCTGATCAGCGGCGGCATGGCCTGGCTCTTCGCACGCATGCCGTCCTCCTTCCTGCCCGACGAGGATCAGGGCATCCTCCTGACCAGCGTCCAGTTGCCGGTCGGCGCAACGCAGGACCGGACGCTGCGCGTGCTCGACGAGGTGCAGAAGCACTATCTCGAGAAGGAGAAGGACCTTGTCGACGGCGTGCTGACCGTCGCGGGCTTCGGCTTCGGCGGCGCGGGGCAGAATGTCGGCCTCGCCTTCGTCCGCCTGAAACCCTTCGCCGAGCGTTCCGGCAAGGAAGCGACAGCCCAGGCCATCGCCGGCCGCGCCATGGGTGCTTTCCGCTCGATCAAGGACGGCACGGTCTACGCACTGGCCCCTCCCGCGATCCAGGGCTTCGGCAACACGGCAGGTTTCGACTTCTACCTGCAAGATATCGCCGGCGCCGGCCATTCCCGGCTGATGGAAGTCCGCAACCAGCTCCTGAGCCTCGCGGCGCAGAACAAGCAGCTTTCGGGCACGCGGCCGAACGGCCAGGAGGACACGCCGCAATACGCCGTCGAGATCGATCAGGAGAAGGCGAGCGCCCTCACCTTGCCGCTCGCGGCCATCAACAACACGCTGTCGACGGCCTGGGGCTCGGCCTATGTGAACGATTTCATCGACCGCGGCCGCGTGAAATCCGTCTATGTCCAGGCGGATGCGCCTTTCCGCATGCAGCCGGGCGATATCGGGCGCTGGTACGTCCGCAACCAGGGCGGCGAGATGGTGCCTTTCTCGGCCTTCTCCTCCGGGCGCTGGACCTATGGCTCGCCGCGGCTGGAACGCTACAACGGCGCGGCTGCGGTCCAGATGCAGGGTGCGGCCGCGGCCGGCGTCAGCTCCGGCGCTGCGATGGACGAGATCGACCGGCTGGTGACGCAGTTGCCGACCGGCTTCGGCCATGAATGGACCGGCCTGTCCTTTCAGGAGCGCCTCTCAGGCAGCCAGGCGGTGGCGCTCTACGCGCTCTCGATGCTGGTTGTTTTCCTCTGCCTCGCGGCGCTCTACGAGAGCTGGGCCATTCCCTTCGCGGTCATGCTCTCGGTGCCGATCGGCATCTTCGGAGCCTTGCTGGCGGCCACGCTTTTCGGCCAGACCAACGACGTCTATTTCAAGGTCGGCCTGCTGACGACGATCGGGCTTGCGGCCAAGAACGCGATCTTGATCGTCGAATTCGCGATCGAGCAGGAAGCCAAGGGCAAGGGCCTCGTCGAGGCCACGCTGGAGGCGGCCCGCCAGCGGCTCCGGCCGATCCTGATGACCTCGCTCGCCTTCGTACTCGGCGTGACGCCGCTCGCGGTTGCGACCGGCGCCGGCTCCGGCAGCCAGAACGCGATCGGCATCGGCGTTATGGGCGGCATGATTGCCGCGACCGTGATCGGGGTGTTCTTCGTGCCGCTGCTCTATGTCGGCGTCGTGCGCCTCGTCCGGCGCTGGCGTCGCCCGGAGCCGGTCCCCGCGACCTCCGCAGAGTGAATGGGCGGGGCGCTCCCGGCGACGGCTGCGCCCTGTCTTCGAAGCTGCTAGACTGGCACGATGACTGATTTTCCTGACATCATCCGCTCACCCCTGTCGCAGACCGTGACCCATGACGGCCTCACCGTACAGGTGGAGATCTACAAGATCGGTGGCACCGACGGCTGGACCCTCGAACTCATCGACGAGGACGGCGGCTCGACCGTCTGGCAGGACGCTTTCGACACCGATGCCGAGGCCTTCGCCGAGTTCACCGACGGCGTCGAGCAGCTCGGACTCGACCGCCTGATCAATCCAGACGACGACGACCTCGCCACCGTGCATTGAACGGCGCGGCCACTCACCATGCGCTATACCGACGAACTCGACGCGCTGCGGGCCGCCCGCGATGCGCTCCGCCGGCAGATCGCCGAACGACTTGCGCTGGAGGCTGGCACGCCGGCTGAGGGCGCGTCGCTGGAAGCCTGGCTGACGGCTGCCGACGAGGCGATCGAGGCCTGGGAGAGCGAGGGCGAGGAAGCGCAGGATTCGCGCGCCTTCCGCCCGATCGGGCCGCTCCAGGACCTGCTGGCGGGCCATGCCGCTCTCGTCGAGCGGATCGCGGATGCGCTGGACCGGCGCCTGTCCTAGCCCGTTGTCATTCCGGGTTCTTCGCTGCGCGAAGCCCCGGAATAACGAGAGCGGCTCCGTCGAATCTCACTTCGCTACGCCATCCCCAGCATCCGCCGCGCCAGCCCTGGATCGCCGCCGCCGGCGAAATCGTCGAAAGCGGTTTCCGTCACGCGGATGATGTGGTCGGCGATGAAGCGGGCGCCCTCGCGCGCGCCGTCTTCGGGGTGCTTCAGCGCGCATTCCCATTCGAGCACGGCCCAGCCATCGTAGCCGTATTGCGCGAGCTTGGAGAAGATCGCCTTGAAATCGACCTGCCCGTCGCCGAGCGAACGGAAGCGCCCGGCACGGCCGATCCAGGGCGAGAAGCCGGAATAGACACCCTGCCGGCCATCGGGCCGGAATTCGGCATCCTTCACATGGAAGGCGCTGATGCGCTCGTGATAGATGTCGATGAAGGCGAGATAGTCGAGCTGCTGCAGCAGGAAATGCGAGGGGTCGTAATTGATCCGGCAACGCCCGTGCCCGCCGAGCCGGTCCAGGAACAATTCGAAGGTCGCACCGTCGAAGACGTCCTCGCCCGGATGGATCTCGAACCCGACATCGACGCCCTCCTCCTCGTAGACGTCGAGAATCGGCCGCCAGCGCCGCGCGAGCTCCCCGAAGGCCTCCTCGACCAGCCCGGCCGGCCGCTGCGGCCACGGATAGAGGAACGGCCAGGCCAGCGCCCCGGTGAAGCTGACCGATCCCGACAGCCCAAGCCGGCGCGAGGCTTTTGCGGCGAGCTTCATCTGCTCCACCGCCCAGGCCTGCCTCTCCCGAGGCTTGCCACGCACCTCTGCCGGCGCGAAGACGTCGAAAGCCGCGTCATATGCCGGATGGACCGCGACGAGCTGGCCTTGCAGATGAGTGGAGAGCTCGGTGATCGTGATGCCGTTCTTCCGAGCCACACCAGTGATCTCGTCGCAGTAATCCTGCGATGATGCCGCCTTCTCCAGATCCAAAAAACGCTTGTCTCCGCTGGGCAGCTGCACGCCGCGATAGCCAAGCCCCGCAGCCCAGGCGGTAATGCCGGCCCAATCGTCGAACGGCGCCTTGTCGCCGGCGAACTGGGCCAGAAAAATCGCGGGACCCTGCATTGTCGCCGGCATCGGCTGCTCCTTCATCGTTGACTGCAGCTTCGTCAAGGATCGGCCGCGCGTCCAGATCGGGTTTGGAACGATCTCCACCCGCCTTCAATTCAGCTTCTGCCTGATTTAAGCTTAAGTTCGGTCTTGAGCCGTTTCGAGGCCGTCCCATAGCCTGCACCTAACGGCCAGCAAAAGGCCGAGCGGGAAACGACAGGAGGCTGCGATCGCCCTGCCCTGGCACAGGCTGAGCCCGGATGAGCTCGCGCTGCTCGAGGCCACGTTCTGGTCCGGGGGCGCCGCCCGCCATGCGCTTGCCGACAGCTTGCAGTTCTCTCGCAGCAAGACCAACGCCATAGCCGCCGGGCTGATCGAGGAAGGCCTGCTCGACGAGGCCGGCGTCCAGCATTCTACGGGCGGGCGCCGCCCCGAGACCCTCTGCGTCCATCGCCGCATCGGTGTGCTTGTGGGCATCGATATCGGCGCGACCAGCCTCGACATCGCGCTACTCCGCCCCGATCTCGGCATCATCGCCCGCCATGCCCAGGAGGCGGACGTGCAAGCCGGCCCCGGCCCGATCATGGCCCGCCTGCGCACCTTGTTGCCTGCAATGCTGGCCCAGAACGGCATCGCCCCGGACCGTGTGCTCGCCGTCGGCATCGGCGTTCCCGGCCCGGTCAATTTCGCCGCCGGCCAGCTCGTCAATCCGCCGCTGATGCCGGGCTGGGACAGCTACGCCATCCGCGAGGACCTGCGCGAGATCACCGACGCCCCGATCTTCGTCGACAACGACGTGAACCTGATGGCGCTCGGCGTGCTCTGGCGCCAGCGCAAGCAGATCGAGAACTTCCTCGTCATCAAGGTCGGCACCGGCATCGGCTGCGGCATCGTCTGCCATGGCGAGCTCTATCGCGGCTCCACCGGCTCGGCCGGCGATATCGGCCATATCTGCGCCGATCCCGAAGGCCCGCTCTGCCGCTGTGGCAACCGCGGTTGCGTGGAAGCCATGGCCGCGGCTCCAGCCATCGTCGCGATGGGAATGGAAGCGGCGCAATCCGGCCGCAGCCCTGCCCTCGCCGACCGCCTCGTCGCCAAAGGCCTGCTCGAAGCCGCCGATATCGGCCTGGCCAGCCGCGCCGGCGATGCCGAGGCCGACGCGATCGTGCGGCGCTCCGGCCACCTGATCGGCCAGGTGCTGGCCGCGCTCGTCAATTTCTACAACCCCTCGCATATCTTCATCGGCGGCGGCGTCTCGGCGATCGGCCCGATGTTCCTCGCCGCGATCCGCCAGAGCGTGAACCAGCGCTCGCTTGCCCTCTCGACCCGCCATCTCGAAATCACCTCCGCGCCGCTCGGCCCCGAGACCGGGTTGATCGGTGCCGGCGTGCTCGCCATGCGCGAGGCGCTCCGTGCGGGAGGCTCGGCATGAGCGAGACTTCAGGCCTCGCCGTCGCCTTCGACGCCATCGTCAAGCGCTTCGGCCCGGTCGAGGTGCTGCACGGCGTTTCCTTCGACCTCGAGCCCGGCAAGGTCTACGGGCTGCTCGGCGAGAACGGCGCCGGCAAGTCGACCCTGATGAAGATCCTCTCAGGCTACGAGCAGCCGAGCGAGGGGCGCGTCCTGATCGACGGCGAGCCCGCCACCTTCGCGGGCTCCCGCGAGGCGGAAGCCGAGGGCATCGTCCTGATCCACCAGGAATTCAACCTGGCCGATGACCTGACCATCGCCGGCAACATCTTCCTCGGCCATGAGCGCCGCAAGGGCTGGCTGCTCGACGAGGAGGCCATGCGCCGCGAGGCGCAGGCGGCGCTAGCACAGGTCGGGCTGGCACGGAGCCCCGATACGCCGGTGCGCCGTCTGATCGTCGCCGAGAAGCAACTCGTCGAGATCGCCAAGGCGCTGTCGCGAAAAGCCCGCCTGCTGATCATGGACGAACCGACCGCGACGCTGACGCCGTCGGAAGCCGGTCGCCTCTTCGCGCTGATCGAACGGATGCGGGCCGACGGCATGACCGTCGTCTACATCTCGCATAAGCTCGACGAGGTCGAGCGCATCACCGATGAGGTCGTCGTCATGCGCGACGGCCGGTTCGTCGGCCGGGCGCCGACCGCCTCGCTCACCCGCCACGCCATGGCGACGATGATGGTGGGGCGAGAGATCGCCGATCTCTTTCCGGAGAAGATCGCTGCCGACCCCGCTTCGCTGCCGGCCCTGTCGGTCGAGAACTTCTCCGTGCCGGGCTGGGCCAGCGATGTCTCGTTCTCGGTGCGCACGGGCGAAATCCTCGGCTTTGCCGGGCTGGTCGGTGCCGGGCGGACCGAGCTTTTCGAGGGAATTCTCGGTCTGCGGCCTGGCAGCGGCACGGTCCGGCGCGACGGCAAGCCGGTCCAGCTCCGCTCACCGCGCGATGCCACCCGCCATGGGCTCGCCTACCTGAGCGAGGACCGCAAGGGCAAGGGCCTGCATGTCGACTTCCCGCTGCGACCCAACCTGACGCTGATGGCGCTGGAGCGCTACGCCAAGCCGCTGCTCGACCACGCGGCGGAGCAGCGCGCACTCGAAGGTGCCGTCGGCGAATTCGGCATTCGGGCCGGCTCGCTCGCCATGAAGGCGGCCTCGCTCTCGGGCGGCAACCAGCAGAAGCTCGCGCTCGCCAAGGTGTTGCACCCTGCACCGCGCGTGCTGGTGCTCGACGAGCCGACGCGCGGCGTCGATGTCGGCGCCAAGCGGGAGATCTATTTCCTGATCCAGAAGCTCGCGGCCCAGGGCCTTGCCCTGATCGTCATCTCCTCGGAGCTGATCGAACTGATCGGCCTTGCCCACCGCGTCGCGGTCATGCGCGAGGGCCGGCTCGTCGCCACGGTCGAGAGCGACGAGATGACCGAAGCGACGATGATCGCCCACGCCACGGGGACCCGCCATGTCGCAGCCTGAAGCCCAGCGCCCGCAGGGTACTGCCCGCGAGGCAACCGTCTCGCTGGGCGATCGTATCGCCGCCTTCGGGCCTATCATCGGACTTTTGCTGCTCTGCGCGGCCGGCGCAGCGCTCAACAGCGATTTCGCCACGCTGGACAATGCGCTGAACGTGCTCACCCGCACGGCCTTCATCGGCATCATCGCGGTCGGCATGTGCTTCGTCATCATTCTCGGCGGCATCGACCTCTCGGTCGGCTCGATGGCGGCGCTGATCGCGGGCTGCGTCATCCTCTTCATCAACTGGGCGGCGGGCGCCTTCGGCTCGCCACTGATGGCGGTGATCGGCGGGGCCGCACTGGCGGTGGTGCTCGGCGGCGTCTTCGGCCTGCTCCACGGCATCCTGATCGCGAAAGGGCGGATCGAGCCCTTCATCGTCACCTTAGGAACGCTCGGCATCTACCGGGCATACCTCACCTATTTCGCCGATGGCGGCGCGCTGACCCTGGATAACGCGCTCGCCGATCTCTACGCGCCGGTCTATTACGGCAGCATCGTCGGCGTGCCGATCCCGGTCTGGGTCTTTCTGCTCGTCGCGGCTTTAGGCGCGCTGATCCTGAACCGCACGATCTTCGGCCGGCATGTCCAGGCGATCGGCTCGAACGAGACCGTCGCGCGCTACGCTGCCGTCGATGTCGAGCGCGTCAAGATTCTCACCTACATGCTGCTCGGCCTCTGCGTCGGCATCGCGACGCTACTCTATGTGCCGCGGCTGGCCTCGGCCTCGCCGACCACCGGCCTGCTCTGGGAGCTGGAAGCCATCGCAGCGGTGATCGTCGGCGGCGCGGCGCTCAAGGGCGGCCATGGCAGCATCACCGGCACGGTCATCGGCGCGATCCTGCTCTCGGTGATCAGCAACATCCTCAACCTGACGAGCCTGATCAGCGTCTATCTGAATGCTGCCGTGCAGGGCTTCGTCATCATCACCGTTGCGTTTTTGCAGAAAGGCCGCCGCTGAAGGCTGGCCATAAAGGGAGAGAAGCGATGTCCATGCAGACCAGACGCAGCCTCATGCTTGCCACCGCCGCGGGCCTCGCCTTCGCCGCGACGAGCGCGGCGGCGGAGCCCGTCAATCTCGGCGTCTCCATTCCCGCCGCGACCCACAGCTTCATGGGCGGCATCAACTATTGGGCGAACCAGGCAAAGAAGGATCTGGAGGCCAAGCACAAGGACCTCAAGATCACCATCCGCACCGCAGCCAACGCCACCGAGCAGGCCAACCAGCTCCAGGATCTGAGCACGGTCACCAAGATCAACGCGCTCGTCGTCTTCCCCTTCGAATCGGCGGCGCTGACCCGGCCGGTCGCCAATGTGAAGGCCAAGGGCGCCTATGTGACGGTCGTGGACCGCGGCCTGACCGACACCTCGGCGCAGGATGCGTACGTCGCCGGCGACAACACCGCCTTCGGCAAGATCCCGGCCGAGTACATCGCCAAGACCCTGAACGGGAAGGGCAATGTCGTGGCCCTGCGCGGCATCCCGACCACGCTGGACAACGAGCGCATGGACGCCTTCAACGGCGTGCTGAAGGGCCACCCCGAGATCAAGCTGCTCGACGCCAAATACGCCAACTGGAACCGCGACGACGCCTACAAGGTCACGCAGGATTTCCTGACCCGCTTCAAGGAGATCGACGCCTTCTGGGCTGCCGATGACGACATGGCCTTCGGCGCGATCCGCGCCATCGACCAGGCCGGCCGCAAGGATATCAAGGTGATCTTTGGCGGCGCCGGCGCCAAGGACATGGTCAAGATCATCCTCGATGGCAAGGACCCGCGCATCCAGGCCAATGTCAGCTACTCTCCGAAATTCATCTATGAATCCATAAGGTTGACGGCGGAAGCTCGCCTGAAAGGCGAGAAGATGCCGGCGACGACGATCATCCCCTCGGTGCTGATCGAC
>SEEM01000164.1 GCA_004144595.1 Hyphomicrobiales bacterium
ACGATCGGGGCGATGCCTTCGATCGAGGCGCGGGTCCACCAATCGTCGACATCCTCGAAATCCCAGACCGGCCGGGTCTGGCCGGCCATGAAGGCCACGCACTTGCCGAGATCGAGCCCGGAGCCGCCGCCGAAGGCGACGACGCCGTCATGTCCGCCGGCCTTGAAGGCCCGGACGCCGTCATCGAGATTGCGCTCGTTCGGATTGGGATCGACATCGGCGAAGATCGCCCGGCCGAACCCGCCGGCTTCGAGGATGTCGAGCGCCTTGGCCGTGATCGCCATGCTCGCGAGCCCGCGATCGGTGACGAGCAGCGGCCGCTTCATGCCGAGCGCCTTGCAGTGGTCGGCCAGTTCGCCGATCCGCCCCGCGCCCAGCTTGACGGCGGTCGGATAGCTCCAGTTCGCGGTGATCGGCATCAGCCAGCTCTCTTCAGATGGTAGGATTTCGGGCGGGTGAGGTTGTGGAAGCCGATGACCGAGAGCGAGCCGCCGCGCCCGGTCTCCTTGACGCCGGTCCAGCACAGGGCGGGGTCGAGATAATCGGCGCGGTTCATGAAGACGGTGCCGGTTTCGAGCTGTTCGCCCAGCCGGGCGGCGCGCTCGGCATCGCCGGTCCAGAGCGAGACGGTGAGGCCGTATCTGGAATCGTTCATCAGCGCGAGGGCCTCGGCATCGTCGCGCACCTTCATGATGCCGACCGCCGGGCCGAAGGTCTCCTCGCGCATGATCGCCATGGAGTGATCGACATCGACCAGGATCTGGGGCGCGAGATAGGCGCCGCCATCGTCCTGCGGGAAGAGTTTTGGATCGACCAGCGCCCGCGCGCCCTTCGCGGTCGCCTCCGCGATTTGCTCGCGGACGACATGGGCGAAACGCTTATGCGCCATCGGGCCGAGCGAGGTCTCGGGATCGAGCGGATTGCCGAGGCGGTAATTCGAGACCCAGGCGACCGATTTCTCGACGAAGGCGTCGTAGAGGCTCTCATGGACGTAGATGCGCTCGATGCCGCAGCAGCATTGCCCCGAGTTGAAGGTCGCGCCGTCCATCAGCGTGTCCACCGCCTTGTCGAGGTCGGCGTCCTCCATGACATAGCCGGGGTCCTTGCCGCCGAGCTCCAGCCCGATCCCGGTGAAGGTGCCGGCCGCCGCGCGCTCGATCGCCTGGCCGCCTGCGACCGAGCCGGTGAAGTTGATGAAGTCGAACTGCTTCTCGGCAATCAGGCGCGACGAGGTCTCATGGTCGAGGAAGACGTTGGCGAAGACCTCCTCCGGCACGCCCGCCTCGTGGAAGGCGCGCGCCAATCGCTCGCCAGTGAGCAGCGTCTGGCTGGCATGCTTGAGGATCACCGCATTGCCGGCGATTAGCGCCGGCGCGACCGAGTTGATCGCGGTCATATAGGGATAGTTCCACGGCGCGATCACGAAAACGACGCCATGCGGCTCGCGTGCGATAAAGCGCTTGAACGCTGCGCTGTCCTCGATGACGAGAGGCGCCAGCGCCTCGCCAGCGATCGAGGCCATGTAGTTCGAGCGCTCGTTGAACCCCTTGAACTCGCCGCCATATTTGACCGGCCGGCCCATCTGCCAGGCGAGCTCGGTCACGACCTCCTGCCCCATCTCGTTGAGCCGCGCGACGCCCTTGAGCACGAGCGCGATGCGCTCGTCGAGCGGGCGCCGGGCCCAGGCCTTCTGGGCCTTGCGAGCGCGGGCGACCACGGCCTTGGCCGCGTCGAAGCTCAAGGCCGGCCGCTCGGCATAGACCGAGCCGTCCACCGGCGACACGCATCGGATCATCGTCATCATCGTTGTCCGTTCGACTGAAAGGGATCTCTGGAGGGTAGGGCCGGGGGGTCAGGCGCGTTCGAAACCGCGCTTCACTTCCCAATCGGTGATCCGGCGGTCGTATTCCTCCTGCTCCCATTCGGCGGCGCGGACGTAATGGTCGATCACGTCGTCGCCGAAGGCCTTGCGCAGCATCGCCGAGCCCTTCAGCGCAACGGTCGCGTCGCGGAGGGTCTTGGGGATTTCGCAGACGTTCCGGTCGCCATAGGCATCGCCGACGAAGGCTTCTTCCAGCTCCATCTTCTTCTCGATGCCGTCGATGCCGGCGGCGAGCAGCGCCGCCATGGCGAGATAGGGATTGAGGTCGGAGCCGCCGACCCGGCATTCGATCCGGATGCCCTTGGTGGCGGCGCCGCAGAGCCGGTAGCCGGCGGTGCGGTTGTCGGCGCTCCAGACCGCCTTGGTCGGCGCGAAGGTGCCGGCGACGAAGCGTTTGTAGGAATTGATATAGGGCGCGAGGAAACCGGTGATGTCGGCCGCATGCGCGAGCAGTCCCGCCACATAGTTCCGCATCAGCGGCGACATGCCGTGCGGCGCCTGCGCATCGAGGAACTGAGGCGTCTTGCCGTCGGCGCTCCAGAGCGACTGGTGGATATGCGAGGAGGAGCCGGCATGCGCGTTGCTCCACTTGGCGAGGAAGGTGATCGACTTTCCCTGCGCCCAGGCGATCTCCTTGCAGGCATTCTTGATGATCGCGTGCCGGTCCGCCATCGTCAGCGCGTCGGCATAGCGCACATTGATCTCCTCCTGCCCGGCCGAAGCCTCGCCCTTGGAGTTCTCGACCGGGATGCCGGCGCCCTGCAAGCCGTTGCGGATCGCCCGCATCACCGCCTCTTCCTTGGTGGTCTGGAAGATGTGGTAGTCCTCGTTGTAGCTGCTCGCGGTCTTCAGGTCGCGATAGCCGCCGGCGCAGGCGTCCTCATAGCTCTGGTCGAACAGGAAGAATTCGAGCTCTGTCGCCATATAGGCCTTCAGCCCCATCGCCTCGAGCCGCTTTACCTGCTTCTTGAGTATGGCGCGAGGCGAATGCGGGATGTCATGGCCGTGATGGTCGAGCACGTCGCAGAGCACCAGCGCGGTGCCTTCCAGCCAGGGCACGCGGCACAGCGTCGAGAGGTCCGGCTTCATCGTGTAGTCGCCATAGCCGGCCGCCCAGCTCGTCGCCGCATAGCCGGCTACGGTTTCCATCTCCATGTCGGTGGCGAGCAGGTAATTGCAGCTATGCGTCTCGTGATGCCCGCTCTCGAGGAAGAAGGCGGCATGGAATCGCTTGCCCATCAGGCGCCCCTGCATGTCGACGAGACAGGCCAACACCGTATCGATGCGACCTGCGGCGACATCCTCTCTCAGAGCGTCGAGCGTATAGGCTTGCGTCATGCCGGTTATCCATCTCCGATGCGCGATCTTCACACGGGAATGCGCCCGGCGGAATAGCCGGCTCGCACCCCGGGGCCTGAATATTCGGCGTGGCTCCGCTTCACCCGGCGGCCATCAGGGCCGCGGCGCGCTCCCCGACCATCATGGCCGGCGCGTTGATGTTGCCGGAGGGGATCGTCGGAAAGATCGAGGCGTCGACGACGCGCAGGCCTTCGATGCCATGCACGCGCAATTTGGGATCGACGACGGCATCATCAGCATCTGGCCCCATCCGGCAGGTCCCGCAGGGGTGGAAGACCGAATAGGCGTTGGCGCGGATCGCGGCGACATTGGCTGCATTGCCGATGGCCTCCGGTCCCGGCCGGATCGCGGCATCGATCACGGCGGAGAGCGTCGGCGTTGCGGCCAAGCGGTGCAGAAAGCGCGCGCCATCGAGCAGGAGCCGCAGGTCCTCGGGATCGGAGAGATAGTTCGGTGCGATCTCCGGCGCGGTATACGGGTTTGGCGAGCGGATCGCGACATGGCCGCGACTCAACGGGCGGCAGGGCGAGACGCTGAGGCTGAAACCGGGAAACGGGTCGGGCTTCATCAGGGCGCGCACGCCAGGCACGGCGCGCTCGTAACTCAGGGGCGAGAAATAGATCTGCATGTCGGGCCGCGTCAGCTCCGGCCTGGTGCGGTAGAAGCCGCCGCCTTGGTTGACGCTGAGCGAAAGCGGCCCGCGCCGCCGCAGCAGGTAGTTCGCGGCCATGCCGATGCGCGCCGGCCAGGACAGGAGCGCATCGTTTAGGCTCGGCAGCTTCGAACGATAGACCTGGTCGTAGCAGAGATGGTCCTGCAGGTTGCGGCCCACTGCCGGCAGGTCGAGCAGCGGCGCGATACCGTGTTTCGACAGGAGCTCCGCCGGACCGATGCCGGAGAGCTGCAGCAATTGCGGCGAGTTGAATGCGCCGCCCGACAGGACGACCTCCCGGCGGGCGCGAAAACGCAGGGTTTCGCCGCCGCGTTTTGCCTCGACGCCGACGGCGCGCCGCCCCTCGAACAGGATGCGCGTCACCTGCATGTCTGTTTCGAGCTTCACCCTCCCGCGCCGCCTTGCCGGATGCAGGAAGGCGCGCGCCGCGGATTCGCGTCGGCCGCCGCGCGTGGTGATCTGGTAGAAGCCGGCGCCCTCGCTGGTCGCGCCGTTCAGGTCCGGGTTGAAGCGCAGGCCCGCTTCGCCGGCCGCCCTGACGAAGAGGGGCGTCAGCGGATG
>SEEM01000165.1 GCA_004144595.1 Hyphomicrobiales bacterium
CTTCACGCCGTGCCGCATGACAGTTCAGCAGGCTCGATACGCCGACGACCAGGATGGGGATGAGGACGACCGCGATCTCGGTGAGCGCCGCCGCCTCGGCCCAGCGCCCGCCGTTGCGCATCATCGCCGCCGCGCAGGTGACCATCCAGAGGACGACCATCACGCCCATGTAGAACCAGGCCGCGCTGGCCGCGACCAGGCGACGGAATGGGCCGGGATGGGCGGAACCTGCCAGAATCAAAATCGCAAGATCGCGGCGTATGTCGTTGAAGAACCATAGCTTGAACAACGTCAGCGCCGTGCTGCTCAATGCGATCAGGCCGGTTGCCGGCAAGGGGCCCGAACCGACCCGATGTGCCAGGAGGATGCTCGTCACCGCCAGCGGCGTCGCCACGGCATAGACGATCAGGGCCCGGTAATGCCGTTCGGCCCGCGGCAGCGGCATGATCCGCCGCTCCGGTGCGCCCGGAGCCAACAGGAAACGCCCGATCGCGATATAGAGCGCGCCGATCACGGCGCCGTTGGCGCCGGTCGTCAGCGCGAACATCGCGAGATCGCTCTCCGGCAGCCAGGCATTGCGCGCGGCGCGCACCGTGATCAGGGCGACGAAGATCGTCAGGACGTCCTGCAGAAGCCCCCAGCCGGCGGCGATCAGGCGGGGCGTGAATTCCGGCCCCTTCGGCTGCCGCCGCCGCGCGAACCAGCGCTCGCCGGCCAGACGGAAGGCGAAGGCGATCGCCAGCGCCAGGCAGAGAATAGCGAGGGTGCGCCAGCCGGCCGATGGCCCGCTGCGTCCGTTCAGGTTGCGCTGCCAGAGCTGCCCCCAATCGTCGGGCAACTGGATTATGCTGGGAATGGCAGTGCCGCCATAGTCGAGCCCCTCGATGAACTGGTCGATCAGGGCATTGATCTGGGCCTGGAAGCCGTCCTCGTCCGCCATCGACGGCTTGGCAGCGGCAGGCGTCGGTACCACCGCAGGAGCCGGCGCTGGAGTGGCGGCCGTCGCGAGCCCGCCGACCCGGATTTCGACCTGCCGTCCGGGGGCGGACAGGGCATCGACCATCTTCCGGATCGCCTCGGGCGTCTCGTCGCCCCGCAGGTTGAGGATCACCGAGGATTGGTCCTGAGCCGTGGCAGGCGCGATCGTAGCGATCGCGGCGGCAAGAACCAGCCAGCCGAGAAGAGCGACCAACCCGGCTAAGCTACGCCGCGGGAGGGATGCACCGGTTGCAGCGACGTTCATGGCAGGCCTCCACGCTATCCCACGGTGCAGGATGCTGAGATTCCGCGAAATCTGGCAAGGAAATCCGGCAAGCTCTTCGCGTGGCAGAAAGGATCACTCCTCAGCGCTTCTTCATCCAGGCGCCGATCCGCGTCACCGCCTCCTCGCATTCACCGAGCGAGCCGGCGAAGGAGAGCCTGATCGTGCGCGCGCCGCGCGCCTCGTCGAAATCGAGCCCGGGCGTGATCGCGACGCCGGCCTCTTCGAGAACGCTGCGGCAGAAGGCCATGGAATCGTTCGAATACCGGCCGATGTCGAGATAGATGTAGAACGCCCCGTCCACGGGCAGGAAATCGCCCAGCCCGATCTCCGGCAGCGCCTTGAGCAGGAAGGCGCGATTGGCGGCATAGCCCGCCTTGATCGCCTCGCATTCTTCCGTCGCCTCGAAAGCCGCCTCGCCCGCCACCTGGCTGAGATATGGCACCGAGATCGAGAAATTCTGCTGCAGCCGCTCGATCGTCCGCACCAGCCGCTGAGGGACAACGAGCCAGCCGACCCGCCAGCCGGTCATGCAATAATATTTGGAGAAGGAATTGACGATGATCGCGTCCGGATCGGCAGCGAGCGCCGTCGTCGCCGGCGTCTCGTAGGTCAGGCCATGGTAGATCTCGTCGGAGATGTACCAGAGCCCGAGCTTGCGGCAGCAGGCGGCCACATCGGCGATCGCTTCAGGCGTCATCACCACGCCGGTCGGATTGGCAGGGCTCATGGTCAGGACGCCGGCCAGCGGCTTCTCGCGATGGGCGCGCTCGATCAGGTCCGGCGTCAGGGCGAAACGGGTCTCGGGGCCGACCTCGATCGCCACGGGCTCCAGCCCGAGCGCGATCAGGATATTGCGGTAGGCGGGGTAGCCCGGCGCGGTGATCGCGATCCGCGAACCCGGCTGAAAACAGGCGAGGAAGGCGAGGATGAAGCCACCGGACGAACCCGTCGTCACCACGACGCGTTCGGCCGCCACGTCGACGCCATACGCCTCCCGATAATGGCGCGCGATGCGTTCCCTCAGCGAATCCGTGCCGAGCGCCTGCGTGTATCCGATCCGGCCATGCTCCAGCGCCTTGGCTGCCGCGGCGCGGATCGAGGCCGGCGTCGGCGCCGAAGGCTGGCCGACCTCCATGTGCACGACCGAACCGCCGCGCCGCTCGATTGCCGCCGCCTGGTTCATCACGTCCATGACGATGAAGGGGGCGACGCGCTCTGCCCGCTCGGCCAGGGCGGGCAAGGCGGCGGGCACGATCAGGGGCTTCGACATCGGCTTGTCCGGTTTGGCGAGGAGGCGTGATCGCGTAGCCGAGCCGAAGGCGGCCTGCAACCATCGGCCGCATACGGTGGCAGAGCTGTGATTTGACCTCCGCCCCCCGAGCACCCACAAGCTCGCGTTGGAAGCGCTGCATCGGCCGATGTAACCCGCCCGGCGGCTTTGAAAGGATGACCAGATGGCTTTTGCGACCCTCACCAGCCTGGCGCGCGCCTGCCTGCGGCCTGCGGCCGTCGTGCTGAGCCTCTGGCTCGCGGCCTCGGCCGCCCCGGCCCTGGCGCAGGGCCAGCCGCTCTCGCCCGAGCAGCGCAAGGCCGTCACGGACCTGATCCGCGAGACCATCCTGAAGAATCCCGAGATCATCCAGGACGCGCTGATCGAGCTGGAGCGCCGCAACACGGTCGCACAGGCCGATGCCCAGCGCAGCGCGGTTGCAGCCGAGAAGACGCGCATCACCGATCCCGCGACCTCGGTGATCATCGGCAATCCCGAAGGCGACATCACCCTCGTCGAGTTCATGGATTACAATTGCGGCTACTGCAAAAGGGCGATGGAGGACGTGACGGCGCTCTCCAAGGCCGATCCCAAGCTGCGCGTCGTGCTCAAGGATTTCCCGATCCTCGGCCCTGATTCGGTCGAGGCCAGCCGCGTCGCCGTCGCCGTCAAGAACCAGCTTCAGGGCGCGAAATATTTCGAGTTCCACAACAAGCTCATGGCCGTGAAGGGCAAGGTCAACGCCGCCAAGGCGCTCGATATCGCCAAGGAGGCCGGGGCCGACGTCGCCCAGCTCAAGAAGGACATGGAAGCCCCCGCCACCAAGGCCGCGATCACGGATACCGTCGCGCTCGGCGATCGCCTCGGCCTCACCGGCACGCCGGCCTTCATCATCGGCGACGAGATCGTCTTCGGCGCGGTCGGCCAGGCCGCGCTCAAGCAGAAGATCGATTCCGTGCGCCGCTGCGGCAAGACCGACTGCGCCGGCTGATCGGCCGTTTCAACACCACCCCGCGGGCCGGCAGGGAGCGACAGGCTTCCCCTGCCGGCCCGCAACGTTTATGAGGGCGGCTCCTGCCGCCCGCGCGCGGTGCCGGAATCAACGCCCCCAATGGTCGCCGTCCACGTCCTGAACGGACCCAATCTCAACCTGCTCGGAACGCGCGAGCCCGGAACCTATGGCGCGGTTACCCTGGCCGGCGTCGAGGAAGGCTTGCGTCGCAAGGCCGAGGCGGCCGGGGTCGACCTCACCTTTCGCCAGACCAATTTCGAGGGCGAGCTCGTTACCTTTATCCAGCAGGCGGGGCTCGCTGGCGCCGGCGTCATCATCAACGCGGGCGCCTACACCCATACGTCGGTCGCCCTGCGCGACGCGATCAAGGGCGTCGATGCGCTGGCGATCGAGGTCCATATCTCCAACGTGCATGCGCGCGAGGAATTCCGGCACCATTCCTTTATGGCGCCGGTCTGCGTCGGCGTGATCTGCGGCTTCGGCGTCGCGAGCTACGACCTGGCTCTCGATGCGATCGTGCCGCTGCTGGAAAAGCGGGCGGCGAAAGCCGCCTGAACCTTTTTGAACGGGAGCACGGCGAAGGCCGTCGCTTCCATCCGAATATCCGAAGAAGACGGTGATACCCGCCATGGCGACCAAGAGCCCGATCGACCCCGAACTTGTCCGCGAGCTGGCCGAGCTCCTGAACCAGACCGATCTCACCGAGATCGAGGTCGAGAAGGGCGATCTGCGCGTCCGCGTCGCCCGCAACATCACGACGACCGTTCAGGTCCCCGCCGCCGCCCCGATGGCGATGGCCGCCCCCGTCGCCGCGGTTGCCGCCGAGGCCAAACCGACCGCCGCCCATCCCGGCACCGTGCCCTCCCCGATGGTCGGCACCGCCTATCGCCGCCCCTCGCCCGATGCCAAGC
>SEEM01000059.1 GCA_004144595.1 Hyphomicrobiales bacterium
ATGCGTTTCTGACATCTCACAAAACCATTGTCAGATGTCGGAAACTGAGCCAGCATGATTCATGCTCGATCAATCGCCCTTCTCCCTACCCCGGCCGCCGACGGCAGAGAGCGACATTGCCTTCGCGAGCCGGCGCCTGCGGCAGGCTCTCGTCCGCTGCGAGCTTGTTCCTGGCACCTATGTCCATGAGGGCGATCTCGCACAGCGCTTCGGGCTCGGGCGCGCCGCCGTTCGTGTCGCGCTTACGGAACTTGCCGGCGCCGGCTTCGTGGCGCGGCATGCGCGGCAGGGCTGGCGTGTCGCCGCGATCGACGGTGCACTTGCCAACGCGATCATCGAAGGACGGCAGCGCATCGAGCCCGCGCTGGTAGACAAGCCTCTCGATGAACGCGGCGTTGCGCTGCTCGGCAGCCTGCGCGGCGCGATCGACGCCGTCATCGGCCGCTACGATCCTTCCGCACGCACCATGGGGCAGCAGCTCTGCCGGCAAGCGCTCGACCTGCTTGCGCAACGGGCCGGCGGCTTCATCGCGGTCTGGCTGCGCGACCTCTGGGACCACACCGAACGCCTGACACGCGCGCTCGAGATCGCTGGTGCGACACCCCCTGCGGCCGACCCGCGCCCGCTGCTCGACGCTCTCCTGCACGGTGACCGCGAGGCCGCGCGACTCGCGCTTCAGGAAGAGCATAAGAGCTTCACTGACGCGGTGGCGCATGGCTTCCTCGCCACCGCGCGCCTGCTTCCGCAGAACGAACCCGTTTCCGTACGCAGCCGCCGGGCGCGCCGGAACACGAACGACCGAAAGCCTTCCCCCACCCTGTCCGAGGAGAAATCGCGATGAGCCGTGTTTCGAATGCCGCAGCCGCCTTCCTCGTCGCCACCGCGCTCGGCCTCGCGGCCGGCCCGGCCTTGGCCGCCAAGGACCGTTTCGTCGTCGACCTCGTCAACGAGCCGTCCTCGCTCGACCCGCAGGTGCAGTGGAACCCGGACAGCTACTATGTCTACCGCAACATCTTCGACAATCTCGTCACCCGGGACGACAAGGGTGCAATCGTCGCGCAGGTCGCGACGGCCTGGAAGCAGGTCTCGGACACCGAGATCGAATTCGACCTGCGCAGCGACATCGCCTTCCATGACGGCTCGAAGCTGACCGCCGACGATGTCGTCTTCAGCGTCAAGCGCATCACCGACCCCAAATTCGCCAGCCCCCAGCTCGGCCAGTTCGACAAGATCACCGATGCGGTCGCGCTGTCGCCGACCAAGGTGAAGCTCGTCACCGCCGGCCCCTATCCGGCGCTGCTGGCCCAGCTCGTCAAGCTCTCGATCGTGCCGAAGGCGATAGTCGAAGCCGTCGGGAAGGATGCCTTCAACCTGAAGCCTGTCGGCAGCGGCCCCTACAAGTTCGAGTCCTGGCAGCGCGGCGTGAACGTCCAGCTCACCCGCAACGATGCCTATTGGGGCACCAAGGCGCCGTTCCCGACTGTCACCTTCCGCGCGGTTCCCGATGCGGCGACCCGCCTCGCCAACCTCCAGGCCGGCGCGAGCGACCTCGTCGTCACGCTCGATGCCGACCAGGCCGCCCAGCTCAAATCCGCGCCCAAGGCACAGGCCCTGATCGGCCTTACCGAGCGCGTCGCCTATGTCCGTCTCAACACCACCAAGCCGCCCTTCGACAATCCCAAGCTCCGGCTCGCGGCAGCCTATGCCCTCGACAAGCAGGCGATGATCGACGGGCTGCTCGGCGGCCATGACAAGCCGGTGCCGGAACTGCTGACGCCGGCCATCTTCGGCTGGGTCGACGGCATCAAGGCGCCGGAACACGACCTCGCCAAGGCGAAGGCGCTGATCGCGGAAGCCGGCCCCGCCGCAAAGGCCGAGATCGACCTCGCGACCGCGCCGGTCTTCGACCAGCGCATCGTCCAGGCGATCCAGCAGATGCTGGTCGATGCCGGCTTCAACGTGAAGATCGCGATGTCGGACATGGCGACCTATCTCAAGCGCGCCCAGGCCGGGCCGGAGACGACCTCGCTGCTCAGCTTCGGGCGCTGGTCCTGCGCCTGCCAGGACGCAGATGGCGTGCTCTTCCCG
The DNA here is from genome assembly GCA_004144595.1 of Hyphomicrobiales bacterium. Classification (GTDB taxonomy): domain Bacteria; phylum Pseudomonadota; class Alphaproteobacteria; order Rhizobiales; family Beijerinckiaceae; genus Allobosea. The sequence continues at coordinate 2,089 of SEEM01000059.1, forward strand.
CTGCTGCACAAGAGCAGCGGCTGGTCGGCCTATCGCAACCCGAAGATGGATGCCCTGCTGGAAGAGGCGCGCGCGACGCTCGACACGAACAAGCGCCTGGCGGCCTACAAGCAGGTGCATGAGATCGTCGCCACCGATGTGCCGGTCGTGCCGCTCTACCAGGCGGTGGTGATCTATGGCGCGGCGAAGAACCTGACCTTCCAGCCGACACCGAACGAAAGTCTGTTCATCAACCGGATGAGCTGGAAGGACTGAGCCCCAGTGCCGGGTTTCCTGCTCCGCCGGCTGGGCCAGGCGCTCGTCACCATCCTCGGGGTGGTGACGCTGATCTTCTTCGTCCAGCGTCTGACGGGAGACCCGACCTATCTGCTCGTGCCGGAAACGGCGACGCAGGCCGATATCGCGGCCCTGCGCCATCAGCTCGGCTTCGACCGGCCACTGGTGGTGCAGTATTTCGATTTCCTGGGCGAACTCGTCCGTTTCGACCTCGGCCAGTCGGTGGTGCAGCGCGTGCCGGTGACCACGATCATCGCCTCCCGCCTGCCCTATACGCTGATGCTGGCGGCCGGCGCGCTGCTCGTCGCCTGCGGCATCGGCGTGCCGATCGGAATTCTGCTCGCGATCTTCCGCGACTCGGCCGCGGCGAAGGCCGCCGCCGGCTTCGTCCTCGCTGCGCAGAGCATGCCGACCTTCTGGAGCGGCATCCTGATGATCCTGGTGTTCTCGGTGCTGCTCGGCTGGCTGCCGCCCTCCTCCACCGGCGATCTCTGGAACCTCGTCATGCCGTCCTTCGCGCTCGGCCTCCTGAGCATGGCGACCTTCGCGCGCATCACCCGCTCGGCCCTGCTCGACGAACTCTCGAAGGACTATGTCCGCACCGCCCGCTCGCGCGGCGTCCGCAGCGGGCGCCTGCTCATCCGCCACCTCGCACGCAACGCCTCGATCCCGGTGATCACGGTCGCCGCGCTCGAAATCTCGAACCTGCTGGCGGGCGCCGTCATCGTCGAGACGGTCTTCGCCTGGCCGGGCCTTGGACAGGTCACGGTGCAGGCGATCCTGGCGCGCGATTTCATGATCGTGCAGGGCGTGGTGCTGCTCGGCGCCTTCGTCACCGTGCTGCTCAACCTGCTCTCGGACCTGCTCTACAGCCTCGTCGATCCGCGCATCGTGCTGGAGGGCGCGCGGTGAGCGTGGCCACGGCAAGTCCGATGCCGCGCCGCAAGCGCCGCGGCCTGTGGCGCTGGTGGCCTGTCGGCATCATCGCGCTCATCGTGCTGGTCGCGATCTTCGCGCCCTGGCTCGCGCCCTATGATCCCAACCAGCAGAACCTGCTCGGGCGCCTCAAGCCGCCGGGCACGGTCTCGCGCAGCTTCCATTACTGGCTCGGCAGCGACGAGCTCGGCCGCGACCTGCTCAGCCGCGTCATCCACGGTGCGCGCATCTCGCTGATCGTCGCCTTCGCCTCGGTGATCCTCTCCGGGGTGGTCGGGACGACGCTCGGCATGATCGCCGGCTATCGCCGCGGCTGGGTCGAGATCGCGGTGATGCGCGTCGTCGACGTCTTCCTGTCGATCCCGGCGATCCTGCTCGCGATCATCACCGTCGCGGTGCTCGGCCCCGGCATCGTCAACGTCATCATGGTGCTCGCGCTGACCCGCTGGCCGCGCTACGCCCGCATCGCCTACAGCCAGACGCTGTCGGTCGCGAACATGCCCTATGTCCGGCTCGCGGCCTTGATGGGAGCCGGCGCGCCGCGCGTCCTCTTCCGCCATGTCCTGCCCAATATCGTCGGCGCCGTCAGCGTCGTCGCGACGCTCGAATTCGGCCTGATGATCCTGTTCGAAGCGGGCTTGTCCTTCCTCGGGCTCGGCGTCCAGCCGCCGACCGCGAGCTGGGGCGCGATGCTCTCGACCGGCCGGAACTATGTCGCAACCGCCTGGTGGGTCGCGACGCTGCCGGGCGCCTGCCTGTTCGTGCTGGTGCTCGCCGTCAATCTCACCGGTGACGCCGTACGCGACCGCCTCGACCCCCGCCATCGCTGAAGGACCAAGCCCATGTTCGAGGACATCAAGGGAAAACGCGCCGTCGTCACCGGCGCCTGCGGGGTCATCGGCCGCTGGATCGCCGAGGTGCTGCACGAGGCCGGCGCTACGCTGTGCCTGACCGACGCGCGCGCCGCGGACCTGGAGGCTCTGGCCAAGACGCTCGGCCTCTCCGGCGACAGCTTCGTCATGCCGGCCGACCTGACGGACGAGGCCTCGATCGTCGCGCTGACGACGGAGATCGGGAAGCGCTGGGGCGCGGCCGACATTCTCGTCAACAATGCCGGCATCTATCCGAGCGCCTTCCTGCTGGATACGCCGACCGCCGAGTTCGACCGCATCCTCGGCATCAATCTCCGGGCGCCCTTCATCCTGACGCGCGAGCTCGCGACGCAGATGGTGCGCAAGGGCGTGAAGGGCTCGATCATCAACATCTCGTCGGGCGCCTCGCGCAAGATGCGGCGCACGGCCGCCGTCTATTCGCTCTCCAAGACCGCGCTCGATCGGCTCACCAAGGGCTTCGGCGTCGAGCTCGCGGAGTACGGCATCCGCTCCAACGCTCTGGAGCCGGGCTTCGCCGCCGGCAGCACGGTCAGCGCGCTGACCGATGCGCATGTCCAGAACACCGTCTCGCAGATCCCGCTCGGTCGGGCCTCCTCGCGCGCCGATGTCGGCAATGCCCTGCTCTATCTCGCCAGCGACGCCTCGGCCTATGTCACCGGCGCGACCCTGACGGTCGACGGCGGCAACTCGATCGGCTCGCTCGCCGTCCATCAGGACAAGAAGCAGGCGCTGTGAGGAGGCTTCGCCCATGACCGCCCCGAACGCAGCCCGCCCTGCCTATGAATGGCCGGAAGGCAAGAGCGGCGCTTTCTGCTTCACCATCGATGTCGATGCGGAAAGCCCCTATCAGTGGAGCCTGTCGGAAAGCGCGCCGGTCGCGCTCGGCCAGATCGAACAGCGACTGTTCGGCCCGCGCGTCGGCATCTGGCGCCTGCTCGACCTGCTCGATCGCTACGGCATCAAGGCGACTTTGTTTGTGCCTGGGCTCGTCGCGAAGAACCATCCGGAATTGCTGCCGGCCTTCGTCGAACGCGGCCACGAGATCGGCCTGCACGGTTATTTCCACGAGCTCGCGACCGAGGCCGGGCCGGAGGAATTCGCGCGGGCGATGGACGAGTCTCTCGCGCTGTTCAAGAGCCAGGCGGGTGTCGTGCCCAAGGGCTTCCGCTCGCCGGCCTGGGAGATGACGCCCTTCATGCTGGAAGAGGTGAAGCGGCGCGGTCTCTACGATTCCTCGCTGATGGGCTTCGACCACCCCTACACCATCGACGGCGTGACGCAGGTCCCGGTGCTCTGGGCCGTCGACGACGCCGTCTATTTCCGCTTCACCGGTAGCGCGCAGGACCGCGGCCCGCCCTCTGCCCAGAACGGCATCCTCGAAGCCTGGGTCGACGAATGGGAGGTGCTGCACCGCGAGGGGCGGATGATGATGCTCACCGTCCATGACTGGATCTCCGGCCGCGCCGGGCGCGTGCGCATGCTGGAGAAATTGCTCGACGTGGTGACGGCCTCGCCCGGCGTCTGGATCGGGACCGTCGGCGAGCTGGCAGCGCATCATCAGGCGAGCGCCAATGCGCAGCGCTTCAGCGTTCCCATGCGGCTGCCGCAGCCGAGCGCACCCGTGCGCTTCCGGAACAAGGCCTGATGCAGACCTTCAGCATCCGCCGCCCGGCCGTCCGCTCCCCGCATGGGCTCGTCGCCGCGCAGAACCGCCACGCCGCCGAGGCCGGCGCCGCCGTGCTCGCGCGCGGCGGCAATGCGATGGATGCGGCGATCGTCACCGCGCTGGTGCTGAGCATCGTCGAGCCCTGGCTTTCGGGTGTCGGCGGCGGCGGCTTCCTGATCCATGCCGACGGCAAGACGGGCGCGCTCGACACGCTCGACTTCAATGTGCGCTCGCCGCGCGGGCTCGATCCGGCGGATTATCCGCTGACTGATGCCGGCTCGGGCAACTGGTTTGCCTGGCCGTCGGTGATCGGCGAGCGCAATGTCGCCGGCTACGGCGCGATCTGCGTGCCCGGGGCCGTCGCCGGCTTCGCGGCGGCGCTGGAGCGTTACGGCTCGATCTCCTGGAGCGAGGCGCTGCAACCGGCAATCGAGCATGCCGAGCGCGGCCTGGAGATCGACTGGTATGCGGCGCTCTGCATCGCGGTCGAGGTTGCCGGCCTGTCCCGTGACCCGGCGATCTCGGCGCTGCTGCTGGATAACGGCCAGCCGCCCAAGGCCGGCGCCGACACCCGCCGCTTCAAGCCGATGACCGCCAAGGCCGAGTTGCTGAAGCGATTGGCCAAGGCCGGCGCGCGCGATTTCTATGAGGGCGAGGCCGCTCGCCTGATCGCTGGCGATCTCGAAGCCGGCGACTCGTCGATCCGTGCGGACGATCTTGCGAGCTATCAAGCCGTCTGGTCGCCGGCTTTGACCGGGCGCTATCGCGATTTCGACATTGCCGCGATCCCCGGCCTCAGCGGCGGCCCGACCTTCTTCGATGCCGCGCGGCGCGTGGAGGCGCGCGGTCTCGCCCAAGGTAGCTCCGAAGCCGATGCGGCGCTGGCCTATGCCACGGCGATCCGCGAGGCCTATGCGGTGAGACTGAACAGCCTAGGCCATGCCGCGACGCCGCAGGCTGGCTGCACCTCGCATGTCAGCGTCGTCGATCGTGACGGCAACATGGTCTCGCTGACCAACACGCTGCTCTCGCGCTTCGGCGCGCGCGTGGCGCTGCCGCAAGCCGGCATCATCATGAATAACGGCATGATGTGGTTCGATCCCCGCCCCGGCCAGCCCAACAGCATCGCCGCCGGCGCCAAGCCGCTCGCGAACATGTGCCCGCTGGTGCTGAGCCGCGACGGCAAGCCCTGGCTCGCGATCGGCGCAGCCGGCGGCCGCACGATCTTCCCGACGCTCCTGCAGATGATCTCTGGCATGGCCGATTTCGACCTTTCGCTGGAGGACGTGTTCCACCGGCCGCGCATCGACGCTTCCACCCCCCGCATCAAGGTCGATGCGCGAGCCGAGCCGGATGTGGCCGCGCGGATCGCCGGCGCCTTCCCGGTCGAGATCGTCGAGGACACCCTCTACCCCGTGAACTTCTCCGTACCCTCGGCCGTGATGCGGGCAGAGGGCGGGGGCTTCGTCGGAATGGCCCATCCGACCAGCCCCTGGGCTGCCGTCGTGGCGGCTTCGGCATGACGAGCAGCCCCAATCCGATGCTGGCGGTCGAGGGGCTCGCCATCGAGATCGACGGCAACCGCATCGTCGATGGCGTCTCGCTTAGCGTCGAGACAGGCCGCATCCTGGCGATCGTCGGCGAATCAGGCTGCGGCAAGAGCCTGACGGCCCTCTCCGTGCTCGGCCTGCTCCCCGGCGCGGCGCGGATTTCCAGCGGCTCGATCCGGCTTGACGGGCGCGAACTGACGGGGTTGTCCGAAGCGGAGCTGTCGCAGGTGCGCGGCAATGACGCCGCGATCATCTTTCAGGAACCGGTCGCCTCGCTGAACCCGTTGATGCGCGTCGGCGAGCAGGTCGAGGAAGCGCTGCTGCTGCATCGCGGCCTGTCGCGTGCCGCAGCCCGCGAGGAAGCGATTGCGATCATGGCGCGCGTCGGCATTCCCGATCCGGCAAGGCGCGCCCGGCAATATCCGTTCGAACTCTCCGGCGGCATGTGCCAGCGCATCATGATCGCCTCGGCCCTGATCTGCCGCCCCTCGCTATTGATCGCCGACGAGCCGACGACGGCGCTCGACGTCACCATCCAGGCGCAGATCCTCGACCTGATGCGACGGCTCCGCGAAGAGGTCGGCGGCGCGATCGTACTGATCACCCATGACATGGGCGTGGTCGCCGATCTCGCCGACGATGTCTGCGTCATGTATGGCGGCCGGATCGTCGAGAGCGGCCCGGTCGACGCCATCTTCACTGAGCCGAGCCACCCTTATACCCGCCTGCTGCTGGGCACGATCCCGAAGCTCGACGGCGCCAGGAAGACGGTGCTGCGCACGATCGAGGGCATGGTGCCGCCGGCCGGCGCCTGGTCCGAAGGCTGCCGCTTCCGCACGCGCTGCCCGCTCGCCGACAAGGCCTGCGAGCAGGTTCCGCCCGCCGTCCTTGTCGGGGCCGAACACCGCGCCGCCTGCTGGCATGTCGACCGGCTGGAGGCGATGGCATGAGCGCGCCGCTGCTGGAAATCCGCGACCTTAAGGTGCATTTCCCCCTGCGCGGGGGCATCGGCACGCCGGGCGGCGTGGTCAAGGCGGTCGACGGCATTTCACTCGACCTTCAGCCCGGGAATACGCTGGCGCTTGTCGGCGAATCCGGCTGCGGCAAGTCGACGACCGCTTATGCCGTTGTCGGGCTGGAGCGCGCGACGGCCGGCACAATCCGCTTCGACGGGCGCGACATCACCGCGCTCAAGGGACGCGAGCGGGCGGCGCTGGCACAGGATATTCAGATCGTCTTCCAGGACCCGTCCTCGGCGCTCGATCCGAAGATGACCATCGCCGACAGCATCAGCGAGCCGCTCGCCATCGCCGGCCGTAGCCGTGCCGACCGCAAGGCTCGCGTCGCCGAATTATTGGACCGCGTCGGCCTGCCGGCCGCACTGGCTGAACGCCTGCCGAGCGCGCTCTCCGGCGGGCAGCGCCAGCGCGTCGTGATCGCACGCGCACTCGCCCTGTCGCCACGCCTGCTTGTGCTCGACGAGCCTGTCTCGGCGCTCGACGTCTCGATCCGCTCGCAGGTGCTGAACCTGCTGCTGGAACTCCAGCGTGATCTCGGCCTGTCCTATCTGTTCATCTCGCACGACCTCTCGGTCGTCCGGCATATCGCCGACGAGGCGATGGTGCTCTATCTCGGCACGGTCGCAGAACAGGGGCCGGTCGACGCGATCTTCGAGCGACCGCAGCACCCCTATACGAAGGCGCTGCTGTCAGCGATCCCGCTACCGGACCCGCGCGCGCAACGCAGCCGCGAGAAGATCATCCTGAGCGGCGATCTGCCGAGCCCTCTCTCGCCGCCGGTCGGCTGTCCGTTCGTGACGCGCTGCCCGGAACGGATCGGGATCTGCGCCGAGGAGCGCTTTCCGCTGACGGCGGGCGGGACCGGAACCGAAGCGGCCTGCGTCCATGCCGGACGGCAAGTGACCGGCTAGGCCCGCACGCGCTCCCATTCCGCCAGGGCAAGCACCAGATGGTAGAGCACCCGCACCGGGATCACGGTCTGGGTGGGCATTCCGTCCTTGGCCAACTGGTTGAACCAGAGCCCCGTTTCGGGCGCGACGAACCAGCGGAACAGGCTGGCGAGATGCCTGTCGAGGCGCGCGGCAGCGTCGGCCTCGTCCAGAAACTCGATCCGGGCGAGGAAGGCCTTGATCGCCTCAGTCTGCGGCCAGAGCAGCTTGGTGGAGGCTGTGACGGTGCCGGAGCGGTCGCAAACGTCGAAGGCGGCGAGCGGGCCTGCCGAGCCATCATCGAGGCCATGCCGGATCGCAAAACCGTAGAGCCTCTCGGCCAGATCACGCGCCTGCGCGTCGCCGGTCAGGCGCCAGTGATGCAGCAGCAGCCAGGTCCATTCGAAATGATGACCGGGCTCGCAGACGAGGCCGGCCGCGCCGGGAGCGGGCTTCCAGTCGTCGCTGAAATACTCGCCGAGCGTGCCGGTCTCGGCATCGACCAGATGCTCGCGCGCCAGCCGGACGATCGCGTTGGCGTGGTCGAGCCAGCGTGGCTCACCGGTCGCCTCCGCCAGCGCGTGGAAGGCCTCGAGCAGATGCATATGCGGGTTCTGCCGGCGCGGCAGCGTGCCCAGCGTATCCTCGGCGAAGCCGCCCTGCGGGTGGGACATCTCGGCTTCGATGAAGCCGATCACCTCGTCGGCGATCGCCAGCGCCGCCTCGTTTTGTGTCGCGCGATAATACCAGGCCATGGCGAACAGGACGAAGGCGAGGTCGTAGAGATCGGTGCGGGCATCGACCGGCGTGCCGTCCTCGCGGACGGAATGCAGGAAGCGCCCTCGCCCGCCTTCCCGGCAGGCATCGCGCAGGAAGGCGAAGCCGTGGCGGGCGGCAGCGAGCGCTTCGCTCTGCGGATCGAGCAGATGGGCGTGGCTGAAGACATAGGTCAGGCGGGCGGTGACCAGGGTCGTCCGGAGCGATCCGGGATCGCGCGCGGGATCGGCCGGGTCGAAGAGCTCGACGAAGCCGGCATGGCCAGGCCGAACCGCGCGATCGATCCAGGCGGGGACGAGGGTTTCCCTGAGCCAGGCTTTCGACGGCAGGCTGGCTGTCGTTTCCAGAGCGTCTTCAAGCTTCATCGAGCCATACCCTCATGCTGCGGCGACCCGGCAGTGTCGATAGCGGCGGACTGAACATGCGCCAAGACCGGCGATCCCGCTCATGTGGCGCCCCGGCCGACGACTTCCCGCATCGCGATGAAGCTGTGGTACTCCGCGACATTCGGATCGTCGTGGAAGACCTCGCGGGTGAAGGCCGCATACGCAGCCATGCTCTCGACCTGCAGATGCAGAACGAAATCGGCGCTGCCCGTGACATAGGAGGCCTGCTTGACCTCGGGCCGGGCCTGGAGCTTGCGGGCGAAATCGCCATAGGTGCGCGAGCCCTGGATGATCGACACGGTGACATGCACCGTGACCGGGACGCCCATGATCTCCGGGCTGACGACCGAGACATCGGCCGTGATGACCTTCTCGGCCCGCAGGCGCCTCAATCGTCGCAGGACTGCGCTTTGGGAGAGCCCGACACGCTCGGCCAGCACGCGCGCCGGCGTCTGGTTGTCGGCCTGCATCTCTCTCAGCAGCGCGTAATCGAACGTGTCGAGATCGACCGTTTTGGTCATCGACTCCCCACCAATCGGCGAAATTCGTCACCTGATAGCAAAAATGGGTGACTCTCGCCAAGCACTTACCGGCATGATCATCTCCGATGCGCCGAACCGCCGGCTCTGACGAAACGGGAAACGGGTCATGACTGCGACGAAGTGGACCAAGAGAAGCCTTGCCGCGCAGGCCATGGGCAAGATCGACCCCACCACCAAGGGTGTCGTGCCGCCGATCCATATCGCGACGACCTATATCCGCGACGAGGATAACGGCTATTCGACCGGCTTCATCTATGGCCGGCCGGACAACGAGACGGTGCATGAGGCGCAGGCCGTGCTCGCCATGCTGGAGGATGCCAAGGCGGGCGCACTGCTGTTCGGCTCCGGCATGGCGGCTGCGACCGCCGTTTTCCAGGCGCTTTCGCCCGGCGACCATGTGGTCGCTTCCAAGGTGATGTACTGGGCGCTGCGCGCCTGGCTGCTCAACGAGGCGACTCGCTGGGGCATCAAGGTCGATTTCGTCGAGACCGACGATCTTGCCGCGCTGAAGGCTGCGGTGAAGCCGGGCGCGACCAAGCTGGTCTGGATCGAGACGCCCTCGAACCCGCTCTGGACGATCACCGATATCGCGGCAGCAGCCGAGATCGCCCACAGGGCCGGCGCCAAGCTCGCGGTCGATTCGACCTGCGCCTCGCCGGTCCATACGCGTCCGCTGACGCTCGGCGCCGATATCGTCATGCATGCGGCGACGAAGGTGCTGAACGGCCATTCCGACGTGGTCGCCGGCGCGCTCTGCGCCCGCGAGGACGATGAATTCTGGAACCGGGTCAAGACGGTGCGCAAGGGCCAGGGCGGCATTCTCGGCCCGTTCGAAGCCTATCTGCTGATGCGCGGGATGCGCACGCTGCATGTGCGGCAGGAGCGGCAGGCGGCCTCCGCCATGGCTCTGGCGGAGCGGCTTTCGGCGCATCCGCTGGTGGCGCGGGTGCTCTATCCCGGCCTGCCGCAGCATCCCGGCCACGACATCGCGGCGCAGCAGATGGAAAACGGTTTCGGCTTCATGCTGTCGGTGCAGGTTACCGGCGGCGAGGCGGCGGCCATTGCCACTGCGGCCCATGTCGAACTGTACAAGCGCGCGACCTCGCTCGGCGGCGTCGAGAGCCTGATCGAGCACCGCGCCTCGATCGAGGGTGCCGGCTCGCCCTGCCCGACCGACCTGCTGCGCCTGTCGACCGGCATCGAGGATATCGATGATCTCTACGCCGATCTCGACCGGGCCCTGAAGGCCGGACACCGCTCGTAAGGCAGCGGACCGATGGCCGCGACAGGCTCCGCTCCCACGCCGACCAGTCAGGCGGTCGGCAAGGCCCTGCTGCTGGTGACGGCCTTCGGCTGGGGCCTCAACTGGACCGTGCTGAAATTCGTGCTGCTTGACTGGCCGCCGCTCTTCGCGCGGGGAACGGCCGGCCTCATCGGCGCGCTCTGTCTCGCCCTGCTGGCCATGGCGCGGGGCGACAGCCTTGCCGTACCGAAGGAAGCCCGCGCACCTCTCGTCGTTGCGGCGTCGATCAATGTCTTCGCCTGGATGGGCTTCACCGCGCTCGCACTCAAATGGCTCAAGGTTTCGGAGGGCGCCTTGATCGCCTATTCGATGCCGATCTGGGCGATGATGCTCGCATGGCCGCTGCTCGGTGCGCGTCCGACCCGGCGCAGCCTGGTGGCACTGAGCCTGAGCCTCACCGGCATGGTCGTTCTGATGGGCGGGCCAGACTTCTCAGCAGCCAAGCTTCCCGGCGTGCTGTTCGCTCTCGCGGCGGCCTTGCTGTTCGCACTCGGCACGGTCAGGGCGAAGAGGCCGATCGCCATGCCGGGTCCGGCTGTCGCGGCCTGGCAGGTGGGTCTCGGCTGCCTGCCGATGGTCGCGCTCGGGCTCATGCTGGAGCGGCCGAACATCACCGCACTGTCAGCCCACGGGGCGCTAGGGCTGGCTTACATGGCAGTCGGGCCGATGGCGCTGTGCTATCTGACCTGGTTCGGCGCGCTCAAGCGGCTGCCGACTGCGGTCGCCGCGACCAGCATGCTGATCGTGCCCATCGTTGGAACGCTGACCGCCGTGCCTCTGCTGGGCGAAACGCTCGGACTGCGGGAAATGATCGCGATCGCTTTGACCATCGGCGGTGTCGCGCTGGCTCTGCGATCCTGAGCTGTGCGGCCCGTGCCGCACAGCCGGCGCGCAAATCCGTCGCAGCGGGCAGCGAATGTGGCTGATTCCACCGCCTTGGAGAGCGCGGCAAATTTCCGTAAACTCCGGCTTGCAGATATTTTAAGCTTGAAACATTATGGTCTGCGCGAGCCATAGAAATCCGAGGGAACGCGGCCGCGCTTCAACTTCGTTCGGGAGAGCATCGATGACGGCATTCAGGTTCGGTCTGGCACTCGGTTGCGGCGCGCTGGCGCTGTCCGTCGCTTCGGCGCAGGCGCAGGAGCCGATCAAGATCGGTGTGGTCAGCGTGCTGACCGGCCCGGCCGCGTCGCTCGGCCAGCAGGTCCGCGACGGCTTCCAGCTGGCGGTCGACAAGAATGGCGGCAAGCTCGGCGGCGTGCCGGTCAAGATCACGGTGATCGACGACGAACTGAAGCCCGATGTCGCGGTCGAGCGCGTGCGCTCGTTCGTCGAAAGCGAGAAGCCGGCCTTCGTCGTCGGCCCGGTCTTCTCGAACATCCTCGGCGCCATCGCCAAGCCGGTGCTCGATTCCGGGGCCTTCCTGATCAGCCCGAATGCCGGCCCCTCGACCATGGCCGGCAAGGCCTGCAACAAGAACTTCTTCGTCACCTCCTATCAGAACGATCAGGTGCACGAGGTCCTCGGCAAATACGCGCAGGACCAGAACTACAAGCGCGCCTATATCATCGCGCCGAACTATCAGGCCGGTAAGGACTCGCTCGCAGGCTTCAAGCGCTACTTCAAGGGCGAGATCGTCGACGAGGTCTATGCCCCGCTGAACGCGATGGATTTCTCGGCCGACCTCGCCAAGATCGCCTCGTCCAAGCCCGACGTCGTCTTCGCCTTCCTGCCCGGCGGGCTCGGCGTCAATTTCGTCAAGCAGTGGTCGCAGGCCGGCCTGCAGGGCAAGATCCCGTTCCTCTCCGCCTTCACGGTCGACGAGTCGACCCTGCCGGCGCAGCAGGACGCCGCGGTCGGCCTCTATGGCGGTATGACCTGGGCGCCCAACATGGACAACGCGCAGACGAAAGACTTCGTCAAAGCCTATGAGGCGGCCTACAAGATCGTGCCCGGCTCCTATGCCCAGCAGTCCTATGACGCGGCCATGCTGATCGATTCCGCCGTGAAGGCGGCGGGCGGTACCGGCAATGCCGACAAGCTGCGCGAGGCGATCAAGAAGGCGGACTTCACCTCGCTGCGCGGCAAGTTCAAATTCAACACCAACGGCTACCCGATCCAGGACTTCTATCTCGTCAAGGTCGCCAAGCGCGCCGACGGCAAGTTCCAGACCGAGATCGCCCAGAAGGTATTTTCGGACTACGCCGATCCGCACGCCAAGGATTGCGCGCTCAAATAACGCAAAGCGTCAGACGCCTCTGACGCCAGCCGACCCGCCGTCATGGTCGGGCTTGTTCCGACCATCCACGTCTTCATCGATGCAATGCGGTGTTCAAGACGTGGATGCTCGCCACAAGGGCGAGCTTGACGGGTTTAAGCGATCGCCTTCCGTCTAGACGGCAACGGCCCCGCGCCCTGAGCAAACAGGCGACAGCACCCTCCATGACCCTCAGCCTCCTGATCGTCCAGCTCCTGAACGGGCTCCAGTTCGGCGTCCTGCTGTTCCTGGTCGCGGCCGGGCTGACGCTGGTCTTCGGCGTGATGGACTTCATCAATCTCGCCCATGGCGTCCAGTACATGCTCGGCGCCTATCTCGCGGTGACCTTCGTCAGCCTGACCGGCTCATTCCTGCTCGGGCTCGTGCTCGCCTTGGCCGCCGCGCTGCTGCTCGGGCTCGCACTCGAATTCCTGGTCTTCCGGCACCTCTATGAACGCGACCATCTCGACCAGGTTCTGGCGACCTTCGGGCTGATCCTGCTGCTCAACCAGGCGGTGAAGATGATCTGGGGCGCGGCGCCGCTCTCCGTGCCGGTGCCCGAATTCCTCTCCGGCAATGTCCGGCTGCTGGACGGCATCCTCTACCCGGTCTACCGCTTCGCCCTGATCGCGGCGGGCCTGGGCGTCGGCGCGCTGCTCTGGTTCGTGGTCGAGAAGACGCGGACGGGCATGCTGCTCAGGGCGGGCGCCTCGAACGCGCCGATGGTCTCGGCGCTCGGCGTCGACATCCGCAAGCTGTTCATGATCGTCTTCGCCTTCGGCACCATGCTCGCGGGCTTCGCCGGGGCGATGGCGGCGCCGATCCTCTCGGTCGAGCCCGGCATGGGCGACACGGTCCTGATCCTCGCCTTCGTCGTCATCGTCGTCGGCGGTATCGGCTCGATCCGCGGCGCCTTCGTCGGAGCGCTGATCGTCGGCCTCGTCGATACGCTCGGCCGCTCCTCGATGAACGACCTGCTGCGGCTTTTCATGGCGCCGGCCTCGGCCCGCGCAACCGGCGCCGCGCTCTCGTCGATGCTGATCTATCTGGTCATGGCGGCAGTGCTGTTCGTCCGGCCCGAAGGCCTGCTGCCGGCCAAGGGGCGCTCGTGAGCATGGCGAACGCTCCCGCAACAACCGCCGCGCGGCCGGCGGCGCCCACGGTGCGCAGGCTTGCGCCGCTCGTCATCTTCGCCTTGCTCGCACTGCTGCCTCTCGCCTCCACGCTCGGCCTGCCCGGACATTGGCTGACGCTAGTGACGCGGGCGATGATCTTCGCGATCGCGGCGCTTTCGCTCGATCTCATCCTGGGCATCGGCGGGCTGATCTCCTTCGGCCATGCCGCCTATATCGGCATCGGCGCCTATGGCGCCGGCATCCTGATCACCGAGGGGCAGACCGAGCTTCTGGTGGCACTGCCGGTCATCCTGCTGGCCTGCGCCGCCTTCGCCGCCGTCACCGGCTACGTTTCGCTGCGCACCCGCGGCGTCGCCTTCATCATGATCACGCTCGCGTTCGGGCAGATGGCGTTCTATTTCGCGCAGGCGCTCTCTGCCTATGGCGGCGATGACGGCCTGACCCTTTACGAGAAGAGCACGCTGTTCGGCCGCGAGATCTTCGGAAATCGTACCGGCTTCTACTATGTCGCTCTGGGCACACTGGCAACCTGCTACGGGCTGGCGCGGCGGCTCGTCTCCTCGCGTTTCGGCCGGGTGTTGCGGGCCGCGCGCGAGAATGCCGTGCGCGTCACCGTCACCGGCTACGACGTCAACCATGTCCGTCTCGGCGCCTATGTGATCAGCGGGATGATGGCGGGCCTGTCCGGCTTCCTGCTCGCCAACCAGACCGATTTCGTCAGCCCGGCCTACATGTCCTGGTCGCGCTCGGGCGAACTGATCTTCATGACCGTGCTCGGCGGCGTCGGCTCGCTCTATGGCGCGATCCTCGGCGCGCTGGCCTTCCTGATCACCGAGGATGTGCTCTCGTCGTTGACGCAGAACTGGAAAGTCATCTTCGGCCCCCTGATCGTGCTCTTCGTCCTGTTCACCCAGGGCGGAATCGCCGGCCTCGTCGCCAAATTCAGAGGGCGGCGCGATGACTAAGCCGGCGCTCGCATTGAAAGGGCTCGCCAAGTCGTTTGGCGCCCTCAAGGTCACCAACGCCGTCGACCTCAGCGTCGCGCCCGGCGAGTTGCACGCGCTGATCGGCCCCAACGGCGCCGGCAAGACGACGCTGGTCCATCAGATATCAGGGACGCTCAAGCCGGATTCCGGCGCGATCCTGTTCGGAGGGCAGGACATCACCCGCCTGTCGCCGCAGGCGCGGGCGCGGGCCGGGCTAGCCCGCACCTTCCAGATCACCTCGACCATCGCCTCGCTTTCGGCGCTGGAGAATGTCGCGCTCGGCGTGCAGGCGCATAGCGCCCATCCGCTGTCGCTCTTCCGCGACGCGGCGCGCGACGAAGCGCTCAATGCTCCCGCATGGGAGGCGCTGGAGTCGGTCGGCCTGACTGAGCGCGCCCATGCCCCGGCAGGCAGCCTCTCGCATGGCGAGAAGCGCGCGCTCGAGATCGCGATGGCGTTGACCCTGCGGCCCAAGCTCATCCTGCTCGACGAGCCCTTGGCCGGCGTCGGGCATGAAGAAGGCGAGCGCCTGATCGCGCTGCTGAACAGCCTCAAAGGCCGCTTCGCCATGCTGCTGGTCGAGCACGATATGAGCGCCGTCTTTGCGCTGGCCGACCGCGTCACCGTGCTGGTCTATGGCGGCGTGATCGCCTCGGGCGCCCCGGCGGTGGTCCGGGCCGACCCGGCCGTGCGGCAGGCCTATCTCGGCGAGGAGGGCTAGCGATGCTCAGCGTCGAAGGGCTCGATGCCGGCTATGGCGAGGCGCAGATCCTGTTCGGGATCGATCTCAACGTCGGCGAAGGCGAGGTAGTGACCCTGCTCGGCCGCAATGGCATGGGCAAGACCACGACGGTGCGCACGATCATGGGCCTGCTGCCGGCGAAGGCCGGACGCATCGCGTTCGGCGGGCGCGACCTGACAGGCGCGGCGCCCTTCCGCATCGCCCAGGCCGGGATCGGGCTGGTGCCGGAAGGCCGCCAGATCTTCCCGACGCTCTCGGTCGAGGAAAACCTGATCGCGACCGCCGCAGACCGCTCCGGCAAGAAGCGCTGGGACCTCGAACGGATCTACGCCTTCTTCCCGCGGCTGAAGGAAAGGCGCGAGAACCGCGGCAACCAGCTTTCGGGCGGCGAGCAGCAGATGCTCGCGATCGGCCGGGCGCTGATGACCAATCCAAAACTGACCATCCTCGACGAGGCGACGGAGGGGCTCGCGCCCTTGATCCGCGAGGAGATCTGGAATTGCCTGACGGCGCTCAAGGCGGAAGGCGAATCGATCCTCGTCATCGACAAGAATGTCGATGCGCTGGTCCGGATCGCAGACCGCCATGTTGTGCTGGAAAAGGGCCGCGTCGTCTGGCGCGGCTCCAGCGCCGAACTGCGCAGCGACAGCGCCGTCAAGGATCGCTTCCTGCATTTCTAGCAGACCACGCCGACGCCATCCGGCCACGGCCGGCAGATGAGGAGAGCCAAGACCATGAATCCGCTGACCGCCGGCGTGACGCGCGCCAACGAAGGCCTCGACGGCATTTCCTGGAACATCCTCGGCCAGACCTATGTGCCGAAGACGCTGACCGAGGAAAGCTTCTCCTGGCACGCGACGCTGCCGCCCGGCACCTTCGTGCCGCCGCATATCCATACGACGCAGGAGGAGTTCATCTACATGCTGGAAGGGCGGCTCGACCTGCTGCTAGACGGCAAGGAGAGCTTCGCCACCGCCGGCGACCTGATCCGCCTGCCACGCAACATCCCGCACGGCCTGTTCAACAAGAGCGACGCGACGGTGAAATGCCTGTTCTGGGTCTCGCCGACCG
>SEEM01000166.1 GCA_004144595.1 Hyphomicrobiales bacterium
CCCGGCCGCTTCGATCTCAGGATCGTACCCAATGCCGCGCTCGGCGGCGAGAAGGAGGTGGCCGAGGGCCTGCGCCTCGGCTCGGTCCAGGCGGCGCTCTCGACCGTGTCCTCGCTCTCGAGCTGGGTTCCGACCGGGCAGATTCTCGACCTGCCCTTCCTGTTCCGCGACCGCGATCATCTCGCGCGGACCCTGGCCGGGCCGCTTGGCACTGAGCTCAGGAAACTCTACGAGGCGCAGGGCTTCGTCGTGCCGGGCTTTATCAATTACGGCGCCCGTCATCTCCTGGCGAAGGAGCCGCTGACCACGCCCGCTTCGGTCAAGGGCAAGCGCATTCGTGTGATCCAGAGCCCGCTCCATACCGCACTCTGGTCGGGCTTGGGTGCCTTTCCGACGCCGATCCCGATCCCTGAAACCTACAACGCGCTGAAGACCGGCGTGGTCGACTGCATGGACCTGACCAAGTCGGCCTATGTCGGCTTCCGCCTGCACGAGGTCGTGCCGGTGCTGATTGAGACTGGTCATATCTGGGCGAGCGGCGTCGTGATGGTCGCAGCGCCCTTCTGGAAGGCGCTGACGCCGCAGGACCGCGACGCGCTGACTGCCGCGGTCACCGAAGGCATCGCCTATTTCGACGCGTTGATGCGGGCCGACGAGGAGGCTTCGATGGCGCGGGCCCAGGCCGAAGGCGGCAAGGTCGTGCCGGCCGAGAACCGTCAGGGCTGGCAGGACGGTGCGCGCAAGGTCTGGGAGAGCTTCGCGCCGCAGCTCGGCGGCATGGCGGGCATCGAAGCCATCGCGCAGAGCCGCTGAAACCAGCATCGGACCGAAAAGCGGCAGCCGGTTTTCGGGATAATCCGATGCTAAGATAAAGTCTGAGATCGCCGGTTTGCGTCCGATCGGACGCGGCGATCCAGCATCGACGGGACGAGAACCATGCCGCTTTCGATCGACCATATCGTCATCGCCGTCGCCGATCTCGACGCGGCGATCCGCGACTACACGGCGCTCGGGTTCACCGTATTGCCCGGCGGCGAGCATCCGCGCGGGTCGCGCAATGCGCTGGTCGTGTTCGGGGACGGCGCCTATCTCGAGATCATCGCCTTCCCGCACCCGCTGCCGGATTATCGCTGGTGGCAGGTGCTGGACCGCGCCGGCCCCGGCCTTGTCGACTACGCCGTGCTGCCGGATGATCTCGATGCCGATCTCGCCCGTGCGCGGGCCGCCGGCATCGTCATGGACGGCCCGATCGATGGCGGCCGGCTCAAGCTCGACGGCACCCGCATCGCCTGGCGCTCGGCCCGCCCGCCCGAGCCCGATATCCCCTTCCTCTGCACCGATGTCACCACCCGCAGCCTGCGCGTTCCCGAGGGGCCGGCCCGCCGCCATGCCAATGGCGTAACGGGCGTCGCCGGCGTCACCGTGGCGGTGCAGGACCTCGCGACCTCGGTCGCGCGTTATCGCGCCCTGCTCGGGCAGGAGCCCGTCGCCATCGGCGGCGTTCCCGGCCTCGGATTCGGTCTCGTACAGTTCCGCATCGGCCGGCAGACCCTGTCGCTTGCCGAGGCGCGAGGTCCGGCGGCGGCCGGTCTCGGGGAGCATCTCGTCCGTCGCGGGCAGGGCGCTTACGCGATTTCCTTCTATGGCCCTGGCGAGGCCCTGCTTGACGGCGGGTTGGCTCACGGCGCCCCCCTGGAGATCGTCCGCGACCTCTGAGCGCAGCCCGCGTCATGATGCGGTCATGCTCGCGGGCGAGAGTGGCCCGTTACCTTGAAATAGTTCTATTTATGTATTAAAAACAAGATCTTGCATCGAATCGACGGCCCGCCTATCTCTCCCCCGCGATCAGTGAATCAGCCGACGGAGGGACCGGGATGGGTGGAGTCACCGAGGTCGATGTCGCAGCCGCGATCGGCCGCATCGACGAGATCATCATCCGCGAGATCGTCCGCACCGGCGCAAGCCGGCCGGAACTGCGCCGGGCGCTCGCACTCGCCAAGGGGCCGGGCGATCTCGGCGCCGATGCGGCGCTGCCGCCGCGCATGCAGCGTCTCGTCGACCTGCTTGCCGTGACCTTGCCTGAGCAGGGACCCAACCTCCCGCAGGGGCCCGAGCTCCCGCATGAACGGATGCCCTCGTCGGAGCCACAACGCCGCCGCCCTGCCGCCATCAAGGGCATCGAACGTGCAGCCTGATCCGGTGAGCGCCGAATCGCTCGAGACCGCCCGTCCCGATATCCGGGAGCCAGTCATGACAGCTTTTTGCGCCGCGCTCCGGGATACGCGCCTGCCGCCGCTCGCCCTGGTCGAGCGATAGCATCGGCCCGAAAAGCGGAATGCGATTTTCGGGGAAAGACGATGCAAGATCAAACACCTGGATCGTCGGACTGATCACGATATTCAGTCCGACGATCTAGCGGCGGCAGCGGTTGGTTCTGTCTATAGAGAGGTGGCGGATGCTCATTGCGGTGACCGGTCATGCGCTTGCGGCTGGCGTCCGCGCCTCCAGGCGGATCTGGAGGCGCTTCAGGCGGCGCTGGCGTTGAACGCCACGCCCGCCCCGCAGCCCGATCTCGCCTGCATGGTCGTGCTCGGCCGGGCCTGATCTCGCATTTCGTGCGCAGGCCGTGCTAAGCCGCGCCGAACGGCAGGGCGGCATGCGCAATATCCTCATCATCGGCATCGGGGCCGGCAATCCCGACCATATGACGGTCGAGGCGATCGAGGCGCTGAACCGCGCCGATACCCTGTTCATTCCCGACAAGGGCGAGGAGAAGGCCGCGCTTCGCGCCCTGCGCGAGGCGATCTGCAAGCGCTTCATCCGCAAATCCGACTACCGCACGGTTCCAGTCGAGATCCCGCGTCGCGCCGAGGCGGGCAACGACTATCACGGTGTCGTCGACGATTGG
Organism: Hyphomicrobiales bacterium; assembly: GCA_004144595.1. Taxonomy (GTDB): domain Bacteria; phylum Pseudomonadota; class Alphaproteobacteria; order Rhizobiales; family Beijerinckiaceae; genus Allobosea. The sequence continues at coordinate 2,909 of SEEM01000166.1, forward strand.
CATGAGCGCATCGCCGCGCGCTACCGCACCCTGTTCGAAGCCGAACTGAAGGACGGGCAAACCGGCGCGCTGCTGGTTTGGGGCGATCCGGCGCTTTACGATTCCACCTTGCGCATCATGGAGCGCGTCGCCGCCACCGGCCTCGGGATCGACTGGCAGGTCTATCCCGGCATCAGCAGCATCCAGGTGCTTGCCGCGCGCCATCGCATCCCGCTCAACACGATCGGCGCGCCGATCCTGATCACCACCGGCCGTCGGCTGGCCGCAGGCTTTCCCGCCGACCAGGACAGCGTCGTGGTCATGCTCGATGGCGAGCAGACCTTCGACAGGATCGACCCCGCCGGGCTCGATATCTGGTGGGGAGCCTATCTCGGCACGCCCGACGAGATCCTGCGCGCCGGCCCCCTCGCGGAGCGATCCGCTGAGATCGCCGCGGTGAGGACGCAGGCCCGCGCGCGGCATGGCTGGATCATGGATACCTATCTGCTGCGCCGCCGTCCGGCTTGACGCAGCCGCCTGCATCCGCCATCGCTCGCGCCGATCTTTCTGGAAGCGCCGGAGCCGCCCGATGTCCCACGCCGATCTCGCTGCCACCATCGACGCCGCCTGGGAAAACCGGGCCGAGATCGGCGTCCAGACCAAGGGCGCCGTGCGCGAGGCGGTCGAGCAGGCGATCGAGATGCTCGATGGCGGCCAGGCCCGCGTCGCCGAGAAGCAGGGTGCCGACTGGATCGTGCATCAGTGGCTGAAGAAGGCGGTGCTGCTTTCCTTCCGCCTGACCGATAACGTCATCATGGCCAACGGCCCCGGCGAGGCTGTGTTCTGGGACAAGGTGCCGTCCAAGTTCGAGGGTTGGGGCGAGAACCGTTTCCGCGCCGCCGGCTTCCGCGTCGTGCCGCCGGCAGCGGCGCGCAAGGGCTCCTTCATCGCGTCCGGCGTCGTGCTGATGCCGTCCTTCGTCAATATCGGAGCCTATGTCGACAGCGGTACTATGGTCGATACCTGGGCGACGGTCGGTTCCTGCGCCCAGATCGGCAAGAACGTGCACCTTTCGGGCGGCGTCGGCATCGGCGGCGTGCTGGAGCCGCTTCAGGCCAACCCGACCATCATCGAGGACAACTGCTTCATTGGCGCCCGCTCCGAGGTCGTCGAGGGTGTGATCGTCGGAGAGGGCTCGGTGCTCTCGATGGGCGTCTTCATCTCGGCCTCGACCAAGATCGTCGACCGCGCCACCGGCCAGGTCCATGTCGGCAAGGTGCCGCCATATTCGGTGGTGGTGCCGGGCTCGCTGCCGGGCAAGCCCTTCCCGGACGGCACGCCGGGTCCGGCGCTCTCCTGCGCCGTCATCGTCAAGACGGTCGATGCGCAGACGCGCTCCAAGACCGGCATCAACGAGCTGCTGCGCGACTGAGGTTTCGACCAAGGTACGTCATGCCCGGGCCTGACCCGGGCATCTCGGAAACCAGTCTTCTCGTCGTGGGATTCCCGGATCTTCGCTTCGCCCAGGAATGACGGCGGGGTTTATTCCCCGCCGAGCGCA
>SEEM01000167.1 GCA_004144595.1 Hyphomicrobiales bacterium
GACCGGGATCGTCATCGCCCTTGCGGCGATCGTCGCACTTCCGCTGGTCTTTCAATGATCGAGCGCCCCGAGAACATCCGGCGCCCGTTAATTGCTCTTGCGCTGCAACTGGCCGCGCTCGCGCTCGCGGTGATCCTTTTTCAGATGGTGATGCGAGCATGAAAGAGATCATCATCCGCTGCCCGACAACGCAGATCCCCGTTCGGACGGGGCAACTGACGACGCCTACAAGCTTCCGCGCCATGGCGGTGACCGGCACGGTCGAAGAATGCGCTGCCTGCGGTAGCACGCATACCTGGGATAGCCGGGAGGCCTGGCTCATCGAGGCGGAAGATATGCCATCGCGGCACCAAGCTGACGCCGACTGACACTGGAACTGCCAAGGGCGGTCGAGGTGCCATGCCTCCCTGCCCCGGATAGCGGATCAACCCACCCCGTTTGGGTGTTACGCAGCGTTTCCAACTCGCGCTACGACGCATCAGCGTGGTTGCGGGAGTTGGGGTGATGCCGTGGCTATATGCTTGTGACGCCTGCGGGTGCGAGGCGTTCACGGTTGTCTTCGTCGAAGACGCCAAAGAAGTGCGATGCTGGGATTGCGGCGCCCGCCTCGGTAAAATCGGCGAAATGCGTAAAGCGCCATCGAAAGCAAAGCGCCATCACCGCTGACTAAGCTAATGGAACGCGTCAACCACTTTGCACATGGGCGAGCACGATGCCAGATACAAGCAAGCCCGAAGAGCCTGCCAAGCCTGAAGTCAGGCTCTACGATCCTCACCCTACCCCCGAGCGGTCGTTCGACGAGAGGTTTTTATGGTCCGGACTCACAACCGGTAGCAGACGGTGGCCGCGATGCAGACGGCTGCGAGGAAGTTGACGGCGTTGCGGTCGTATCGCGTGGCGACGCGTCGGAAGTCCTCGATACGGCAGAATATGCGCTCGATGGCGTTTCGGTCGCGGTAGAGCACGGGCGAGAAGCAGTTCTTCCAGCGGCGGTTAGCCTTGGGCGGGATATTCGGCATCGTGCCGTTTTCCTCGACTTGTCGGCGGATGGCGTTGCTGTCGTAGCCCTTTTCCCCATGCAGGATGCGAGCCGCTGACCTCTGCTCCAGCAGGGCCGAACCTGCCGTGCGATCGGCAGCCTGGCCGCCGGTGAGCAGGAACGCGATGGGCCGGCGTCGCAGTCGGTCAGCGCGTGGATCTGGGTCGTGCGGCCGCCACGCGAGCGTCCGATGGCCTGGTTCCGCTCCCCCGCCCGGCTCGCATGACCCGGAACGGCGCGTCTGCTCAGGTTCGCGGGGCTCCCTGAACTGGGTTCCGCTATCGGATCATTCCTCGCGGCGCCTTCGTGACGGATGGTTGTTATCGCTTTACGCCACCAAACTCGCGCCGGCCCACAGTATCGCCTGAGGAAAAAGTGCTCTAGGCTACTCTTTTCGACGGCACTGTTCGAGTTTCCTGCTTATGACCAGCCTCAAATTCGGCACGTCCGGCCTGCGCGGCCTCGTCACGGAATTGGCTGGCCTGGCGACCTATTCCCATGTCCTCGCCTTCTGCGCCATGCTGCAGGAGGATGGCGCGGCCGGGCCGCAGGGCGAGGTCCTGATCGGGCAGGACCTGCGTTCATCGAGCCCGCTCATCGCGGCGCAGTCTGCACAAGCCATCGCCGATGCCGGGCTCGTGCCGGTGGATTGCGGAGCCTTGCCGACGCCCGCGCTGGCGCTGGCGGCAATGAACCGTGGCATGCCCGCGATCATGGTGACCGGCAGCCATATCCCCGACGACCGTAACGGGCTGAAATTCTACCGCGCCACCGGCGAGATCGACAAGGCTGACGAAGAGCGCATCCTGGCGTGGCATGCGCAGCTTGCTCTGGCATCCGCCCCCGCGCTCACTGCCGCGCCGGCGCGCAGCGAAGCCGTCGTCGATTATCGCGCGCGCTACACCACCTTCTTCGGGGACCATGCCTTGAAAGGCATGACAATCGGCGTCTACCAACATTCCTCCGTCGGGCGCGACGTGATCAGCGACGCGCTGGCCGCACTCGGAGCCCAACCTGTTCCGCTGGGACGCAGTGACCGCTTCATCCCTGTCGATACCGAAGCGCTCAGGCCGGAGGATGAAGAGCTTGCCCGGCAATGGGCCGGCAGCCAGCAGCTCAACGCGATCGTTTCGACGGATGGCGACGCCGATCGCCCGCTCATCGCCGACGAAGCCGGGCGCTTCCTGCGGGGCGACCTCGTCGGCGCCCTCACCGCGCGCTTTCTCGGAGCCGATGTGATCGTCACCCCCGTGACCTCGAACTCGGCTCTAGAGCGCCTCGGCCTTTTCGAAAAGGTCGTCCGCACACGCGTCGGCTCGCCCTATGTCATCGCCGGCATGGAGCAGGCCAAGATCGAGGGCGCCCGTATCGTCGTCGGGTTCGAGGCCAATGGTGGCGTGCTACTTGGTTCGGAGGTGATGCATGGCGGGCGCCGCCTTGCCGCTCTGCCGACGCGCGACGCTTTGCTGCCCATCCTGGCGACGCTGGCGCTGGCCAAAAGCGAAGGCATGCCGTTGAGCGCACTCGCGGCGGAAGCGCGCTTCGCCATCGCCCTGTCCAACCGGCTGCAGGAGGTCCCCCAGGACAGGACGGCCGGCCTGATCGCCAGGCTCGACACTGAGGATTCCGGCTTTCGCGACGCGGCTTTCGCGGCCCATGGCGGAGTCGCCGCACGCGACCGCAGGGACGGGCTGCGGCTGACGCTCGGCAACGGCGCAACGGTGCATTTCCGGGCCTCGGGCAACGCCCCGGAGCTGCGTGTCTATGTCGAGGCGCCTACCCCGGAGGCGGCAGACGCAATGCTTGCCGAGAATCTCGCTTTCGCAGCGGCCCAAACCCGCTAAAGGAGAAGCCGGCTCGCAGGGCCGACGAAGCAAGGCGATATCGGCATGGTATGAAGCGCAGCAGCCGGTTTCAGCAAGGATATCAAGTGGACCGAGCCTCTCCGTTCCAACGCGTGCTGCTGACCGGTGCAGCCGGCTTCGTCGGGTTCCACGTCACGCAAACTCTGCTTGACGCAGGCGTGCAGGTCCTCGGCATCGACAATCTCACGCCCTATTACGACCCGGCCCTCAAGCAGGCCCGGCTCGACCGGCTCCTCGCCCGCAACGGCTTTTCCTTCGAGCCGATCGACATCGCCGATTACGACGCCGTGCTCGCGGCCTTCGCCGCCTACCGGCCGCAGGTCGTGATCCATCTCGCGGCGCAGGCGGGTGTACGCTATTCGCTCGAGAACCCGCGCGCCTATGCCTCGTCGAATCTGGACGGCTTCCTGTCGATCCTGGAAGCCTGCCGGCACAACCCGGTCGACCATCTGGTCTACGCCTCGTCGAGCTCGGTCTACGGCGCCAATGCCAAGGTGCCGTTCAGCGAGCATGACGGCGCCGACCATCCTGTCTCGCTCTATGCCGCGACCAAGCGCGCCAACGAATTGATGGCGCATTCTTATGCCCATCTCTACGGCATCCCGACGACGGGGCTGCGTTTCTTCACGGTCTACGGCCCCTGGGGCAGGCCAGACATGGCCTATTTCAAGTTCACCAAGGCGATTCTCGAAGGCCGGCCGATCGACGTCTATGACGAGGCGACGATGAGCCGCGACTTCACCTATGTCGACGATATCCGCGAAGCGATCGTACGGCTGGCGGGCCTGCCGCCACAGGCGAACCCGGATGCCGGCCTGACCGAGACGGACCCGGCTACCGCTGCCGCGCCCTGGCGCCTCTACAATATCGGCAACCACACGCCGGTGCGGCTCGACCGTTTCATCGCGACGATCGAAGACGCCTGCGGCCGCAAGGCGATCAAGCGGCACCTGCCCGCACAGCCCGGCGATGTCCAGGCAACCTATGCCGATGTGGCCGACCTGACTGCCAGCGTGGATTTCCGGCCGGATACGCCGATCGAGGCAGGAATTGCTCGCTTCGTCGCCTGGTATCGGGAATTCTATCGCATCTGAGCCGATCAGAGCCGCCTTCGAGACAGCAGGACCCGTGACATGACCGAAGCTTTCATCTGCGCCTATGTCCGCACGCCGATCGGGCGCTTCGGCGGCTCGCTCTCCTCCGTCCGTCCGGACGACCTCGGCGCCGTGCCGCTGAAGGCGCTGGTCGAGCGCAATCCGGGCGTGGATTTCGGCGCCGTCGACGACGTCATCTTCGGCTGCGCCAACCAGGCGGGCGAGGACAATCGCAATGTCGCGCGCATGTCGCTGCTGCTCGCCGGCCTGCCCAAGGAGGTGCCGGGCACGACGATCAACCGGCTCTGCGGCTCGGGCATGGATGCCGTCATCGCCGCCGCCCGCGCGATCAAGGCGGGCGAGGCGCAGCTGATGATCGCGGGCGGCGTCGAGAGCATGTCGCGCGCGCCCTTCGTCCTTCCCAAGGCCGACAG
>SEEM01000168.1 GCA_004144595.1 Hyphomicrobiales bacterium
ATCGTGCATCGCTTCACCCGCAATGTGCCGGATTGGCAGCCGCGCGTGACGCCCGTCGATCTCGCCAAGGCGAGCCCCCAACAGCTCGACGCGCTGAAAGTGACGCCGTCCAACACCAAGGTCTCCGATTACGTACTGGTGCTGGCGCATGATCCGGAGACGCTCAACGTGCGCTCGCCGCTGTTCAACGGCATCATGTACGATCCTGGCGGCCTGAGCCGGGCCGAACGCGAGCTCGGCGCGATCGGCGCCTCGGTGGTCAATCGCTGCATCTACTGCGCCGCCGTCCATGCCGCCCGCCATGCGCAGCTGAGCAAGGACACCGCCGTCACCGACGAATTGTTCGCCAATGGCGAGAAGGCCAAGCTCGGCCCGCGCGACCAGGCGATCTTCGACTATTCGGTGAAGCTCTCGCAATCGCCGCCCGCCGTCACCGAGGCCGACACCGCCCGACTGCGCGAAGCGGGGCTGGACGAGGCCGAGATCGTCGATCTCATCCTGTCCACGGCGCTATTCGGCTGGGCGAACCGTCTGATGCACATCCTCGGCGACCCCGTCCGCAAAGACGGGTGACATGAGCCGCCTCAAGATCCTCGAAGCCTATCTGCAGGTCGCCTCGCTCGGCAGCGTCACGGCGGCGGCGAAGCATCTCGGCGTGTCCCAGCCTTCGGTCAGTCGCATGATCCAGGAGCTGGAACGCGACCTCGGGCAGCCGCTGTTCGAGCGTGTCGGCCAGCGGCTGGTGCTGACGCAGAAGGGCATGGTTCTGCGCGACGATGTCGAGCGGGCGCTGGCCGGCTTCGTCAATCTGTGGGAGCGCGCCCGCGAGGTGATCGGCGAGGCCGAGCCACCAATCCGGATATCGGCAGTGTCCTCGCTCGCCTTCGGCCTGCTCACCGATGCCTGGAACGGGGCGGATGCGCCGCGTCTCGCGATCGAGGTCGAAAACCCCGACCGCGTGCAGAACGCGGTGATCTCCGGCAACGCGCAGCTCGGCGCGACCAGCGCGCCGCTGCTGCATCGCGACCTCGCGCTGGAATGGCTGGGCACCGCGCCTTGCGTGCTCGCCGTGCCCGAGACCGATCCACTCGCCAAGATCGAAGGGCCGATCGACCTCCACACGCTTGCCGGGCGCGACCTTGTCGGGATGTCGCTGCGCCGCGGCTTTCCTGCGCGCATCCGCGCGGCGCTGCAGGCGGCCGGCATCGATGTCCGGGTGAGAATCCGCACGACCTCGACCATGAACGTCCTGTCCTTCATCCGGGCCGGTGCCGGCATCGCCATCGTCGAGCCGCTGACGCTGACCGGCAATCCGACGCCGGGCATCCGTGTCCTGCCGCTGGCGACCTCGATCCCCTATTGCTTCGGCGTCGTGACCGCGCGCGGCGTCGCCATCTCCGACAAGGCCCGCGACCTGATCGACGCGCTCCAGGCGAGCGCCGAGAGGCGGCTCGCCGATTTCACCCTGATCCCGCCCGAAGAGCACCACGCGCTCCTCGCCTCGCTGACCAAACAGGAGACGCGGCTGTGACGACGAGCCAGACCCGGGCGCCGGAAGGGCTGGACGCGCTGAACCGCCGCGTCGCCCGCGAACTCGAACTCCTGACCCTGCCGGCCGCTCCCTGGGTTCCCCAGACAAGCGTCGACGGCGAGCCGGTGCTCGACGTCGCGATTATCGGCGCCGGCATGGCCGGGCTCGCAGCTGCCGCGGCCTTTCGCAATATCGGCCTGCGCGCCGTCAATTTCGACCGGCGCCGGCAAGGCTTCGAAGGCCCGTGGGCGACCACCGCGCGGATGGAGACGCTGCGCTCGCCCAAGACCCTGACGGGACCGGCGCTCGGCATCCCCTCGCTGACCTTCCGGGCCTGGTTCGAGGCGCAGTTCGACGCCGCCGACTGGGAGGCGCTCGACAAGATCCCGCGCCTGATGTGGGTGGACTATCTGCGCTGGTTCCGCGAGGTTCTCGCTCTCGATGTCCGCAACGGCCATGAGATCGCGATGATCCATCCCGGCCCCGAGCATGCGACGCTGGAAATCGACGCGGCGGGAGAGCGTCGGCGCGTGCTCGCCCGCCATGTCGTGCTCGCGACCGGGCGCGACGGGCTCGGCGGCCCGGCCGTGCCGGAGATAGCCGAAAGCCTGCCGCGCGAGCGCTGGGCGCATTCCTCGGACGAGAACGACTATGCGCAGCTCCGCGGCCAGCGGGTCGCGGTGATCGGCGCCGGCGCCTCGGCGATGGACAGCGCCGGCACGGCTCTCGAAGCCGGCGCGGCCAGCGTCGATCTCCTGATCCGCCGCCGCGACATACCCCGCATCAACCGCGGCAAGGGCATGGGCCATCCCGGCTCGATCGCCGGATATCGCCATCTGCCCGATGCCTGGAAATGGCGGATCAACAGCTATATCGCCCGCGAACAGGTGCCGCCGCCGCGCGCCAGCGTGCTGCGCGTTTCGCGCCATCCGAACGCCTTCTTCCGGCAGGGCACCGCTTTGATCTCTGCCCGGATGGACGACGACGAAATCGTCGTCGAGACCAGCACTGGGGCGATGCGCTTCGATTTCATGATCTTCTCGACTGGGTTCAAGGTCGATTGGGGCAGCCGGCCCTTCCTCAAGGAGATCGCGGCCTGCGCCCGCAATTGGGTCGATCGCGGCGTGCCCGAGGATGCCGAGCGCAGCCTCGGTGCCATGCCCGATCTGGGGCCGGCCTTCGAGTTCCAGCCCAGGCTGCCCGGCACCTGTCCCGGGCTCCAGCGCATCCATTGCTTCTGCTACCCGGCGATGATGTCCCATGGCACGGTCTCCGGCGATATCCCGGCGATCAGCGACGGCGCCGAGCGGCTGTCGCAGGCCATCGCCTCCAGCATCTTCCGCGAGGATATCGAGGTGCATTTCCAGCGCGGCCAGGAGTACTCCGAGCCGGAGATCTTCGGCGACGAATGGGTGCCGATCATGCCCGAGCCGGCAAAGGTGTCGGTCTGATGCTCGGGTGGCTGCTCCAGCGCGTCGCGCAGGCGCTCCTCGTGATCTTCGCCATGTCGCTCGTGGTCTTCCTCGGGCTGCATGCCGTCGGCAACCCGGCCGACCTTCTGCTGGCGCCGGACGCGACCCAGATCGACCGGGCGGAGCTGGTGGCTCGGCTCGGCCTCGACCGGCCGCTCTGGGAGCAGTACCTGAACTTCGCGGGCAGCGCCCTCAAGGGCGATCTCGGCCGCAGCTTCGTCTACAACGTGCCGGCCGTGACGCTGATCCTGCAGCGCCTGCCGGCGACGCTGGAGCTTGCCTTCGCGGCGATGATGTTCGCCGTCATCATCGGCGTACCGCTCGGGCTCTATGCCGGGCTCTATCCCGAGCGCCTGCTTGCAAAGCTGATCCAGACCGGCAGCATTCTCGGTTTCTCGCTGCCGACATTCTGGGTCGGGCTCCTGTTGATCATGACCTTCAGTGTTTCACTGGGCTGGCTGCCGGCGAGCGGGCGCGGCGAGACGGTGCGCGTCTTCGGCGTCGAATGGTCGTTCCTGACGCTGAACGGATGGCGCCATCTGTTGCTGCCGGCGATCAACCTGTCGCTGTTCAAGGTTTCTCTGGTCATCCGGCTGACGCGGGCCGGCGTGCGCGAGGTGTTGCCGCTCGACTATGTGCGCTTCGCGCGGGCCAAGGGTTTGCGCCGCGGCCGGATCGTGATGATGCATATCCTGCGCAACATCATGATCCCGCTCGTCACGGTGCTCGGGCTGGAGCTCGGCTCGACCATCGCCTTCGCGGTCGTTACCGAGAGCATCTTCGCCTGGCCGGGCTCGGGCAAGCTCATCCTCGACAGCATCAACGCACTCGATCGGCCGGTGGTGATGGCCTACCTGCTGGTGGTGGTGACGCTCTTTGTCATCATCAACCTCGTCGTCGACATCCTCTATCGCTTCCTCGATCCGCGCGTCCGCGAGGAGGCCTCGGCATGACCACTGTTCCCGCAGCCGCTTCCGCCCGCCGCCCGGCGAGCAGTGCGCTCCGCCGCTTCCTGCGCGCGCCATCCGCCTGGATCGGGCTCGGCCTGATGATCCTGCTCGTCATCGGCGCGGTGTTCGCGCCGCAGATCGCGCCGCAGAACCCGTTCGACCTCGCTGCCATCGATGTGCTCGACGCCCGGATGACGCCCGGCTCGATGTCGTCAGGCGGAGACATCACCTATCTGCTGGGCACCGACGGCCAGGGCCGCGATTTGTTCTCGGCGATCCTCTATGGACTGCGCACCAGCCTCACCGTCGGCGTGGGCTCGGCGGTGCTGGCCGGCATCATCGGCATCATGCTCGGATTGATCGCAGCCTGGAGCGGCGGCTTCATCGACGCTTTGATCATGCGGCTTGTCGACCTCCTGATGTCGCTGCCCTCGATCCTCGTCGCGCTCCTGATG
>SEEM01000169.1 GCA_004144595.1 Hyphomicrobiales bacterium
ATCGAGACCTCCTTGCGGGCGAAGCCGCCGCGGTCGAGCTCCCAGGCCGCCTTCATCACCAGCAGGCGGCCGATCTCGATGCGCATGGCGAGGTCTCCGAGCTTGAGCTGGATGCTCTCACGGTCGGCGAGGCGCTGGCAGAAGCCGTAGCGCTCGGCGGCATAGGCCTGGGCGATCTCGATGCAGCGCTTCGACAAGCCGAGCCAGCGCATGCAATGGGTGAGGCGCGCCGGGCCGAGACGAACCTGCGTCACCTTCATGCCCCTGCCTTCGCCGGCCAGCACATTCTCGACGGGGATTTCGAGCCCGTCGAACTCCAGCTCGCAATGACCGCCATGTTCTTCCGGCCCCATGATCTCGATGCGGCGCAGGATGCGCCAGCCCGGCTGGTCGGCATCGAAGAGGAAGGCGGTGAGGCCATTGCGGGGATCGTCCGAGGTGCGGGCAACCAGGATGAAGTGCCTGGCTTCCTCAGCGCCGGTGATGAACCATTTGCGGCCGCTGACGATGTACTTGTCTCCGCGGCGCTCGGCCTTGGTCTGGATCATCGAAGGGTCGGAGCCGCCACCCGGATGCGGCTCGGTCATCGCGAAGGCCGAGCGAACCTTGCCCTCGACGATCGGCTTCAGCCAGCGCTCCTTCTGCTCGGGCGTGCCGAGCGCCTCCAGCACCATCATGTTGCCGTCGTCCGGCGCCGCCGAGTTGAACACGACCGGACCGAAGATCGAGCGGTTCATCTCCTCGTAAGCGACCGCCATGCCCATCTTGCCGAGGCCGGCACCGCCGGTCTCCGGCTTGAGCTGCAGACACCAGAGGCCTGCGGCGCGTGCCTTGGCCCGCATCGTGTCAAGCAAGGGCAGCGCGATATTGCCATGGGCATCGTAGGAGGTCCGGTCCGCTTCGAGCGGCAGGAGCTCGCGCTCGACGAAGGCGGCAACGCGGGTGCGGTAATCCTCGACCCGGGGAGAGATCTCGAAATCCATGGCGGTTCTCACAGGGACGAAACGAGATGGCCGCCATCGACTTCGATGGTAGAGCCGGTGATGTAGCTGCCGGCGCTCGAAGCGAGCAGAAGCAGGGCGCCATCGAGCTCCTCCGGCCTGCCGAGACGACGCTGCGGGATGCGCTTGATCAAGTTCAGGCCGGCTTCGGTCGCAAAGAAATCGCGGTTGATCTCGGTTTCGATATAGCCGGGGCAGAGCGCGTTGACCCTGATACGATCGGGCGCCCATTCCAGTGCCAAAGCCTTGGTGAGCTGGATCACGCCCGCCTTCGAGGCGGCATAGGCGCTGACGCCGCCGGCGACGCGATGCCCGAGGATCGACGCGATATTGACGATGGCGCCGCCCGTTCCGGCCGCGCGCATGCCGCGCGCCACGGCCTGGGCGACGAGGAAGACGCCCTTCAGGTTGGTGTCGAGCACCGCATCCCATTCAGTTTCGGCGAGATCGGCCGCCGGGCCGGCGCCGCTGACCCCGGCATTGTTGATCAGGATATCGAAATGCCGGCCGTCGAGCGCATCCGCAACCGAAGCCGCGTCAGCCACGTTCAACAGCAGATATTTCGCCGTGCCGCCGGCCGCGACGATGTCGCTCCCCGCCTGGTCCAGAGCCGATTGCCGGCGGGCAGCGAGCGTGACCTCGACACCGTGGCGCGCGAGCAGCCTGGCGAAATGCAGCCCGAGCCCGCCGGACGCTCCCGTCACCAGGGCGCTTTTCCCAGAAAGATCGTTGGACATCAGGCATCCCGCTTCGACTGCGGCGAAGTTTCGGCCGGTTACCGGTTGCGATCAAGACATCCATGCAAAAAGCCCGGCGCACGGCGCCGGGCCTCCTTGGTTCGTCACAGCCCCAGCGGCCGGCCGGTCACTGCCAGGTCTGGCGGCCGTACCGATCGTCGACCTCTGTGGGGGCCTGTCCTTGGCCACACCGTAGCGCTCCAGGTGCTCAATGACGTCGTCAAACACGGCTCTTGTCATTCCGGGCGCGCTATGGCGCGGAACGACAATGGCGGTGGTAACTCAAAAGCGTGCGGCTGCGCCGGCTCAATCGTCCATCTTGAGGGCGGCGATGAAGGCCTCCTGCGGGATTTCGACCTTGCCGAACTGCCGCATCTTCTTCTTGCCTTCCTTCTGCTTCTCCAGAAGCTTGCGCTTGCGGGTCGCGTCGCCGCCATAGCACTTGGCCGTCACGTCCTTGCGCAGCGCGCGGATGGTCTCGCGGGCGATGATCTTGCCGCCGATCGCGGCCTGGACCGGGATCTGGAACATGTGCGGCGGGATCAGCTCCTTGAGCTTCTCGCACATGGCGCGGCCGCGGGCATCGGCACGCGAGCGATGGACCAGCATCGAGAGCGCATCGACAGGCTCGGCATTGACCAGGATCGACATGCGCACGAGATCGCCCTCGCGATAGTCGGTGATCTGGTAGTCGAAGGAGGCGTAGCCCTTCGAGATCGACTTCAGCCGGTCGTAGAAATCGAACACCACCTCGTTCAGCGGCAGGTCGTAGACGACCTTGGCGCGCGAGCCGACATAGGACAGATCGGTCTGGATGCCGCGCCGGTCCTGGCAAAGCTTCAGCACGGAACCGAGATACTCGTCCGGCGTGAAGATCGTCGCCTTGATCCAGGGCTCCTCGATGAATTCGATCTTCATCACGTCCGGCATGTCGGCTGGATTGTGCAGTTCCAGCGTCGTGCCGTCGCGCAGCTTGAGGTGGTAGACCACCGAGGGCGCGGTCGAGATCAGGTTGAGGTTGAACTCGCGCTCCAGCCGCTCCTGGATGATTTCCAGATGCAGCAGCCCAAGGAAGCCGCAGCGGAAGCCGAAGCCGAGCGCGGCCGAGGTCTCCATCTCGTAGGAGAACGAGGCGTCGTTCAGCCGCAGCCGGCTCATCGCGGCGCGCAGCACCTCGAAATCGGCGGCATCGACCGGGAAGATGCCGCAGAACACCACCGGCTGCACCGGCTTGAAGCCCGGCAGCGGCTCGGCAATCGGCTTCTTCTCGTCGGTGATGGTGTCGCCGACGGCGGTATCCGCGACTTCCTTGATCGAGGCGGTGAAGAAGCCGACCTCGCCGGGGCCGAGCTGCTTGACCTCGGTCATCTTGGGCTTGAATACGCCGACGCGGTCGACGCCATAGGAAGCATTGGCCCGCATCATCCGGATCGTCATGCCCTTCTTGAGCACGCCGTCGATGATGCGCACGAGCACGACGACGCCGAGATAGGCGTCGTACCAGCTGTCGACCAAGAGGCACTTGAGCGGCGCATCGGGATCGCCCTTCGGCGCCGGAAGCTTCTCGACGATCGCCTCCAGCACGCCCTCGATATTGAGGCCGGTCTTGGCCGAGATCGGCACGGCCTCGGAGGCATCGAGCCCGATCACGTCCTCGATCTGCTGCTTGATCCGGTCGGGATCGGCGGCCGGGAGGTCGATCTTGTTGAGGACGGTGACGATCTCGTGGTTGGCGTCGAGCGCCTGGTAGACATTGGCGAGCGTCTGCGCCTCGACGCCCTGCGAGGCATCGACGACCAAGAGCGAGCCCTCGCAGGCCGCGAGCGAGCGCGAGACCTCATAGGCGAAGTCGACATGGCCGGGGGTGTCCATCAGGTTGAGGACATAGTCCTTGCCGTCCTTGGCCCGATAATCCAGCCGCACCGTCTGCGCCTTGATGGTGATGCCGCGCTCCTTCTCGATATCCATCGAGTCGAGGATCTGGTCGCTCATGTCGCGGGCGGCGACGGTGCCGGTCTGCTGGATCAGACGGTCGGCCAGCGTCGACTTGCCGTGATCGATATGGGCAACGATCGAGAAGTTGCGGATATTGTCGATGGAACGGGTGCTCATGCGCGCGGCCATAGCAGTGATGCGGGGTTGCGCCAAGCGGCTGGCCTGTTCGAAGGCGGCTTCGGGCTGTTTTTCCCGGAACCATCTCGTCATCCCGGACGAGCGAAGCGGAGATCCGCGATCCATCGTAGAGCTTCGCCGCCCTTCGAAGGATCCCGGGGCAAGTCCGGGATGACGGCAAGGCTCACCCAGGGATCAAACTCAGCTTGCAGATTCTAATATCTAGGAATTATTCTCCACCTATGGAGTTCGACCACGATACCGAGATCGATCGCGTGCTCGGGCAGCGCCTCAAGGCCGCCCGCCAGCGCCATGGCCTCACGCTTGATGAGCTCGCCGAGCGCAGCGGCGTGAGCCGGGCGATGATCTCCCGCGTCGAGCGCGGGGAATCGAGCCCGACGGCAGCGCTGCTGGTCCGGCTCGGCTCAGGCCTCGGCCTCACGCTCTCGGCCTTGCTGGAGGAGGCGGCGGGAAGCGGGCCGCTGGCACGACGCGACGCCCAGCCGGTCTGGCGCGATCCGGCGAGCGG
>SEEM01000060.1 GCA_004144595.1 Hyphomicrobiales bacterium
GGCAGGCGGCGCTATCGCCGCCCTTCGCGTCCAATCTAAGAAGACCGACGCATGAACAAGACCCTGCACCCCGACTGGAAACCCCTGCCATTCTGGTGGGAGGCGGCGCCGCTGGTTCCGGCCGAGACGCCTTTGCCGAAGCAGGTGGATGTCGCCATCGTCGGCAGCGGCTATTGCGGCCTGCATGCGGCTCGGGTGCTGGCCGAAAACGGGCTCAGCGTCGCCGTCATCGAGGCGGGCGATCCAGGCTACGGCGCGAGCACACGCAATCACGGCATGATGAGCGGTGGCCTGAAGGTACCGGCCAATCTCGACCGACGCCTCGGCAAGGACTGGGCCGACGCAGTGAGAGCCACCGCTTTCGAGTCGTTCGACTATCTCAAGCGCCTCATCACCGAGAAGGCGCTTGACGTCGATTATCAGCCGACAGGTCGTTTCATCGGTGCGCATGCTCCAAAAGCCTACGGAGCGCTGCAGGCTCGCGCCGACTACCTGAGCCGTGCTTACGGCTACAAGGTCCACATGGTCCCGCGCGAGCAGCAGCGGGATGAGGTCGGCACGGATTTCTACTATGGCGGCCTTGTCATCGACGAGGTGAGCGGGATGCATCCGGCCAAGCTGCACCGGGCGGTGCTTGGCCTCGCGGAGGCTGCCGGCGCGACGATACACGGCCACGCGGAGGTGCTTTCGATCGACGGCAAGCCGGGACATTTCGTCGTCAAGACCAAGCGTGGCGAAGTCAGGGCCGACAAGGTGCTGCTCGCGACCAACGCCTATACCAGCGCGTTCAACGGCAGCGTCTTCCCTTATGTGAGGCGGCGGCTGGTCCCGGTGACCGCCTATATGGCTGCGACCGAGGAGTTGCCGCCGGATCTCGCGCGTTCGCTGCTGCCGACCAACCGCATGTGCGGCGACACCAAGCGCTCGCTCTATGCCTTCCGCCTGTCGCCAGACGGCCGACGGATCATTTTCGCGGGGCGCGCGAAGTTCCGCGACATCGACGAGGCGGAAGCGACACCGATCCTGCACCGCTTCATGTGCGACGTCTGGCCCGAGATCGCTCCCTATCGGGTGACGCATTGCTGGAAGGGTCTCGTTGCCTTTACCTTCGATGCGGTGCCTCATCTCGGCGAGCATGACGGCGTGATCTACGCTGCCGGGTGCCAGGGCAACGGAGTCGCGATCATGTCCTATCTCGGCTATCAGGCGGCGCAAAAGATCCTGCGGGGCAGCGAGCGCCAGTGCGGGCATGACGGCATTCCGTTCCCGACGAGGCCCACCTATACCGGCAATCCGTGGTTCCTTCCCGGGATCGGGGCCTATTACAAGACGCGCGACGCGGTCGACCGTTACCTGGCGACCTAAGCGCGGCCTCCTCGCGAGGCTATCGGCCGGAGCCCGACACGGGGCCCCGATGACGCCGGCGCTGCCTCGGATCGCCGCGGGCGCGCATGATCCAGGCCATGGCCTCTTGCCGAAGCCCGAACCGGGTTGCGCCATCGTCACCTCCCGAAGGCAAGCGCTGACGATCGCTGGCAAAGCAGGCCGCGGATCAGGCGGATTTTGCCGCGTCGCCACCCTTGACCAGGGTGCCGCCCCACATCAGCAGCACCGTGGCGACGACGAAGATTGTCGAGGCCGCCGCGATCAGCGGCGACAGGTTGAACTCGATATCCTCCATCAGCTTGCGGGTGATGGTCTTGTGCTCGACGCCGGAGATGAAGAACGAGACCACGGTCTCATCGAAGGAGGCCAGGAACGCGAAAATGGAGCCCGCTGCGACAGCCGGCATGATCAGAGGAAGCGTGATCAGCCGGAAGCAGTCGAACCGTGAAGCACCGAGATTGAGCCCGGCCATCTCGTAGGAGGAGGGCACCCTCTGCAGCGCGGCCGTGACGACAAGAAGCACATAGGGCACGGCCAGAGCCGTATGAACCAGCACGAAGGCCAGGCGCGTGCCGATCAGGCCAAGCGGGGAGAGCTGGAAGTACACGGCAATCGCGACAACCACATGCGGGACGATCAACGGTGCCAGCATCAGCGCGGTCAGGGTCTCTTGCCCAGGGATCCGTCCCCGCACCAGGGCGACGGAGGCCATGGTGCCGATGACGGCGCTGGCGATGGTCGTCATCGCTGCGATCTGCAGTGAGAACAGCGTCGCGTCGATCCAGGACTGATCGGAGAAATAGGCGGCATACCAGCGCGTCGAGAAGCCGGCCGGAGGAAACTGCAGATAATTCGTCGGGCTGAACGACATCGGCACGACGAGCACGGTCGGCAGGATCAAGAAGACGAGAATGACACCGCCCAGCAGCGTCAAAGGCCATGAGGTCTGCCGCTGGCTAGTCATGGGCGATCACCCGATCGAGCTTGAGGAGGCGTTTGAATGCGATCGTGATCCCGAGCGACAGGACGAGCAGCACGAAGGAGAGGGCGCCGGCGAAGGGCCAGTCGAGGAGTTCCAGCGCTTGCTGGCCGATCAATGTCGCGATCATCAGGGTCCGCGGACCGCCCAGCAGTGCTGGCGTCACATAGAAACCGAGCGACATCACGAACACGATCAGGCAGCCGGCGAAGACACCCGGCAGGCTGAGCGGCAGGGTCACGCTCCAGAACGCGCTCCAGCGGCTCGCCCCGAGATTCAGCGCGGCACGCGGCAAGTCCTCCGGGATGCTCTTCAGCGCCGTCGCGACCGGCAGCACCATGAAGGGCAGCAACACGTGCGTCATCGCCATCAGGACCGCTCCGTCCGTGTACAGCATCCGCAACGGCCGGTCGGTCATCCCCAGCGACATCAGCGAGTTGTTGATCAGGCCGTTGCGCTCGAGCAGGATGATCCAGGCATAGGACCGGATCAGGACGGAGGTCCAGAGCGGGACGAGGACGCAGATCGTCGCGAGCTTGGCGAACCAGCCGCCCTTGCGCGCCATCAGCACAGCGACGGGATATCCGATCAGCAACGCCAGGACGGTACAGGCTCCGGCGATCCACAGCGTCCGGACGAAGACCTGGATGTAGAGCGCCTCGTTCCAGATCCGTGCATAGCGAGAGAAGCCGAAGGTCGGCTCGGTAAAACTCGTCAGGATCAGACGCCCGATCGGCAAGAAGAAGGCCCAACACAGCAGCAAAACGAGCGGCGCCAGCAGCAGAAGAGAAAGACCGAGCGAGAGCTGGCCCCGAGCGCGCCGCGAACCTGCCTTCTTGGCCGCCGGTTGCGCCAGTCCGGTAGGCGTTGCTGTCGCGAAGCTCATGCGACACCGGGATAGGCGATCGCAGCCGCAGACCGCCAGGTCGCGACGACGCGTTGGCCCGCCGCGAAGTCTGGGGCGAGGGCCGGATTGAGCGCGGCAACCAGTTGGCCGCCCCCGTCGATGTCGAGATGGAAATGCAGGCTCGACCCGTTGAACACCGTATGGCCGATCGTGGCGGCAAGCCGGGGCGCCCCGGGCTCGAAGCCCGTCTCGCCCGCATGCAGGCTGACAGCCTCGGGACGGACGGCAATGCGTACCGCCTCGCCCTTTCTCGGCGGGAGCTGGCCGGCGGGAAGTCGCGCCAGGGCGCTGAGCGAAGGCGCGCTGGCGCGGCAGAGGCCGTCGGCCACGTCGTCGACGGTCGCTCTGAGAAAATTCATCTCGCCGAGGAAGTCGGCGACGAAGGGGTTGGCCGGATCGTCGTAGAGTTCGCGTGGCGCGCCGAGCTGGCTGAGTTCGCCCTGGCTCATCACCGCCACGCGATCGGACATGGTCAGCGCCTCTTCCTGATCATGCGTCACGTAGATCACCGTCGCCCCGAGGCGGCGCTGGAGCTGCTTCAACTCGATCTGCATGTGCTGGCGAAGCTTCTTGTCGAGCGCTCCCAGCGGCTCGTCCATCAGGATCACAGGGGGGTCGAAAACGATCGCGCGCGCCAGTGCGACGCGCTGCTGCTGGCCTCCCGACAATGCGGAGGGGCGCCTGTCGCCGTATCCGGCGAGCTGGACCATGTCGAGCGCGCGGGCGACCAGCGTCTGCTGCTCCGCCCGCGAGATGCCGCGCATGCGCAAGGGAAAGGCAATGTTCTCGGCGACGGTCATATGCGGAAACAGCGCATAGCGCTGGAAGACCATCGCGATATCGCGCTTGTTCGGGGCGACATGCGTAACATCGCGACCGGCGATCGCGATCGTTCCGGCATCAGGCTCCTCGAAGCCGGCGAGCATCATGAGCAGGGTGGTCTTGCCGGAGCCCGATGGCCCGAGAAGCGAAACGAACTCCCCGGCGGCGACCGTCAGTGAGACGTCGGACACGGCCTGGACCCGCCCGTAATTGCGGCTGACCCTGTCAATTCTGACTTCGACGCCGAGACTGCTGTCGCCCGTCGACGACCGTGCCGGGACCGTTCGATGGCTGTCCGCCGCAAGCGAACTCTGCTGGCGCTCCGATGACTGCACGCTCATATCTCAACCCCGCTCTATGCCGCGCGTCCGGACTTGCCCGCGCCACCGGCCCGCGAACCCCTTTCGCTGAGCCATATTTTTATCAGGTTGCCTGACAAATTATCGAATACTGGCGGCTCGCGCAAGGCGGCTTTCCGCGGGCGTCTCGATGCCCCTTGCCGACCTCAGGATCATGTCGGAGGCCTTCTCCGCGATCATCAGCACGGCGGCTTGCGTGTTGCCCGAAACGATCGTCGGCATCACCGACGCGTCGACCACGCGCAAGCCCCTGAGCCTGTTGACCTTCAGTTCGGAATCGACGACCCCCCCGCGCCCCATGCTGCAGGTCCCCGCGGCATGATAGATCGTCTGTCCATTCGCACGCGCGAAGTTCAGCCAATCGTCGTAGGTCTCGCAGCCCGGTCCCGGGCTGGTCTCGGAATCGCGATAACGCGACATCGCTGGTTGGGCGACGATGTCGCGGGCAATCCGCATCCCGGCGACCATGCAGTCGCGATCGGTCTGGGTTGCGAGGAAATTGGGGCGGATCACCGGCGCTGCCAGCGGGTCAGGCGAAGCGACATGGATCGTGCCGCGCGATTCCGGGCGCAGTTGCGTCACGCCGATCGTCATGCCGGGCTTGCGGTCAAGCTTGCGCTCGGCCGCATTGGCGTAGCTGGCATGCATGAAAAAGTACTGCACGTCGGGACCGCTGAGGCCCGGGCGCGAGCGCACGAACCCATAGGCCAGACCGGTGCCAAGGGTCAGGATTCCGGTGCGGTTCAAATAATATTGGGCCACCGCGAGGCCGAGGCGCGGACCCCGGGAGAGCTCGTTCAGCGTCACCGGCACTTTTACCCGCCAGTTCATCCGCGTGCAGAAGTGGTCGACGTAATTCTCGCCCACCGCCGGCAGTTCGACATGCGGAACGATGCCGGCCCGCCGCAGCACCTCCGGATTGCCGATGCCCGAGCATTCGAGCAGTTGCGGTGACTGGATCGCACCCGCCGCGAGGACCACTTCGCAGCGCGCTCGCACCGTCAGCATTTCGCCGCCGCGCCGGTACTCGACGGCGACGACGCGCCCGCCCTCCATCACGAGCTTCGTCGCGCATGCACCCGTGAGCACCGACAGGTTGGGGCGATGGCGGACAGGCGCCAGATAGGCCTTTTCCGCAGAGACGCGCCTGCCTTTGTGCTGATTGACCTGATAATAGCCGAAGCCATCCTGCCGGTCGCCGTTATAGTCCGGATTGGCCTCGAAGCCGCTCTCGCCTGCGGCCGCGATGAAGGCGTCGGCGATCGCCGGGCGCTCGCGTACCTCCATGACCGGCAGCGGCCCGCCTGTCCCGCGCCATTCGCTGACCGGACCAGCATAGGATTCGAGCTTGCGGAAATAAGGAAGCACGTCATCGAAGCTCCACCCCTGGGCGCCCATCTGCGCCCAGCCGTCGAAGTCTCCGCGCTGCCCGCGGACATAGATCATGCCGTTGATCAGCGTCGACCCGCCAAGTCCGCGGCCACGCGGGACCGCGATCATGCGGTTCTGCGTCGCGTCCTCCGGTTCCGTCGCGAACCGCCAATTGTAGGTCTCGTTGACCAGCAGCTTGCTGAAGCCAGCCGGGATCGAGATCCAGATGCTGCGTGGTTCGCCGCCGGCCTCAAGCATCAAGACACTGAAGCGGCCATCTGCGGTCAGCCGATTGGCCAGCACGCAACCGGCCGTGCCACCGCCGACGATGACGAAATCGAACGTTTCGCTCATCGGCCAGTGCCAGACGTCATATGTGCGACCATCGCCGCGGCCTGTGCCTCCAGCATGTGGCGGCCACGATGAATGCGGCAGCCCTTGCCCTGCGCGGCCAGCAACAGAGGTGTCAGCGCCGGCTCCATAATCACCTCGGCGACAATCTGTCCGGCTGTCAGATCGGCATCGTTGATCGGAGACGGATCGTCGGGGCGAAGGCCGAGCGAGGTGCCGTTGACGACGATATCCGCCTCCGCCACCTGTCCCTCGCCCGTGACGCTGCTGGCGGGGTAATGCTCCCTCAGCCTGGCGACGAGCTCGTCCCGTTTTCCGGCACTGCGATTTGCGATGATCAGGCGGCCGACGCCGGCTTCGCAAAGCGCGAAGGCGATCGCGGACGCAGCGCCGCCGGCTCCGGCGAGATAGACGGACCGTCCGGCAGGATCCGTTCCCTGCGCGCGCAGGCCATCGACGAAGCCGGTTCCATCCAGCATCGTGCCCACGAGCCGGCCATCGGTTTCACGCCTGACGCAGTTGACGGCGCCGACCCGCCGGGCCAGCGGGCTGACCTCGTCGCACAGTGAAAGCGCTGAACCCTTATGGGGCACCGTCACGATGCAGCCCCCGAAGTTACGAAAGCCGCGAAAGGCATCGAATGCCGCCGCGAGATTCGCCGGGGCGGTATGCAAAGGAACGAGAATTCCGTCATAGCCGGCCTTCGAGAGAAGTGCATTGATCACCTCCGGCGTTTTCACGTGCGCGACCGGATCCGCGACAATCGCGAAAATCCGGGTCGCGCCTGTCACTTCAGGCATTCTTGCGCCTCGTCGAGAGTGGGGTCCTGATCGGTTCGACTCTTTATAATAAATCAGGTTGCCTGACAAATATGAAGTGAAGAGTCGGCTACTGTGGCAGTTGGGGCTGGCTCGGTCGATCTGCTCTGTTGCGGGACTGCGAAGCGGCGCCCGAGCCTAAGCCCCGTGAAATTGGCAAAAGCTCTGCCCGCGGCAATCGACGCCCGCTCGCGTCGTGCCGAAGATGTCGAGGCGCGGATCAAGAGGTTGGCAAACCCGATTCGAGGCCAGGGACAAACTTCGGCGCCTCGTCGATCTCGTCGAGAGCTGCGACATCGTCGATGACGAGATCGACAGCCGCAATTCCCTGCGTCGCGACGAGATCGCCAAGGTCGACGCCAAACTCGAACGGCTCAGGGTACCGCGGTCGCCAGGAGGGCTTTTTGCAGAACAGTTTGCGGGTTTCGGTCAGCTTGTCGCCGCGAACATCGCGAACAGTCCCGTTGCGTTCCGGAAGATCTACCTTAGGGCGCCGTTTGAGCGCGTGGTGTCGATGACGGCGTCGCCCGTCTTGGCGGAAAAACCACGTGCGGCCGAAGGCCGCAAGGTACGGCTCCGCCACGTGCAGGAATTTCGCAGATCTGTATTGAAATGGCGCGCCCGAAAGGATTCGAACCTCTGACCCTCAGATTCGTAGTCTGATGCTCTATCCAGCTGAGCTACGGGCGCGTCTCAGAGCGTCATGACGCGTTGCGTCCGGCCTGATGACGGGGGAGATAACCGGTCCGTTTTGTCTTGGCAACCCTCAAAATCGAGAAGCCATCGAATTGTTGTGATCGCGGTCAGAGGCGACCGCGACCCAACGCGTGGCAGCCGGGGATCGTCCGTTGCCCCGGCGCTGCGATCAACTTGCATCCCGGCTGCGGGGAATGCGAGCCGCAAAGGCCAGCGCGTGGCCCCGGCCTTTGCGATGCCGGGGAAGCTGGATCAGCGCGTCGCGCGGCGCGAGGCGCGCACGACGGTGGGGGCGGAGACGGCGCCGGCCGCGCCGCCGACGACAGCGCCGACAGGACCGGCCACAACTGCCCCGGTTCCGGCGCCGACGGCAGCGCCGCCGATACGTTGTTCCACAGTGTTACCACAAGCGCCGAGCGTCAGCGTGATGGCGAGGGTCGAGAGGAGCAGGGGAAGGCGCATGGATGGTCTCCGTGTGAGCGGGGTACAAACGCCATTCTGTCGCTTAGGTTCCATCAAGGAGAAGCGGAATTCATGCGGGCCGGGTCGCGATGCCCCTTGCGATCCACGTAAAAATCCGTATACAGCCGGCATCGCATCAGTCGTACCATCTACATGGGCGGTGAGGACCTCTCCAGGTTCGCGTCGCAGGCTGAAGGTTTTGACCGGCCCATCTCGAAAGGGCGGGCCGATGGAGTTGAGACGATGAAGATCCGTAATTCGCTGAAGTCGCTGCGTGCGCGTCATCGCGACAACCAGCTCGTGCGCCGCAAAGGCCGCGTCTACATCATCAACAAGGTCCAGAAGCGCTTCAAGGCGCGTCAGGGCTGAGACGTCGCGCGGCTCCGGCCGCGCGGTTTCCTCGGTTGGGTTTGAAGAGCGGGACGCCGATGGCGTGCCCGCTCTTTGCTTTGCGCGCTCGCCCGGCTGTGATTTGACGGGGCGGCGGCGGCAGCTAGAGTTGCCGGCATGATCCGTTCTCGCATCATGCCTGCCGGCATTGCTCTGCTGCTGGCTCTGGCCGGCCCGTTCGCCGTGAATGCGGCTCTCGCCCAGCCTGTGCCGCCGTCGCGGCCGGGCACCGTCGCGCCAGACGACAAGGCCGATAATCCGGTCACCCCCAATACGCCGCAGCGCAGCCCGGCGGCGACGCTGGAGCGGCTGTTCCAGCGTCTGCACGATGCCACCACGCAGGAGGAGGCGGAGGGCGTAGCCCGGCTGATCCAGCGGCGCTGGGCACGCTCTGGCTCCGACACGGCCGATCTGCTGATGACCCGCGCCCAGCAGGCGCTGAAGGACAAGCAGAACGAGCTCGCGATCGAATTGCTCGACCGCGTCATCAGCCTGCAGCCGGACTGGGCCGAAGCCTGGAACCAGCGCGCCAATGCGCTCTATCTGACGGGCGATTCGATCCGCTCGATGCTCGATATCGGCGAGGCGCTAAAGCGCGAGCCTCGTCATTACGGCGCGATGATGGGGCTCGGAATGATCCTGCGCCAGCAGGGCAACGACAAGGCCGCGATGGCGGCCTTCCGCAAGGCGCTGGAAATCTATCCGCAGTTCGACGCGGTGAAGAAGGCGGTCGATTCGCTGAAGACCGAGGTCGATGGCCGCGACGCGTGAGCGCCCGCAATCCCATCCGTCATGCGCGGGCTTGCCCCGAGCATCTCATGCCCGATGAGGCTGGTTTCTGAAGAGAGGCTTCTCCTGAACAGGCTTCTCGGGTCTGCGCTCACGCTTCGCCCGAGAATGACGTCCCGGTTTCACGCCTTCTCGACATGCTCCTGCGCGACGAAGGCGATGCGCACCATGTTGGTCGCGCCCGGCGTCCCGAAGGGCACACCCGCTACCACGATGATCCGGTCGCCGAGCTTCGCGTAGTGCTCGCGCACCGCGAATTTGCAGGCGCGGAAGGCCATGTCGTCGGCGTCGCTGGCGTCCTTGGTGACGATGGCGTGCACGCCCCAGACCAGGGTCAGGCGGCGCGCCGTGGCGCGGTTCGGGGTCAGCGCGATCACCGTCGAGTTCGGGCGCTCGCGGGCGATGCGGAAGGCGGTGGAGCCCGACGAGGTCCAGGCGCAGATCGCCTTGAGTTTCAGCGTCTCGGCGATCTCGTGGGAAGCCTTGGCGATCGCGTCGGCGCCGGTGGCCTCGGGCTCGTTGCGCTGCGATTCGAGAATCGAGCGGTAGACCGCGTCGTTCTCGACCTCTTCGGCAATGCGGTTCATCATCGTCACGGCTTCGATCGGATATTCGCCGGCGGCGCTCTCGGCCGAGAGCATCACGGCATCGGCGCCTTCGAAGACGGCGGTGGCGACATCGGAGACCTCGGCGCGGGTCGGCACCGGGCTCGTGATCATGCTCTCGAGCATCTGGGTCGCGACGACGACCGGCTTGCCCTTGAGCCTTGCCATGCGGGTCAGGCGCTTCTGCGTGCCCGGAACCTGCTCGAGGGGCATCTCGACGCCAAGGTCGCCGCGCGCGACCATGATCGCGTCGGAGGCGTCGACGATCTCCTCCATCCGCGCCACCGCCTGCGGCTTCTCGATCTTGGCGAGCGCCAGCGCCCGGCCGCGCACGATCTTGCGCAAGTCCGCCATGTCCTCGGGCCGCTGCACGAAGGAGAGCGCGATCCAGTCGACGCCGACCTCGGCTGCGACCTCGGCATCGGCGCGGTCCTTCTCGGTCATGGCGGAGACGGCGATCGTGGTGTCGGGCAGGCTCACGCCCTTGCGCGAGGACAGGCGCCCGCCGACCAGCACCCTGGTCACAGCTTCCTTCGGCGATGCCTTTTCGACGACGAGGCGCAGCTTGCCGTCGTCGAGGATGAGGTGGTGCCCGGGCTCGAGCGCGCTCAGGATCTCGGGATGGGGGAGGTGGACACGCTTGATGTCGCCGGGGGCGGGATCGGAATCGAGCGTAAATCGCGCGCCCTTTTCCAGCATCGCGCCGCCGTCGCCGCCAAACTGGCCGACGCGCAGCTTCGGTCCCTGCAGATCGGCGAGGATGCCGACCGGGCGGCGAAACTTGTTTTCCAGCCCGCGCAGCATCGCGACCTTTTCACTGAGCGTCTCGCGCTGGGTATGGCTCATGTTGATGCGGAAGACGTCGACGCCGGCTGCGAACAGCTTCGCGCACATCTCCTCGGTCGAGGAGGCGGGGCCAAGCGTGGCGATGATCTTGATCCGGCGTTCGCGCTTCATAGCTGTTCCCTGCGGCCGATGAGCCCATATGGCTCCGCCACACCCTTTCGCTCGTTCTGGAGCGAGGTCTGCCCGTTGCCGGGGCCTCGCTTCCGGTTCTTGTCCGCGGGGCCGGCTGACCCTGCGTCGGTCGTTTACCTTATGCCGAGACTTTCGTTCCGGCGTAAGTCGGTCAAGGCCGCGGAGCCGCGCCGCCGCTGGTATCGGTAAGCTGGATCGTCCAGCTCTTCTGTTCGCCCGTGTCGACCTCGAAGAAGCCGGCGCGGTCATAGCCGCGCGCCAGGCAATCCTCGATGCCGCGAATCGTGAATTCCTTGTTGCGCACGCACATGACCGATTTGCCGGTCCATTCGCCGCCCTTGTCGTAGTCGACGGCGTGAACATAATAAAACCGCGCCGCCAGCGTGCCGCGCAGCAGCGTTTCGCAGCCGCGCGGGCTGATGTTCCACCAGCCCTCCGTGATCCAGCCCTGCGCATCGCGATAGCCGATCGAAACGCCGATGCGGCTCGATGTGGTGTTGCACATGCGCAGATCCGCCCTCGCCGGAGCCACGCTTCCGAAGAAGGCGGCCGCGCAGAAGGCGAGGGGGAGGACCGTTCGAGGAGAGCCCGGCATTCTCACGGTTCGATCAGGATCACGCGGCAATCGTTGACATTGGTCAGCGTCGGTCCCGGCTGCAGCAAATCATCGAGCGCTTCGAAGAAGCCGGTCGAATCGTTGTCGGCGAGGGATCGGGCGGGATCAAGGCCGATCTCGGCGGCGCGCGTCAAAGTCTGGGGATCGACCAGGGCCCCGGCCGGATCGGTGGCTTCGCCGCCGCCGCCATCCGTGCCGTCCGTGTCGCCCGCGAGCGCGACGATACCGGGCTCGCCAGCCAATGCGATGGCGAGCGCCAGCGCATATTCCTGGTTGGGGCCGCCGCGGCCGGAGCCGAGGAGGGTCACGGTGAGCTCGCCGCCGGAGAGGATGGCGGCGCGCTTGCCCTCGCGCTTCAGGCGCCTGGCGAGATCGGCATGGGCGGCTGCGACGTCTCGCGCTTCGCCTTCCAGGTCGGCGCCCAGGTCAAGCACGGCATAGCCGGCAGCTTCGGCAGCCGCGCGCGCTGCCGCCAGGCCGTCGGCGGGGCGGGCGATGATACGGAATTCGGTGTTGTTGAAAGCCGGGTGACCGGGCTTCGGCGTCTCGTTGGCGGGATCGTCGAGCAGGGCGCGGGCCACCGGCGGCAAGTCGAGCCCGTAGCGGGCGACGATGGCGCGGGCTTCGACCGTCGTGCTGGGGTCGGCGACGGTCGGGCCTGAGCCGATGGCGGCCGGCTCGTCGCCGGGCACATCGGAGATCGCCAGCGTCAGCAACCGCGCCGGGGCGGCGGCGAGCGCGAGCCGGCCGCCCTTGATCCGCGAGAGACGCTTGCGGACGATGTTCATCTCGCCGATCGGTGCGCCGGAGCGCAGCAGAGCCTTGTTGACCGCCTGCTTCTCCGCCAGCGCAAGCCCACCGGCGGGAGCGACCCAGTTGGCCGAACCGCCACCCGAGAGCAGGACGAGCACGAGGTCGTCCGCCGTCGCGGCGGCCGCGAGTGCGAGCGCCCGCTCGGCGCTGTCGATGCTGCCCTGGTCGGGAACGGGATGGCCGGCTGCGACCATCGGGACATGCCGGGTCGGTGCGGTATAGCCGTGCCGGGCGACCGCATGGCCGAGGAGACGCTCGGGCGGAAAGCCCTGATCGAGGTAATGCGCCTCTGCCAGTGCCGTCATGCTGCCGGCGGCCTTGCCGGCGGCGAGCATGATCAGGCGTCCGGTCTCGGGGAGCGGCGGCAGATGTTGCGGCAGGCAGCCCGCGGGATGGGCGCGGGCGACGGCGGCGTCGAAGATCGTGCGGGCGGTCGCACGCATCGCTGCGATGGTCGTGGTGGATTGCGGCACGCCGCCGGCTCCCTTGCGTTTCGGCCCCGCCGCAGCGGGCTTGCTCCTGAACCGTTGTAGGTCGGCGCGCGGGTGCCGTCATCCGCTGTGCACCTGTCCGAGGGCAGTTTCTGCATCGCCTGCCTGGCGAGGGTGGAACGGATTTCGGCGCTGCGGCATCAGGCCTGTTGAGGGCGGCTGCGCTAAGGCAGTTCAGTCTTGACGGGCAGGCCCGATCCGGGCGAACGCTGCCGGCCAATTTCGTACCCGAGAAGGTGATCAGATGGACGATCCGGTTGCTGGCGACCAGCTCAAGAGCATCGTCGAGCGCATCGAGCGGCTCGAGGAAGAGAAGAAGACGATCGCCGACGATATCAAGGAGGTCTATGCCGAGGCCAAGGGCACCGGCTACGACGTCAAGGTGCTGCGCAAGGTCGTGGCGCTGCGCAAGCGCGATCTCGACGAGCGCAAGGAAGAGGAAGCGATTCTCGACCTCTACCTGCAGGCGGTCGGCGAAACGGCGTAAGCAGTCTTTCGTGTAGGCTCGAAAAGCCCCGCATCGGTTTCCCGATGCGGGGCTTTTCGTTGAACGGAGAGACTTAAGCGATTCGTCGGCCCGGAAGCCCCAGACTGAGCGTTCCCAGCTCGGTCAGGCGTGAGTTCGGAAGCGGACCGCGTCGTCGATGAAGGTCTTCTCCGCGAAGCCGGCCTCGTTGGAGCCGAAAGGCATCTGGGCGGTGAGCTTCCAGGAGGCTGGAATGTTCCATGCCTTGGCAGCCTCCGCGTCGACGAGCGGATGATAGTGCTGGAGGCTCGCACCGATGCCGGCATCAGCCAGCGCGGTCCAAACCGCCAATTGCGCCATGCCCGTCGAATGTTCCGACCAGATCGGGAAGTTGTGCGCATAAAGCGGGAAGTTGGTCTGGAGAGCCTGCACCGGCTCCTGATCCTCGTAGAACAATACCGTCCCGGCGCCGCTCGCGAAGCTGTCGATTTTCTTGTTCGTCGCCTCGAAATCGGCGGCGGGCACAACCGCGCGAAGCGCTTCCCTGGCGATGTTCCAGAACCTGTCGCTTTCCTTGCCGAAAAGGATGACCGCACGGGAACTCTGCGAGTTGAAGCTGGAGGGGGACAAGCGGATCGCTTCCCTGATCAGGCCATCCACCTGAGCTTCGGAAATCGGCAGCTTCTTGCCGAGAGCATACTGCGTGCGGCGCTTCCTGAGTTTGTCGAGCATGTCTTCCTCATCCTTGAATGCGTGTCGCCGGCAAGCCAAGGAGGCGGGTCGGCCTATCGAGCCCGGCCCTGTGCGCCTTTCGGCAAAAGCAGGGCTCGACATCTGATGCTGGAGAGGTAGCGGTTCACTTCCCGCATCAAAATCCTCATAATGGGCACCAGACTGTTGCTGTGGGAGGAACGCCGATGGCGGAGCTCGACGATATCCGAAGCTTCATCGCCGTGGTCGAGGCGGGTGGCTTCGGCCGGGCGGGGAAGACGCTGGGCCTGGCGAAATCGATCGTCAGCCGGCGGGTGAGCCGGCTGGAGGAGGAACTCGGCACGCGCCTGCTCAGCCGCACGACGCGCGGCGTCGCGGCGACCGAGGCCGGGCTCGAGTTCAAGGCGCGCAGCGAGCGCATCCTGGCCGAGCTGGAAGAGGCGCGGGAGGCGGTGGCGCAGCGGGCCGGTGGGGTCGCCGGGCGCTTGCGGCTGGCCATGCCGATGACCTTCGGCAACCGGCATGTCGCGCCGCTGCTAGGCGAACTCGCGCAGCTCTATCCGCGCCTCGAAATCGACGTGCAGGCGAGCGATCGCTATGTCGACCTGATCGGCGAGCGCTTCGATGCCGCGATCCGGATTGGCTCGCTCAAGGATTCCAGCCTGATCGCGCGGAAGATCGCGCCGGTCCATGCCACGGTCGTCGGCAGCCCGTCCTATCTCGCGCGGCGGGGGCGTCCGGAGATTCCTGCCGATCTCAACGACCATGACTGCCTGCTCTATAGCGGCACGAACGATCAGGACTGGGTGTTCCGTGCCGGCAAGCGCTGGATCACGGTGCGTCCTCCCGGCCGGATGTCTTCCGACAGCGGTGACACCTTGCTCTCCTGGGCGGTGGCGGGGCTGGGATTGACCGTGCTGCCGACCTTCATCGCCTCGGATGCGATCCGCTCGGGTGAGGTCGAGCCGATCCTGATGGATTATCCGATGCCGGTGCGCGCGCTCTATGTCGTGCGCCCGCCCGGCGCCTATGTTCCCGGCAAGGTCCGGGTGCTGATCGACCTGCTGGTCGAGCGATTCGGCGGCACGCCCTACTGGGATCCCTGCCAGATGGAGGCACATCGGCGCGGCCTGAGGCTGGACGAGCCGCTGAGCGAGCAGCTTACGCCCGCCGCCAGCCCCGCGCATCAAGCGGCGTGATCCTGCGCATCACGCTAATTCGCGTGGCTTTGTGCTGCGGTTTCGGCACTCTGCCGCCGTGCTGAAACGGAGGTCGCGATGCTGCTCGTCGGAATGCTCGATAGCCCCTATGTCCGCCGCGCGGCGATCACGGGAACCTTGCTGGAGGTGCCGTTCGAGCATCGCTCGGTCTCGGTGTTCCGGCACATGGCGGAATTCCAGGCGATCAACCCGCTGATCAAGGCGCCGACGCTTGTCACCGATGACGGCATCGCGATCAGCGAATCGCTGCTGATCATCCAGCATTTCGAGGATGTCGCGGGCCGTTCGCTGCGCCCGCTCGAAGGCGCGGCGCGGCGGCGCGACCTGGCGCTGACCGGCATCGGCATCGTCGCGGCCGACAAGGCGGTCTCGATCGAATACGAGCGCAAGCGTCCGGAGGCTCAGCGCTACGCGCCCTGGCAGGAGCGCATCGCCGCCCAGTTGCACACCGCGCTCGACCTGCTCGATGCTGCCGCGAAGAACGGTGAACTGACGGCCGGACCGGAACTCCTGCCGAGCGATATCGCCGCTGCCATCGCCTGGGGTTTCTGCCGCTTCGTGATCCCGGAATTCGCACCCGAGGAGCGCTGGTCGGCTCTGGCCGAGCAGGCGCAGGCCTGCGAGGCGCTGGAGGTATTCAAGGCCTGGCCGATCGACCGGGAGTAGAACTCAGTTCTGAACGAAATTCGTCGGCAGCGGGCGGACGGCCGGGCCGGAGAAGGTGCCGGGCTTGGCATCGACCGGGTCGGCATGGCTGAAGCCCAGCGCTGCCGCCGGACTCGGGCCGGCGATGGGCGCGCCCGAAGGGCCTGCGGCCTTGGAGCGGGCTGTTGCGACATTGACCGGCTTGCCCGGCGTGGAGCCTGTCCGCGAAACCGCAGCGAACAGCGAATTCAGCCCGCCACGGTCCATATTGACGGTATCCTCGGGCTCGTCCGGGACCGGAACGGAGCGCTGGGTCGCAGTTGCGAAGCTGACGCCACCCTCGCGCGGCCGCACCGGCGGGAGCGAGGCGGTGACCAGGCGCCCCTCGCCGGCCTGGGCGAGCGGGCTTTCCGGCGAACCGGTGCCGCGCAGCGAGGCGATGGCTGCGTCGGCCAGGGCGGTCGGCCGGACCGGCGGCAGCGGGGCGCTGGCGGGCTGGCCGGCGACGATGGTCTCGCTCGGGCTGGCGACCTCGCCGGGGCGGCGTGGCGGCAGCGAGGCGAGCACGAGCTTCTGCTCGGGCTGAGGTGCGAAGGCGAGCGCGCCACCGGCCGCGGGCAGTGCCGCGATCTGGACGGGCGCGCCATCGTCCGCGGGGAGTGACAGGCCGCGTGGCCGCGCCAACGGAAGCGGCGCGTCGATCAGTTGCGGCCGAATCTCCTGCGGACCGCGCTGTGGCGCGGCGGCGATCTGGGCCGGAGCCTGGGGGACGGCGGCAGGCTGTGCCAGAGCGGTGTTGACCTGCGGTGCCAGTCGCTCCGAGCGTTCGCGCGTCAGCGTCCGCATCGCCGGTTCGGCTGCGGGCTGCTGTTGCGCCAGGATGACGGCCAGACGGCCGCCATCAGGCGAATTGGCGTCGCCGTAGCTGCTGGCGTTGGTATTTGCATAGGCCATGACAGTCGGCTGCTGCCGCGGCGCGGCGCGGCGGCCACGCGCCGCCGGGCGGGCATCGGCCTCTTCCTCGTCGCCGCCGAAGAGCGACGCCCACAGGCTCTTGCGGCCGGAGGCGATGACCGCGCCCTCGTCTAGCTCGGCCGTGGCATAGCCGGCGACGGCACCGCCGCCGGAGAGGATTTCCGCCTTGGCGAGCTCATAGCCGGCGAGCGGCTGGCCGTCGGCAGGCAGGTGCACGGTCTTCTCGTCCGGGAAGAGGCGCACGAGCTGGTCGCGGGTCATGCGCGGCCAGGAGCGCACCGAGCCGACATCGAGATGGACGAAGGGCGTATGGGCGTTCGGATAAAAGCCGACGCCGCCGCGCTGGAGCCGCATGCCGATCTCGCGGATGCGTGCGGTCGGCGTATCCGGCAGGTAGAAGTCCATCGCCTTGCCGAGCATGTGCTGGCTGTGCTTGGCGACGGCGCGCGAGCGGCGGCGCAGCATCGCGTTGGTGCCGGGCGCGCGATACGAAGAGACGACGTGGAAAGGCTGGTCGGAGCCGAGCTGGCGCTGGACTTCCCAGACGACGTCGAAGAGCCGCGGGTCCATCCGGGTCGGCTCGTCGGTGCGCCAGTCTCGCAGGGCCCAGTTCAGCTTCTCCAGCGCAGCGCCGTCATAGCGGCCGTCACGCTTGAAGGTGACGGTCGTCTCTTCCTTCGTGTGCATGTGCCGGATGGTGATGGTGCGCGTGTCGCCGTTGGCGACGGCATTCTGCGTGCCGCGGATTCCGACCAGCGATGCTGCCAGAGCCAGGCCGAACGCCAGCGCCTGTCGCGCTGTCGGCTTGATGCCGGACGGCGCGCATCCTGCAAGCGTGGCGGTTGTCCTGCCCAATCTGTCTGACCCGTCTCGGTGCCTCCGCCGAAGCGGTGGGATGAACGTGAACGAACAGTTGCGGAGAAGCGTTAACGACTCGTTAGCGAGCCGGCAATCGCCGCGCCAAGAATTTCCTGTCGAAGGTGGCTAACGGCGGATCATGGCAAAAAGGTGCCCATGGGGCAGGGCACCTTCGCTCAGCCCCCCTGCAGCTCCAGGGCCTGCCGGACCAGCCGATGGAAGCCGTAGACATCGTCGAAGCGGGTGACGTGGCCATCCTCGCCGACGACGATCGTGTTGTAGACGAGGTGGATCGGCAGCGGCTGCGGCAGGTTGATGCGGCGCTCGCCCTTGCCGATGAGCTTTTTCAGCCGCTCGCTCGTCCACTCCGGCCCGAGGACCTGATCCGCCAGCGCGAAGGGATTGTCGACGCGGACGCAGCCGTGGCTGAGCGCACGCCGCTCGCCGGCGAAGAGGCGGCGATTCGGGGTGTCGTGCAGGTAGACCGCATGCTCGTTCGGAAACATGAACTTGATCCAGCCGAGCGCGTTGCGCTCGCCCGGCGGCTGGCGCACCGAGATGCCGCC
>SEEM01000061.1 GCA_004144595.1 Hyphomicrobiales bacterium
CATGGCTTCGGCATCGGCCCCGGCGCCGGGCGCCTGATCGCCGACCTCGTCAGCGGCCGCACGCCGATGATCGACCCGAAGCCGTTCCGGCTGGAGCGGTTCGCGAGGTTGGAGCGGACGACGCGGGCGGTGTGAACATCCACGTGCGTTCGCGCGACTGCCGGCCCCTCGCCGTCATGCTCGGGCTTGACCCGAGCATCTCATGACACGAAGACGCCGGAGCCCCTCCTGCATGAGATTCCCGGGTCTCCCTTCGGTCGCCCGAGAATGACGCTCCAAACCGCGCCGCTCAGGCCAGCGCGGCCTCATCCAGCGAATAGGCCGAGAAGAAGTTCGTGCCGCCCGGATAGCATTTGAAGCCGCTCAAGCCCGTGACCATCGCATAGCCCTGCGAGCGCCAGGCGAGGCCGACGAGCGGCGCCTGCTCCAGCGCGGTCTTCTCCAGATCGGCATAGATCGCCTTGCGCTTGGCCGGATCGAACTCGGCCCGGCCCTTGGCGAAGAGCGCGTGGATCTCCGGCGTCGGGATCTGCCAGCTTCGCGCCATGTTCGGTGGCAGATCACCGTCGAGCAGCGGGGCGAGGCCGTCGGGATCGTTGTTGTCGGCCGTCGTGCCCTGAATCATGAAGTCGTAGCGGCCCTTGCCGGCAAGATCGACACGCGCCGCCCAATCCGGCAGGTTCAGCGTCGCCTGGATGCCGATCTCGGCGAGATTGGCCTGCACGACCTCGGCGGTCGATTTGTGCATGCCGTATTGCGCGGTCGAAAGCAGCGTGCAGGGGAAGCCATTGGGCACGCCGGCCTCGGCCATAAGCTTCTTGGCCTTCGCCGGGTCGTATGTCCAGAACGCGGAACGCCCCTTGTCGAAATACGGGCTGCTTGATGCGATGGGGATGCCTTCGAGCTTGCTGCCCCGGCCGAAGAAGGCGGCCTGGACGATATCCTCGCGGCGGATGGCATGGGCCACAGCCTGGCGCAGGCGCACATCCTTGAACGGCCCGGCGCCGCCGTTGAAATTCAACCCCATGAAGGGCCCGTCGACCGCGACGAGCCGCAGGCGCGGGTCCTTCTCGATCGTGCCCATGGATTGCCAGGGCACATACTCGATAAGGTCGATATCCCCGGCCTGGAGCGCCGCGACGCGCAGGTTCTCGTCGGCATAGGCGACGAGCTTGATGCCATCGAGCTTGGGCAGGCCGGGCTTGTAGTACTTGTCGAACTTCGCGACCTCGATCGAGGCGCCGCGCTCCTGGCCCTTGATCATGAACGGCCCAGCGCCGACACCGAGCCCGGCGCGCCCCTCGATCGAGTCCTTGGCGATGATCGGCATATGCGGACTGGCGAGCCAGATCGGCAGCGTTACGGTCGGCTGCTTCATGACGATGCGGACGGTGCGGGCATCGGGCGTCTCGATGCGCTCGACGCCGCCGAACTCGGCCTTCATGAAAGCAGTCGAATTGGGCGCAGCGACCTGCTCCAGCGTCCATTTCACGTCCTCGGCCGTGACCGGCTTGCCGTTCTGGAACGTGGCCTGGCGCAATTGGAAGACCCAGGCGGTCTCACCCTCGCGCGCCCAGGATTCGGCAAGCTCAGGCCTGACCTCGCCCTTCTCGTCGAAGCCAGTGAGGCCACGGAAGATCAGCAGCTTGACCGTGAGCGCGGCCGTGCCGGTGTGAAGCCAGGGCTGCAAACTGGGCGGGAAACTCGACAGGCCGAAGCGAAGGATCTTCCCTGCGGCCTGTGCATGCGCCCTCGGGCCCAGAAAAGGCAGGGATGCACCGGCGGCAAGCACAGTACGGCGAGAGACCGGCACCATCGAATACCCCTCCCTGTTATGGCGGCCTGCACGGCCGAGAGGGCAGAATGATTTGGTATATACCAATTTGTCAATGCTCTCGCGCCGGTCCGAACCGAGGCGGCGCGCGGCAGCGCAGGCACGACAGATCCGATGATCACCCGCCGGCAGCTTTCTTGCTGCAGTGCGGAAACCTGTGCTGCTTCGCATCGAGCGATCGCAGCATCCCGGTACGGCAGAGAAAAGCGTTGCCAAATTCGCATCGCGGGTCACAGCGAGTGGAGTATACCAATCCCAGCGATGCAGCCGGCCGTTCCCGGCGCTTGACTTCGGGGCGAAAGCATCTCTAGCATCCCTAACTACAAGATATATTCTCCAATTATGGATTAATCTTGCAAAGAGGGGTATCGCCAATGAGCGAGACAGATGAAGGCAAAAGGCTTCTGCTGAAGGGTGGACTGGTCGGGGGCCTCGCGCTGGCAGCCGCCGCAAGCACGGCCCGCGAGGCGGCGGCGCAATCGGCGCCCAACAGCCTGCTGCGCACGGTGCTGGATCGCGGCAAGCTGATCGTCGGCACGGGCTCGACCAATGCGCCCTGGCATTTCGAGGACGAGAAGGGCCAGCTCGTCGGCATGGACATCACCATGGGCCGGATTCTGGCAAAGGGGCTGTTCGACGACGCCAGCAAGGTCGAGTTCGTGCGGCAGGACGCCGCCCAGCGCATCCCCAACATCAATACCGGCAAGGTCGACATCGTCATCCAGTTCATGACCATGTCGCCGGCGCGTGCGCAGCTCATCGCCTTCTCGCGCCCCTATTATGTCGAGGGCATCGCATTGCTGACCCGGCCCGACAGCGACAAGAAGGGCTTCGACGCGCTGCTGAAGGCCGGCTCCTCGGCCCGCGTCTCGATCCTGCAGAATGTCGATGCCGAGGCCTCGGTCAAGAAGGTGCTGCCGCAGGCGACGGTGATGCAGATCGACAGCCAGGCCAACGTCATCCTGGCGCTCGACTCCAAGCGCGTCGACGCCGCCGCCGTCGACCTCTCCACCGTCGGCTGGCTCGCCAAGCGCCACCCCGACAAATATGCAGATGCCGGCAAGTCCTGGAACACGATGCTCTATGGCGCCGGCATGAAGCAGGGCGACCCGGATTGGGTGCGCTTCGTCAACACCACCTTCGACATCGCGATGTTCGGCCACCAGAACGATCTCTACGACGCGGCGGCGAAGGACTATTTCGGCGCCGAGCCGCCGGTGCGCCAGCCCGGTCTGCCGCGCTTCTGACCATCCCACGCTTCGCAAGCGGAAGGGCGCCACGCGCCCTTCCGCCCGGCTGATCCTCGGGACCATGGCGAACTATCATTTCAACTTCGCGATCGTCTGGCGCTATGCCGGCAAGCTGTTCGAGGGGCTCTGGCTCAGCCTCGAACTGGCGGCGGCGAGCATCGCGATCGGCATGGCGATCGGCCTCGTGCTCGCGCTCATCAGCCTCGACGGGCCGAAATGGGCTCGCCCGCTGATCGCGGCCTATGTCGAGTTCGTCCGCAACGTGCCGCTGCTGCTGCTGGTCTACCTCGTCTTCTACGGCATCCCCAGCGCCATCGACCTGCAATATGATGCGGTCACCTCCTTCGTCGCGACGCTCTCGATCTATTCCGGCGCCTATCTGGTCGAGGTCATGCGCGCCGGGCTGGAAGCCGTGCCGCGCGGGCTGATCGAGGCCGGCAAGGCGATCGGGCTGACGCCGATGAAGGTGCTCTGGCATGTGCGCCTGCCGACTGCGATGCGGATCGCCCTGCCCTCGCTGTCGAACACCTATGTCTCGCTGTTCAAGGACACCTCGATCGCCTCGGCCATTGCCGTGCCCGAGCTTGCCTATGGCATGCGCTGGATCGAGACCCAGACGTTCCGCACGGTCGAGGTGTATCTGCTGGCGACGCCGATCTACCTGATCACCAGCTACGCCATCCTGCTGCTGCTTCGGCTCGCCGAGCGGCGCTACGCGATCGCGCGGTGACGGCATGGCGATGCTGATCCAGACCTTGCCCTTCCTCGTCGACGGCCTGCTGACGACCCTGCTGGTCTCGGCCTGCGTGATCGTGCTGTCGCTGATCGTCGGTCTGCCGCTCGGCTGCGTGCTCGCCTTCGGGCCGCTCTGGGCGCGCGCGCCGATCCGGCTCTATGCCGATTTCGTGCGCGGGGTGCCGATCCTCGTGCTGCTTTATTTCGTCTATTATGGCCTGCCGGCGATCAAGGTGAACCTGCCGAGCCTGCTCGCCGCGATCGTGGCGCTGACCGCGTTCAAATCGGCGCAGATCATCGAGATCACACGCGGTTCGTTCCAGTCGATTCCCGCCGGCCAGACCGAGGCCGCAAAGGCGATCGGGCTTACCCTGTTCGATCGCTTCGCACATGTGCTGGCGCCGCAGGCCGTGCGCCGCTTCCTGCCGCCCTTCGTCAACAGCGTCGTCGACACCGTGAAGGGCTCCTCGCTGGTTTCGCTGCTGGGAATCGTCGACCTGATGCTGTCGATGCAGCAGGTAATCGGGCGCACCCATGTCGCGCTGCCGCTCTATCTCATCGGCGCACTGATGTATTTCGCCATCAACTTCCCGCTGTCGGCGCTCAGCCGCCGGCTCGAGAAGCGCTTCGTCTGAAAGGATGCATCCATGGCCGAGACGGATGCCCGCGCTTCCGCCGCGACACCGGTGATCGCGATCGAGGGCCTGACCAAGGCCTTCGGCGCCAACCAGGTTTTGAAGGGCGTCGATCTCCGGGTCGGCAAGGGCGAGGTCGTCGCCATCATCGGCCCCTCCGGCAGCGGCAAGACCACGCTGCTGCGCTGCATCAACTTCCTCGAGGAGTATGACGGCGGCTCGATCCGGATCGACGGCACCGAGGTCGGCTATCGCGACGGCAACGGCGCCGGCGGCCGCAAGCGCCGCAGCGACCGCGAACTCGCCGCGATCCGCGTCGATGCGGCGATGGTGTTCCAGCAGTTCAATCTGTTCCCGCATCTCACCGCCGCTGAGAACATCATGCTCGGCCTGATGAAGTCGCGCGGGCGCCCAAAGGCCGAGGCACGCGCCACGGCCGAAAAATGGCTCGCACGCGTCGGGCTGTCGGCGAAGGTCG
Organism: Hyphomicrobiales bacterium; assembly: GCA_004144595.1. Classification (GTDB taxonomy): domain Bacteria; phylum Pseudomonadota; class Alphaproteobacteria; order Rhizobiales; family Beijerinckiaceae; genus Allobosea. The sequence goes on from SEEM01000061.1 coordinate 4,933, forward strand.
ACGCCATGCCCTCGCAGATGTCGGGTGGCCAGCAGCAGCGCGTCGGCATCGCGCGGGCGGTCGCGATGGAGCCGAAGGTGCTGCTGCTCGACGAGATCACCTCCGCGCTCGATCCGGAACTCGTCGGCGAAGTGCTGGAGGTGGTGCAGGAGCTCGCCACTGAGGGCCGCACCATGATCCTCGTCACCCATGAGATGGCCTTCGCGCAGGAGGTGGCGGATCGCGTCGTCTTCACCGACCAGGGCCGCATCGTCATCGATGCGCCGCCTGCGGAAGTATTCGGCGAGCAGCCGCATGAGCGGCTGCGCTCCTTCCTGTCACGCTTCGCCGGCTTTCGCCCCAATCCGGCCTGAGGAATCCATGAACGCGGTCCTGTCCACCCTCCCCGAGACCACGCCCTATCAGCGGCTGGCGGCGCTCGGTCTCACGCTTCCCGAGCTGCCCCGGCCGATCGGCAATTTCGTGACCCATGTCCAGGAAGGCGGCCTGATCTATCTCTCCGGCCAGGGACCGACGCATGAGGATGGCCGGATCCATATCGGCAAGGTCGGCCGCGACGTCGGCGTTACCGAAGCGTACGACCATGCCCGGCTGACCGGGCTGAACCTGCTCGCCGTTCTGCATCAGGCGCTCGGCGATCTCGGCCGGGTCCGGCGCGTCGTCAAGCTGCTCGGCATGGTCAATGCCGAGCCGGATTTCAGCGACCATCCTGCCGTCATCAACGGCTGTTCAGACCTTTTCGTCGCCGTGTTCGGCGAGGCCGGCAAGCATGCCCGATCGGCGGTCGGCTTCAGCTCGCTGCCCCGCCAGATCACCGTCGAGATCGAAGCGATCGTCGCCGTGTCCTAGAGCATCGAGCCGCTGCACCAGCCGGGGCCTTTCGCCCCCTGCCCGCCTTCCAGGAGAACTCCATGTCCGCTTCCGATATCCGTCCGTCCCTCGGGCTACGCCCCGTCATCAACGTCTCCGGGACGATGACCTCGCTCGGCGCCTCGATCGTCGTGCCCGAGGCGATCGCGGCGATGACGGCGATCTTGCCGCAGTTCGTCGAGATCGACGATCTCCAGCGCAAGGCCAGCGCCGTCATCGCGCGGCTTTGCGGCAGCGAGGCCGGCTTCGTCACAGCTTCCTGCGCAGCGGGCATGACGCTGGCGATCGCCGGCGCGATGACGGGCGATGATCTCTTCGCCGTCGAGCAGCTCCCGGATGCCAGCGGCCTCCAGGACGAGGTCGTGGTGATGATGGGCCATATGGTCGGCTATGGCGCGCCCGTCGACCAGGCGATCCGGCTCGCCGGCGCGACGCCGATCGTCGTGGGGCAAGCGACGAGCGCCCGCGCCTATCAGCTCGCCGGGGCGATCTCGGAGCACACGGCGGCGGCGCTCTATGTCGTCTCCCACCACACCGTGCAGTACGGGCTCCTGCCGCTCGACGAGTTCGCGGCGATCTGCCACGAGCACGGCGTGCCGGTGATCGTCGATGCGGCCTCCGAATACGACCTGCGTGGCTTCCTCGAGGCCGGGGCCGACATCGTGCTCTATTCCTCGCACAAGTTCCTGGGCGGGCCGACCGGTGGCATCGTCGCCGGCCGCAAGGACATGGTCCGAGCCGCTTATATCCAGAATGGCGGCATCGGGCGCGGCATGAAGGTCGGCAAGGAAAGCGTGCTCGGCACGATGGCGGCGCTGGAAGCCTGGGAGAAGCGCGACCATGCCGGCATCAGGGCGCGCGAGCAGCGCGCGCTCGACCTCTGGCTCGCCCGCTTCACCGACCGGCCCGGCGTGACCGCCGTGATCGAGCCCGACCCGACGCATAACCCGCTCGACCGGCTGAAGCTTTCGGTCGATCCGGAGCAGGCTCATATCACCGCCTGGGACCTCGCAGACGCGCTGGCGCGCGGCGCGCCGCCGGTGATCGTCAGGGACCACGAGGTGGAGCACGGCTATTTCTACCTCGACCCCTGCAACCTGCATCCCGGCCAGGAGGAGGTCGTCGCCGAGCGCATCGTCGCCGAGCTTGAGACGGCGCGGCGCAGCAACACCGTCATCGCGAGCCCTCTGATCGAGCGGCGCAACCGGCGTGCGGCCTCGCTGGCGAAATGGCCTGACTGAGAGTCGACCGCGGGACATTGGCAACGCTGTGGTATTCTGTTATTAGGAACGCTAGTACATAATAAGAGAATGTGAGGGATCATGAAACGACTGTTCGGATGTCTGCTCGCCTGCAGCTTGCTTACTGCCCCATCCCTCGCCTTCGCCCAGGAGCCGGGTGGCATCGCCACGATTGCCACGGTCGGCGAGCCGCCGACGATGGACCCGATGGTTTCGACCGCCGACCTGGTCGGGACCATCACCCAGCATGTCTTCGAGACGCTCTACACCTTCGACAAGAGCTGGAAGGTGACGCCACTGCTCGCGGACGCGCTGCCCACGATCAGCGCGGACGGCAAGCAGTACATGATCGCGCTGCGGCCCGGCGTGAAGTTCCATGACGGCTCCGACCTGACCGCCGAGGATGCCGTCGCCTCGCTGAAGCGCTGGATGAAGCTCGCCTCGCGCGGCAAGCAGGCGGCGGGCTTCATCGAGAGCGTCGAGGTCTCCGGCCCGGCTTCGATCGTCATCACGCTCAAGCAGCCCTATGCGCCGCTGATGTCGCTGCTCGCGTTCAACAACTCCGCGGCGATCATCATCCCCGCGAAGAAGCAGGACGAGCCGATGAAAGAATTCATCGGGACCGGCCCGTATATGCTCAAGGAGCGCAAGGCCGACCAGTATATCCAGCTCGTCCGCTTCGCCGGCTACAAGCCGCGCGAAGGCGCCGCCGACGGCTATGGCGGCGCGCGGCGTCCGCTGCTGGACGAGGTCCGCTTCGTGCCGGTGCCCGATGCCAATACCCGCATCGAGTCGGCGGTCTCCGGCCAGTATTCCTATGTCGACTCGCTTCCCGTCGAATCCTTCGATCGGTTGAAGGGCTCGGCCTCGCAGCCGATCGTGCTGAAGCCGTTCGGCTATCCCGTCTTCGTCTTCAACACGGCCGAGGGTGCGGCGAAGGACGTCGCCATCCGCAAGGCCATCCGTACGGCGCTGAACATGGAGGACATGCTGGCGGCCGCGTTCGGCAGCAAGGACTTCTACGCGCTCGACGGCAATATCTACCCGCCGGGCTATGTCTGGAACACCGATGCCGGCGTTGCCGGAAACTACAATATCGGCGATGCCGACAAGGCCAAGGCCGCTTCCAAAGCCGCCGGCTACAAGGGCGAGCCGATCCGTATTCTGACCAGCCGCCAGTACGAGTTCCACTACAAGGCGGCGCAGGTCGCGGTCGAGTATCTCAAGCTCGCGGGCTTCACCGTCGACATGCAGGTTGTCGACTGGGCGACGCTGACCCAGCGCCGCACCGACAAGGCGCTCTGGGAAATCTACGTGACGAGCAGCCCGTTCCTGCCGGAACCGGCTTTGATCGGCTCGCTGTCGGCGAGTTCGCCCGGCTGGTGGGATACGCCGGCCCGCAAGACCGTGGTCGATGCCTTCAGCTCCGAGGCCGACCCGGCCAAGCGCGCCGCGCTCTGGGCCAACGTGCAGAAGACGATCTATGACGAGGTGCCCTTCATCAAGATCGGCGACTTCAACGCGCTGTCGGCGAAATCCCCCAAGCTCGACGGCATCGTGCCGGCGCCCTGGCCGTATTTCTGGAACGTCGCCCTCAAGAAATGATCTCCCCCCTCCATCCGGCTGCCTGATCGCGGCCGGATGGAAGGCAACGAGACGGTCCCGTCATGCTCGGCTACATCCTTCAGCGCCTTTCCGGCATGATCGCGGTCATGCTGCTCGTCGTCACGATCGTCTTCGTGATCGTGCGCGTGACGCCCGGCGACCCCGCCGCGGTGATGCTTGGCCCCGAGGCGACGGCACAGGATGTCGCCGATCTGCGCACCAGGCTCGGTCTCGACCGTTCGATCCTGTCGCAATATGTGATCTATGTCGGGCAGCTGCTGCGCGGCGACCTCGGCCAATCGATCTTCCTGAACATGCCGGTGACGGCGGCATTGATGGACCGGGCGGAGCCGACCTTCTTCCTGACATTGCTATCACTGGCGATCGCGAGCGTGATCGCGCTGCCGGTCGGCATCTATGCCGCCTATCGACGCGGCTCCTTCATCGACCAGGCGGCGACGACGCTCGCCATGCTCGGCGCCAGCATTCCTGGCTTCTGGCTCGGCCTGATCCTGATGCAGGTCTTCGCGGTGCGCCTGGGCGTGCTGCCGGTCTCCGGCTATGGCGGCCCCGATACGAGCCTGCTCGAGCGCATCCGCCACCTGATCCTGCCGGCGGTAGCGCTCGGGCTCGTCTCCTCGGCGCTGATCATGCGCTTCACCCGCGCATCGATGCTCGACGTGCTCGGCGACGATTATGTCCGCACCGCCCGGGCCAAGGGGCTGGGCGAGCAGGCCGTCATTCTCAAACATGCGCTGAAAAACGCGCTGATCCCGATCCTGACCGTGCTGGGGCTGACCGCCGCCGTGCTGGTCTCCGGCGCGGTGGTGACCGAGACGGTGTTCGGCCTGCCCGGCGTCGGCAATCTCGTGGTCTCGGCCGTGCTCCGGCGCGACTATCCGGTGATCCAGGGCGCGCTGCTCGTCATCGCGGGCCTCTACGTGTTGATCAATTTCGCGATCGACATGCTCTATCTGCTGGTCGATCCCAGGGTGCGCTACTGATGACCGACCTCGCCCCCGACGCCAAGGCGCCAAACCGCGGCCGGATCTTCCTGCGCGACCTGCTGAAGCGCCGCATGGTGGCAATCGGCCTCGCGATCCTGATCGTCTTCGTGCTGCTTGCGGCGCTGGCCCCACTGCTCGCACCCTATGCGCCGGGTAAGCTCTCGATCGTCAACCGCCTCAAGCCGCCGTCCGCGATCTATTGGTTCGGCACGGACGAGTTCGGCCGGGATATCTTCTCGCGCATGCTCTATGCGGGCCGGCTCTCGCTCTCGGTCGGGGCGGCCGTCGTCGTGCTGTCCTCGCTGATCGGCGTGACGCTCGGTCTGCTCGCCGGCTTCTTCAAGCGGCTGGACACACCGATCGCGCGCCTGATCGACGCGATGATGGCCTTCCCCGACATCCTGCTCGCGATCGCGCTGGTCGCGGCGCTCGGGCCCTCGCTGATGACGGTGATCATCGCGCTCTCGATCGTCTACGCGCCAAGGCTCGCGCGTATCGTGCGGGCCGCGACGCTGGTAATCCGCGAGTTGCCCTATGTCGAGGCGGCGCGCGCCTTCGGCAACTCGACCTTCAGGATCATGTTTCGTCATGTCCTGCCGAACATCGTCTCGCCGATCACGGTGCAGGCCACCTTCATCTTCGCCAGCGCGATGCTCGCGGAAGCCGGCCTCTCCTTCCTCGGGCTCGGCGTCAGCCCGGATATCCCGACCTGGGGCACGATGATCTCGTCCGGCCGGCAATATATCGGCCAGGCCGACTGGATGACCTATTTCCCGGGCTTCGCCATCGTGCTCGCCGTCCTCTCGCTTCAGATGGTGGGCGACGGCCTGCGCGACCTGCTCGACCCGCGCCTACGCAAGGATCTCTGACATGACCTCGGCCACGCGCCAGCCTCTCCTCATCGCCAATGTCAAGCCAGTCGCCTTCGGGCCGGAAATCCCTGCCACGGCCACCGACATCCTCGTCGGCGGCGACGGGACGATCGCCGCGATCGGGCAGGCGCTGGCGGCGCCGGCCGATGCGGAACGCGTTGACGGCAAGGGTGCCTTCGTCTCGCCGGGCTGGGTCGATCTCCACGTCCATATCTGGCATGGCGGCACGGATATCTCGCTCCAGCCCCGCGATTGCGGGGCCGAGCGCGGCGTCACGACCATGGTGGATGCAGGCTCTGCCGGCGAAGCCAATTTCCACGGCTTCCGCGAATATGTGATCGAGCCTGCGCGCGAGCGGATCAAGGCCTTTCTCAATCTGGGCTCGATCGGGCTCGTCGCCGGCAACCGCGTCTCGGAACTGCGCGACATCGGGGATATCGACCTTGATCGTATCCTCGAATGCTATGCCGAGAACAGCGAGCACATCGTCGGCATCAAGGTGCGGGCGAGCCATGTCATCACCGGCTCCTGGGGCGTGACGCCGGTCAAGCTCGGCAAGAAGATAGCCAAGCTCCTGAAGATTCCGATGATGGTCCATGTCGGGGAGCCGCCGGCCCTCTACGAAGAGGTGCTGGAAATTCTCGGGCCGGGCGACGTCGTGACCCATTGCTTCAACGGCAAGGCCGGATCCAGCATCCTGGAGGACGAGGACCTGTTCACTCTGGCGGAGCGCTGCGCGTCCGAGGGCGTCCGGCTCGATATCGGCCATGGCGGCGCGTCGTTCTCGTTCAAGGTGGCGGAGGCTGCGATCCAGCGCGGGCTGATGCCGTTCTCGATTTCGACCGACCTGCACAACCGCAGCATGAATTTTCCGGTCTGGGACCTGGCGACGACAATGTCGAAGCTGCTTGCGGTCGGCATGCCGTTCGACGCCGTCCTCCAGGCGGTGACGCATGCGCCGGCCTCGGTGATCAAGCTCGACATGACGGACCGGCTGAAAGTGGGCCAGCGTGCCGATTTCACGATCTTCGACGTCATCGACAGCGATCTCGAAGCGACGGATTCCAATGGCGACGTCTCGAAGCTGACTCGGCTTTTCGAGCCGCGCCACGCGGTGATCGGGGCAGAGGCAGTCACCGCCAGCCGCTATGTGCCGCGTCCGCGCCGGCTCGTTCGACACAGCCATGGCCTGTCATGGCGTTGACTTGGCGTTGACTTGGCGAGCCACAGGCATGAAAGCGCAGGTATGAGCAACGCCCCGAAGACGCAGGACGTCGAAAGCACAGCGGCAGCGACCGGGCCGCGGCGCTCGCGCGTCAGCGGCATCGACCGCGCCGTGCAGATTCTCGACCATCTCCAGCAGGAGGGCAGGGCCCAGACGGCCTACGAGGTCGCGCGCGCGATCGGCGCGCCGCTTTCGACCGTCTATGCGATCGTCGAGGACCTGCTCGACAAGAGCCTGCTGGCGCGGTCCGGCGATGGCGGCGTCTGGCTCGGCCCGCGGCTCTACCATTACGGCCTCGCCTATGCCCGCGATCTCCAGGTCATCAATGTCGCGACGCATGAGATGCATGTGCTGGCGCGCGAGGTCGGCGAGACCGTGCAGATCTGCGGCCGCGACGGCGGCATGATGGTGGTCGAGGCGATGGCGGAGGGCCCCGGCCATTTCGTCATCACCTCGCGCGTCGGGACGCGGGTGCCGCTGAACTGGACGGCTTCCGGCCGGCTTCTCGTCGCCGGTCTCGATGAAACGGAGCGGACCGCCCTCTTCCGCAAGAGCGCCAAGGCCTCGCCGACCGGGCGCGCCGTCACCGACCCCGCCACCCTCCTCGCCCAGGCGCGCGACGCGCTCGCAGCGGGTGTGTCGATCCAGGCCGGCGAGTCGGATTATGCGGTCGCCTGCATCGCGGCGCCTGTGCTGGACGAGGCCGGCGCCTGCCCGATCACCGTCTCGATCGTCTTGCCAGAGTTCCGCGTGAACGAAGAGCATGCGAATTTCGTCGAGGCGGTGAAGGACGCCGCCCGGCGCATCGAAGACAAGCTCGGCTGGCGTGTCGGCCCCTTCGCGGCCGGCCGGAAATACGGCTGATCACGACACCCAAGCCGCCGCACCGCGGACGGCTCACGGTTTCACCGTCTCCGGCGGGCGAGGGAAGCCGGCGTTCGCGGCTTCCCCGGTCGTTCACGCGCGGGCGAGCGCCGCCTCGACACTTGCCGCCATCGCGAGCAAGGCACGATCGGCGCCGCGCCGGCCGATCAGCATCAGCCCGACCGGCAATGCGCCAGCCGGGACCGGCAAGGGCAGGGAGAGCGAAGGCGTATCGAGCAGGTTGCCGACGCGGGGATTGCGCAGCACGAGGCCATTGGCGTGGTGGAAGCCGGCATCATCCGCGACCGAAGCGAGCAGCGGCGCGCGGATCGGCGTGGTCGGCAGGAGATAGACCGTATCGTCGGTCATGGCCGCTTCGAAGGCCGCGACCGCCGCAGCACGCCGACGCTGCATGCGGACGTAATCGACGCCGACGATGCCGGCACCGGCCTCGATGCGCACGCGCGTCTTGGAATCGACCTCGTCGAGGCTGGTGACGCCGAGATCGCGCAGGGCCGCGCCGAGCTCGATCGAGGGGAAGCCGCCGATCTTGTCGAGCGCAGCCAGGGCATCGAGATGCGGGTCGAGCGTTCCGTCCTCGACGTTCAGGCCGACGCGCCGCAGCCGCTCCAGCCCCGCCTCGAACGCCTCGACAACCTCGGATTCCATCGCATCGAACAGGCGCCCGCGCGCGACCACGAAGTGAGCCTGCGGCCGCGGCGACAGCGGCGATTGCGCCTCTCCGGCGAGGACCGCGTCGGTCGCGGCGCAATCGGCGACGCTGACCGCAATGGGGCCGACCGTGTCGAGCGTGCTGGAAAGCGAGAAGGCCCCGGTCGTCGGAACGCGGCCGGAGGTCGGCTTGAAGCCGACGGCGCCGGTCAAGGCTGCCGGAATGCGGATCGAGCCGCCAGTATCGCTGCCGATGGCGATCTCGGCCATGCCGTCGACCACCGAGACCACGGCGCCCGAGGACGAGCCGCCCGGCGCTCGGCCGCGATCATGAGGGTTGCCTGCGACCGGGTCATGGGCGTTGGTGCCGAGCGCCGAAAAGGCGAATTCCGTCATCTGCGTCTTGCCGACGATGACGGCGCCGGCCGCACGCAGGCGCCGGACGATCGGGGCATCGGTCGCTGCCGGCGGCTGGCGCCGCAGGACGGCGGCCCCGGCGCGGGTTGTCTCGCCGGCCACGTCGAACAGATCCTTGATCGAGACGATCCGCCCGTCGAGCGGCCCCAGCGGCTTCCCGGCTGCGATACGGGCGTCGGAAGCCTCGGCCTCGCGCCGTGCCAAGGCTTCATACAGCGTCGTGAACACCTTCCCGCCTTCAAGCTGGGGATCGCGGATCCGGGCGAATGCCTGGTCGAGGCGCGCAGCGGCGGACGGGCGGGAGCTTGCGGTCATCGGAACACCTTTATCGACCCACGACGCCGACGATAGAAAGCTTGGGATCAGCACCGGAGAGAATCGGTGCGAGCGTATCCGCTGCAACCGCGCCGTAAATGGCTCTTGTTCACATTGCCCCGATCGGCGGCTAGAAATGGCTCCCGAGATTCCACGGGCAGAACCTCGCCGCCTCGACGTGCCCTGTCTGCACGGCCGGCGGCTGTGCCTCCCCGCATTTCTGAAAGGCTGAATCATGTCTCAGTGGAGCGATTTCAAACGGGACGCGATCTTCGTCGGCGGTCGATGGCTGGAGAAGGCGTCGGGCGGAACGATCGATGTGACCGATCCGGCGACGGGCAAGTCGATCGGCAAAGTTCCCTCGGCCGGCGTCGATGAGACGCGCGCCGCGATCGAGGCTGCGCATGCCGCCTTCCCGGCCTGGGCTGCCAAGACCGCGCAGGAGCGCGCGGTGCTGCTGCGCAAGCTCGCCGACGAGATCATGAAGCATCAGGACGCGCTGGCCGAGCTTCTGACCCGCGAGCAGGGCAAGCCGCTGGCGGAGGCGAAGGGCGAGGTCGGCATGAGCGCGGCCTATGTGCTCTGGTTCGCCGAGGAGGCGCGGCGCGTCTATGGCGACGTCATCCCCTCGCCCTGGGCGGACCGGCGCATCATCGTGACCAAGCAGCCGCTCGGCGTGGTCGGCGCGATCACGCCCTGGAACTTCCCTTCCTCGATGCTGGCCCGCAAGATCGGCCCGGCGCTGGCTGCCGGCTGCACCATCGTCGCCAAGCCGGCGTCGCAGACGCCCTATTCGGCGCTGGCCTGGGGCATCCTCGCCGAGAAGGCCGGCATTCCGGCCGGCGTCGTCAATGTCGTGACGGGCGACGCGCGCACCGTCGGCGGCGAGCTCACCGGCAACCCCCTCGTGCGCAAGATCACCTTCACCGGCTCGACGCCGGTCGGCAAGGTGCTTCTCAAGCAGGCGGCCGAGACAGTGAAGAAGGTCTCGATGGAGCTCGGCGGCAACGCCCCCTTCATCGTCTTCGACGATGCCGATCTCGACCGCGCGGTCGAAGGCGCGATCGCCGCGAAGTTCCGCAATTCCGGTCAGACCTGCGTCTGCACCAACCGCTTCTACGCGCAGGCCGGCATCTATGACGCCTTCGTCGAGAAGCTGACCGCGGCAGTGAAGAAGCTCAAGCTCGGCTCCGGCCTCGAAGCCGGCGTGACGCAAGGGCCGCTGATCGACGACAAGGCGATCGCCAAGGTCGAGGAGATGGTGGCCGACGCCAAGTCCAAGGGTGGCACGATCGCGACCGGCGGCAAGCGCTCGGAGCTGGGACTGAGCTTCTACGAGCCGACCGTGATCGCCGGCGCGACCGGCGCCATGCAGTTCGCGCGCGAGGAGATCTTTGGTCCGGTCGCGCCGGTCTTCCGCTTCGAGACCGAAGACGAAGCACTCCGGCTCGCCAACGACACCGAATACGGGCTCGCCTGCTATTTCTATACGCGCGATCTCGGCCGCACGTTCCGGGTCTCGGAAGCGCTGCAATACGGCATCGTCGGCGTCAATGAAGGCATCGTCACCACCGAGGTCGCCCCCTTCGGCGGCGTCAAGGAATCAGGTCTCGGTTCGGAAGGCTCGAAATACGGCCTGCAGGACTATCTCGACGTCAAATATACCTGCATTGGCGGGCTTGGGACTTAATAGCGCCGGGCTATCAGAAGGGGCGGGACTTCGACAGGCCGCCCTGCCCCGCTTCGCGTCCGGAATTGGCAGAGCCGCCGTTTCGATTGCCAAGCCCGGATCAACTTCCTATCCCTGCCCTGCCGGCCCCGAGGTCGGCGAGCAGGGTCGATCCCGTTTCCATGACACGCGACATCGCAGCGCGGCGGCATCATGCCATCCTGGCGAAACTCGACGAGGCGGGCTCCGTCACCGTCGAGGAGCTGGCGCAGGCGCTCGACGTCTCGCGCGAGACGGTCCGGCGCGATCTCAAGGCGCTCTCGGCAGGCGGGCTGCTCGCGATCGTCCATGGCGGCGCGATCCACAATGAGCGTTCGGAAGCCTCCTTCGCCAGCCGCCGCACCGTGAACCGCGCCGGCAAGGAGGCAATCTCCGATCTCGCGGTCTCGCTGATCGGCGATGGCATGACCATCCTGCTGGATTCGGGCACGACGACAGAGGCGCTGGCGCGCGCGCTGGCGCGCTCCGACCGCAAGCGCCTGATCGTGCACACGACCTCGCTGGAGAATGCGCGGCTCGTCAACCGCCTGGCCGGGGCCCGCGTCTTCCTGATCGGGGGAGAGTTCGACCGCAACGAGGATGCAACCACCGGCACCGAGACCTTGCGGGCGATCGCGCGGCTCTCCGCCGATTTCGCCTTCGTCAGCGTCGGCGGCGTCGACCCGGATGGACATCTCACCGACTATACCCGTGCCGGCGCAGCGACCCGCACCGCCCTGCTGAACGCTGCCGAGCAGGGCTTCCTGATGGCCGACAGCAGCAAGTTCGGGCTCGTCCTGCCCAGCCGCATCGGTGGTGACAAGCCTTGCGCGGGATTGCTGGTCGATCATGCTCCGCCTGCCACGCTCGCCGCGAAGCTGGCCGAGCATGGGGTCCGGATTCACGTCGCATAAATTGACTGTTTTTGTGGTTTTTTGTTGTTTCCTGAATCGGGGTCGCTAAGCTGCCGTCCAAAGCGGAGGCGCTCATGTCCATCCCCACCCAATCCCGTGTCGTCGTCATCGGCGGTGGCATCATCGGCTGCTCGGTCGCCTATCACCTGACCAAGCTCGGCTGGCGTGACGTGCTGCTGCTGGAGCAAGGGCGCCTCTCCTCCGGAACGACCTGGCATGCGGCTGGCCTCGTCGGGCAGCTCCGCAGCCAGTCCAGCATGACGCGGCTGATCCGCTATTCGACCGAGCTCTACGCCTCGCTGGAGAGCGAAACCGGGCTCGCCACCGGCTGGAAGCGCTGCGGCTCGGTCTCCGTCGCCCGCACGCAGGAGCGGATGACGCAGCTGCGCCGCACGATCTCGTCAGCGCGCGCCCAGGGCGTCGAGATCGAGGAGCTGAGCCCGCAGGAAGCCGGCGACAAATGGCCGGTGATGCGCACCGACGATCTCGTCGGCGGCGTCTGGCTGCCCGGCGACGGCAAGGCCAACCCGTCCGACATCACGCAGGCCCTGGCGCGCGGCGCCCGCATCGGCGGCGCGACCGTCCGCGAGGGCATCCGCGTCACTGGCATCGAGACGGAAAAGGGCCGGGTCAAGGCGGTGCAGACCGATCAGGGCCGTGTGGAATGCGAGGTGCTGGTCATCTGCGCCGGGCAGTGGTCGCGTGCTATCGGCCAAATGTGCGGTGTGTCGGTGCCGCTGCATTCGGCCGAGCACATGTACATCGTCACCGGCAAGATTGCGGGCGTGACGCCGGACCTGCCGGTGATGCGCGACCCCGACGGCTATATCTACTTCAAGGAGGAGGTCGGTGGCCTCGTGATGGGCGGTTTCGAGCCCGACGCCAAGCCTTGGGGCATGGATGGCATCCCCCATCCGTTCGAATTCCAGCTCCTGCCCGACGACTGGGACCAGTTCGGCATCCTGATGGAGAACGCGCTGGAGCGCGTGCCGGCGCTCGAGACGGCCGAGATCAAGACCTTCCTCAACGGCCCGGAGAGCTTCACGCCGGACAACAACTTCCTGCTCGGCGAGGCCCCTGAGGTGGCGGGCGTCTATGTCGGCGCAGGCTTCAACTCGATGGGCATCGCGTCCGCCGGCGGCGCCGGCCGGGCGCTGGCCGAATGGATCGTCGAGGGCGAGGCGACGAGCGATCTTTGGCCCGTCGATATCCGCCGCTTCGCCGATTTCAACAACAACCCGGCCTGGCTGAAGGACCGGATCAAGGAGACGCTCGGCCTGCATTACGCCATGCCCTGGCCGAACCGCGAGCTCGATACCGCCCGCCCCTTCCGGCGCTCGCCGCTCTACGATCGGCTGGCTGCCAAGGGCGCCGTCTTCGGCTCGAAGATGGGCTGGGAGCGCGCCAACTATTTCGCCCGCAGCGAGGCTGAACGCACGATCGGCTATTCCTTCGGGCCGCAGAACTGGTTCGAGACGGTGGCAGCCGAGCACCGCGCCTGCCGCGAGGCGGCGGGGCTGGTCGACATGTCCAGCTTTGCCAAGTTCCTGCTGCAGGGACCGCAGGCAGAGGCCGCCCTGCAGCGCCTCGCCGCCAATGATGTCGCCGTTCCGGTCGGCACCTCCGTCTA
>SEEM01000062.1 GCA_004144595.1 Hyphomicrobiales bacterium
CGGCCCCGCGAGGGACCGGCCTTTACTGTTTCAAGCGGTCGCGCCGTCGCTCAGGGCTTGGGCGGGGTCGCGGGGGCGGCCGGCGCGGCGCCGGGAGCCGGGGCAGCGCCCGGAGCGGCAGCGCCGCCGGCGCCGAGGCGCTGGCGCAGTTCTTCCTGGCGCTTGGCGAGCTCGTCCTGAAGCTGCTTCTGCTGGTCCTCGAGAACCTTCGGATCGATCGCGGCGCCGTCGAAGCCCTTGGCGAAATCAGTCAGCGGGATGGTGAAGGTCAACTCGCGGGCGCCCTGGTTCTGGACGCTGACGTTCAGGTTATTGCCCTTCTTCATCGAATTGATGAAGTCGTCCTTGACCTGCGCTTCGGCGAAGCAGCCGTTGGGGAAGCAGATGGCATAGCGGCCGCCGGTGGGCTGGGCGGTGTCGACGCCGAAGCGGATGCCGGGCTGCAGCAGGAGGCCGAGCGGCATCAGGAAGCGCACGATCTTGTTGGGATCGCCCTTCACGTCGTAGACGGCGACGGCCAGCACCGGCTGGCCCTGATCCGAGACGAAGTCGCGGGTGGTGTAGCAGATTTCCTTGTTCGCGCCCTGGTCCTTGCCGCAGACCTTGGTCCAGCTCGTCTGCGAAGGCTCGGGCTTGACCTGCACGACAGTCGGGCCGGCGGCAGCGGCGCCGGGCTGGGCCGGAGCGGCAGGCTGGGCCGGAGCCGGAGCAGCCGGGCGGGCCGGTGCCGGGCGCTGCGCCGGAGCCTGGGCGAAGGCCGCGACGGGCGCGAATCCGATGGCCGCGCTGAGCACGAGACCCAGAGCAGATGATGACAGGCGATACGAAGCGGACATTCCTTGTCTTTCCTTATCAAGCGAATTCGGGATCACGACTTCGCAAGCCGCGCGCGTCACCGCTGATGGCCCAATCGCATGGGGCGCAGGCCATCGCAAGCCGTGCACATCAAGGCTGATTGAGGCGTTTGAATGACACCCTGCCCTCGCCTTTAGCGAGTTCGCACCGCGGATTCCAGCCCGAATAGCTGCGTGACCCTGCTGCTCCCATGCTATTCTTGCGCAGGGAATCAGGTCGTCCGATGGAATTTCTTCGATTGCCCCAGGCGATGAGCCGCCGCGGGGTCAACCTCCTACTGGCTTTGGCCCCGCTCGCCACCCTGGCGCGCGGCAGCGCTGCTTTGGCCGATTCGGCCCCGCTGACGCACGCCATAGCGATGCATGGCCAGCCGGCGCTCCCGCCCGGTTTCACGCATCTGCCCTATGCCGATCCCAAGACGCCGAAAGGCGGACGCCTCGTCATGGGCATCCAAGGCACGTTCGACAGCCTCAATCCCCTCGTTGTCCTGGGCGTCGCGCCCGATGCCGTGCCGAAATACGTGCAGCAGAGCCTGCTCTACCGCTCGGCCGACGAGCCTTTTACGGCCTATGGCCTGCTTGCTTCCGGCGTCGCGCTCGATGCCGACCGCAAGGAGCTGGCCTTCGAGATCGACGAGCGCGCCCGGTTCTCGGACGGCAGGCCCGTCACGGCCGAGGACGTGATCTTCACCTTCGAAATGCTGAAGGCCAAGGGCAAGCCGTTCCATCGTTCCAGTCTGGGCCGGGTGACCAAGGTCTCCGCCCCCTCGCCGCGCCGCGTCGAATTCGAGCTCGGCGACGGCTCCAACCGCGAATTGCCGCTGGTCATTGGCGCGATGCCGATCTTCGCCAAGCATGCGACCAATGCTGAGACCTTCGGCGAGACCAGCTTCAAGCCGGCGCTCGGCTCCGGACCCTATGCCGTCGCGGATGTCCGGCCCGGCGAATCGCTTCTGTTGAAGCGGCGCAAGGATTTCTGGGCCGAGGACCATCCGCTGACCCGCGGGCTCTATAATGCCGACGAGATCCGCTACGATTTCTACCGGGATTCGAATGCGCTGTTCGAGGCGTTCAAGGCCGGCCTCTACGATGTCCGCATCGAGGGCGATCCGACGCGCTGGATGACCGGCTATGACGTGCCGGCCGTGCATGACGGGCGCATCCGGCAGGAAACCCTGCATTTCGACACACCCAAGGGCATGACCGGCCTGGTCTTCAACACGCGCCGGCCGATCTTCGCCGACGTCCGGACGCGTGAAGCGCTGGGCCTGCTGTTCGATTTCGAATGGGTCAATCGCAACCTGTTCCATGGCGTCTATCGCCGGGCCGGCAGCTTCTTCTCGGATTCGGACCTCTCGGCGCTCGGCGTCCCGTCTGATGCCCGCGAGAAGGGCCTGCTCGCCGCTTTTCCGGGCGCGGTGCGCGAGGATATCCTTGCCGGCACCTGGAAGCCGTCGGAGACCGACGGCTCGGGCCGCGACCGCGAGCAGGCGCGCCGGGCGCTCGAGTTGCTCATGGCCGCCGGCTACAGGCTGCGCGAAGGCGTGCTGCGCAACGCCAAGGACGAGCCCTTCGCCTTCGAGATCACCGTGACCAGCCGGCCGCAGGAGCGGCTCGCGCTGAACTACGCGCAGTCGCTCTCGCGGCTCGGCATCGCCGTCTCGGTGCGCCTGATAGACGACGTGCAGTACTGGCGGCGCCTGTCGGCCTTCGATTTCGACATGATCCAGTGGACATGGCCTGCCTCGGCCTCGCCCGGCAACGAGCAGATCGGGCGCTGGGGCTCTGCCAATGCCGCGCGCAACGGCGCGCTGAACTATGCGGGCGTGAAATCCCCCGCCGTGGATGCGGTGCTGCAGGCCCTGCTCGGCGCCCGCGAGCGCGAGGATTTCGTCGCGGCGGTGCGCGCGCTCGACCGCCTGCTGATCTCCGGCTTCTACGTCGTGCCGCTGTATTACCTGCCCGATACCTGGATCGCGCTGGCGCGCGGCGTGGTTCTGGCTGGAAGGCAGCCGGCCTATTTCCTCTCCAACGAGTTGCTGGCGCGCCTCCCGGCTGCCACGCCGGCCAACTAGGGTCTGTCGATGCGGGCCGAACAGGACGAAGCCTCAGCCTTGCTCGACGGTCTCGATCTCGACACCCTGCTCGCGGCCCTGACCCGCAACCGGGGCTACGATGCGGCTTTGCGTGATCCGCCGGGCCGTCGTGGCTGGAGCGATGTCACGCCGGGCTCGATCAATTTCCTCGACCTCGACGAGCGCATCGACCGCCTGGCGCGGCTGCTCGCCATCAACAAGGGAACGCCGGGAGCAAGCGTGGCGATCCTGGCGCCGCTCGGGCCGGAAGCGATCGTCTCGATCCTGGCGAGCCTGCGCGCGGGCCTGTCGCCCCTGATGCTGCCCCTGCACGGCAACGAACTCGAACTGCTCAGGCTGATCGAGGCGTCCGGGGCGGTCATGGCGCTGGGCGTCAGCCGCGTCGGCCCGCTGCGGCCGCTGCTGACGCTGCGCAACCTCGCGATGCGGGCCTTCGGCACCCGCTTCGTCGGCGGTTTCGGGCCCGATGTTCCCGATGGGGTCGCCCCGCTCGACACGCTGATGGCGAGCCCGACGCTGCATCCGCTGCCGCAGCTCAGAGAGCGGCCGGTGCTGCAGATCGCTGACGGCGTGTCGCTGCAGGGGCCGACCGCGCTGCCGGAACGGGAATTGCTCGGCAAGGCGCTCGATATCTCGCGGGTGCTGAAGCCGACGATCTCGTCGCGCATCGTGACGACGCTGGTTGGCGGCGACCTCGCCGCGCTGGCGAGCGGGCCCGGCGTGGCGATGCTGAGCGGGCTCGAACTGCTGCCGCTCGGCCTGTTCAATCTCGGCGATCTGCAGGCCTGCATCGAAGGCGGACGCAGCGTCCACCTGGTCATGCCCGGCGCGATGGAATCGGCGCTGGCGCATTCGCGGCTCGCCGAGCATCCCGCGCTGGCCAGCCTGGTCTTCGTCCACCGGGCGACGGAGACGCGCAGCCTCCCCGCGATCGACCGGCCGGATGTCGCGATCGTCGATATCGAGGCGCATTCCGCGACCGATATCGCCGTCGGCAAGCGCCAGGGGCCTGCGACGGCCGGATAGCGCTCAGGCGGAACTTCGAGGATTGACTAGCGTTGAGCGCAGGGGCGTCTGCGTCTTCCTTGGAGTGGCAGCCATGCTTGCCGCCGGCCTTGTCCTTCTGTCTCTCTCCACAACTCCGATCGCTCAATCCATCGTCCGCGTCGTGGATTCGCCGCCGCGCTTCGACATTGCCGCGTCATGCCGTGATGTCGGCAAATCGGGCATCGATATCGGTCGCCCGGCCAGTGCCTGCCAGGGCGACGAGGAGCGCGCCCGCGCGACGCTCACGACGCGCTGGAGCCAGTTCCAGCCGGGCGCGCGAACCGCTTGCGTCGAAGGCGCGACCTATGGCGGGCCTCCGAGCTATGTCGAGGTGCTCACCTGCCTGGAGATGAAGAAGCCATAGCGGACGGGGGCATTTCAATCTGATGACGCCGTCGTCCCGGGGCTTGCCTCGGGTTACATCTTGGAGCACTGAGCCTTTGACGGATCCCGGATCGGCGCCGCCGCCTTGCAGCCTGTCCGGGATGACGGGCGCGCTTCGTGCTCCGGCAAGAGTTGCCTTCACCGGACGGCTCCGCAAAACTCGCGACTCAATCGCCGGAGCTTTCCCCATGCGCAGCCTTTGCCTCCCGCTTCTCGCGGCCGCCCTGCTTTCCGGCGGGCTGGCGAGCCCGGCATTCGCCAATCCCCAAGCCTGTGCCGATCTCTGGACCGCGCGCAACGAGATCTACAAGGCGCAGGGCTATTGCTTCCGGACCAAGCGGGCGATTGCGGCTTTCGGGAACGCCGGCTGCCAGTACGACAATGTCGAGGACCTGCCGCTCTCGGCGAACGACCATCGCGCGATCGCCGATATCGTCCGGCAGGAACGGGCCTTGCGCTGTCCCCGTTGAGCGGACCGATTGCCTGTGGAAGGCAGGGCTTCCTCACGTCCAGCGAAGGAAAGGCCGTGCTAGAAGCGCCGGCCGCACCTCCGCGCCCGATCCATCACGGCGATTCACCAACCGCATGACCACAGCAATCGAGATGGGAACGACGAGGACCGGCGAGCCCGGTCTGATCGATCTCGCCGAATTGCTGGCGACGCGCCTGCTCGTGCAGGGTAATTCGGGCTCGGGCAAGTCGCACCTGCTGCGCCGCCTGCTGGAGCAGAGCGCCCCGCTCGTGCAGCAGGCGATCATCGATCCGGAGGGCGATTTCGTCTCGCTCGCCGACCAGTTCGGCCATGTCGTCGTCGATGCCGAATGCGGCGAGGCCGAATTGCAGCGCGTGGCGCTCCGCGTGCGCCAGCATCGCGTCTCGGTGGTGCTGAACCTCGAAAATCTCGAAGCCGACGAGCAGTTGCGCGCCACTGCCGCCTTCCTCGGCGGGCTCTTCGATGTCGACCGCTCGCTCTGGTTCCCGATGCTGATCGTGGTCGACGAAGCCCAGCTCTTCGCGCCGGTGATGGCCGGCGAGGCTTCCGACGAGGCGCGCCGGCTGTCGCTCGGCGCCATGACCAACCTGATGTGTCGCGGCCGCAAGCGCGGACTTGCCGGCGTGATCGCGACCCAGCGCCTCGCCAAGCTCGCCAAGAACGTCGCGGCGGAGGCCTCGAACTTCCTGATGGGTCGCACCTTCCTCGACATCGACATGCAGCGCGCCGCCGACCTCCTCGGCATGGATCGGCGCCAGGCCGAGATGTTCCGCGACCTCGAACGCGGCCAGTTCGTCGCGCTCGGCCCCGCCCTGTCGAAGCGCCCGCTGCCGATCCGGATCGGCACCGTCTCTTCCGTCGACCGCGGCAGCGCGCCGGGGCTGATGCCGCTGCCGGAACAGGCGCCGGAAGAGGCCGGCAAGCTGATCTTCACGCGCGGCGAGGACGAGCCGCTGCCGATGGCGAGACCTGTCCGCCCGGCACCGCGCCCGAAGCCTGATTCGACCGAGCTGCTGCGCCGGATCGAGAATTACCGCCCCGCCCCGCAGGCTGAGCCGGAACCAGAGATCGAGCTGGCACCGGCCGAGCGCGAGGCGATCATGGTCGAGATTCTCCGCGAACTGATGGCCGATCCCGAGGCACGCTCGCGCCAGGTCGCCGTGCTCTACCAGGACTTCACCGTGCGCTGCCGGATGCGCCGGCTCGGCCGCACTCACCTGAGCCTCGAAGAGTTCCGCCGCAGGCTTGCGGTGGCGCGGGCCGGCGTCAGCGACAGCGTCGCGACGAGCGAGGGCTGGCAAGCGGCCGTGGCAGCCTCCGGCGCATTGCCGGAAGACCTGCAGGGGCTCTTCCTCTACATCGCCCGCACGGCCATCGAAGGTCGGCCCTGCCCCAGCGATGCCGAACTCGCGGAAGTCTATGGCAGCGCGTCGCCGAGCCGGGCTCGCCGCGTGCTCAGCTATATCGAGGAGCGCGGCCTGATCGTCTGCCATGTCGATTTCCGCGGGCAGCGCACGCTGGCGCTGCCGACGCTCGGCGTCGAGACCGCGCCGGGGCTGGCCCAGCCGCGCACGGCGGGCATGCCGCGCAGTGCGCGGGCGTAGCGACCTTCGCGGGCTCGATGACTTGAACTCACGAATGCTGTTCCGTCCGGCCGGCTAATCGTACGGGCTTCGCCACGCCATGTTCCGACCTCCACAGGAGAGCTGGATCATGGAATATCGGCGTTTGGGTCATTCGGGACTGATGGTGCCCGCCCTGAGCTTCGGCGCAGGCACCTTCGGCGGAACGGGGCCGCTGTTCAGCGCATGGGGCACGACCGACGCCCGGGAAGCACGTCGCCTGATCGATATCTGCCTCCAAGCCGGGCTCAACCTGTTCGACACCGCCGATGTCTATTCGAACGGCGCCTCTGAGGAGGTGCTCGGCGAGGCGATCAAGGGCAGGCGCGACAAGGTCCTGATCTCGACCAAGACGGCCCTGCCGATGGGCGATGGCCCCAACGATGCCGGCTCCTCCCGCAGCCGCCTGATCAAGGCGACCGAGGACGCGCTGCGGCGGCTCGGCACCGACCATATCGATCTGCTGCAGTTGCATGCCTTCGACGCCGGCACGCCGATCGAGGAAGTCCTCTCTACGCTCGACATGCTCGTCCGCGCCGGCAAGCTGCGCCATGTCGGCGTCTCCAATTTCTCCGGCTGGGAATTGATGAAGTCCCTCGCCGCGGCCGAGCGCCATGGCTGGCCGCGCTATGTCGCGCATCAGGTCTATTACTCGCTGGTCGGGCGCGACTACGAGTGGGAGCTGATGCCGCTCGGCCGCGACCAGGGCGTGGGCGCGCTGGTCTGGAGCCCGCTCGGCTGGGGCCGCCTCACCGGCAAGATCCGGCGCGGCCAGCCGGTACCCGCCGACAGCCGCCTGCACGAGACCGCCGAATTCGGTCCGCCGGTCGAGGACGAGCAGCTCTACGCCATCGTCGATGTGCTCGATGCGATCGCCGTGGAGACCGGCAAGAGCGTGCCGCAGGTCGCAATCAACTGGCTGCTGCAGCGCCCGACCGTCTCCTCCGTCATCATCGGCGCCCGCAACGAGCAGCAATTGCGCGACAATCTCGGCGCTGTCGGCTGGAGCCTGACGGCCGAGCAGGTCGCGCGCCTCGATGCCGCGAGCGTCCGGACCGCGCCCTACCCCTATTTCCCGTATCGGCGGCAGGCCGGTTTCGCCCGGTTGAATCCGCCGGTGGTTTGATCCGCGCAGCCCGCGCGAAAACTTGACCGCCCCGCCTCGGAGCGTGCATGACCTCAACCCGCATTCACGGGTCCGGCCATGCGCGTTCTGTTGATCGACAACTACGACAGCTTCACCTGGAACCTGGTCCATCTCATCGGTGGGCTGGGCGCCGAGGTCGACGTCTGGCGTAACGACGCGCTCACCGTCGACGAGGCGCTTGCCGGCGACCACGACGCGATCGTGCTCTCGCCCGGCCCCTGCACGCCCAACGAGGCCGGAATCTGCCTCGACGTCATTCGCGAGGGCGCGGGCCGGAAGCCGATCTTCGGCGTCTGCCTCGGCCTTCAGGCGATGGGCCAGGCCTTCGGCGGCGAGGTCGTGCGCGCGCCGCTGCCGATGCATGGCAAGGTCTCGGCCATCCGCCACAAGGCGCGCGGCCTGTTCCGCGGCATCAACGGCCCCTTGCAGGCGACGCGCTATCATTCGCTGGTGGTCGAGCACGCCTCCTGCCCCGATGTCTTCGATATCGAGGCCGAGAGCGATGACGGCCTGATCATGGCGCTCTCGCACCGCGAGCTGCCGGTCCATGGCGTCCAGTTCCATCCGGAGAGCATCGCCTCCGAGCATGGCGCGACGATCCTGCGGAATTTCCTCGATCTCGCGGAGCGATGGCAGAGTGAACGCGAAGCCTCCGCCCTGACCGTTTCAGCCTGATTCCGCAGAGTTCACATTTTTACAGAGTTCACATGGACGATTTCAAACCCTTCATCGCCAAGGTCGCGACCGGCGCGACGCTCTCCCGCGAGGAAGCGCGAGACGCCTTCGACACCATCCTTTCGGGTGAGGTCACCAACGCGCAGTCGGCCGCCTTCCTGATGGCGCTGCGCGTGCGCGGCGAGACGATCGACGAGATCGCCGGCGCCGTCGGCGCCATGCGCGGCAAGATGCTGCCGGTGAAGGCGCCGGCCGAGGCGATCGACATCGTCGGAACCGGCGGCGATTCCTCCGGCTCCTACAACGTCTCGACGCTGGCCTCGATCATCACCGCCGCCTGCGGCGTGCCGGTCGCCAAGCATGGCAACCGCGCGGCGTCTTCCCGCTCCGGCGCGGCCGACGTGCTGACCGCTCTCGGCGTCAAGGTCGGGCTCGATCCGGCCGCGACCGAGCGCTGCATCCGCGAAGCCGGCGTCGGCTTCATGTTCGCGCCGACGCATCATGCCTCGATGCGCCATGTCGCGCCGGTACGCACCGAACTCGGCACGCGCACGATCTTCAACCTGCTCGGCCCGCTCTCCAACCCGGCCGGCGCCAAGCGCCAGCTCATCGGCGCCTTCTCCGAGACCTGGCTGGAGCCGATGGTCAAGGTGCTCGCCTCTTTCGGCTCGACCCGCGTCTGGGCCGTGCATGGCTCGGACGGGCTGGACGAGATCACCACGACGGGTCCGACCCGCGTCGTCACGCTGGAGAACGGCAAGATCGAGAGTTTCTCGATCAGCCCCGCCGATGTCGGGCTCGAACCGGCCAAGCCGGAAGTCCTGCGCGGCGGCACGCCCGAGGAGAACGCTGCCGCGCTCAACGCCGTGCTCGCCGGGGAGAAGACCGGCTTCCGCGACATCGCAGCCTTCAATGCGGCTGCGGCGCTCCTCGTCGCCGGCAAGGCCAGGGATCTGAAGGACGGCTTCGCCCAGGCCACAGCAGCGCTCGATTCCGGCAAGGCCAAGGCGACGCTCGCCGCCCTGATCAAAGCCTCTAATGCGTGAGGCCGGCATGACCGACATTCTCGCGAAGATCGAAGCCTACAAGCGCCGGGAGATCGCGGCGGCGAAAGCCGCGGTTCCGCAGGCCGAGATCGAACGCCGCGCCCACGCAGCGTCCAAGCCGCGCGGCTTTGCCGATGCCTTGGCTGGCAAGCTCGCACAGGGCACGCCGGCTTTGATTGCCGAGATCAAGAAGGCGAGCCCCTCCAAGGGCCTGATCCGCGCCGATTTCGACCCGCCCTCGCTCGCCCGTGCCTATGCGGCCGGCGGCGCGGCCTGCCTTTCGGTGCTGACCGACGCGCCTTCCTTCCAGGGGCAGCCGGACTTCCTGACCGCTGCGCGCGAGGCCGCCGGCCTGCCGGCCCTGCGCAAGGATTTCCTCTACGAACCCTATCAGGTCTACGAGGCCCGCGCCTGGGGCGCCGACTGCATCCTGATCATCATGGCCGGCGTCGACGACGCCACCGCTAGGGCGCTGAACGAGACCGCGCGCGAGCTCGGCATGGACGTGCTCGTCGAGGTCCATGACGATGCCGAGCTCGACCGGGCGCTCAAGCTCGAAAGCCGGATGCTCGGAATCAACAACCGCGACCTGCGCAGCTTCCATGTCGATCTCGCGGTGACCGAGCGACTGGCGCCGCGCGTCCCCACCGACCGGATCGTCATCAGCGAAAGCGGCATCTTCACCCATGCCGACATCGCCCGACTCAACCCGATCGGCGTCAACAGCTTCCTCGTCGGCGAGAGCCTGATGCGGCAGGCCGACGTCACCGACGCGACGCAGGCGCTGCTGACCGGCAAGGCCGCAGCCGCGTGAGCCGGCTCAGCCATCTCGACGCGCAAGGCGCCGCGCATATGGTCGATGTCGGCGACAAGGCCGAGACGACCCGCATGGCGATCGCCGAAGGCCAGGTCATCATGGCGCCGGAGACGATCGCGATCGTGCGCGACGGCAACGCCAAGAAGGGCGACGTGCTCGGCACCGCGCGCCTCGCCGGCATCATGGCGGCGAAGCGCACGCATGAACTGATCCCGCTCTGCCACCCGCTGCTGCTCAGCAAGATCAGCGTCGACCTCACGATCGACGAGGCCCTGCCGGGGGTGCGCGTGCGTGCGGAGGTCAAGATGAAGGGCCAGACCGGCGTCGAGATGGAGGCGCTCACCGCGGTCTCCGTCGCCTGTCTCACCGTCTACGACATGGTCAAGGCCGTCGACCGGGCGATGCGGATCGAGAACATCCGGCTGCTGCACAAATCCGGCGGACAGTCCGGCGACTACGACGTGAAAGCTGGCTGATGGCGCTCACCCCGGTCCCCGTCGCACGCAAGGCGCTGCTTGACAGCATTCCGGGGCCGACCGGGGCCGAAACCCTGCCGCTGGCGCAATGCGCCTGGCGGGTGCTGGCCGGCGAGATCAAGGCGCTCCGGACCCATCCGCCCTTCGCCAATTCGGCGATGGACGGCTATGCCGTACGCGGCGACGAGATGGCGGAGGGCGTCTCGCTCTCGGTCATCGGCGAATCCGCTGCCGGCCGGGCCTATGACGGCGCGCTCGGGCCAGGACAGGCGGTGCGCATCTTCACTGGCGCGCCGATGCCTGAGGGTGCCGATACCGTCCTGATGCAGGAGGACGCCGACGGCGTCGACAGCCCAACGATCGGCGTCCGCGTGCCGCCCGCCAAGGGCAAGTTCATCCGCGCCGCCGGGCTCGATTTCCGCGAGGGCGACTTGCTGCTGCAGGCCGGGCGCGTGCTCGACAGCGCGGCGCTTGGGCTTGCCGCTGCGATGGGGCACCCCACCCTGCCCGTGCGACGCATGCCGCGCGTCGCGATCCTGGCCACCGGAGACGAGCTGGTGGCACCGGGGGAGCCGGTCGGCCGCGACCAGATCGTCGCCTCGAATTCGTTCTCACTGGCCGCGCTGGTCGAGAAGGCCGGCGGCACTGTCATCGATCTCGGTATCGCCCGTGACGACCATGCCGACCTTGCGAGCAAGATCGCACAGGCGCGCGACGCCGATGCCGATGTGCTGATCACGCTGGGCGGGGCATCGGTCGGCGCGCATGATCTCGTGCAGGAGGCGCTGACGCGCGCCGGCATGGCACTCGGCTTCTGGAAGATCGCGATGCGCCCAGGCAAGCCGATGATGACGGGGCGGCTTGGGCCGATGGTTGTCGTCGGATTGCCGGGCAATCCGGTCTCCTCGATCGTCTGCGGCCATCTCTTCGTGCTGCCCTTGATCGAGGCGCTGCTCGGCATCGCGGACGCTGACCGTGATCGCAGCATCCCCGCCATTCTCGGCCGCGACATGCCCGGGAATGACGAGCGCGAGGATTATCTGCGCTCGGAGCTTGCACTCACGCCCGACGGCTGGGTGGCGATGCCCTTCGACCGACAGGATTCCTCGATGCTCGGCACGCTGGCACGGGCGCAGGCCCTGACGATCCGCCCGGCCCATGCCGCTCCGGCGAAGCAGGGCGATGCCTGCCGGGTTCTGCTGCTGCGGTAGCAGCTTGCCCCGCGGTAGCAGCTTGCGGAACACAAGCAGAACGCGTATGGTGTTCGTGCTTTGTTTCGATTCTGCGCTTTGAGGGGCTGGCGGCGACCATGCTGACACGCAAGCAACATGAACTCCTGCGCTTCATTCAGGAACGCTTGCGCGAGAGTGGCGTACCGCCTTCTTTCGACGAGATGAAGGATGCGCTCGACCTGCGCTCGAAATCCGGCATCCACCGCCTGATCATGGCGCTGGAGGAGCGCGGCTTCATCCGCCGGCTGCCGAACCGGGCACGCGCGCTCGAAGTCATCAAGATGCCGGACGGGCTCGGTGCGCCGCAACCCCGTCCCCGCTTCAGCCCGGCCATCGTCCAGGGCGGCCTGGGATCGCAGCCGAGCATCGCCAAGCCGCGCCCCGCTGCTTCGGATGACGACAGCCGGCATTCGATCGCCATTCCGGTGATGGGCCGGATCGCAGCGGGCACGCCGATCTCGGCGATCCAGAGCCGCAGCCACACCGTCTCTCTGCCCCCGGACATGCTCGGTTCCGGCGAGCATTACGCGCTGGAAGTGCGCGGCGATTCGATGGTCGAGGCCGGCATTCTCGACGGCGATACCGTGGTCATCCGCAGGCAGGACACGGCCAATACCGGCGATATCGTCGTGGCCCTGATCGACGACGAGGAAGCGACGCTGAAGCGCCTGCGCAAGCGTGGTTCCTCCATCGCGCTCGAAGCGGCGAACCCGGCCTATGAGACGCGCGTGCTCGGCCCCGACAGGGTCAAGATCCAGGGCCGCCTCGTCAATCTGATGCGGCGCTACTGACGGAGGTCGCTGGTTTGAAAACATGAACCGTCATTGCGAGCGCAGCGAAGCAATCGAGGAGAGCCGGACTGAACATCTCACCCAATCCCCCTGGATTGCTTCGTCGCTTCGCTCCTCGCAATGACGGTTCAAGTTTCACCGCTTCCGTGTGCCTAGCGGCCTTGCCGATAGAGCTATAGAGGGTCTGCATCACTCTCGCCGGCATCGGCCGATGGTGCTGGAGCCGGTGTCGACGGCGTTGCGGGCGTCGGCTTGCGGCGGCTCCAGGGCCGCTCGCTGTCGGGCTGCTCCGAGATATGGCTGCTCCAGCCCGATGCGGTGCGGAAGAGCGAGGTCGCGCCATCGCGCGTTAGCGCCATGCGCTCGACCAGCCTGGCCTTGCATGTGCCGCTCCAGGGAATGGCTGTGACGACGAGATCGGCCCGCTGGCAATCCTCGATGATGGCGAGGCGCTCGCGCGTATAGGATACCGTGCGCCTGTCGACGGTCTGTACGACGCAAGCCAGCCGATCGCAGGCGACGCCCGCGCGCAGGGTCGGATCGTCGGGCGAGCGGCTGTCGCCATCGGCGGCGAGCCATTGCTGCAGGACGAAGCGGCTGGGCTTGCCGGCGATGGCGAGGCGCCCGTCCGGGCCGCGCACCGCCAGCCCCGAGCCGTCGCGCTCGATCAGGATCTCCGGCCGCTCCGGCTTGCCGGCTGTGGCGACGCCGAGGACCAGCGGCAAGGCCGCGAGCCAGCGCCAGGCCGTGGTCCACAGCGTGAGCCACAGGAGTGCCGCCGCGAAGCAAGCCAGCACCGCCGGACCGAAGGCCGCGACCGTCACCGTGGAATGGTCGATGGTCGCGACCCAATGCGCGACCTTGAGCACGGCATCGGAGGCGAGCCCCATCAGGGCCCAGGCGGGCCAGTCCAGGCCGAACGGATAGGCGAGCACGCCGAACACCGCCGCCGGCATGACGAAGAGCGAGACGAAAGGCAGCGCCATGGCGTTGCCGAGCAGGCCGAACGGGTTGAAGGTCTGGAAATGATAGGCGCCGAAGGGCGCTGTCGCGGCCGTCGCCAGCATGGTGGTGACGAGGATGCCGAGCGCCGCCGCCCAGATCGGTCCGAGCGGCCAGGGCAATGCCGAAGGCGGCTCGCTGCGGTCTCGTCTCTCCCAGCGCTCGGCGAAGGCGATGAGAGCCGCGACCGCACCGAATGACATCTGGAAGCTCGGCCCGAGCAGTGCTTCCGGCTCGCGCAGCAGAACGATCATGGCGGCCAGCGCGAGGTTGCGCATGCTCAGCGCCGCGCGGTCGACCAGGATCGCGCCAAGCATGACCAGCGTCATGATCAGCGAGCGTTCGGTCGCGACGTCGCTCCCCGAGAAGGTGCAATAGGCGGTTGCGCCGAGCATGGCGGCCACTGCCGCGAGCTTCTTGACCGGCCAGTGCAAGGCGACCGTCTGCGACATGGCAAGCAGCGCGCGCACCAGCCAGAAGATGGTGCCGGCGGCGAGCACCATGTGGAGACCGGAGATCGAGACAATATGGTAGGTGGTTAATCCGAGCTCTGGGTAGGGCCCCTGTTACTCCGTTTTCCGTGGCACTTGTTGTTGAGGAGGGTCTCAAGCGTGCCCATAGCGCCCTCCCCGGTCCGGAAGAAATGCGCCAATAGCTGCCGTTCGGGCCCTGCCAGGAAGCGGACGTCGCCAGGCGAAGGTGGTTCAGGACTGCTAACGGCCCTCAGCGGACAAACGATCAGTTTTCTGATAGTGGGAGCGCATGACGGACCAGGCAAACATCCACGTGCAGCGTGCCGATCATGTCGGCTTCGCGGTCGCCTCCCTCGACGAGGCCGTTCGGTTCTGGGTCGAGGGGCTCGGCGCGCGGCTCGTACGGACTGGCGAGATGGGAGGCGCGTTCCTCGGTCAGGTGACAGGAGCGCATGGGCGCAGGTCCGCATGGCAATCGTCTCGCTGGCCGATCAGACGATCGAACTCCTAGAGTATCGGGGTCTGGATCGGCCAAGCGTTCCGGCCAAGCCGTTCGACCCTGGCTTCGCGCATCTAGCCTTTGTGGTCGATGACATCGATGCAGTCCTTGCGCGGATGGGCTCCTACGGCTGGAGGGCGCAAGGCACGCCGCAGCCGATCACGACCGGCGCACGCGCCGGAACGCAGGTGATCCACGCTCTTGGCGCTGACGGCGCGACGATCGAGTTCATGCAGCCGCCGTCTATCGCGCAAGACCGCTGACCTCACTGGGAGCAGCGTCCGCGGACGGCCGCGACACAGACCCAGCCCGAGAGTCGCCGAGACGCAATCGTGAAAAAGGACGCGCTGATCCAAACTTCCGCCATCGCGCGATCGCTTTGCTGTCCGCCTATTACGCGCCGAATGTTCACCATGTCCGAATGACGATCCCGGACAGGGTAACGAGGTCAGGTCGCGTTGGACTTCGCCATCTCGAGATGGTGCCGAATGCCCGGAAGCAGCTTCTCGGCGAACGCCTTCAGTTCAGCATCGCTGCCGGACTTTCCGAAGCGCTCGAGGAGCGATACCGCAGCCTCGTGCGCCGCGACCTGCTCCTTGAAATAGGCCTTTGTGAATTCGGCGCCGTCCAGCTTCTTCAGCTTATCGATCCTGGCCTGATGGCCCTTGTCGAGTTTCAAAGGCAGCGGCGTCTGGTCGATATGGGGCTTCACGATGAGCGACAACTCGGATGAAGACTTCTGATGGTCCTCGATCATCGTCGCCGCGAAGTCGCGCGCCTTTTGATCTCCCCGGACCGCTGCCAACTCGCTTGATTTCGTTTCGAACATGTCGCTCAGGGCGAGTTCGGTCACAAAATCCGTCGTCGAAATACTCCTGCCGATAACGGCGTTGACGCCGGTCTTCCCACCCGATGGTTGAGCGTAGACAGGCGTCGAGATCGCCATGAGGACGGCAAACGCAAATGCGGGTTTCATGCTGCATCCTTTGCGTGGACAGTCACGCGGTGCCAGGCGGTCATGAGGTAACCGGGGAAGTTGTAGATCGGTGCGGCCGACTCCGGCTGGCCCTTGCCTTGTCCGTCGAAAGCGCGGACGACGAGCTGATGGTCGCCTCGCTTGAGGTTCAGCTCAGCACTCCAATGCACCCATGACCACTTGCTGTCGCCTTCGCGCTTGATCTGCGCCGGCGTCCAGGTCTTGCCGCCATCACCCGAAGCTTCGATTTTCGAAACGGAGCTCATCGTGCAAATTGCAAAGCCCGAGACAACCGTCTTACCGGTCCTGACGGCAGCGCCCTCGATCGGCTCCAGAATGACGGAATTCAGCGGCATCTCGTTGACGACCGGCGCCGTGCTGAAATCCGCCTTCTCCTTGATCACGTCGGGACCGAAAAGCTTGTAGGCCTTCTGCTGGATATGGTTGTCCGACGGTTGCTCCTGCTCGTCGATCGAGGCGATCCACTTGGGACAGCGGACGCCGGCATAACCCGGCACGACGAGGCGAAGCGGGAAGCCATGCTCGGCAGTCAGCTGTTCGCCGTTCATCGCCCAGGCCAGGATCGTGTCCTCGGACATCGCTTTCTGCATCGGGATCGAGACGCCGTATTTGAACTTCTCCCTGTCCTCCTCGCAGTCGTCGTGGCAGGCGAAGGCGACATGGGCCTTGCCGCCCATCGACGCCTTCCTGAGAACCTCCGACAGCGAGACGCCGGTCCATTCCGCGTTCCCGATCGCGCCAACGCGCCAGGCATCGCCGGAGACGTGCTTGTATTCGCCCATGTCGGCGCGGCGGTTGCCGGCGCATTGCATCACGGCAGTAACCTTGCGCTGCGGCATCTTCTGCAGATCTGGGATGCTGAACTCGATGGTCCCGACCTTGACGCTGTAGGTCTCGGCCGAAAGTTTCGGCACGTTGCCGTGATTGCGGACGTAAAAATCCTTCTGCGGAGTGATGAACGACGCCAGTCGCGGAGGCCGGGGTTCAGCATTCAGCGGCGTCTTTCGATGAACGATCATCGACAATTCTTCTGAAAATGCTGGAAAGGGAAATCCTGACAACGCGAGGAAAGCCGCGCTGTGCTGGAAGAATTCTCGACGGTGCTGCATGGGATGTTCCTCCAATCCCGAGCAACACGCCGTCGGCCGCATGGTTCCGGTATGGCAGCGCCCATACGCGCGTTCACACGCTCGTGTCCCGCCATCGGCAGATCGTAGGGAATAAACGACGACGCCCGTGCGTTTTCCCTCCAGATGACATCGCAATGGAGGAACGATGCGAACGCTCCAACTAGCCGTCGTCGGCCTGCTCGCGATGGGCTGCGTGGGCCACGCAGCCGAAACCCCAAGGGCATCGACGATCAACGCCGCGGGCATCGCCGACACCGACATGAAGGCTTTCAGCGATGCCATGAATCGATCGATGGCGCGCATGCATGAGGGCATGGCGGCGGCAAAACCGACCGGCGACCCCGACCGCGACTTCGCCGCGATGATGATCCCGCATCACCAGGGTGCGGTCGAGATGGCCGAGATCCAGCTGCGCTTCGGACGCGACGAGCGCCTGCGCCGTCTCGCCCAAGGTATCATCGTCGAACAGCGGCAGGAGATCGCAGTGATGCAGCGGATCCTCGACGAAAAACCCGCCGCTCCGGGCCAGGCCGCAGGCGCCCCGACGCGGGCGCACGGTCATCACGATCACAAGGACATGAAGCCATGATCACGCGCCTTGCAGCGCTGCTGCTGCTCTCGACCGCCCTTCCTGCCTTCGCCGGCCAGGCGCCCGGTCGCGCCGAGGCTCCCGATATCGCGATCAGCAAGAGCGACCGCTTCTACACCTCCGACCAGTTCTCCAACACGGTCTCGGTGGTCGACCCGTCGCAGAACAAGCTGCTCGGCGTGATCAAGCTCGGCGAGCCGACGCCGGCAAACCTCAGCCCGCTCTATCGCGGCCAGGTGCTGGTTCACGGCATGGGCTTCTCGCCCGACCGCAAGACGCTCGCAGTGATCTCGATCGGCTCGAATTCCGTGAGCTTCATCGATACCGAAACCAATGTGGTGAAGCACACGACCTATGTCGGCCGCTCGCCGCACGAGGCCTTCTTCCGTCCCGACGGCAAGGAAGTCTGGGTCGCCGTGCGCGGCGAGGACTACATTCAGGTGCTCGACGGCAAGAGCTTCGCGCCGACCACGCGGATCAAGGTGCCAAACGGCCCGGGCATGACGATCTTCTCGCCCGATGGCCGCTATGGCTATGTCTGCTCCAGCTTCAGTCCCGAGACGGTGGTCATCGACACGGCCACCAAGAAGGTCGTCGGCAGCATGAAGCAGGACAGCCCGTTCTGCCCCGATATCGCGGCCACCCCTGACGGTGCTCAAATCTGGCTGACGCTGAAGGATGTCGGCAAGACGATGGTGTTCAACGCCAAGCCCCCGTTCCAGTCGCTTAAGGTGCTCGATACCGGTCCGATCACGAACCACGTCAACATCGTCCGCAAGGGCAAGGAGCAGTTCGCCTATGTCACGGTCGGCGGGCTGAACCTGATCAAGGTCTTCCGCACCGACGGCTTCGAGCAGGTCGCCAGCATCCCTGTCGGCGCCCTTC
>SEEM01000170.1 GCA_004144595.1 Hyphomicrobiales bacterium
GGCGCTGCCAATGAAGCGATCTAGGCGAGCGCGTTCTGGTCGCGCGGTCGACCCGAGAAGATGCCCTCAGGAGGCCAGCGACAGCATCGCGCGGTCATCGACCTTGCATTGACGTCGCGCCCTACGACGAAAAGATCCCTTTTCGAGCGAAGCGGCACATCGACCGAGATCTCCGTGGCACTAACGCGCACGGAGTAGCTGGATGTTCGATCCCGGCCTTGGATGGTGCAACGCCATGCTTCGGCGGGCGGAAGCGGCTCATGTAGTAAATATAAAAAATTCGACCTGACATCGCGACTACGCGATTGTCTTTTGCCAAGTTCTGTAATTATTCTACATGAACTAAGTTTGGGAAAATGAGGATTTCGCGCCCTGCGCCTTGACGTAGAGGCTCCAGATGCAGCGAAATTCGAGCAGACAAGGGAGGGCACAAATGCGTTTGACGAGACGGCATTTCTTCGCCGGGGCGGCCGCCGCCTACGCCGTGCCTTATGCGGCGGGTCAGGCGTCCGCGCAGGGCAAGCAACTGAATGTGTTTGCCCATCGCGTCCTGCAGAATGTGTCCAACGGCACCGCAGGCGGCGATGTCACGGCAGGTTTCACGGCGGCTAACGGTGCCGGTATCAACTGGGCAACGTTCGAGACCGGGCCGCTGCATGATCGCGTATTTCGCGAAGCCTCGCTCGATCAGTCGACGATTGATGTCGCCTTCCTGCTCAACACCTATGCGACGCCGCGCGTCACGACCTTGTTCGAACCGCTCGACGCCTACATGAAGAGCGACCCGATCGAGAAATTCGACGACATCTTTCCCGGCCTTGTGAAGGCGGTGACCTTCGACGGGCGGCTTTTTGCCGTGCCGTTCCGCCATGCTTCGACCGGGCTGCACTACAACGAGGAAATCTTCGCCGAATGCGGGGTTTCCGGCCCGCCCAAGTCGATCGAGGAATTCATCGACATAGCCAAGACGTGCACCAGGAAGCGGCCCGACGGCACGCCTGCCGTGGGCTTCATCCTGCCCGGTGTCGCCTATGCCGAAGTGATCGCCTTTGCCCGCGCCTGGGACGCCGACTTCATTACCCCCGACATGAAGGTCGTCGCCAATTCCGAGCCGATGGTGAAGGCGCTGACCGCCATTCGGCAGCTCTTCGAGGCGGGCGCCGTGCCGCGCAATCTTACCGGCATGAAAGCGGAGGACGCGAACACCTGGAT
This sequence comes from Hyphomicrobiales bacterium, assembly GCA_004144595.1. Lineage (GTDB taxonomy): Bacteria > Pseudomonadota > Alphaproteobacteria > Rhizobiales > Beijerinckiaceae > Allobosea. The sequence continues at coordinate 1,213 of SEEM01000170.1, forward strand.
GCAGACCGGCCGTGCCGCCATGGCCATGAGTTCGATGAGCCGCAACGGGCTCTATAACGACCCCAAGAAGTCGCAGGCCGCCGGCAAGATCAAGACGACGTTCTTCCCGGTCGCGACGGCATTGCTGGGAAAGTACGATGTCGCGCCTACCAAGGTCGAGTTCTGGAGCATGGCGATCCCGAAGAATTCCCAAAATAAGGACCTGGCCTGGAAATTCATCAAGTGGATGTCTTCTTCACAGGCGGCGCTGGGGGCTGCCCTCAACGGAAACGGACCGGTCCGCAACTCGACTTATGATGACCCGCGCATCATCGAAGCGCTGCCCTATGCGCAGGACGAGCGGCGGGTCCTCGCCGTCTCGCGCGTGCCGCTGCCTGCCTTCAACGAAGCGGCACGCGCCGCCGACTTCTTCAAGGAAGAAGCCGAAGCTGCGGTGCTGGGCATGAAGACGCCGCAGCGGGCGATGGACGATCTAACCGTTCGCGTACAGGCACTTCTGAAATGAAGCGAAAGGGGAGGCCAAGGCCTCCCCTTTTCTCCCACTCAGGCAACGCCGAGCAGATCGGCGCGGGTCGTATCCCGGCCAAGATGAAGAAGCACGTCGGCGGCTGAGCAGATAGGCGGCACGCGGCGGCACACGACCAACCCATCGTCGGGTATCAGCAACGGCTCGGGAGCGCGGTCGGCGCGCTCGAAGTCCCACAGCCACCCGGCCGTTTCGCCAACTCGCACCGTCTCGCCCAAAGCATGGGCAGGCTCGAAGGCTCCGCGTCCCGGCGCACGCAGGAATCCTCGTGGTTCGATGGCCAGCAGGCGTGCCTTCGCGCATGGGGTTGCGACAGCATCGATCATGCCGAGATGAGCAAGAACGTTCTCGATGCCGGTCCGCGCGATCTCGACGGTCCGGGGGGTTACACAACCGCCGCCGCCCAGCTCCGTCGCCATGGCGGGGATGCCTTGCTCCAACGCCGCAGAGACCAGCGTCGCGCTGGCTTCGGGGTGACGCATCACCATCGCATAGGGCGCGCCGAAGGCCAGAATGAGATCCAGCGCACGCGTTGCCAGGGCACTGTCCGCGGGCAGGCGCCCAAAAGCGCATGGCAGATAGTCGAGCGTCCCGCCGCCGCTATGCAGGTCGACAACGCAATCTGCCAAGGGCAGCAGCAGCCGGAAGATGCCATCCGCGATCTGTTCCGTAGGCAGGCCGCCCGGCCGGCCCGGAAAACAGCGAGCCAGATTGACGCGGTCGATCGGGGATGTGCGCTTCGCCGCCGCCGATGCGGCGGGATTGGCCACCGGCAGCAAGATGACACGCCCGCGCAGGCGATCCGGATCGAGGGTCCGAGCCAGACGCGACAGCGCAAACTGTCCTTCGTACTCGTCGCCATGCAGGCCGGCGGTGCACAGCACCGTCGGCCCGTCGCCGCCTTTGACCACGATCACCGGAAGCGTGATACGACCATAGGCAGAGCGGTCGTGCGAGTGCGGAACGAAGAGGGCGCCGACGTGGCGCCCCGGCCGATCGAGTTCGACCTCCAGCCGGGCGGGGCCGCCCGTTCCCGAGACGCCGCGTTTCATGGGCGGGCCGTCCGATCAAAGGCGGACGCGTGCGTGAACAGCCCCGGCGTGCCGCCGGAGTGCAGGAAGACGATGGAGGACGCCTTGCCGAGCAGGCCCTTCTCAGCTGCACCGATCAGGGCGGCCATGCCTTTGCCTGTATAGACGGGATCGAGCACCAGCCCTTCGAGCCGGCCAGCGGTCCTGACTGCGGCGACACTCGCGTCGGAGGGAATGCCGTAGCCTGGGCCGATCTCTTCGTCGACGATGTCGAAATCCTGCCCCGAGAGACGCGTCTCGATGCCCATCCACGCGGCGGCCGTGTTGGCGGTCTCTGTGATCCACTTGCGCAGTCGCGCCTCAGGTTGCTGGGCGCTGACACCCATGACTCGGGTTGGAACGCCGAGATGCTTGAAGCCGAGCGCCAGCCCAGCGGCCGTCAGCCCGGAACCGCAAACCACGACAACACTGTCTGGGATCCGCCCGATCGCCTTGAAATCCGCGCAGAGCTCAGCGGCACCCGACATCCAGCCCGCGACACCGACATTGGCACTCACGCCTGTAAGCTGCACCACGAAGGGGGATCGGTCCTGTCCGCGGTAACGATCGGCGATCGCCTCGATTTCATCCTTGATGGCGGGGTGCCAGGGGTCGGTTTCCTGGGTGAAGGTGACTTCCGCCCCGAAGATGTCGTCCAGAAGCAGATTGCCAACGAGCTCCGTGCCCATCCTGGCGCGCACATGCAGGTGGCAACCGAGGCCCAGCTTGGCGGCTGCGCCGGCCAGCGACCGGCAGAAATTGGACTGGCTGCCGGCCGTGGCAATCAGCATGTCAGCTTCGGCTGCGATCGCCTCGGCAAGGATGAAGTCGAGCTGACGAAGCTTGTTGCCGCCGAGCGCATAGCCGGCCATGTCCTCGCGCTTGATGTGGACGGAGGAGACGCCGAGGTACTTGGCCAGCCGCTTTGCTGGCTCGAAAGGCGTCGGCAGACGAGCCATGGCGAGGCGCGGGCGGCAGGATACCGGATCGATCGAAACAGCAGACGGGCAAGGTACGAGCATCGCGGCGTCCTGCAAGGGCATCGGCGCTCGCCGAGCGCGATGTAGATAAATTACGGAAATGGTCTCGTCAACGCGTCGGGAAACGGTGTAAGCAGGGCTGAAGCCGTCAGATGATGGGCCGCTACGATGACGACCATGCGTGGAGGCGGGCGTTTTGATCAACGTCTCTCGCATCGAAGTTCGTCTGGTCCGGCTGCATGAAAGCGCAGTATTCTTTGGAATTAACCAGAAATTATGGATCGTACAATGTCATCGGCACCTCGCTGTTCAGCTCCGCGGTGCTCTGCGCGATCCCCAACTGGTAGCTGCCCGAAGCCATGGCGACAATCTAGGGAGTAAAATTACGGAAGCGGGCGGGTACGCTGCTGCGCGCCTCTGCCGGCCACTGACCCTCGCCCATAGAAGGCTGGTGCTGGGGTTGCCCGATGGGATCGCGACATGCGTTCGTCGGGCGGCATCGAGGTGGAAGGCTTTCGCGTTCGAATAGGGGAAGGGCATGATGACAGGTGAAGCGCCGGGA
>SEEM01000171.1 GCA_004144595.1 Hyphomicrobiales bacterium
AAACCCTCGGCCCATGGCTCGGGAGCAGTGAGGCGCTTCGCGAGCCGCCCCGGCCCCGGCACAGCCTCGACCGGCGGACCGGCGAGCACCGGATTGAGCGGGCAGCCCTTGCAATGGACGAGATCGCCTAGAGGGGCGGGCTGTCCCCCATCGGGAACCGGCGCCCCGGAGCAGAGAACGGCGCCGTCATGCCCGCTGAACGCGGCCAGAGCAGGCGCCGGCGCAAGCGCCAAGGCGATGACGCTGAGCGCATAGGCCGCCGCCAGCCAGGCTCCGAGCCCGGCGCGGCGAAGACGATCGAGAAGGGCGCAGCCAGCCTGCATGGCCGCAAATGGCGCCGCTTGCCCGGTTTCGTCAAGCCGCGCATTGCCGCATCCCTGACGGAGTGGAACGGCAATCGGAGAAAATTCTTCTCCGATGTTTAGTTTCTTTAAAAGAACGATCCGATTGACAAAGAGGACGATCTCGACCAGATTGCAGGTGTTCCCGGAGAGATCGGGGAGCCGCGGAGATTTGAGCAGCAGCTTGCGCCGCGTCACCAAACGCTAAAGCGCCACGACCGGGTCGTGGGCTCCAGATCGAGGAGACTGACATGACCGTTACGAAAACGAGCCGAAGCCACAACCGCTTCTGCCGCATGCCCTGCCGCTGTCGACGCTGAGATCGCGAGGCCGAGAGGTCCTCCCCATCAATTCGTTCCGACGCATGCCGCATTGACGGCAGAAGGCAGATCCATGTCCCAGCTTCATTCCCTTCTCGCCCGGGCCCGCCCGGCGCAGCAAGCCTATGTCATCGAGCTCGGCGAGGCCCAGATCGGCCTCGTGAGTCGCCGCGCCGACGAGCACGACTTCACCTTCGTCTCGGCCTCTCCCGCCTTCCGGGCGCTCGACGGGCAGCGCTTCGCCACGCCCGGCGCCGCCGAGACCGCCGCGCGCCGGCTCTCCCGGTCGCTGCGGCGCTCGTCGCTGCTGCTGGCTTCGTGAGGCGGCGATGCAGTTTCTCTCCGCTCTCTGGAACGGCCTTGCGAGCTGGTTCGCCCAGGCCGTACCCGCCGCGTTCGATCCGCTCGACGCCGCGACCGCGGACGACCAGCGCCGCTCGGTCCATGACGTGACCATCGAGCAGCTCGGCATCGCCCACTGGTCCTGCCACACGCATTTCTGAGGACATGATGAACGCCCCCGTCAGACCCGGCACGCTCGCTGCCGGGGCCTTACCCCTTGCCTTGCCTGATCCCGCCATCCGCTTCGAGCGGGCCGGCAAGACCTATCCGGGCCGCCGCGGCCAGCAGCCGGTCGGCGCGCTCGCCGGGATCGATCTCGACGTGCCCGCCGGCACCATCCTGGGCGTGATCGGCCGCTCCGGCGCCGGCAAATCCACCCTGATCCGCCTCGTCAACGGGCTGGAGCGCGCCACCGAGGGCTGCATCCTGATCGAAGGCGCCGATGTCACCGGCCTCACCGAATCCGGCTGGCGCCAGCAGCGCCGGCGGATCGGCATGATCTTCCAGCATTTCAACCTGCTGTCGTCCCGCACGGTATTCGACAATGTCGCGCTGCCGCTGGAGATCGCCGGCGCCGGCAAGGCCGAGATCGCGGCGAAGGTGGACCGTCTGCTCGCGCTGGTCGGCCTCTCCGACAAAAGCGCGCGCTATCCGGCCGAGCTCTCGGGCGGGCAGAAGCAGCGCGTCGGCATCGCCCGGGCGCTCGCCACCGATCCGAAGATCCTGCTCTGCGACGAGGCGACCTCGGCGCTCGACCCCGAGACGACGCGCTCGATCCTCGCCCTGCTGAAGCAGGTCAATCGCGAGCTCGGCATCACCATCCTGCTGATCACCCACGAGATCCCCGTCATCAAGGAGATCTGCGACCGCGTCGCGGTGATCGAGGGCGGGCGCATCGTCGAGCAGGGGGAGACCTTCTCGGTCTTCACCAATCCGCAGCATCCGACGACGGCCGCCTTCGTCGAGACGGTCACCGGCGTCGAGGTGCCCGAGCACCTCGCCCGTCGTATCCGCAGTGAGCCGCGCCCCGGCGACGACATCGTGCTGCGCATCACCTTCCTCGGCGAGAACGCGACCGCTCCGGTAATCAGCCGGCTCAGCGCCATCGTCGGCGTGGACGTCAACATCCTGGCCGGTCGGATCGACGCCATCGCCGGCCAACCCTTCGGCAGCCTGCTCGTCACGGTGCCTTCGCGCGCGCCGGAAAGCGACGCCGTGCTGGGCGCCCTCAGGACCCTCGGACTCAAGGCGGAGGTGATCGGCCATGTCTCCTGAAATTCTCCGTCTCATCGCGCAGTCGACGCTGGACACGCTTGCGATGGTCGCTGTCGCGGCCGGGCTCGGCACGGTCTTCGGCCTGCCGCTCGGCGTCTTCCTCGCGACCAGCAAACGCGGCGAATTGTTTGCGGCGCCGGCGGCCAATCTCCTGCTGGGCACGCTGGTCAACGCCACGCGCTCGACGCCCTTCATCATCCTGGTCGTCGCGATCATCCCGTTCACGCGGCTGATCGCCGGCACCTCGATCGGCACGGCCGCCGCGATCGTACCGCTGACAGTCGCCTCCACCCCCTTCATCGCCAGGCTGATCGAAGGCGCGGTACGCGAGGTCGACCAGGGGCTGGTCGAGGCCGCCCGCGCCATGGGCGCGACGCCCGTCCAGATCGTGCGCAAGGTGCTGGTGCCCGAGGCGCTGCCTGCGATCGTGCTCGGCCTGACGCTGGCTCTGGTCAGCCTGATCGGCTTCTCGGCCATGGTCGGCGCGGTCGGCGGCGGCGGGCTCGGCGATCTCGGCATCCGCTACGGCTACCAGCGCTTCATGCCGGACGTGATGGCGGCGGTGGTCGCCGTGCTCATCGTCCTCGTCCAGCTCGTCCAGAGCATCGGCGACCGGCTCGCCCGCCATCTCAACAAGCGCCTGCGTCACGCCTGACGCTGCCCCGTTCATCCGCATCCGACCGAAGGAAACGACATCATGACGACCTTTCTCAACCGCCGCGCCGCGCTGCTCGCCGGCTTTGCGCTGACATTCGCCGCTGCCCCGGCGCTTGCCCAGCAGAAGCAGGTGATCCGCATCGGCGTCTCGCCCGGCCCGCATGCCGAGATCCTGGAGAAGGTGAAGCCCGTCCTCGCCACGAAGGGCTACGAGCTCAAGATCATCGAGTTCTCCGACTATGTCGTGCCGAACCAGGCGCTCGATGCCGGCGAGCTGGAGGCCAATTCCTTCCAGAACCAGCCCTATCTCGACAACCAGGTGAAGGATCGCGGCTTCAAGATCGAAAGCGCCGGCCTGACCGTGAACTTTCCGCTCGGCATCTACTCGGCCAAGTACAAGGACTGGTCGCAGGTGCCGGATGGATCGACCGTCGCGATCCAGAACGACCCGACCAATGGCGGCCGCTCGCTCCTGCTGCTGCAGGACAAGGGCGTGATCAAGCTGAAGGACGGCGTCGGCTTCAAGCCGAGCCCGGCCGACATCGTCGGCAATCCGAAGAAGCTGAAGATCATCGAGATCGAGGCCGCACAGACCCCGCGTTCGCTGGCCGATGTCGCAGCCGCCGCGATCAACACAAACTATGCCGTCGACGCCAAGATCGACCCGGCTTCGGCGATCCTGCGCGAGGACGCCAAGGGCCCCTATGTGAACCTGATCGCCGTGCGGAGCGTCGACAAGGACAAGCCCTGGGTCAAGACGCTGGTCGAAAGCTACCACACGCCCGAGATCAAGGCCTTCGTCGCCGAGCGCTTCAAAGGCGCCGTCCTCGCCGGCTGGTAACCGTTCCTCCCCACCTGGCTCTCCAGTCAAACAGCCAGGCGCCTTGCCCCGGATGCGGACCGCATCCGGGGCTTTTCTTTTGCCGCTCTCAGCGCGGCAGCGGGCCGAAGGCGAAGAACTGGGTCTCGCCGGAGGAATCGTCGACGCCGTCATTGTCGGTGACGACGAAGAGGTTGCCGGCCTTGTCGACCGTCATGCCCTCGACCTTGTCGAGGCCGTAGCCGCCGGCCTTCATCAGGTCAGGCGTCAGGTCGCGCAGCAGGGTCTTCGTTACGGTTGGGATTTCGCCAGCGCCGATCGCCGCCGGTTTCAGGCCCTTGACCGAGAAGGTCTGGAGCGCCTTCACCGCCTTGGCGCCGAAGCCGTTGTCGCGCTCGATCACGACGAAGCGGTCGTCGCCCAGCGCGACGAGTTCCGACAGGCCCATCCAGAAGCCCGCGGCAGCTTGCGACAGCGGATAGTGCAGCACGCCCCATTCCTTGCTCGCCGGCTTGTAGGAGAGGATCTTGGCCTTGCCCTTGGGATCGTCCTTCCACTCGCGCTGGACGGCGAGCCAGACGGTCTCGTCCGC
>SEEM01000172.1 GCA_004144595.1 Hyphomicrobiales bacterium
GCGCTCAAGATCGCCAAGCAGGAGCAGCTCTTCATCCCGCTGCACCAGCAGCCGATGGCCTGGGCGATGCGCTCGACCGTCGCCTCGACCGTGCAGGCTTCGGACAACAAGCCGCGGCTCTGGCTGACCATGATGAAGTAAGGGCTCGTCATTCCGGGGCGTCGCGCCTCCGGCGCGCCCCGGAATGACGAAAGCATCCGCCTAGCGCAGGGAGTCGCAAGACCATGCCGGCCTTTCTCCTCAAGCGACTGTTCAACGCCGCCGGCGTGATGCTGGCGGTGGCCTTTCTTGCCTTCCTGATCTTCCGCTTCGTCGGCGACCCCGTCGAACTGATGCTGAACGAGCAGGCGAGCCAGCAGCAGCGCGACGAACTGCGCGTCCGCCTCGGCCTCGACAAGGGTTTCGTGCTGCAATACGCGACCTTCGTCGGCAATGCCGTGCGCGGCGATTTCGGCATCTCCTACCGCAACCAGCAGGATGTCTTCACGCTGATCTCGGAGCGCTTCCCGGCGACCTTCGAACTGGTGCTGGTCGCGACCTTCCTGTCGCTCGCCGTCGGCGTTCCGCTCGGTGTGTATACCGCGATCCGACGGGACAGCGTCGTCGCCAAGACGCTGCAATTCGTCTCGGTGCTGGGCGTCTCGCTGCCGAGCTTCGCACTCGGCATCCTCTTCATCCTGCTCTTCTCGGTGACGCTGCAATGGCTGCCGGCCTTCGGGCGCGGCGAGGTCGTGCAGATCGGCTGGTGGAGCACGGGCTTCCTGACCGCCTCCGGACGCAAGGCGCTGATCCTGCCCGGCGTCACGCTCTCGCTGTTCCAGATCACGCTGGTGATGCGTCTCGTGCGCGCCGAGATGCTGGAGACCATGCGCACCGACTTCATCCGTTTCGCCCGGGCGCGCGGCCTGCCGTCCCGCGCCGTCCATTTCGGCCATGCTTTGCGCAACTGCCTGATGCCGGTCATCACCGTCACCGGCCTGCAGATCGGCAATCTCATCGCCTTCGCGCTGGTCACGGAGACGGTGTTCCAATGGCCGGGCATGGGCATGCTCTTCGTCCAGGCGGTGACCTTCGTCGATATCCCGGTGATGGCGGCCTATCTGATCGTCGTCTCCTTCATCTTCGTCACCCTCAACACCCTGGTCGACCTGACCTATGCCTGGGTCGACCCGCGGCTGCGCGAGGACGCGCTGACGGGAGGCGCAAATGCCCGCTGATACCGTGAAGGCGCCCGGCCGTCTGCGCCGCTTTCTCGACAGCGATATCGGCTGGAGCTTCTGCCACACGCCGGTCGCGTGGCTCTCGACTCTGGTGCTGGTGCTGCTCGTCCTGAGCGCGCTGTTCGCGCCGCTGATCGCCCCGCAGAACCCCTATGACCTCGCGCAGATTTTCATCGACAAGGCCGAGATTCCGCCGATCTGGCAGGAGGGCGGCGAATGGCCCTTCCTGCTCGGCACCGATCCGCAGGGCCGCGACGTGCTCTCGGCCATCCTCTACGGCTCGCGCATCTCGCTGATCATCGGCTTCTCCGCCGTCGTGGTCTCGATGCTGATCGGCGTCTCGATCGGGCTCACCGCCGGCTTCCATGGCGGGCGCATCGACAACCTGCTGATGCGGCTCGGCGACACCGTGCTGTCGATCCCGACCCTGCTGATGGCGATCCTGGTCTCGGCGATCTTCCGCGAGATGCTGCCGCCGGCTCTGCGCGAGCCCTTTTCCGCCGTGGTGCTGGTGCTGTCGATCGCGCTGACGAGCTGGGTGCAGTACGCCCGGACCGTGCGCGCGCTGACCATGGTCGAGCGCCGCAAGGAGTACGTGCTCGCGGCCCGCATCATCAAGGTGCCCGCCGTGCGGATCATGGGCCGCCACATCCTGCCCAACACCATGACGCCGGTGCTGGTTTCGGCGACGCTCAGTCTGGGCCTCGCCATCCTCTCGGAGGCGACGCTGTCCTTCCTCGGCGTCGGCATGCCGATCACGCAACCTTCTCTGGGAACGCTGATCCGCATCGGCAACCAGTACCTGTTCTCCGGCTCCTGGTGGCTCGTCGTCTTCCCCTCGCTGCAACTCGGTTTGATCGTTCTCTCGGTCAACCTGCTCGGCGACTGGCTGCGCGACGCACTGAACCCCAAGCTGCGCTGACATCATCGATCGTCATGATATTTCGCTGAGGAACGCCCTGTGAGCCTGCAAGCCAAGAAGCGCCCCGAAGGCCGCATCCTGATGACCGCGCGCTGGGTCGTCGGCCACAAGGACGGCCGTCATCGCCTCTACGAGAACGGCGAGGTCGTGTTCGAGAACGGCGAGATCGTCTTCGTCGGTCACGGCTTTCCCGGCGAGGTCAGCAGACGCTTCGATTATGGCCATGCCCTGATCGGGCCGGGCTTCGTCGATTGCGATGCGCTCTCCGATCTCGACACCACCATCCTCGGCTACGACAACCAGCCGGCCTGGAAAAAGGGCCGCGTCTGGCCGCGCAGCTATCTCGATGCCGGCCCCTACGAGATGTATAGCCGCGAGGAACTGGCCTTCCAGAAGCGCTATGCCTTCTCCCAGCTGATCCGCAACGGCATCACCACCGCGCTGCCGATCGCCTCGCTGTTCTACCGCGCCTGGGGCGAGACGGTGCAGGAGTTCGAGGACGCGGCCGCTGCCGCCGCCGATCTCGGCATGCGCGCCTATCTCGGCCCGGCCTATCGCACTGGCAACCAGGTCGTCGAAAGCGACGGACGCGTCGTCACCTATTACGACGAGGAGCGCGGTCTGGCCGAGCTCGACGCGGCCATCGACTTCGCGGGGCGTCATGAGGGCGCAGCCGAGGGCCTGATCCGCGCGATGTTCGCACCCGATCGCATCGAGACCGCGACGGCCGAGCTGCTGCGCCGCACCGCGGCCGCCGCGCGCGAGCTCGACATCCCTGTCCGGCTGCATTGCTGCCAGTCGAAGATCGAATACGACCTCGTCCTCGCCCAGCACTGCATGAGCCCGCCGGAATGGCTGGAAAGCCTCGGCTTCCTGGGCGAGCGCTGCCTGCTGCCGCATGGCACCGTCGTCTCCGGCAGCCGCCTGATCGACCGCCCCGGTCGCGATCTCGAGATCATCCGCGATTCCGGCGCCAGCATCGTGCATTGCCCGCTCGTCTCGGGCCGGCACGGCAACAGCATCAACCATTTCGGCAGCTACCGCGCGATGGGCCTCAACATCGCCATGGGGACCGATACCGCGCCGCCGGACATGGTCATGAACATGCAGACCGGCATGATCCTCTCCCGCACCATGGCCGGCAATGTCGGCGCGGTGCGCTCGGAAGATTATTACGATGCCGCCACCATCGGTGGTGCCGATGCGCTGCAACGGCCCGATCTCGGCCGCCTCCAGCCCGGCGCGCGCGCTGACATCACCGTCTTCGAATTCGACCGGCCGCATAGTGGGCAGGTCATCGACCCGATCCAGACGATGATGCTGACCGGCCATGGCCGCGACTTTGCGACCGTGGTGATCGACGGCCGCTTCGTCATGGAGAACCGGGCGATCCCCGGCCAGGACGAGGCCGCCGACAACGCCCGCGCCCAGAAGCAGTTCGAAGGCGTGATGGCCCGCTACCCCGAGCGCACGCTAGGCCACCCGCCGATGAGCGAGATTTTCTCGTCGAGCTACCCGATCGAACGCAGCGAGGCCTCTGCATGACCGCATCCGCCGCCGCACCGCTTCTGTCGGTCCGCGACCTGCGCATCGTCTTCGACGGCCGCCACGGCCCGTTGACCGCGCTCGACGGCGTCTCCTTCGACATCGCGCCCGGCGAGATATTGGGCGTGGTCGGCGAGTCCGGGGCTGGCAAGTCCCTGACCGGCACGGCGGTGATCGGCCTGCTCGATCCGCCGGGCCGGATCGCCGGCGGCGAGATCCATCTCTCCGGCCAGCGCATCGACAACCTGCCGGCCGAGCCGATGCGCAGGCTGCGCGGCCGGCGCATCGGCGCCATCTTCCAGGACCCGCTGACCTCGCTGCATCCCCTGCTCAAGGTCGGCGACCAGCTCGTCGAGACCATCCTGACCCATCTCCCGGTCAGCCGTGCGCAGGCGCGCAAGCGGGCGCTCGACCTGCTCAAGGAGGTCGGCATCCCAGCCGCCGAGTCGCGCATCGATGCCTATCCGCACCAGTTCTCCGGCGGGATGCGCCAGCGTGTCGTGATCGCGCTCGCGCTCTGCGCCGAGCCCTCGCTGATCATCGCCGACGAGCCGACGACCGCGCTCGACGTCTCGATCCAGGCCCAGATCACCACCCTGCTGAGGCGCCTCTGCCGCGAGCACGGCACGGCGATCATGCTGGTCACCCA
>SEEM01000173.1 GCA_004144595.1 Hyphomicrobiales bacterium
GCAGCAGGTCGATGCCGACGATGCGGCCCTTGCCCTGCTCCAGCCCGATGCGCTTCGCCGCAATCTGGCACCAGCCGCCGGGCGCACAGCCAAGATCGATCAGCCGCTGGCCGGGCTTCAGGAATTTGTAGCGGTCGTCCATCTCCTCGAGCTTGAACGCCGCGCGCGAGCGATAGCCCATCTCTCGGGCCCGCTTCACGTAGGGGTCGTTGAGCTGGCGCTCGAGCCAGAGCTGCGAGGAGTGCTTGAGCTTGCCCGCCTTCTTGACCTTGACGCGCATGTCGCGCGCACCGGCGGGTTTACCGCCGGAGTTGCCGCCCGATTTTCCGGTGCTCATTGTATCGAACCTATTTCCGCCGCCACCAGGCGCGGTCCTCATGCATCATCCGCAGCAGGATGCCCTCGCGCAGGCCGCGATCGGCGATGCGGACGCGCTCGCTCGGGAACGCGCGGCGGATCGCCTCGAAGATCGCGCAACCAGCCAGCACCAGATCCGCGCGCTCGCGGCCGATGCAGGCATTCGCCGCCCGGGCGGCATAGTCCATCTCGATCAAACGGTCGATCACCGTGAGGATGTCGCGCTGATGCATCCACAGCCCGTCGACCTCGCGCCGATCATAGCGCGGCAGGTCGAGATGGATGCCGGCGACGGTGGTCACCGTGCCGGAGGTGCCCAGCAAATGGAAGCTGCGGGCGTCCTTGGCTCGGGCCGCCTTCTTGGCGAAGGGAGCGAGCGCTAGCGTGCAATCGTCGACCATCTTCTCGAACAGCTCGCGGCTGACCTCGATGCCGCCATAGCGCTCCGCGACCGTGACGACGCCGATCGGTAGGGAGGCCCATTCGCGGATGCGGGCGGCGGGATCTCGCGCCTCGCTGCGGCCGCCAAGCCAGACGATCTCGGTCGAGCCGCCGCCGATATCGAAGACGATCACGCTTTCGGCTGCCGGATCGGCCAGGGCCGCGCAGCCGGAGACGGCGAGCGAGGCTTCGGTGCGCTGGTCGATGACCTCCAGTGCGAGTCCGGCCTCGGCTGCGACGCGGCGGATGAAGTCGAGCCCATTGGTGGCGGCGCGGCAGGCCTCCGTGGTGACGAGGCGGGCGCGGGTCACGCCGCGATTCGCCATCTTGCCTCGGCAGATCTTCAGCGCCTCGACGGCGCGGTCCATCGCGGCCTCGCCGAGGCGGCTGTTCGCGCCCAGGCCTTCGCCGAGGCGCACGATCCGGGAAAAAGCATCGACGACGCGGAAGCCGTGCTGGGCCGGGCGGGCGATCAACAGGCGGCAATTATTGGTGCCGAGATCGAGCGCGGCATAGGTCGCGCTGGGCGGGCGAGGGGCGACAGGCTGCTCGAAGCTCCGGAGCGGCGTGGCAGAGGGAATAGCGCCGGCCCTCTGCGGATCGGCGTCATGTCTCTGCGGCCGCGCCATAGGCGCGACATCCCGTTGTTGCCGGTCCTCGACCGCCACAGATCCAACCCTTCAACCTGTCCGATGCCTGGGGCGCGGACAGGGGCCGCGACGCGGCGCGGCCCTGCTTCGTGATGAAGCTAACTACAGGGCAGGCGACATGCCAAGCGGAACCTTGCCGCGTGAGAGACTTGCTGGATCGTCGCATCGGGACGCGCTTGCGCGGGGACCGGTTGATCGGCCAGTCTCCGCCGGCAAAAAGACAGGGCAGGGAACCGACATGGCCGCCAGACATATCCTCGCCATCGACCAGGGCACGACCTCGTCGCGAGCGATCCTGTTCGATGCGTCGCTGGCGGTCGTGGCCAGCGCCCAGCGGGAGTTCCCCCAGCATTTCCCAGCCTCGGGCTGGGTCGAGCATGAGCCGGAGGATATCTGGGAGAGCGTGCTCGTCACGGCCAGGGAGGCGATCACCAAGGCGGGCGTGAGCGCGACGGAGATTGCCGGGATCGGCATCACCAACCAGCGCGAGACGACGCTGATCTGGGACCGCCGGACGGGGCGCGCGATCCACCGCGCCATTGTCTGGCAGGACCGGCGGACGGCGAAGGCCTGTGCGGCGCTCGTCGCTGCCGGCCATGAGGAGTTGGTCGCGGAGCGCGCCGGCCTGCGCATCGATCCCTATTTTTCCGCCACCAAGATCGCCTGGCTGCTCGATAACGTTCCCGGCGCCCGGCGCCGTGCGGAAGCGGGCGAACTCGCCTTCGGCACGATCGACTGCTTCCTGCTCTGGCGCCTGACCGGCGGAGCCGTGCACGCGACCGACGCGACCAATGCCGCGCGCACGATGCTGTTCGATATCGGCCGCGGCGTCTGGGATTCCGAATTGCTCGACCTGTTCGGCATCCCCGCAGCACTGATGCCGCAGGTGCGCGATTGCGCCGCTCATTTCGGCGATACGGCGCCGGACCTGTTCGGCGCGGCGATCCCGGTGCGCGGCATCGCTGGGGATCAGCAGGCGGCGACGATCGGGCAGGCCTGCTTCTCGCCGGGCATGGTGAAATCGACCTATGGCACCGGCTGCTTCGCCCTGCTGAACACCGGCGATAAGCCGGTGCGCTCCAAGCATCGCCTGCTCAGCACCGTCGCCTATCAACTCGGCGGCAAGCGGACCTATGCGCTGGAAGGCTCGATCTTCATCGCCGGTGCGGCCGTACAATGGCTGCGCGACGGGCTCGGCATCATCGAGAAGGCCAGCGAAACCGGGCCGCTGGCCGAGGCCGCCGATCCCGAGCAGGACGTCTATCTCGTGCCGGCCTTCGTGGGCCTGGGCGCGCCGCATTGGGATGCCCATGCGCGCGGCGCGATGTTTGGACTGACACGCAATTCCGGGCCGCGCGAATTCGCGAGGGCCACGCTGGAAAGCGTCTGCTACCAGACGCTCGATCTCGTCGAGGCGATGCGGGCCGACTGGCCGGAGGCCGGCGCCGGCCAGCAATCGGTACTGCGGGTCGATGGCGGCATGGTCGCCTCAGACTGGACGATGCAGCGCCTCGCCGACATCCTCGACCTGCCGGTCGACCGGCCGAACGTGCTGGAGACGACGGCCTTGGGCGCCGCCTATCTCGCCGGGCTCGATGCCGGCCTGCTGCCGGAGCCCGATCGTTTCGCCGATTTATGGCGGCTGGAGCGCCGCTTCTCGCCGGCCATGGCGGCGAGCCAGCGCAAACGCAAGGTCGCCGGCTGGCGCGACAGTGTCAGGCGGACGCTGAGCTCAACCTGAGAACGGCAGCCAGCGCCGCTCAGCCGAGGACGCCACGGCGCATTCGATGAAGCGGACGCCGCGGGCGCCGTCGCTCACCGTCGGATAATCGGCGTCGAGCGGATCGGCTGTTATCCCGGTCTTGCGGGCGCGGATATCGGCGAAGACGCCGCGATAGATATTCGCGAACGCCTCGATGAAGCCTTCGGGATGTCCCGGTGGGATGCGCCCGGCGCGGCGCGCCGATTCGCAGAGCCAGGGCGAGGCACGCGTGAAGATTTCGGTCGGCCCCTCGCGGCGATGATGGAGGAGCCGGTTCGGCTCCTCCTGCCGCCATTCCAGCGTTCCGTTCTCGCCGGAGACGCGCAGCCGCAGATCATTCTCCAGCCCGGCATTGATCTGCGAGGCAACGAGGACGCCGCGCGCGCCGCCCTTGAAGCGCAGCAGCATGCTGGCATCGTCGTCGAGCGCACGGCCGGGTACCAGCGCGCCGAGATCGGCGACCAGCTCCTCAATGTCGAGCCCGGTCACGGTCGAGACGAGGTTTTCGGCATGGGAGCCGATATCGCCGAGCGCGCCGGCGATGCCGCTGCGGGCCGGATCGGTGCGCCAGCTCGCCTGCTTGTTGCCGGTCGCCTCCAGCGCGGTCGCGAGCCAGCCCTGGTTGTACTCGACCACGATCTTGCGGATGCGGCCGAGCACGCCCGAGCGCACCATCTCACGCGCCTGCCGGATTATCGGGTAGCCGGCGTAATTGTAGGTGACACCGAACACGGTGCCGCGCTTTGCAACGGTTTCCACCAGCGTCATGGCCTGCGCGCCGGTATGGGTCAGCGGCTTGTCGCAGACGACATGGAAGCCTGCCTCCGCGAAGGCCTGCGCGATCGGGAAATGCGTGTCGGTGGGCGTGACGATGACGACGAGGTCGATGCGTTCCGCTGCCGGGCGGGCGAGCTCGGCTTCGAGCAAAGCCTGCCAGCTTGCGTGATTATGCGCATCGGCAAGGCCGAGCGCACGGCCGGATTCGCGGGCGCGCTCCGGCGTTGCGGAAAGCGCCCCAGCAGCCAGTTCCGCCTGCCCGTCGAGCGCGATCGCGTGGCGGTGCACGGCGCCGATGAAGGCATCGCGGCCGCCGCCGATCATGGC
>SEEM01000174.1 GCA_004144595.1 Hyphomicrobiales bacterium
GCCGCGAAGGAGCGGGCATTCCAACGGCGGGAAGAGCTCACGACGTTCCGTACGCGCGCCGGCACGGTCGATCCGGCGAAATCCTCACAGAACCTGCTGGAAACGATCGGCAAGCTATCATTCGAGGCCGCACAGGTTAGCGCCCAGCTTGCCGAAGCCCAGCGGAATTCGCCGCAGGGGCCGCAGATCGCCAATTTGCGGAATCGCAGCCAGGCGATCGAGCAGCAGATCGCCGAGGAAAAGCGACAGATCGGCGGTTCGGCGCAGGCGCTGGCTCCGATCATCGCCGAGTACGAGCGCCTCGTGCTCGAGCGCGAGTTTGGAGACCGGGTCCTCGCCTCCGCCCTGTCCTCTCTTGAGAGCGCGCGGATCGAATCACAGCGGCAACAGCTCTACCTCGAACGGGTCGTCGAGCCCCATGCCGCCGATTACCCGAACCAACCGAAGCGGCTTCAATGGATCGCGATAATCATGGCGCTGAGCTTCTCGATCCATGCGATCTGCCGCTCGCTTGTCAACAACCTGCGTGGGCACGAGCACTGACATGGTCCTGTCATTTGCCAAAAGCGCGCAACCCGGTGTCCCGCCACAGAGGGTAGAGCGCGCGATACGCGCCAACGACATCGTCAAGGAATTCCATACCGAACAGGGCAACAGACGGGTTCTCGACGGGATTTCCTTCAGCGTCGGCATCGGCGAGCGCATGGCGATCCTCGGCCGCAACGGTGCCGGCAAGTCGACGCTGATCAAGATCCTGGCTGGCGTCGAAAGACCCACACGCGGCTCGGTCCATCGGGGGCTTAACATGTCATGGCCGCTCGCGCTGGGCGGCGGTTTCGAAGGACAGATGACGGGTTACGACACCTGCCGCTTCATCTCGACGCTCTATGGCGCTTCGCTCAAGGACGTCGTGGAATATGTGGCGGACTTCACCGAGCTCGGAAGTCAGCTTTTCACTCAGCTTCGCTTCTATTCGGACGGCATGCGCGCTCGTCTGGCCTTCGCTTTGTCTCTCGCGATCGACTTTGAGTGCTTTCTCATCGATGAGGTCATACTGGTCGGGGACAGGCGATTCCAGCAGCGTTGCCATGACGAATTGCTGGTGAAGCGAAAGGACCGCGCCATGCTGATGGCGATCCATTCGATGGAATTTGCCAAGGAATTCTGCAGCTCGGCGCTTGTCCTCAAGCAAGGTCGCGGCCGCGTCTTCTACGATCTCGACCTGGCATGCTCGATCTATGCGTCGTTGTGAGCGAGTGCATGCTGAAGTCCGCGGTCCGGTGAGCTTCTCATGCTAATCACCGCACTGGGCATACCCAGCGCCTTCGCCGCGTGGGGCTTCGAGGCCGTGCGTTGCCTCGCACAGGTCACCCATCCGGACATCCAGCACCAATGGGTCGATCGGGCCGACCCCTTCGAGCATGGCGCGACAGGAGACCGTCTCGTCTGTTCGAACTTCCCTTCCCGCGCTTTGCGCGAGGCCTTGTCGGTGCACCAGATGCCGACCATCGTCTTCACCACCTCGGCTCTCGATGCGGTGAATCAGCAGCGCCTGCATCATGCTGTGCTGCGCGAGGCAGTGGGTGCTATCGGCGCGAGCATCACTCTGATCGGGGACTGCCATCCGCAGAAGCACGCCTTGTTTCTCGATGCACCCGACATGCTCTCCGCCGAAGCGGTGATCTGCGCCATTGCGACGTATCTGGGCCAAGATCTCTCTACGGATCTCACCGAAGCCGTGCTGGCCACGGCTGGGCCGATGCCTGCCTTCTCGCCGCCAGACTTCCCCGAGGCGGAAGAAGGCATCGTCACTCTCGTCCTGGAAAACAGCCTCGCTCATCTGCGCGACGCCTGCGTCCCATTGAAGTCGATCTGGCCGCACCGCGTCTTTCTGGCAGGCGACCGGCCCAACGAAGAGGCGCCGCTCGTGGCGGAAGCGGCCGGCGGATCCCGGATCCTGTTCTACGGCCCCTATTTCCATCTCGCCGAGGGCCGCTGGCGGGCTAAGCTGACGCTCGGATTCACCAAGGAAGCTGTCGGACTGCCTCTCAGAGTATGGGTCCATGGCCAGAGCCTCCTCGGCGAAGCGCTGCTACGGCCTCGCTTGGAGGGCGTGTTCGCGGCCCAGTTGAACTTCACCGTCACCGATCCGGAGCATCCGATCGAGATTCAGGTCTCGACTGCCGAAGGTGCCATCGAAGGGCGGATCGCGCTCGGCCAGGTCGAACTGACTCAACTCAGCCGCGATAAGATTGCTACACAAGGCTGAAACGCACAGGGCAGCTCGCGGAAGGCCGAGATGCCCTGCTCCGACCTCGTGAGGCGAATGTGTCGACGAGCAAGCCAGATCAGCCTCGGACACGCTGGCGCCTGCGACGGTTCAGAACCGCACCGCTCTGGCCTCTGGCCTTTGCGCTGCTGCTTGCCTTGCCGCTCTACAGCGAGTGGCTTGGCTTTTGGGCGGCGCACGACCATCCGCCGCTTGGCTCGCTTTCGGCCGTCGGTGACATCACCCTTCACTATCGTGACATCGCGCCGCCGGTTCCAAAGGGAACCGTCGTTCTCATTCACGGAGCCTGGGCCGCTCATGCCGACCTTCTCGACGCCCTTGGTCCAACCTTGCATGACTATCGGGTCATCGCCATCGACCGGCCGGGACAGGGCTGGAGCAGCCGGCCCGAGAGCTGGGATTGGGCGAGCCCGCAAAAGCAGGCAGCGGCGGTGATGGCCCTGCTGGACCGGATCGCACCAGAGCCGGTGGTCGTCGTTGGATATTCGCTTGGCGGCGCACTGTCGGCTCGCATCGCGCTGGAGCGTCCTGAGCGACTGCGCGGTGTCGTGCTGCTCGGCGCGGTGCTTTATCCATGGCTCGGCGATCTTGCGCGCTACCATATCCCGATCACGTCGCCGGTTATCGGCCCGGTCTTCAATCGCCTCGTCGGGATTCCGTTGGGCAGCGCCATGTTGCCAAGAGGTTTAAGCCTTGCATTCCTGCCGCAAGAGGCTCCCGCAGGCTATGCCGAGGCAACTGAGTTGCCGCTCATGTTCAGAGAAGCGGCTTTTCGCAACAACCTCCAGGATATCGTCGCTGCGGACCATTTTCTCCGGTCGCAAGCCCCGCGCTACCCTGCCATACGCGTGCCGGTCATTGCGATCACCGGAGATCGCGATGCCATCGTATCCCCGGCCCACTCGGCGGCGATCGCGCGTGGCGTTCCGACCGCCCGTCTCCTGGTCCTGCCGGGGGTCGGGCACATGCTACATCGCGCCCAGCCGCAAGCGATTGCGCAGGCCATTACGTCTTTGATACCGCAACCATAGACCTCTCGTAACGCACCGCCGCGTCGGTCAGACGTCGTCGGCCGCAACGTCAAGGAGGCGCTCTATCGAGACGCCACGCCGCGATCGAAACCTCTTGCTGGACTGCCTACCGGTAGGTAGATTGGGTGATCCTGCGGCCAAATCGCCATGGGAAAGTCCGAAAAGGCTCAGCACGCATGCCGGTCATCGAAAGCAGGATCGGCACGGGAGCCGAGCAGCAGCAGAAGCGGGCTGCCTATGGGGCGTTGATCCAGACCTTGCGGGACCGCCATGCGCGCGTGCTTGCCGGTGGCGGCGAGAAGCTGCGCGCGCGGCATCGCGAGCGCGGCAAGGTTCCGGTGCGCGAGCGCATCGATCTCCTTGTCGACCCGCTGACACCCTTCCTCGAACTGTCACCGCTCGCGGCCTGGGATCTCTATAGCAACGAGGTACCCGGCGCCGGCATCGTCACCGGCATCGGCGTCGTCGCCGGCACGCCCTGCATGATCATCGCCAACGACGCCACGGTGAAGGGCGGCTCCTTCTTCCACGAGACGGTCAAGAAGCATCTGCGGGCACAGGAGATCGCCTTCGAGAACCGCTTGCCTTGCCTCTATCTCGTCGATTGCGGCGGCGCCTTCCTGCCGGAGCAGGACCGTGTCTTCCCGGACCGCGACCATTTCGGCGGGGCTTTCCTGCAGCAATGCCGGATGTCGGCGGCCGGCCTGCCGCAAATCTCGGCGGTCTTCGGCGCCTCTACGGCAGGCGGCGCCTATATTCCCGCTCTTTCGGATGAGGTGGTGATGGTGCGTGGCACCGGCCGCATCCATCTCGGCGGGCCGCCGATCGTGAAGGCCGCGATCAACGAGATCGTCGATGGCGAGACCTTGGGCGGCGCCGAGATGCACACGCAGGTCTCGGGCGTCAGCGACTATCTCGCCGAG
>SEEM01000430.1 GCA_004144595.1 Hyphomicrobiales bacterium
CTGATCGATGCGGGCGATTGCGTCGAGCTGGGTGCCGTGCTGGCCGGGGACGTGCCGGCGCGGCGTTCGAACGACGATATCACCATCGCCGACCTCACGGGGATCGCGGTGCAGGACATCGCGATCGCGCGGGTGGTGCTCGACGGGCTCGGCGCTGCTCGGGTCAAGCCCGAGCATCACGGCTGAGGCGGGCAGGCTACTCAGCCCTTGTGCCGCGCCAGAAAGCGATCCATCCGCGCCAGCCCGTCGCGCAGCACCTCGGTCGGCACGCCGATGCCGATGCGGATGTGGTTCTCGATGCCGAACCAGCTGCCGGCGACGACAAAGACGCTCTCCTCCTCGCGCAGCTTCTGCGAGAAGACTTCTGAAGACATGTCGAGCGGATAGCGCAGGAAGGCCATGCCGCCGGCCTGCGGGCGCCGCCACGACCAGTCGTTATGCTGTGCCATCCATTGCGCGACGAGGTCGGCATTGCCGCGCAATAGATCGCGGCCGCGCGCGAGCAGGCGGCCGCGCGTTTCCGGGCGCATCACCTCCTCGGCGAGGATCTGGCTGAGGATGCCGCTGCCGATCGTGGTGTAGTCCTGCCGCTCGGCTGCGGAGGCCACGACTTCGTCAGGCGCGACGATCCAGCCGAGGCGCAGGCCGGGACAGGCGAAGGATTTCGACAGGCTGGAGGTGACCACGACCTTTGGATAGGAGCCCCAGAGCGTTTCGGTCTCGGCGCCTTCGATCTCGCCGCCGCGATAGATCTCGTCGACCATCAGCCAGGCGTCGTTGCGCTTCGCCGCTTCGACGAGGGCGGCGCGGCTGGCGGCCGAGAGCACGCTGCCGGTGGGGTTGGCATACCAGGAGGCGATATTGGCCCTCAGGTCCGGCCGGCCATCGGTCCAGCCATAGCCGAGCGGCTGCTTCAGAAGATCGCGCGCCGCTTGTTCGCCCAGAATGTCTTCGATCGACCAGGGATGGACACCGCTCTCGGTCAGGTTGATCTCGACGTCGTTCTCGAAGAGCGTCTGGTTCCGCTCCATCTGGAAAATGTCGAACTTCACGCGAGCCTCCCGGCTTGGGGCGACTGGCCTGGCACCATGGAGGCACGCCCGTTCAGCAATCTGTGAAGCGGCGGGAGAAGCGGGTCAAGGCAAATTTGGACAATTCGTCCAAATTGGATTTATTGTTTATATTTGGCCTGAGGCCGTGTTGTTGCGGCGCCCTGATTTTCTCGCGGCCTTGCCGGGAACCTGGCTCGCCCTATATCCGTTGCGCAGCCATGTTTGAATTGCCGATGCCTAGCTCAAATTTCCGCTTTCCGGGCGTGTTGAACTCCCAGGAACTGCTCGTCGCAGAAGCCGTCCAGGCCAGGGCCTGGGCTGCGATCGGGCATGATGACAGGCTCGATACCGAGCTGGAGTCGGAGGCGCGCGACCGTCTCGGACGCATCATCCTGCGCCTGATGTCGAACGCGTC
>SEEM01000175.1 GCA_004144595.1 Hyphomicrobiales bacterium
CCTTTGCGCTGGTGCTCTCAGCGGTGGCGCTGGCCTCGCCTGCTTCCGCGGCCGTGCCCGAGCGGCGGGTCGCGCTCGTCATCGGCAACAGCGCCTATACGGCGGTGCCGCCGCTCGCCAATCCGCAGCGTGATGCCAAGGGCATCTCGGCCGCGCTGAAGCGCCTCGGCTTCGACGTCGTCGAAGGTTACGATCTCAAGATGGACGAGATGACGGGCATCGTGCGCGAATTCGCGCAGAAGCTCGACGGCGCCAAGGCCGGCCTCGTCTATTATGCCGGCCATGGCATCGCCGTCGGCGACGACAACTATCTCATCCCGGTCGACGCTTCGCTGCGTTCGGAAGCCGATCTCGATTTCCGGGCGGTCAATGTCCAGCTCGTCCTGCGCCAGATGCAGCGCGACGAGCGCGTCAACATCGTCATCCTCGACGCCTGCCGCGACAATCCCTTCGCCGCCCAGCTCGCCGCGAAGTCGCGCGCTGTGACCCGCGGCCTGACCGCGATCGAGACGCAGTCGGCCTCCGGCATCCTGATCGCCTTCGCGACCGATCCGCGTGCGACCGCGCTCGATGGCGAGCGCGACGGCAACAGCCCCTTCACCAGCGCGCTGCTCAAGCATATCGAGACGCCCGAGGTGTCGATCACCACGGTGATGGACCGCGTGCGCGCCGATGTCTGGGAAACCACGAACAAGAAGCAGAAGCCCTGGACCAACTCCTCGATCATCGGCGAGTTCAAGATGAACCCGACGCTGAAGCTTGCGTCGGTCGATCCGGGCGTGGCCGCGACCAAGACCATCGACGCTGCCGTGCCGATGCCGGCGATGCCGGCCGCTCCGTCGCTCGATCGCGCCCAGATCGACATCAAGACCTGGGAAGTGGCCGAGCGCGGCAATTCGGCCGCCGACTACCGCGCCTACCTCGACTCCTTCCCCTCCGGCCAGTTCGCGACCTTCGCCCGCAACCGCCTCGCGAGCCTCGAGGCCTCGAAGCCGGCTGCCGGCTTCCTCGCGACGCCTCCCGGCGTCACCGAGGAGGCCCTCAAGAAGGAGATCGGGACCGCGCAGACCGAGACCGCGATGAAGCTCGAGGCCAAGGACCGGCGCGAGGTGCAGACCCGCCTGCGCGTCAGCGGCTTCCAGCCCGGCAAGGCCGCGACGACCTTCGGCCCGAGCCATCGCAAGGCGATCCAGGCCTGGCAGAAGTCGCGCAGCATCCCCGAGACGGGCTTCCTCACCGCGATGCAGGTGAGCGCGCTCCGCGTCCAGAGCGAGACCGCCTATCAGGCCGTCCTCACCGAGGAAAAGGCCGGGGCCGAGAAGAAGCGCAGCACCAAGACGGCCGGCGAAGGCAAGGCCGCCACGCGCAACATGAACTCCTATGACGGCGACGAGATGTACCGGCGCGACCTCGCCCGCGAGCGTGGCCAGGCCTATCAGGGCCCGGCCACAGCGGGCCGCGGCGCCACGACCAGCGGCTATCAGGGCCGCGTCCGGACCCGCGAAGGCAACGCCGGCGAAAGCGCTGGCGCAGCGGCCTTCGGCTCGATCCTCGGCGGCGTGGTCGGCGGGGTGATCGGTGGCGGCTTCCGCCGCTGACGCACCGGCCCTGTTCCGAAGATACGGAAAGCCGGCCCTTCAAGGCCGGCTTTTTCGTTTTCCGGTGATGTCTGAGAACGACGATGCGTCAATCGGGGATGGCGAGGCTCAGCCGCGTTCCCAGCCGGCCCGGACCAGCTCGGGCTCGTCGCATTCTTCTTCCGGCCAGCCGACGCAGAGATAGGCGACGAGCTTCCACGCCGGCGGCGCCTCGAGGGCCTTGGCGATCGCGCCGGGCTCGAGGATCGAGACCCAGCCGAGGCCGAGCCCGTGGATGCGCGCCGAGAGCCAGAACTGCGTGATCGCCGCGACCACCGAGTAATCCAGCATTTCCGGCATGGTCGCCCGGCCGAGGCCATGGCCGCGCGCGGTGCCGTGGTCGCAGAACACGGCGAACTGCACGGGCGCCTCCCGCAGGCCTTCGAGCTTCAGCCGGGCATAAAGCGCGGCCCGATCGCCTTCATAGGAGGCGAGCGCATCCGCATTGCAGCGGCTGAAGCTCTCCTGCACGGCCGTGCGCTGCGTCGGTTCCGTGACGGAGATCCAACGCCAGGGCTGGGCATGCCCGACGGACGGCGAGAGCCCGGTCTGCGCCAGAAGCGCGTCGATGAGTTCATGCGGAACCGCGTCTCGTTTGAACCGCCGCACATCGCGCCGCCAGCGCAGCAAATCCTCGAATTGCCGGGCGAAGCCCTCGTCGAAGAAAGGCGCCCGGCTCACGCCGGACCTGCTGCCGCTATGGCGTGGAAGAACGAGCCCGTCACGAGGCCGCGACGGCTGCCGGCGGGAACGGGGGGCGAGCCGTGCGGATCGGTTACGACCGCGAAGGGCGGGTCGTCGCCTTGCGCGACGATGCTGGCATAGTGAAATTCATGCCCGGTCAGGGCGGAGCCGGCCGGTCCGAGCGGTCCATCCGCTTCCAGGACCGCCCGGCGATAGCCCAGGTTCATCTTCCGCCTGGCGAAGGAGGTCTCGACCGAAAGCAGGCCAGCCATGGCATGGGCGACGCCATCGGCATCGGTCAGGCTACGGCCGAGCACCATGTAGCCGCCGCACTCGCCATGCACCGGCCGCGTCACGGCGAAACCGCGTAACCCGTCGAGAAAGCGACGCGCGCCCGCGATCGTGCCGGCATGCAGTTCGGGATAGCCGCCCGGCAGCCAGCATGCGTCGCAATCGTCCGGCGGCCCCTGGTCCCGCAACGGCGAGAACGCCACGAGTTCCGCACCGGCGGCGCGCCAGCCCGCTTCGACATGCGGATAGATGAAGGAGAAGGCCGCATCGCGGGCAATCGCGATGCGCCGTCCGGGCACGGGCAGAGGCGGGGCTCCGCTATCGGGCGCTGCCGGAACAAGGGTTGGTCCGGCAGCAGCCAGGATGGCATCGAGATCGACCGCTTTCGAGACCGCCTCGGCCAGCGCATCGAGCCGGGCATGCAGGTCTGCAGTCTCGCCGGCCTGGACCAGCCCGAGATGGCGCTCCGGCAGGATCAGGCTCGCCTCGCGCGGAAGCGCGCCCAGCACGGGCAGGCCGATCCGCTCCATCCCCTGTCGCACCAGCCGTTCATGCCGGGCACTCGCGACCTTGTTGAGGATCACGCCGGTGATGCGGATGCGCGGATCGTAGAGCTTGCAGCCGAGCGCCACCGCAGCCACCGATTGCGCCGCCCCGGAGACGTCGATGACGAGCACGACCGGCCAGCCCGTCAGCGCGGCGATATCGGCGCCGGCACCGGTATGCCCTTCGGGACCGGGCACGGCGTCGAACAGCCCCATCGAGCCTTCGGCGATGACGATATCGGCGGCATCGGTTGCTTCGCCCGCGATCCGGCCGAGCAGGCCGTCCGTCATCGCGTAGCTGTCGAGATTGGCGCTGGGCGCACCTGTCGCTGCTGCGTGGAAGGCCGGGTCGATATAGTCAGGCCCGCATTTCAGCCCGCGCACGGTGAGGCCGCGTTGCGTCAAGGCCCGCTGCAACCCGAGCGTGATCGTGGTCTTGCCCGAGCCGGAACGCGGCGCGGCGATGAGCAGCCCGCGCGCGCTCATGGCCCGCCCCGCGGCCGGAAGCGGCGGTCGTAATCGACCGAGTAGAGCGCACTTTCGCCGAAATCATCGGCAGCCAGGGCAGGGCCGACCAGGATCAGCGCTGTGCGTTCCAGCGCGCTGGCGCGGACCTGCCCCGCGATATCGGCGAGCTTGCCTTGCAACACCGTCTCATCCGGCCAGGTCGCGCGGAACACGACGGCGACCGGACAATCGGCGCCGTAGAACGGCGTCAGTTCCGCCACGACCTGCTCGACGACATGGATCGAGAGATGGATGGCGAGCGTCGCACCGGAAGCGGCAAAGATCGCGAGCTTCTCTCTGTCCGGCATCGCCGAGGCGCGGCCGGAGGTGCGCGTCAGCACCAGCGACTGCGCCACGCCCGGCAAGGTCAGTTCGCGCTTCAGCACGGCAGCGGCGGCGGCGAAGGCGGGCACGCCCGGCGTCACCGTATACGGTATCTCCAGCCGGTCGAGCCGCCGCATCTGCTCCCCACA
>SEEM01000176.1 GCA_004144595.1 Hyphomicrobiales bacterium
GGATGGTCGAGACGGTGCTCGGGGACGGTCCTAGCTTACCTCACCACAATCCGGCAATGGCGCGCCAGCCGCGGCAACACCTTGGCGAACACGCCACCTTCGACTGCGACGCAGCCGGCGGTAGGTGTGAACCCGGCGCGGGCGAGGTGCCAGAAGATTGCGCTGCCGCGCCCGCGCTGCACCGGCCGGTCGTTCCAGCCGAGCTCGACGATCACATCATAGAGATGATCCTCGCGCTGCAGGCGCTCCTCGGCTTCGCCCGGCGGCCGGTCGATCAGGCGATTGTAGCGGCGATCTCCCTGGTCGTCGCACCAGGCGTCGCGCGGCCCGATCCGCCGCAGCGGCAGGAGGGTGCGAGGGCGGGGAAGCCGGTCGGCCCGGTAGAAAACGCTGCGCAAAGGCAGATTCGCACGGGGTGTATGGCCGTCGCCCTCGCGCTTGGTGGTTGCGATGCCGGAGCGGCCGAGCGCACAGGGGAAGACGGCGCCGCCGGCAACGAGGAAGCCCTTGCGCCGGTCATGGACCGAGGCGAAGACGCGCAAAGCGGTGAGATTGCGCGGTCCACCATGCGGCGCGGCTGAGGGGTTCGATCGGTTTCTCACGGGAATTCCAGGCGGCCTCACTTGCGATGACGACTCAGCAGGCTCATGTTGCCGCAATCCCTGCGTGCGAGCGATCCATTCATGTCCGCCGTCCATCATATCCTGCTCGTCGATGACGACCAGACCCTGCGCGATACATTGTCGGAGCAGTTGGCGCTTTACGAAGAGTTCCGGCTGTCGACGGCCGAGAACGCGACGGCGGCGATCAAGGCTGTCCAGGCAGATCGTGTCGACCTCGCCGTGATGGATGTCGGCCTGCCCGACATGGATGGGCGAGAGGCCGTCAAGGTCATGCGGAAGAACGGCTTCAAGAGCCCGGTGGTGATGCTGACCGCGCAAGGCTCCGATGCCGATACCGTGCTCGGGCTCGAGGCTGGCGCCAACGACTATGTGGTCAAGCCGTTCAAGTTCGCGGTGCTGCTGGCCCGCATCCGCGCCCATCTCAGGCAGTACGAGGCAAGCGAGGACGCGATCTTTCAGGTCGGCCCCTATACGTTTCACCCCGGGTCGAAGCTGCTCGTCAGCGAGAAGGGTTCGAAGACCAAGCTCACCGAGAAGGAAACCGCGATCCTGCGCTTCCTCTATCGCGCCGGCCGCAAGCCGATCGCGCGGGAGGTGCTTCTGCAGGAGGTCTGGGGCTATAACAGCCAGGTCACCACCCATACGCTCGAAACCCATATCTACCGGCTGCGCCAGAAGATCGAACCCGATCCGGGCAATGCCCGGCTGCTGGTCACCGATGCCGGCGGTTACCGGCTGAATCCCTGACGGATGGCACTCGACGAAGACATGGCTCTGCTGGCCCGGCAGCCGCTGCTGAGCCTGATGGATCGCGATGCGCTGAGACTGCTCGCCTTCGCGGCCGAAAGCCGAATCCTGCGCGCCGGCGACGTGCTGTTCCGGGCGGGCGAGCCCTCCGACGGTGCCGTGCTGGTGGTGTCCGGCGCGGTCGCGCTGACGA
This sequence comes from Hyphomicrobiales bacterium, assembly GCA_004144595.1. Taxonomy (GTDB): domain Bacteria; phylum Pseudomonadota; class Alphaproteobacteria; order Rhizobiales; family Beijerinckiaceae; genus Allobosea. Next base: position 1,564 of record SEEM01000176.1, read on the forward strand.
CGAAGGATGACGGCAAACCCGCGAGCGAGGTCGTCGGGCCGGGCGCGATGATCGGAGAGCTTGCGCTGTTCACCTCGGTGCCGCGCCAGGTCACCGCGATCGCGCGCGAGCCTACGCAGGTGATGCGGCTTCCGCGTAGCGTGATGCGGCGCGTGCTCGGCGAATCTCCCGATTCGGCCGAGGCGATCGCTGGGGTGATCGGCGACCGGCTGCGGGGCTTCGTCGGCGAGCTTGCGACTGTTCAGGAAGCGCTCAACGCGATCGACCGGAAATAAGCCGCCCGCTCATGACGAGTGCGGTTGGCGGGCGGCCCGGATCGCGGCGGCGCCATGCGCGCCCGCCCGACGGCTAGGACAGCCCGGCATAACGGAGGGGTCAGCGCCGCATGGAAGGCCGCGTCGCCTCGTCAGAGCTCCAGCGTCACCGTGACCGGGACATGGTCGGAGGGGCGCTCCCAGCCGCGGGCCTCCCGCAGGAAGGTGAGGTCCCGCAAAGCCGGCTTCAGCCCGTCCGAGAGCCAGATATGGTCGAGCCGGCGGCCCTTGTTCGAGGCCGCCCAATCCTGCGCGCGATAGCTCCACCAGGAATAGAGCTTTTCGGGTTCGGGCCTGAGCGTGCGGGCCGCGTCGGTCCAGCCGAGCTCGCTGCGCAGCCTCTCCAGAGTCGTCGTCTCCAAGGGCGTGTGGCTGACCACGTCGAGGAGTTGCTTGTGACTCCAGACGTCATGCTCATAGGGCGCGATGTTGAGATCCCCGAGCAGGATCGCCGGCCGGTCGGTCGGCTTCTTCGTCACGCCCCAGGCCCCGATCTCGTCGAGGAAGGCGAGCTTATGGGCAAATTTATCGTTTTTTTCGGGATCGGGCAGATCGCCGCCGGCCGGGATGTAGAAATTATGGATGGCGATGCCGGCGGCGGCGCCGGCCGCCTTGTCGAGCGTCACGGTCATGTGCCGGGCGTCGTTGCGGCCGCACATCGACATCGCCTCCTTCTCGCTGAAGGGCAATTTCGAGACGATGGCGACGCCGTTATAGCCCTTCTGGCCGATGAAGGCCTGATGGACGTAGCCGAACTGATGGAACGCCTTGGCGGGGAATTGCTCGTCCGGCGTCTTGGTCTCCTGGAGGCAGAGCACGTCGGGGGCGTGGGTAGCGAGGTATTCGCCGACCATGCCGATGCGCAGGCGCACGGAATTGATGTTCCAGCTGGTGACGGTGAGTTGCACGCGAGGATTCCGGCAGGGAGGAGGCCGGAAACTGGTTTGCCGGGGCGCAAAAGGCAAGCCGAAAACGGCCTGCCGCGCGTCGTCAGAGCCTGCGCTGGTAGTCGATCACGAAATTCTGAGGATCGGGCCGGCGGCGGGTGTCGAGATTGTAGAGCGAGATCGCGGTCTCGTAGCCCTGCGGATCGACCACGATCCATTGCCGGAGCTCGTTGGCGACGAGATCGAATTTCAGCGTGATCTTCGAGGTGCCGCCGAGCGTCGAACGGTCTTCGAGCCGGACCGTCAGCAGGTCGCCATCGACGCTGGCGCCCTTGAGCGTGCCTTCGCGCGCAAGGTCCATCTTCTCGCGCACCAGGAACTTCAGGGGCGTCTGGCCAATCGAATACAGGTCCTGCGTGGCGAGGCGCTTGTCGCGGATGGCGACGGAGGTGCCGTCCGCGATCACTTCCGTGGTCGTCGGCGGCTCGTATTCGAAGCGCATTTTGCCGGGGCGCTGGATATAGATGCGCCCTTCCAGCCGCCGTCCATTGGACGCGTGCTGGATGAAATTGCCCTGCAGGGTCTGAAAGCTGTTGAGATAGGCGTTCAACCGCTCGACGGCTTCTTCCTGCGTCGCAGGAGCGGCCTGCTTGCTCCTGGCAGGAGTGGCAACGGGCTTCGCCGCCTCAGCCGCGGGGGCTGCCACGGCAGAGGCGTTCGCGGCGGCAGCCTGAACCGCAACCGCTTCCGCCGCCGCGACGCGCGCCTCGCCAAGCCCTGCCGGCCGGGGCGGTGGCAGCACGAGGCGCGGTGCTGCCCGCTTCGCGGCAGCTGGCTTCGGCGGCTGGAGCTGGAGTGGCTGAGCCGCCAGAGGGCCGGCCGCGAGTAAGCAGCAGCCGACACATGTCGTCACCAGAACCGAAGCCCGAACGCCTGGGGTCAATCTGTCGAGCAAGGCTGCTCCATTCCTTATGCTGCGGCCAGTCCTGCCGAAACCTGGCGATCGCTGGCGCGGAAGATCGGAGAATTCCCGATCCGGTCTGCCGTCTCAACGCCTGGTTCGCTGCCGAGGTTGCAGCATCGTCATGGCAATTTGAGGACTGGTGCCTGTGCCTGCAAGGGCACGGGGCGTCGCAAGCCTCATTCGTCGTGCTGATTCTGGCTCTCGACGAGGATCTCGCGTTTTCCGGCGTGGTTTGCGGGTCCGACGATGCCTTCGTGTTCCATGCGCTCCATGATGGATGCGGCGCGGTTGTAGCCGATCTGGAGGCGGCGCTGGATGTATGAGGTGGAGGCCTTCTTGTCCCTCAGGACGACGGCGACGGCCTGCTCGTAGGGATCGTCGCTGTCGGTCTGGCCC
>SEEM01000177.1 GCA_004144595.1 Hyphomicrobiales bacterium
GCGGAGATGACGGTGCTGCTCGGCGGCATGCGCGTGCTCGGCACCAACCATGGCGGCACGAAGCATGGCGTGTTCACCGACCGGGTCGGTGCGCTGACCAGCGACTTCTTCGTCAACCTTACCGACATGACCTGCACCTGGGTTCCTGCGGCGAATGGGCTCTACGAGATCCGCGACCGCAGGACCGGCGCTGTGAAGTGGACCGCGAGCCGCGTCGATCTGGTCTTCGGCTCGAACTCGGTGCTGCGCGCCTATGCCGAGGTCTATGCCCAGGACGACAACGCCCGGAAATTCGTCGACGACTTCGTCGCGGCCTGGGCCAAGGTGATGAACGCCGACCGCGCCGATCTGGCCTGAACCAGGCCATCGCGAGCCTTGCACGGACACCAGCCCCGCCAGCCCAGCCGGCGGGGCTTTTCGTTGGCGCCGCCACGGCGAGGTTTGGAGCGGCCCGGCGGCTGCGATAGACACAGCAAACCCGCTGCGGAGGGCGTCGTCCTTGCGAGTCATCGTCGAGCGTGCCCTGCGCCAGAACTGGGAGCGCCTGTTCTCCTACGCGCTGCGCCTGAGCGGCAACCGCGAAGGCGCGGCCGATCTCCTGCAGTCCTGCGCGACGAAGGCGCTGGCAGCTGCACCGCCGGAGGACGGCGAGCGTGTCCGGGCTTGGCTCTTCGCGATCCTGCGCAATATCTGGATCGACGAGCACCGCCGCGGCGAGACCGGAGCGCGGGCGGCCGAGGCGGCGCTGGAAGACCAGCAATGGCGGCATGACGACCGGATGATCGCGGTCATCACGGTCAGGCAGGCGCTGGAGCGTCTCGACCAGCCTCATCGCGAAGTGATCGAACTGGTCGATCTGGCCGGCTTCCGCTATGGCGAGGCGGCGGATATCCTGGGCGTGCCCGTGGGAACCGTGATGAGCCGCCTCAGCCGGGCGCGGCTTTTGCTTCTGAATGCGATCGAGGGCGGGGCCATCCGCCCCTTCGCGGCGCGACAGCGCAAACGAGCCAGCGATTAAGTGACCGACCGCGATCTCCTCTCCTGGGCCACGCTCAACGCCTATGTCGATGGCGAGCTGGAGCCCGACATGACCGCGAAGGTCGCGGCGGCGCTGGCCGATGATCGCGAGGCGGCCGCACAGGTCGCGACACTGACGAAGCTGCGCGCGACGCTAAAAGCCGCGTCGCCCGTGCCGGAGGCGCCGCCCTTCCTGCTGCCGCAGGCTCGGCCCCGCCAGGCGCGCTGGCTGCCCTGGGCCGTCGCCGCTTGCTTCGCCTTGTTGATTGGCGCGGCCTCGCTCGGCATCGGCCATCGGACGGCGCAGGGCTCGTCGTTGTCCGCCGCGATAGCCGCGCATCAGCTCTGGCTCGCCCGATCCCCGTCCGGTCCGGCACCGCGCCTTGGCGTCGAGCTCGCCGGCGCCGAGGCCGGAACCTTGCCGGACCTGTCGCTTTCGTCGCTGCGCCTCGTGCACCTCTCGCTCGATCCGGCGGGGCGCGGTGGCGGCGGCATGCTCGCCGGCTATGTCGGCCCGAATGGCTGCCGCGTCGGCCTTTGGATCGCGCCGGTCGAGGCGGCGCTGCCGCCGCAGCCGGCGGTGCAGGATCGCGATGGCCTCGCGATCCGCGCCTGGCGCGGAGAGCGCGCGAGCTATGCCCTGCTCGGTCGCGGTATCGATCCCGCCCGCCTCGACGGCATCGCCTCCCTCGTTGCAAGGATCACACGCGACGAGCCAGGTGTTCCGCGCGAGCAGGTCGCGGCGCTGGCCGAGGCTCGCAGCGTCGGCTCCGCCTGCCTCGGCTGAAAAAAGTTTCTCTCGGGTTGGAATAAATCGAAGCCGCGCTGCGTCGTCTCCAACGAGGAATATGTCCTCGGGAGAAACGCCATGCTCAACGAAGCAGCCCTGCGCGATGGCGCAGCCGCGATTGATGCCTTGCCTGCCGAAGGCGCTCCTGACACCCCCCGTACATCGCGACGTCTTCTGCTCGGCGGCAGCCTCGCTGCGCTGGGCCTGGCTGCCGGCGGCCTGCCCCGCCTATCCGTGATCTCGCCTGCCGCCGCGCAGGGCGCTGCCCCGGCCGCGGCGCCGCCCAAGGGGCCGCAGCCTTTCGACTATCCCGGCAAGGACCAGGGCCTGACCCTGCTCGGCGACCGCCCCCTCGTGGCCGAGACGCCCGCGAACCTGCTCGACGACGACACCACGCCGATCGCGAAATTCTTCGTGCGCAACAACGGCCAGATTCCGGAGCCGATCAAGGATGTCGACGGCTGGCAGCTCAAGATCGAGGGCGAGGTCGACAAGCCGCTGACGCTGACGGTCAAGGAGCTGAAATCCCGCTTCAAGCCGCATACCTTCCGGATGGTGCTGGAATGCGGCGGCAACGGCCGCTCATTCTACACCCCGGCCGCGCGCGGCAACCAGTGGACCAACGGCGGCGCCGGCTGCGCCGAATGGACCGGCGTGCGCCTCGCCGACGTGCTGAAAGCGGCGGGTCTCAAGTCCTCGGCCAAATTCACCGGCCATTACGGTGCCGATCCGCACCTCTCCGGCGACACCAACAAGGACGCGATCTCGCGCGGCATGCCGATCGAGAAGGCGCTGGAGCCGCATTGCCTGATCGTCTGGGCGATGAACGGCGAGCCGCTGCCGCATATCCATGGCGGCCCGCTGCGCCTCGTGGTGCCCGGGTGGCCGGCCTCGCTCTCGTCGAAATGGCTGAACCGCATCCTCGTCCGGGCGACGCCGCATGACGGGCAGGGCATGGGCGGCACCTCCTATCGCGTGCCCACCTTACCCATCGTTCCCGGCTCGAATGCCGACGGCAAGACCAACTTCGCCGACCTGACCTCGATGCCGGTGCGCTCGATCATCAGCGCGCCCGCCAACGGCGCCCGCCTGCCGGCCGCGACGCGCGAAGTCGCCTTGCGCGGTGCGGCCTGGGCCGGCGACCACGAAGTCGCGAAGGTTGAGGTCTCCTTCGATGCCGGCCAGCGCTGGCATGCCATGAAGCTGGCCAAGCCGAAGAATCGCTATGACTGGGCGAGGTGGACCGGCAAGCTCAAGCTACCGAGCGATGGCTATTTCGAGCTCTGGGCCCGTGCGACCGATTCCCGTGGCGTCGCCCAGCCGCATGTCGCGACCAACTGGAACCCGCAAGGCTACGGCTCCAACCCGCTGCATCGCATCGCGGTCCTGGTGGGCTGAGTGGTGTTCGCGCAAACGCTTCGGATGGCCGCCCTCGCGGCCATCCTCCTCGCCCCCTCCGCCGGCTTCGCCCAGGAGGAAACCCCCGAGGCGCTGCCGGATTTCCCCGGTCGCGAAGAGACCTTCGGCTATTGCATCGCCTGCCATTCGATGACGGTCGTCGGCCGGCAGGGCATGGATCGCGCCCGCTGGGACGAAACGCTGAACTGGATGACGGCGAAGCACGGCATGCCGGAGCCCGATCCCGACATGCGCAAGACCCTGCTCGACTATCTCGCGCAGGCCTTCCCGCCGAAGGCGCCGGCCCAGGGCGGCGGCTGGGTCAGCCCCTTCGCTCCGAAGCCATAGGATCTCCCAAGATGAAATTCGCAGTCCTCGCCGGCGCCGCCTTGCTGGCGGCCGCCACCCAGCCCGCCCGCGCCCAGGATGCCGCGGCGGGAGAGAAGATCTATGCCCAGTGCCGCGTTTGCCATCAGGTCGGTGAAACCGCCAAGAACCTGGTCGGCCCCGCCCTGAACGGCGTCATCGGCCAGAAGGCCGGGACACGCGAGGGCTACAGCTACAGCGAGGCGATGAAGAACTCGGGCCTGACCTGGAACGAGTCTACCTTCGCCGAATACATCCAGAACCCGCGCGCCAAGGTGCCGGGCACCAAGATGATCTATGCCGGCCTCAAGGACGAGAAGCGCGTCGCCGACCTGCTGGCCTATCTCAAGCAGTTCGACGCCGCCGGCAAGAAGGCGGAGTGATCGCTGCCGCTCAGGCCATCACCAGCCCGCCATCGACATGGAGCACCTGGCCCGTGACGAAGCGGCTCCAGTCGCTGGCGAGGAAGAGCACCGGCCCCGCCACATCCTCCGGCGTCGCGATCCGGCGCA
>SEEM01000013.1 GCA_004144595.1 Hyphomicrobiales bacterium
GGCTGCGGGGGCGGCGGCCTGCGCCCAGACCCGCGGCGCGGCAGAGATGGCGAGCGCGGCAGCGCCCAGGCCGATCAGGCCACGGCGGGAGACGGCGGAAATTGCGGTCATTGAATTCCTCCGGAAAGCGTTCGAGCGTGTTTGCTTCTGGTTCAACGCGCGTGTCCCGTTGCGGGTCCGCCGTCTATCGAGGCTGGTGTAGCACGGCCGCGCGTAGCCGTTGACCCAAGGGCAATATCACAATTCCAGCTTGTATACGAAGCGTGGCAATCACCCGCACCGCCTCTTAACCGGCGATTTACCGCGTTTCTCTACGGTTCCGTGAGAAATCCTCCCGGGTTGAAGGGGCGTCCCGCCATGCATGCACTGGCTCGCAAGCTCGACCTGCCCGTTCGCGCGGTGGCCTCAGGCCCGGATGGCGAGCCCGCAGAGGCCGGAGCCGAGCGCGCCGTGCGCGAGATCGCCGCCCGTTTCGGCAAGCTGAGCGCCGAGATCACCGACATCGCCGGGCGCGTCGGAGACGTGACGCAGCAATTCGACCAGCAGACGGCGGGCCTGCGCCGCGTCGTCGGGGCGGTCGAGCAGGTGTCCCAAGCCAACAATGCGATCCGACAGGCAGCCGAGGGTGCGCAGGCGGCTGCCTCGGGCGTCCGTAACGGTCTCGAACGCGTGACCAAGTCGGTCCGGCTCGGGCTCAATGCTGCGCAGGCCGATATCGAGACCCTGTCCCAGGAGGCACAGTCGATGTCGCAGGTGCTGGCGCAGGCGGTCGGCGATGCCCACAAGGCGCGGGCATCGAGCGATGCGATCCAGTCAATCACCCGTGAAATTCAGCTGCTCTCGATCAATGCCGGTGTCGAGGCGGCACGCAGCGGCGAGGCCGGCAAGGGCTTCGCGGTCATCGCCGCCGCGGTGAAGACGCTGGCGGAGCAGACCCGCCAGGCGACGGCGGCGAGCGCAGCCCAGCTCGACCTCCTGGTCAAGGCGGTCGATGCGGTTGCCCGCCGCAGCCAGGAGAACGCGCAGACGGCGCAGCGCGCGCAGGCGGGCAGCCAGAATATTTCGCTGCAGATCGGCGAGTTCGACAGCTTCGGGCGCTCCGTCGTCGAGCTGATCGGCGAGATCGAGGCGGTGTCGCGGCCGACGCGGGAGAATGCCGAGGCTTGCGAAAAGGCGGGGGCGGACCTCGCGGGTTTGGTGAGCGGGGTCGACGCCTCGACCGACAATCTCGAACAGGCAGGCAAGCGCACCGAGGCGCTGGTGGCGATCAGCGAGGGCATTCTCGGCTCGATCGCGGCTTCAGGCGTCAGGACTGCCCAGTCGGAGTTGATCGCAACCGCCATGGAGACGGCCAGCCAGATCAGCGAGCTGTTCGAGGCGGCGCTGCTGCGCGGCGAGATCGGGCTCGCGGACCTGTTCGACGAGGCCTATCGGCCAATCCCGGGCTCGGACCCGGTCCAGCACATGACCCGCTTCGTCGCGCTGACCGACCGGCTGCTGCCACCCCTCCAGGAAGAGCTCCTGACTTCGAACGGGCGGATCGTGTTCTGCGCGGCGGTGGACCGCAACGGCTTCCTCCCGACGCATAACCGCAAATATGCGCAACCGCAGGGCAGCGACCCCGTCTGGAACAACGCCAATTGCCGCAACCGGCGAATCTTCGACGACCGCACGGGGGCGGCCGCCGCCCGGAACCGCAAGCCGTTTCTGTTGCAGAGCTACCGACGCGACATGGGCGGCGGGCAGTTTCTCGTGATGGAGGACCTCTCGGCGCCGATCATGGTCAGGGGCCGGCACTGGGGCGCCTTCCGCTTCGGCCTCAAGGTCTAGTCCTGTTGCCCGGCCTGTGCCGACCCTGTCGAGTTGAGTGAACGAGTTTCCGAGTCCGCGTCATGCATATCGCGCCCTCCTTCCCCAACCTGTCGGTGCTGCTCATCGATCCGAGCCCGCATTACCGCCGGATCGTGCGCACGATGCTGTATCAGGCGCAGCTCAACCGCATCTTCGAGGCGTCGGACCTCTCTTCGGCTGCTTCCACCTTCATCCAGAAACAACCAAACATCGTCATCCTCGACTGGGACATGCCCGAGGGCAACAGCATCAAATGCCTGGCGGCGATCCGCTCCTTCAGGACCTCGCCCTTCGCCAAGGCGCCGGTGCTGGTGATGATGGAGCGGCCGGACCGGCGCTCAGTCGTCCAGGCGGCGAAGCTCGGCGCGCACGAGATCATCACCAAGCCGATCTCGCCCAACAATCTCTGGTTGCACCTGTCCGGCGTCATCAACGTGCCCCGGAAATACAGGGAAGCGACGGGCAAGATCACGCTGGTTCCCCGCGCGATCAGCAACAGCATGTTCTGATGGGTCCGCGTTCGTGCCGCAATTGCCGCGAAATCGCCAAGAGTATTGACGCGCCTAAACATATTTAGCGAAGTTTTTACCAGTTTGACGCGATGCTCCGGACGCAATCCTGGGTCGCCCTTCATGGTCATCACCGTCTCGCTCCCCCCTTTCCTCGGCCGGTCCGAGGCCGCGACGTTCCGCAACCAGCTTCTGGTGGCGCTGGAACAGCGGGAAAGCATCGCTGTCGAATGCGCCGAGGCGGGGGCCCTGCCCAGCCTCTGGATACAGCTTCTCCATTCCGCAGCCACCAGCGCCGCCGCGCGGGGGCTTTCGGTCACGCTCAAGGCGGCTTCCGAAGAATGCCGCGAATCCTTGCGGGCGATCGGCTTCGATGCCGCTCACAGCGCTCTCGTTCTGGAGTGACAGGCATGAAAATCCTGGCGATCGACGATACCAAAACCTTGCTCAGTCTGCTGAGCCTGACGCTCCGCAATGCCGGGCATGAGGTGGCGGAGGCCGAGAACGGCGAGGACGGCCTCAGCAAGTTCGACCAGTTCCGCCCCGATCTGGTGATCACCGATCTCAATATGCCGATCATGGATGGCATCGAGTTCACCCGGGCCTGCCGCTCGCGCCCGGCCGGGCAGAACACGCCGATCATCGTGCTGACCACGGAGAACGGAGCCGAGATCAAGGCGGAAGGCCGCCGTGCCGGCGCCAGCGCCTGGATGGTCAAGCCCTTCGAACCCAACACGCTGCTCGGCCTCGTCGCGCGCTACCAGAACTGAAGGTCGGCCGATGGATCCGTTGGCAGAACTCAAGCAGACCTTCTTCCAGGAATGCGAAGAACTCCTTGGCGCTCTGGAGCAGAAGCTCCAGGCTCTCGACGAGGGCTCCGTCGATCCTGAGGACGTCAATGCCGCCTTCCGCGCCATTCACTCGATCAAGGGTGGCGCCGGAGCCTTCGGCTGCACGGAGCTGGTCGGCTTCGCGCATGTCTTCGAGGCCTCGCTCGATCATCTGAGATCCGGCCGCGTCGCCGTCGAGGATGCGCCGTTCACGCTTTTCCTGCGCTGCGCCGACGCCGTCGCCGATCTCGTGTCGGCCGCCCGCAACGACGAGATCGCGACCGAGCGGCCCGATCTCCTGGCCGCGCTCGAGCAGGTCGGCAAGGAACCGCAGGCGCCCGTCGCCGCGCCGCCGCCGCCGGCTCCCGTTGCGCCCCCTCCGGCGCAGGTCGCTCCTGCCGCCAACAGCGATGCGCCTATCGGCATCGCTGCGCTCGGCAACCTGCTCGCCATGGTCGAGGCGAAGACGGCGGCTCCCGCGCCCGCAGCCTCGGATGATGGCTGGGACGACGAGCCCGTCGCCGCCCCTGCGCCCCCCGCAGGCAAGCCCGGCCGCGACGTGCAGCTGCGCATCATGCCGGAGCAGGACCTGTTCCGGCGCGTGATCGAGCCGCGCGTCGTCCTGGGTTCGCTGCCGGCCGCCGACATCGTCTCGATCCGCTGCGACCTGAGCCAGGTGCCGCCGCTGGAAAGCCTGGATGTCAGCGATTGCTGGCTGCGTTTCGACGTTGACCTGCGCACCGAGCTATCGGTCGAGGATCTGCACGGGCGCTTCGATTTCAGCCTCGCGAACGAGGAATTCGAGATCGCCGTCGCCGAGAGGGTCGCCACCGAATCTCAGCAGATCGCCGAGGCGCCGGCGCCCCAGTCCGAGGTTTCCAGCACGGTCGCTGCGGATCTCTCCGCGATCCTGGCCAAGCTCGGCGCGGCTCCGGAAGCGGCGAGCGAGCCCGATATCCAGCCTCAGCCGGTGCCGCTTGCCGTTCCCGCGCCGGTCGTCGTCGCGGAGGCGCCTGCCGCCAGCCGGGCCCCGCGTGCTCCGGCCGTGGCCGACAATTCGGCGCGGCAGCGCCAGCCGGTCAGCGTGCGCGTCGATCTTGACCGCATCGACAAGCTGATGAACCTGGTCGGCGAGATCGTCATCACCCAGTCGATGCTGGTCGAATGCGTCCGCGCGCTGCCCTATGACGTCCACGCCAAGACGGCGGAGGGCATGCTGACGCTCTCGCGCCAGACGCGCGAATTGCAGGACCATGTCATGGCGGTCCGCGCGCAGCCGGTGAAGGCCGTGTTCCAGCGCATGCCGCGCCTGGTGCGCGAACTCGCCCAGACGCTGGGCAAGGAAGTGCGCCTCGTGCTGGAAGGCGAGAACACCGAGGTCGACAAGACGATCATCGAGGAACTCGCCGATCCGCTGACGCACATGATCCGCAACTCGATGGATCACGGACTGGAGACGCCGGACGATCGCATCGAGGCCGGCAAGCCGCGCGAAGGCACGATCAAGCTGGTCGCTGAGCATCGCGCCGGCCGGATCGTCATCTCCGTCACCGATGACGGGCGCGGCATCGGCCGCGACCGGCTCCTGGCCAAGGCCCGCTCGCGCGGCCTCGTCGGCGCCGACGAGAAGCTCGCGCCCGAGGAGATCGACCAGCTGATCTTCGCCGCCGGCCTGTCGACGGCCGAGGTCGTCAGCGACGTCTCGGGACGCGGTGTCGGCATGGACGTGGTGCGCCGGAACGTCGAATCGCTCGGCGGACGCATCAGCGTCGATTCCGAGCCTGGCCGAGGCTGCAAGTTCACGCTCGCCCTGCCGCTGACGCTCGCCGTGCTCGAAGGCATGGTGATCCGCTGCGGCGACGACCGCTACGTCATCCCGATCGCCTCGGTGATCGAGACCCAGCATCTCGCCTCGACCCCGATCGAGCGCCTGCCCTTCGGCCAGGAAGTCCTGCGCTGGCGCGGCGAGGTCACTCCGCTCTACCGGCTGGGCGACGTGATGGGCTCGATGGGCCAGACCAACGAGAACATCGTCATCATCGCCGAGACCGAGCGCGGCAACAACGTCGGCATCGCCGTCGACGAGATCGTCGGCCAGCAGCAGGTCGTCGTGAAGAGCCTCGAGGCGAATTACGGCGCGGTCAACGGTGCCTCGGCGGCGACGATTCTCGGCGACGGCCTCGTCGCCCTGATCCTGGATATCGATTCGATGCTGCGGCTTGCCGCCTCCGGCAGCCGTTCCCCCCAATCTGACCTCAAGATGGCTGGATGACCATGAGCCTCCAACTCGGCGAAAAGCACTTCTCGTCGGCGCAGCCCGAGTCGGCGGCGCGTCGGATCGTGACCTTCAAGGTCGGCGACCGCACCTTCGGCATCGATGTCGGCATGGTCCGCGAGATCAAGGGCTGGCAGGCGACGACGCCGCTGCCGCATGCGGCCCCGCATGTGCGCGGCGTCCTCAACCTGCGCGGCGTCATCCTCGCGGTCTATGACCTGCGCACCGCGATCGGGCTCGGCGCCACCGAGGCGACCGCGACCCATGTGATCGTTGTCGTCGATGTCGAGGACAAGACCGCCGGCCTGCTGGTCGACTCGGTCTCGGACATCGTGGATGTGCCGGTCTCGGCTGTTCGCCCCGCACCGGACCTGGAGCGCGACGAGCACGGCCTGATCGAAGGTCTGGTCCTGCTCGACACCGACATCGTGGCGTTGCTCGACCTCGCGGCCGTGATCCGCGACGGCGGCGCCGAGGCCCAGATCAAGACCAGCCGGGCCGCCTGAGCATTCTAGAGACCAGCCCGAGCGTAGCGTTCAAAAAGCGGGCGAGAACAAGAAACGATCGAACCTCATGGGCAGCGCGCTCGGCCCCTTCTTACGTCTCTCGGTCAGCCTGCCGCTGCTCGCCGCCGGTTCGGCGGCGCTCGCCGGGAGCCTGGCAACCTATGCAGCGGTCGCCGGCGCGCCCGCTCTCGGCGCCGCTTCAGTGACCGTTGTCGCATTGCTCGGCGGCGTGGCCGCCTGGGGCGCGGCCCGACCGCTCGCGCGCGGCGCCGCGGCTGCGGCGCGTCTCGCCGAGGGCGGCGATGTCAGCCTGCCCAACGCATCCGGCTCCGGCGAAGGTGCGGATTTGGCGCGCGCGCTGGCGGCGATCCACGAGCAGGGCCAGGAAGCCGAAAGGCTGCGCGCTGCGCTCGACCATGGCCGCGCCAGCGTCATGCTCTGCGATCCTGAGGGTCGTGTCGTCTATGTCAGCAAGGCGCTGCTGCGCTTCTTCGGCGAGGCGCAGGAGGATTTTCGCGTCGCTTTTCCGGGCTGTTCGGCCAAGGACATGCTGGGCGGCGTGATGGAGCGCGTGCAGGGCGAGCATCAGCCGCTCAGCGGCCAGCCGGTGCGCCTGACGCTGGGCCGTCGCACGGTTTGCCTGACTCTGAACGCCATGACGCATGGCGACGGCCGCAGCCTCGGCACCGCCGTCGAATGGCGCGAGATGACCGGCGATCTCAAGCTCGCTGCCGAAATCGTGGCCCTGGTCGAGGCGGCCGAGGCCGGCGACTTTTCCCACCGCCTGTCGTCGGAAGGGCAGCCTCTGCCGCTCGGCCACGCGGTCAAAGGCTTTAACCGGATCAACACGCTGCTCGAAGCTACGTTCGACGAGATGGCCCATGCCGTCGCGGGCGTGGCCGGCGGCGATTTCAGCCGGCAGATCCCGGTGACCAGCCAGGGCAGCCTGGGTTTCCTGCAGGACAGCCTCAACGACGCATTCGGTCATATCGGCGCGACGCTTGCGACGATCCGCGATAGCGCGGGACGGGTTTCGCGTGCTGCGGCGGAGGTCGATGCCGTGACCGCCGAGCTTGCGGCGGGCGCCGGGCAGGCAGCAGCGGATTTGGGAGAAGCCTCGGCCGCGGCCGAGCAGGTTTCGGCTTCGGTCGGGCGCAGCAGCATCCGCACGCGCGAGGCCGGCGACATCGCCGGCGAGACGATGAGCGTCGCGAAGCACGGGCAAGGTGTCGTCACCCGCGCCGTCGGTGCGATCGAGCGCATCGAAAGCTCGTCGGTGAAGATTGCCGAGATCGTCGGCGTCATCGACGAGATCGCCTTCCAGACCAATCTGCTGGCGCTGAATGCCGCCGTCGAGGCGGCGCGGGCTGGCGATGCCGGCAAGGGCTTTGCGGTGGTCGCGTCCGAAGTGCGCTCGCTGGCACAGCGCTCCGCGCAGGCCGCCAAGGACATCAAAGGCCTCATCGCGTCGTCGAACGGGCAGGTCGCGGAAGGCGTCGGCTTCGTTCGCGAAACCGGCACGGCGCTGGAGCGCATCGTCACTGCGGCGGGCAAGGTTTCGACGACCGTCTCCGAGATTTCCACGGCGACCGCAGAACAGGCTCAAGGAGCGAGCGAGATGGGGCGCAGCGTCGCGAAGATGGACAAGGGCACCCGCCAGAACGCCGATCTGGCCGGGCGGAATGCCGAGGCGGCGGCCGAACTCGCCGATCAGGCGGCGGCGCTGCACGCCTATATCGAAGCATTCAGCGCTGGCCATGCCGCGTCCGGTGGCGCCCTGCCGCCGCGGCGCAACATGGCGCCGGCAGCGACGCAACCGTCGCGGACGATGCCGCAGCCACCGCCGCGCCGCGTGGCCGCCGGCGGCCGCATGGGGATTTGAGAGATGAACAGAACAGCCCCGTCCAATCCCTTCGCGCTCACCCAGCCCGCCATGGCCGACGTCACGCTGACGCGCGACGACATGAAGTTCATCGCGACGCTGGTCTACGAGCAGGCCGGCATCGTCATCCGCGAGCACAAGGAGGCGATGACGCGCGGCCGGCTGGCGCGGCGCGTCAAGGCGCTCGGCATGAACTCGGTCGCGGAGTACTGCGCCTTCCTGAAGACGCCGCAGGCGGCGGGCGAACTACCCGAGCTGATCAATGCGGTGACCACCAACCACACCGCCTTCTTCCGCGAGCGCCACCATTTCGACCATCTGCGCAAGGACGTGATGCCGCGCCTGCTGCAGGAGCGCGGTGGCCGGCGCGGCCGCATCCGGATCTGGTCGGCGGCCTGCTCCTCGGGCGAGGAACCCTATTCGATCGCCGCTTCCTGCCGCGAGGTGATGGGGCCGCGCAGCGACGTCGATTTCAAGATCCTGGCGACCGATATCGATACCGACATCCTGACGCGGGCCGAGGCCGGCATCTATCCGGCCGAGCTTTTCGAACGGCTGCCGGGCGATGTGAAGCCGCTGCTCAAGCTTGAGAGCGGGGCAGGGCGGGGCGATGCCCGGATCGTCGAGGAGCTGCGCCGGATGATCGCCTTCAAGCGCCTGAACCTGATCGAGAAATGGCCGATGGGCGGCCCGTTCGACGTGATCTTCTGCCGCAACGTCTTCATCTATTTCGACACGCAGACCAAGGCCTCGATCCTCGACCGTTTCGTCACGCTGCTGGCGCCGGGCGGCTTCCTCTATCTCGGGCATTCGGAATCGCTGCCGCAGCCGCACCCGAAACTGCGCCTGATCGGCCGCACCATCTACGAGAGGACTGCATGAGCGTCTCCCGGTCCTCCCGCCGCTATTTCGATCCCCGTTTCCAGGCGACGATCATCACGGTTGCGCCCGGCGAGCACGAGATCACCTCCGCCAAGGACGAGATCGTCGCCACGGTGCTCGGTTCCTGCGTCTCGGTCTGCATGCGCGATCCCATCGCGGGGGTCGGCGGCCTGAACCATTTCCTGCTGCCGAAGAACAACGGCAATGCCGATCCCAGTGCCGGCGAGCGCTATGGCGACACCGCCATGGAAGTCCTGATCAACGACCTGCTGAAGCGCGGCGCCAAGAGGAGCAATTTCGAGGCGAAAGTGTTCGGCGGGGCGCGCGTGCTCTCGGGTGCGACGATGCTGGCGATCGGCGACGGCAATATCGCCTTCGTCAACGAGTTCCTTAAGGTCGAGGGCATTCCGGTGGTCTCGCGCGATGTCGGCGGCACGCGCTCGCGGCGCATCCATTACCAGCCCTCGACGGGCCGGGCCTGGGTGCAACATGTCCAGCCGACCGCGCGCGACAGCGGCCACGAGCAGGAAATCGCCTATCTCAACCGGCTCAAGACGCAGCCGGTGGCCGGTGAAGTGGAGGTCTGGTGATGGCTATCGCGGCATCCTCCGGAGCTCCGGTCAAGGTCCTCGTCGTCGACGATTCCATCCTGATGCAGAAGCTGATGACGCAGATCATCAACGGAGCGCCGGGCTTCGAGGTGATCGGCATCGCAGGCAGCGCCGAAGAAGGCTGGGACAAGATCCAGGAACTGCGGCCCGATGTCGTGACGCTCGATCTCGAACTGCCGGGCCGGCACGGCCTCAAGCTCCTGGCGCGCGTGCTCAAGCAGGACCCGCTGCCGGTGCTGATCGTCTCGGCCTTCGGCGGGCCGGGCGCCGACAACACCATCCAGGCACTGGAACTCGGCGCGATCGACTTCATCGAGAAGCCCGACGGCACGACGCATACGCTCGACGGCTTCATGAAGCACCTCGTCGCCGGCCTGCAGCGCGCCGCGGGCAGCCGCAAGATGCTCGCCGCCGCGCGGCAGGTGGCCCAGCTCGGTGCCGCTGCGCCGGCCCGTGCGGCCGTGACCCCGGCGCGCAGCGGCAAGACCTCGCTGATCGCGATCGGGGCCTCGACCGGCGGCGTCCCGGCCGTGCAGACCGTGATGCGCGACCTCGCCCATCTCAGGCTGCCGATCGTCGTCGTGCAGCACATGCCGCCGGGCTACACGGCGAAGTTCGCGGCCCGGCTGGCAACCGCGACCGGCCTCGACGTCCATGAGGCCGCCGACGGCGACAGGCTGAGGCCCGGCATGGCGGTCGTCGCGCCCGGCGGCCCGCGCCATCTCGAGATCGAGGAGCGCCGCGGCGAATTCGTCTGCGTGCTGCGCGAGGGGCCGCTGGTCAGCGGTCATTCGCCGTCCGTCGACGTGATGTTCCATTCGGTGGCCCGCAGCGCCGGCAGCCATGCGGTCGGCATCCTGCTCACCGGCATGGGGCGCGACGGCGCTGACGGTTTGTTAGCCATGCGCAAAGCCGGCGCCGAGACGTTAATCCAAAGCGGGGAGACCTGCGTGGTAAACGGGATGCCGAAAGCGGCCTTCGAGTTGGGGGCGACCGAGCGGGTCGTTCCACTCACACAGATTGGTACCGCGGTCAGCCAGTTGATCGGCGAGAAGCCGAACCTGCGCACCGCGTAAGGAGAGTAAGATGTCAAAGGCCAGAAGCGAATACCGCATCCTGGTGGTCGACGACCAGAAGAGCATGCGCGGCCTGGCGACCTATTTCCTCAAGCAGATCGAATTCCAGGACATCGACGAGGCGGAGAACGCCCGCGAGGCCCTGATGAAGATGCAGACCAAGCGCTACGACCTGCTGCTGCTCGACTGGAACATGGACGGCATGAGCGGCATCGACCTGTTGCGCGCCATCCGCTCGGTGCCCGAGCTGAACCAGATCAAGATCATCATGGCGACCTCCGAGCGCTCGGTCGACAAGATGGACGAGGCGACCACCAACGGCGCCGACCATTACGTCGTGAAGCCCTACGAACTGCGCGATCTCGAAGTGCGCGTAAAGAAGGTCCTCGCCTGCTGAGAATTGCCTGCCGAGGCTTTGCGGTCTCGCCATCGTGAAGCGAAGCTCCGCGCCGGCCAGCTGCGGGGCTTTTCGCTTTCAGGCATGATGGTACCCGTTCGATCGTCGGACCGGAGGGAAGCCATGCTGCCGTCGCGTCGCCAGATCGTGGCCGGGATCGCCGGTGCCGCCGCTACCGGCTTCGTCTCCCGCGCGGCTCAGGCACAAGCCCTCACAGGCGCCCATGCCTTCGGCTTCGACAAGCCGGGTGGCGGGCGCATGCCGCTGGCCGATTATCGCGGCCGGCCGATCCTCGTCGTCAACACCGCGACGCGCTGCGGCTATGCCGGGCAGATGGCGACGCTGGAGCAGCTCTGGCAGCGCTACCAGGCGCGCGGGCTGATGCTCGTCGCCGTGCCGAGCAATGATTTCGGCGGGCAGGAGCCGCTCGACGGTGCGGCGATTGCCGAGGCTGCAAGGCAGGACCATGGCGCGACCTACGCCTTCGTCGAGAAGAGCGTGGTGCGCGGGCCGGAGGCGCATCCGTTCTATCGCTGGGCCGCCTCGGAGAAGCCGGCGGACACACCGCGCTGGAACTTCCACAAATACCTGATCGGGCGAGACGGCGCTTTGCTCGGCGGCTTTCCGGCCGCGACCGATCCGCTCTCGCCGCAGCTCGTGCAGGCGATCGGGCGGGAGCTGGCGGCCGGCTAGCCGTTCAGGCTTTCGGCTTCGCTCCCGGCCGGAACGCCGCAATCGCCGCCGGGTCGGTTTCGAGCCACGGCCCCTCGATCAGGTCGATGCAATAGGGGATCGCCGGCATCACCGCATCGAGGCATTCGGCGATGGCGCGGGGGCGGCCGGGCAGGTTGACGATCAGCGATTTGCCCCGAATGCCCGCCGTCTGGCGCGAGAGGATCGCGGTCGGCACCTTGGCGAGGCTGACCTGACGCATCAATTCGCCGAAGCCGGGCATTGGCTTTTCGATGACGTCCTCCGTCGCCTCCGGCGTGACATCGCGCGGAGCCGGGCCGGTGCCTCCGGTGGTGACGATCAGGCAGCAGCCTTCCGTGTCGGCAAGGTCGCGCAAAGTCTGCGCGATCACGGCGCGATCGTCAGGGATGACCCGCGCGACCGCTTCCCAGGGCGAGGTCAGGACCTTGCGGAAATAGGCATCGATGGCCGGGCCGCCCTCGTCGGTATAGATGCCGGCCGAGGCACGATCGGAGACCGTGACGATTCCAATCCGGGCAGTCGCGGTCATCGGCTTTCTCCTGCGGGTGGCCTGCTGTATCGGCGGGCCGGATGGACGGTCAAGCCGGCCTCGCCAGCACCGGGTTGATCTGGTAGCGCAGCGTCATGCGCCTTGCAGCCGCCTTGTCCCGTTCCGCCGAGCCACGCAGCTTTGCCCCCTGCTTCGCGGCCACGGTCTCGTTGGCGGTCGGACTTCTGACCGTGCTGACGCTCTGGCGCGATCCCTACTGGGTGTTTCGCGACACCCCGCCCTGGACACATGACGGCGTCGGCGCGAGCCGCCTGCTCGATGTCGAGATGCGCCTGATCAAGCCCCTCCAGATTGCGCGGCTGAAGCCACAGACGCTGCTGATCGGCTCGTCGGTGGTCTATCGCGGCCTCGATCCTCGCGATGTCTCTGCCGCAGGGGGCCAGGTCTACAATGCCGGCTTCTCCGCGCTGATGGCGCGGGAAATCCCGACGCTCGCGGCGCTGGCCGTCGATGTCGGCAGCGTCAGACGCGTCGTGATCGAGCTCGACTATTTCATGTTCACGTCCTGGCCGCCGCCACCGCCGATCGACCGCAAGCTCGCGACGGCCTCCGGGCGCTCGGAAGCGCTGGTCTCGGTCGTGCTGAATCCGAAGGCGATCGACAATCTGCGCGGGCCGCGAGCCTTGCGGACGGAGCCGGGCCTCTGGTACGGCGACGGCTACAAGCAGACCCCGGATTTCGATGCGGAGCTGGTGGGCAAGGTCACCCGCGAGCAGAACATCGCGGCGATGGTCTATCGTCCCGACGACATCTCGCATCTCGAACGGGCGCTCGACCTGCTGCAAGCGCGCGATGTCACGATCGTCCTGTCGCCGATGAGCGCGGTACAGCGGCAGCTCGTTGCAGATGGCGGGCGCGCGCCCGAGCTCTCGGCCTGGCGACGGGATATCGCGACGCTCGCTGCGCAGCGCGGCCTGCCGTTTCACGATTTCGTCTCAGGCCATCCGTTCGAGGATTTCGATCCGGGAAAGGCGTCGTCGCGCTACTGGCTCGACACCTTGCACTTCAAGCCGGAGGTCGGCCGCTGGCTGCTCGGGCGGATCGGGCTCGGACGAAATCCCGCAGGCGCCGCAGCCACATCCGGCTGAAGGCCGCCATCTGCGTGGCGCCAGCCCGACCCGGACCGACACGGATGACGGCGTTGGCCATCTCGCGGCGTTCGCCCCAGACATAGGTGCCGGCATCGACGCCTTCGCCGGCGCCGCTATCGAAGAAGGCGGGCGGCGTGCCGTTGAAATCCGCCTGGAGCATGGCGATCGCGAGCGTACGGCCCGGTGAATGACGGCTTTGCGTCTCGTCATAGGCGATCTTGATGAAATGCCGGCGGTTGCCGCTCTCGATCAGCAGGCCCATGGCGATGGCGCGGCCGTCATGCAGCAGCGTGTCGATCAGCAGGGTGTCGTCATGGGCGCAGAGTTCGGCGAGACGGCGGATATAGGCGGTATCAGCCGGCAGGCAGGCGATGGCCGTACCTTCCTCGCCCTTCCAGCCGGAGGCTTCCAGCACGAGGAAGGCGTGGAGCGCTTCCAGTGCGCCGCGGCCGCGATTGCGCCGGAAGGTCAGGGCGCCCTGCTTCGCCACGGCCCGGAATTGCTGCATGCGCTTCTTGTAGCCTGACCCGAGCGCGCGGCGCAGATAGGCCTCGAAACTGTCATCCGGGCGCGGGATCATCACGGGCCTGATCCAGCGCTCATAGGTCGAGATCGCGCTGCCGGTCTGGCGGCAGGCCTCGGCGAGGGCGGCATAGCACGGGCCGTCGAGCGGCAGCAGCGGCAGCAGCAGACGATGGGGCAGGTCGCGCGAGGCGAGCAGATAGCGCATCAGGGCGCGGGCCGCCTCCGATGCGTGGTCGCGGTCGAGCACCGGCAGTGAGGAGACCTCGTAGAGCGGCACGAGCGGCGCGGCGAGAGCGGCGGAAAAGCCGCTGCGCCAGCTCTTCACGCGCCGGAAGGCCCAGATGCCGACGAGCTGCTCGAAATCGAGGGCTTCACTGCGCCAGGCGCAGAGGACGACGATCTCCCCTTCCGGCACGAGCGTCGTCGCCGCCACGATCGCAGCGGGTGCCATATGCGGATTGGGCTCGAGCGCATGGCGCGCAAGCTCCGCGAAAACCGGCCCCAGCTCCGCGTATGCGGTGGGGCCGAGGCGCCTGACGACGATCGTGCTCAAGGCCGATGGCCGTCCCGGTTCGGCCGGCGCCATTCGCCGCGCAGGGAGAGGACGAAGGCGATCACCTGCGCCGTGGCCCGGTAGAGTTCTTCCGGGATCTGGTCGTCGAGCTCGACCGCCGAAAGCGCCTGGGCGAGGATCGCGTTCTGCTCGACGGCGACGTTGTGCTCCCGCCCGGTCTCGACGATGCGCTCTGCCAGTTCGCCGCGGCCCTTGGCGGTGACGCGCGGTGCGCCATGCCCGTCATATTCGAGCGCGACGGCGATCCGGGGCGGCTGCGGCGCGCTCATGACAGGCGGTCCAGGAACTGGCCGGCGGTCGGCTGCATGACGCGTGGCTGGCCGGTATGGATATCGATGGCGCCGCTGGCGAAATCGGCATCGAGCAAGGCGCCTTCGAGGCCGGGTGCCGCGCCGCGCAGGAGCTGGCTGGTCTCCTCGCGCTCGGCCCAGATCGAGACGCCGACATCGCGGCCCTGCAAGGTGACGACGCCCTGCAACGGCCCCATCGGCTCGACATCGAGCGCAAAGCGGATGCGCCAGACTGGCGGGCTCACGCCTTGCGCATCGCGACGCGGGGCGTCGCGCTCGACCTGGAGCGGCAGCATCGCAATGCCCTGCTGAAAGGCGAGCGGGACCTCGGCGAGCCAGCGCTGCGCCGGCTGCGTGCCGTCCTGCCGGGCGGGTTCGAGCGGCAGCGAGGCGTATTGCGTCAGCTTGATCCGGTCGAGCGCGGCCTCGGTCTGATCGAGCAGGGCCTCGGCGATGGCGAGGGGTTTCTCGCCCGGCGCCAGCGAGGGCTCGACCGCGGGCTGGGGCGCGAGCGGCCCGTCCCGGCGCGGCGGCGCGAGGCGGGTGGGCTGGTCGCTGGAAGCGAGGTCGGCCTGCTGGTCCGCAGCCTGGATCTGGCGGCCGGCCTTCGGGTCCGGCGAGAGAGCGTCGACGATCGGCAGCAAGGTTTCGCGCAGCGCCTGCAGCCCGGCTTTGAGATCGCCTTGCCTCGGTACCGGCAGCCCCGCGGCCTGCCGTGCGTCGAAGAAGAGCCCGGAGGTCTGGAAGGCTTCCTTCAGTCTCGTCGCCGTCGGCGCTTGCCGCTCGGCTGGTACGGCCTGGGCCAGGACCTGCTGGACGGCGGGAGTCAGCGTCTTGGGCAGGGCCAGCGCAATCGAGCCCTGTGCCAAGGCGCGCAGATTGGCGAAGAGCGGGGCGAGGCCGTCCTGTCGTTGCAACAACGGGCCGAGCAGCGGGCCTGCGACGGCGCGCGCGATCGCGGGAGGAACGGGAGCCGTAGCAGCCGTCGCTGGTGTGGCAGGATTGGCGGCGCCGGCGATCGCGGGCGAGATGCCCGTCCCGCCCGGGAGCGTGGCAGTGGGGGGCGCCGCCGGGAGACCCAGCGTTTGCAGGGCTTGCTGCAGGAGGGCCTGCTGCATTGCCACCGGTGAAGGTGGGTGCGCGGCCTGTGCGGTTGCCGGTATTGTGCCAGGCTGCAGCGCGGGAACGGGCGCAGCCGCGGGGACCGCACGCACGGGAGCCGATGCTGAAGCCGGGGGAGCGGCCGGTTGAGCCGGAGGGAGGGCCTGGGCCGGAGGAAGCGCCTCGGGCGGTTGCGGCTGGGCTTGCGCGGATGGGGATGCCGAGGGCGGACGAACCTCGACCAGCGTCGCGCGCAGGTCGCCGCCGGGCTGCTCGGGCGGGTCGAGCCGCAGCAGCAGCGTGGCGCCCGGTTGCAGCGCTGCCTGCCTGGCCTGCGGGCCGGCGAGGACGAGCGCGACCTTGGTCTCGCCGATGACCGCGGTCGCGGTGCCGTCCGGCTCCAGCGAAGTCAGCCGCGCCTGTACCGTCCGGCCAGCCGTCAGCTCTCCGCTTGCGTCGAGCGCCTGCAGCAGGGTGGCGAGGGTCTGGCTCTTGACGAGCTGGGCGAGATTCATCGGGTGGCCTTGTGACGACGCATCACCCTGTCACGAAAGATTAAGCATTTCCTTGCCGACGGCCTTTCGATGCAGGGCGCGCCTGCGCGTCGGGCGCTGGCCTCGGGCACGGCGCTGCGGCAGGGTCGGTCACCCCGTTCGAGGATATCAGCCATGGATTACCGCCGTCTCGGCCGCTCCGGCCTCAAGGTCTCGCCGCTCTGCCTGGGCACGATGATGTTCGGCGGCCCGACTGACGAGGCGACGTCGCGCCGGATCATCGACAGCGCGCATGGAGCCGGCATCAATTTCATCGATACGGCCGACGCTTATAACGAGGGCCGGTCCGAGGAAGTGACCGGCCGGGCCATCGCGAACGATCGCCATGACTGGGTGCTGGCGACGAAGGTCGCGAACCCCATGGGCAAGGGGCCGATGAATGGCGGGCTGTCGCGGCGCTGGATCATGCGCGCCTGCGAGGACAGCCTGCGCCGGCTCGGCACCGGGACGATCGATATCTACTACCTCCACAAGGAGGATCATACGACCCCGCTGGAGGAGACGGTGCACGCGATCGCGGATCTCGTCCGGCAGGGCAAGATCCGGCATTTCGGCGTCTCGAACTATCGCGCCTGGCGCCTCGCCGAGATCTGCCGGCTCTGCGATGAGCTCGGCATCGACCGCCCCGTGGTCAGCCAGCCCTATTACAACGCGATGAACCGGATGCCGGAGGTCGAGCATCTGCCGGCCTGCGGTCATTTCGGCCTGGGCGTGGCCTCCTATTCACCCCTGGCGCGTGGCGTTCTGACCGCGAAATATGCGCCGGGACAGGCGCCGGCGGAGGGCACCCGCGCCGGGCGCGGCGACCGGCGCATGATGCAGGCGGAGTGGCGCGAGGAGAGCCTGATCATCGCGCAGACGATCAAGGAGCATGCCGCGCGCAAGGGGCTGACGCCGATCCAGTTCGCGGTGCGCTGGGTGCTGAACAACGCCTTCGTCACGGCGGCGATCGCCGGCCCGCGCACCTTCGAGCAATGGGAGGCGTATCTTGCGGCGCTGGATGCCGGTTTCGACGCCGAGGACGAAGCGCTGGTCGACCGGCTGGTGCCGGCAGGCCACCCCTCGACGCCGGGCTACAGCGATCCGGCCTATCCGCTGGAAGGGCGTGTCAGCCGCGTCTGAGCGGGGGCGCCTTCAGTTCATCATGCAGAAGCCGTTGACCACGACGTCGGTCTGGCACCACGGCTTCCTGGCTTCGCCGTTCGCCGAGAGGCGCAGGAGCACGGGCTCCTCGCTTTGCGCGGTCGCGGAGGGAAAGGGCATCCGCTCGGGCTGGCCGGTTGCGTCCTGCGCGCGGCTCGCGCCGAAGGCGGCGCCAGGCACGACGATGACGCTGCGGCTGGTCTTCGCCGACGCGCCGGAGCTGCGCCCTCCGAAGCGGAACCTGGCCGCCTCGGCCTGAAGAGGCAGCAAGGTGGCGGTCGCCAGCAGGCAAGTGAAAGCGGCGATGCGACGCATGAAAGCGGTCTCCCGATTGCCGACAGCATGCCGCGATCTGCCGCAACGGCAAGGAAAGCCTGAGATCAGCCTCAGCGAGGCGTTAACGCCGGCTCTACTGACCGGGCAGGACGATCATAGTGGGTTTGGCCGGGAGCGTCGCCTTGCCCAGCGTGATCGTGGCCTGCTCGCGGCGCTCGACCGGCCAGATATCCTGCGTGCTGGCGAGGAAACGGTTCAGCGTGCCGCCGCCGAAGAAATGCATGGGGATCATCACCCGCGCCTGGATCGATTTCAGCACGTCCAGCATGCCGCTCTGATCGAGCGTGTAGCTGCCGTCGACCGGGAAGAGCACGATGTCGACCCGGCCGAGCGCGCGCAGATGGCCGGGCTCAAGCGGGTGATGCAGATGGCCGAGATGGGCAATGCAAAGCTCGCCGATCTCGAAGACGAAGATCGAGTTGCCGTCATAATCGGTGCCGCCTTCATAAGTGCGGATATTGGTCGGCACGTTGCGGACGCGGACATCGCCGAGCGTGAGATCGTGCTGCGCAGCCCCCCGGCCGTAGAGTTCCCAGCCGGGCAGGACATGCTTGATGGCGGGATCGGGGTTGCGCGAATTATGCGTCGAGTGCGCCTTGTTCATCGTGGCGATGTCGGGCGTCACAGGCGGGCGGACATAGTCGTTGTAGTCGGTCGCGATCTTGACGCCGCCCGGCGTCTCGATGAGGAAGGTGGCATGGCCGACGAAGGTGAGCTTCGCTTCGTCCCTGGCCAACTGGATCCGGTGGATCGGCCAACCGAGGCTGGCCATTTCCGGCCGGCAGCCGGGCTCGTTCGACTGGGCGCGGGCCGAAGGCGCCAACAGCAGCGCGAAGGCGAAGCTCGCAAGCAGACGCAACGGGACGGCGGGCAGGCTCATCGGCGGGCTCCGGCATCGTTCAGGCCATGGGAGCTTCAGGCAAAAGCCGGGCCGGGGGAAGGGCGCCGGAAGTGCCGCTACCGCATTCGTGAAGAGGGGTGGCCTTACCGGCAGGCGGTTGCGGGCGGCGCGGCTCACCGCTACATAGCGGCCAGATTTCCCGACATCCCTGTCGCAGCGCCTTAAAGCGGAGCCCGCTCGCCCCATGTCCCGTCAGTTCATCTATCATATGCGCGGCCTGTCCAAGACCTATCCGGGCGGCAAGCAGGTGCTGAAGGACATCCACCTGTCCTTCTACCCCGACGCCAAGATCGGCGTGCTCGGCGTCAACGGCGCCGGCAAGTCGACCCTGCTGAAGATCATGGCCGGGTTCGACAAGGAATGGACCGGCGAGGCCTGGGTCGCGGAAGGCGCGCGCGTCGGCTACCTGCCGCAGGAGCCGAAGCTGGCGGAAGAGCTGACGGTTCGCGAGAACGTCATGCTGGGCGTCGCCCCGCAGAAGGCGGTGCTCGACCGCTACAACGAGCTCGCGATGAACTATTCGGACGAGACCGCCGACGAGATGACCAATCTCCAGGACGAGATCGAGGCCAAGGGCCTGTGGGATCTCGATTCCAAGGTCGACCAGGCGATGGACGCGCTGCGCTGCCCGGCCAGGGCATTCCCTATGAGGGGAACTACTCGGCCTGGTCCGTGCAGAAGCAGAAGCGCCTCGCGCAGGAAGGCCGCGAGGACGTTTCCCGCCAGAAGACGCTGGAACGCGAGTCCGAATGGATGGCCGCTTCGCCGAAGGCCCGTCAGGCCAAGAGCAAGGCCCGCATCCAGCGCTATGACGAACTCGTCCAGAAGGCCAACAACAAGGGCCCGGACACCGCCCAGATCATCATCCCGATCGTCGAGCGGCTGGGCAACAATGTCGTCGATTTCGAGGATCTGTCGAAGGGCTTCCAGGACAAGCTGCTGATCGACGGGCTGTCGTTCAAGCTGCCGCCCGGCGGCATCGTCGGCGTGATCGGTCCCAACGGCGCGGGCAAGACGACGCTGTTCAAGATGATCACCGGGGTCGAGAAGCCGGATGCCGGCACGATCAGGGTCGGTGAAAGCGTCCAGCTCGGCTATGTCGACCAGAGCCGTGACTCGCTCGACGACAAGAAAAACGTCTGGGAGGAGATCTCCGGCGGCAACGACATCCTCTATCTCGGCAAGAAAGAGATCAATTCCCGCGCCTATTGCTCGGCCTTCAACTTCAAGGGCGGGGACCAGCAGAAGAAGGTCGGCTCGCTCTCCGGCGGTGAGCGCAACCGCGTCCACCTCGCCAAGATGCTGAAGTCCGGCGCCAACCTGCTGCTGCTCGACGAGCCGACCAACGACCTCGACGTCGATACGCTGCGCGCGCTCGAAGAGGCGCTGGAGGATTACGCCGGCTGCGCCGTGATCATCAGCCACGATCGCTGGTTCCTCGACCGCATCGCGACTCACATCCTCGCCTTCGAGGGCGACAGCCATGTCGAGTGGTTCGAGGGCAATTTCGCGGAGTACGAGGAGGACAAGAAGCGCCGCCTCGGCATCGACTCGACCATCCCGAAGCGCATTCAGTACAAGAAGTTCACGCGCTGAATGCTCGATATCTGAAGCGGAAAGCCCCGCGATGCCGCAAGGTCCGCGGGGTTTTCACGTATCGCTTCAAGAATGCCTCTGCGTGGCGGGCGGTTCGGCATCCCGGGCGCTGGACTGCAATCGCGCGCCGGCTTGAACTGCAGGCATGCTGACCCTCGACCATCTCACCGTCATCGCCCCGACGCTCGTGGAAGGCGTCGCGCATGTGCGCGACTGTCTCGGCCTCGATGTGCCCTTTGGCCAGCGGCACGGCTATATGGGCACCCATAACCACCTGCTCCAGCTCGGCGAGTCCGTCTATCTGGAGATCGTCGCGCTCGATCCTGATGGGACGCATCCCGGTCGGGCGCGCTGGTTCGGCCTCGACGACGAGAAGCAGGTTCGGCGGGATTGGGATGCCGGCCATCGCTTGCGCGGCTGGGTCGCCCGGACCGAACGGATCGACGATGTGCTGAAGGGCCGCGAGGCGACCTTCGGCCGCAAGGTGGGCTTGCCGATGGGTGCCCCTGTCTTCGACTTCGCCATTCCGGACGATGGCTCGCTGCCATGGGGCGGGGCGGCTCCCTCGATCATCGATCGGCGCGGCAAGCAGCGCTCCATGGCGTCGATCGCGGATCTGGGCGCCCGCTTGCGCGGGTTTTCGCTGGAGCATCCGCAGGCCGAGGCGCTCGTGGCGCTGTTGCAGGAACTGGGAACGGATCGTGGGCCTGTCGTCAGCCATGGGCCGGAGCTGCGCTATCGGGCGCAGATCGAGACGTCCACGGGTCTCCATGAGTTGTCCTGACCATGGGGAAGATCTCGCAGCGTTTCAGCGTCGGAGATCAGCGTAATCCGACTGGTGCCCCGAGTGCCAAGCGGGTCCGCCATGCGGCCTTCTCCTGACGACTTAAGTTATGATTAAGGCAGCGGCCCTAGGACCAGAGTCGCGTCCAAAGCAATTCTGCGCCTTGGAGCTGATAAATCCGATCTTGAACTGGTCAAGTTATTGATCGTGTTCTTGCTGCCATGACGTGAAGGTTGATTATGACTAGCCAGTATATCCAGGGTATGGTGCAGAATCTGAAGGAAGGCGGCCTGTCGCGCCGCTCCTTCATCCAGAGGATGGCGGCGCTCGGCATCACCGCGCCGATCGCGACCCAGATTCTCGCCTGGAACGATGTCGCGATGGCCAATGCCACGCTCGACTACAAGCCGACCAAGGCCGGTGGCGGCGGGCCGCTGAAGATGCTGCTCTGGCAGGCCCCGACCCTGCTGAACCCGCATTTCGCCTCGGGCACCAAGGACCAGATCGCGTCCCGCGTGTTCTACGAGCCGCTCGCCGGCTGGGACAAGGAAGGCAACCTGATCCCGCAGCTCGCGGCCGAGGTTCCGACCAAGGCCAATGGCGGCCTTTCCGAGGACGGCACGACGGTCACCTGGAAGCTGAAGAAGGACGTGAAGTGGCATGACGGCAAGCCGTTCACGGCCGACGACGTCGTCTTCACCTGGGAATATGCCGCCGATCCCGCGACGGCCGCCTACACCACCGGCGCCTACAAGGACATCAAGGTCGAGAAGGTCGACGATTTCACCGTCAAGGTGATCTTCGCCAAGCCGACGCCGTTCTGGGCCGACCCCTTCGTCGGCGTCGCCGGCATGATCATCCCGAAGCATCATTTCGGCGATTACAAGGGCGCCAAGTCGCGCGAGGCTCCGGCCAACCTGAAGCCTGTCGGAACCGGCCCCTACAAGTTCGCCGACTTCAAGCCGGGCGATATCCTCTCCGGCACCCGCAACGAGAGCTATCACGTCGCCAACCGTCCGCATTTCGATACGTTCGAGATCAAGGGCGGTGGTGATGCGGTTTCGGCGGCCCGCGCCGTACTCCAGACCGGCGAATACGACTATGCCTGGGATACGCTGGTCGAGGACGAGGTCCTCAAGCGCATGGAGATGGGCGGCCGCGGCAAGATCAGCGCGGCGCCTGCCGGCGATATCGAGTTCGTCACGCTGAACACGACCGATCCGTGGACCGAGGTCGATGGCGAGCGCTCCAGCGTCAAAACCAAGCACCCGACCCTGTCGGACCCCGCCGTGCGCCAGGCGATCAACCTGCTGATCGACCGCGACTCGATCCAGAAGTTCATCTATGGCCGCGCTGGCGCGGCCACGGCAAGCTTCGTCAACGAGCCCAAGCAGTTCAAGTCGGAGAAGCTGAAATACGAGTTCAGCGTCGAGAAGGCGAACAAGATCCTCGACGATGCCGGTTGGAAGAAGGGTTCCGACGGCATCCGCGAGAAGGATGGCAAGAAGCTCAAGTATGTCTTCCAGACCTCGATCAATGCTCCGCGCCAGAAGGTCCAGGCCATCATCAAGCAGGCCTGCCAGCGCGCCGGCATCGACCTTGAGCTGAAGTCGGTGACAGCCTCGGTGTTCTTCTCGTCGGATGTCGCCAACCCCGACACCTACACCAAGCTGTATGTGGACATCGAGATGTACACCACGACGCAGCCGCAGCCCGATCCGGAGCGCTTCCTCAACCAGTTCGTCTCCTGGGAAGTCGCCAACAAGGAGAACAAGTGGCTGGGCCGCAACGTCTCGCGCTACACCGACCCGGCTGCGGACGAGGCCTACAAGTCCGCCCAGAAGGAACTCGACCCGGCCAAGCGCGCCGCGTACCTGATCAAGGTCAACGAGATATTCTGCGAGGCCAACGTCATCCTGCCGATCCTGTCGCGCAAGAAGGTGGTCGCCGCGTCGAACACCCTTTCGCACGATCATTCGGGCTGGGACGTTGACACCTGGAACCTCGCGTCCTGGTATCGCGCCTGACCTAAAATCGAACCCTTGCGGAGCGTGATCTCCGCAAGGAAGGCCCATGAAGAAGGCCCGGCGGAGCAGCTCCGCCGGGCCTATTCTATGGTCGTTGGCTGTTTGACTGGGGGAGCCGTCAGCCCGCCAGCCGCTTGATCGCCCCGGCGCGGCCGCCGACGAGGATGCGCTCGTCGACTTGCCTGATGTCGCGCAGGCCGCAGAGCGCCATGGTGGTGTCGAGCTCCTTGCGGATGATGTCGAGCGCGGCGGTGACGCCCTGCTCGCCCATCGCGCCGAGCCCATAGAGGAAGGCGCGGCCGATGAAGGTGCCGTGCGCGCCGAGCGCGATCGCCTTCAGGACGTCCTGGCCCGAGCGGATGCCCCCGTCGAACAGGACCTCGAGGCGGTTGCCGACCTGCTCGACAATGCCGGGCAGGGCCTCGATCGAGGACAGCGCGCCGTCGAGCTGGCGGCCGCCATGGTTCGAGACGATCAGGGCGTCGGCGCCGCTCCTGGCCGCCATCTCGGCGTCTTCCGGATCGAGGATGCCCTTCAGGATCAGCTTGCCGCCCCATTGCTCCTTGATCCACTGCACATCGTCCCAGTTCAGCTGCGGGTCGAACTGGCTGGCGGTCCAGGAGGAGAGCGACGACATGTCGGCGACGCCGGTGACATGGCCGACGATGTTGCCGAACTGCCGGCGCGGCGTGTCCAGCATCTTCAGGCACCAACGCGGCTTGAAGGCGAGGTTGATCAGATTGGCGATGGTCGGCTTCGGCGGCGCGGAGAGGCCATTGCGGATGTCCTTGTGGCGCTGGCCGAGGATTTGGAGGTCGAGCGTCAGGACGAGGGCCGAGCAACCGGCCGCCTTGGCGCGCTGGATCAGCCGCGCGATGAAGTCTCGGTCCTTCATCACATAGAGCTGGAACCAGAAGGGCGCGCTGGTGTGGTTCGCGACATCCTCGATCGAGCAGATGCTCATGGTCGAGAGGGTGAAGGGCACGCCGGCCCTGGCGGCAGCCTTGGCCGCGAGGATCTCGCCATCGGCGTGCTGCATGCCGGTCAGGCCGGTGGGGGCGAGCGCGACCGGCATTGCGACCGGCTGGCCGATCATCTCGGAGGCGAGCGAGCGGTTCGTCATGTCGACGGCCACGCGCTGGCGCAGCTTCACCTTGGCGAAATCGGTCTCGTTCGAGCGATAGGTACCCTCGGTCCAGGCGCCGGAATCGGCGTAATCGTAGAACATGCGCGGCACGCGGCGCTTGGCCATGAGGCGCAGGTCTTCGATGGTCAGGGGCTGTGCCATGTCTCGTCTCGCCGTTGGCGTCCCGTCTTGTCTTACCGGTTTGCTCGCATGCTGGCGGGCAGGGCGCAACCGCCCAGCCTCACGGACGGCCTGCGTCACGAGACCGCCATGTAGCGGCCGGGCTTGTGATTCATGCCCAGGATCGCGTTGAGCACGAGCGTGCCGAGCAGGGACAGCGCGACCTTGTCCGGTGGCAGCACGAAGAGCGCGGCCGCGAAGATAGCCGTGTCTATGGCGAGCTGTACCCAGCCGGCGCGCCAGCCCCGGCGCTCCTGCAGATAAAGCGCGAGGATATTGACCCCGCCGATCGCGGTGCGGTGACGGGCGAGCGCCAGCAGGCCGAGCCCCATCGCGACGCCGCCCGCGATAGCGGCGTAGAGCGGCGCCACTGCCTCGATGCGGAACCAGCCGGGCGTCGCCCAGACCAGCAGCGAGACCAGCCCGACGGCGGCGAATGTCCGTAGCGTGAAGGGCAGCCCCATTCGCCGGAACGCCAGCCAATAAAACGGCAGGTTGATGACGAAGAAGAGCAGGCTGAAATCCGTCCCCGTAGCGAATTGCAACAACAGCGCGAGGCCTGCCGCGCCGCCGGTCAGCACCGTCGCCTTGGCGAAGAGGACGATGCCGAAGCTGATCATCAGGGTGCCCAGCGGCAGGGCGATGAGGTCTTCGTAGAAGCGGTGTTGCTGCGGCATGGCGGCGCTGGCGGTTTGGGACATGGCGTGGCCTGTATCGGCTGCCGGTTGCGTCCGCCAGAGGCTAGCAAGGATCGCGCCGGGAGACGCCCGGTTTCCCGGCCGGATTGTCGCGGTAAGCGATCCGAGCGCGCCGGGAAGCTGCATTTGGCTGTTCCTGCGCGCGGAACCGGGTGCTGGTCTTGCTTCGCTAGTTGGGGCGAATTGCCCTTGCGATGGCGGGTATCGCGGGATTTTGCCAAGATGAGGCTTTGCCCGGCGAGGCGATGGCCGTCGATTTCGAGCTGGAATCGCTCAATCGGGGAAATTGCGAAGAGAGCGACGCTACGTCGTCGATCCCGGATCGATCGAATTCGATCTGACCGATTCTTGTCGCGCCTGCGCCAAGATACGGATCGTGCTGACAAAATCTTGCATGACGGAAGAGACCGCTGCCCGCCCTTTCATCTCGACAAGAATGGGTTTTCGGTCAATCCTTACCTTGCCGGCATAGGAGCCATGCGTTCCGTGCTGGTTTGAGACGCTTTGGCTTCGAGGGATGTGGCGATGGCGACCGGAACCGTAAAATGGTTCAACACTGAGAAGGGGTTTGGCTTCATTCAACCGGCGGACGGCGGCAAGGATGTGTTCGTGCACATCACAGCCGTGAAAGAGGCCGGCATGATGACGCTGACGGAGGGGCAGAAGGTTTCGTTCGAGCTGAAGACCGAGCGCGGCAAAACGGCCGCGGGCGATCTGAAGGTGCTCTGAGACCCGTCTTCCGCCTTGAGGCTCGCCGGCCGCGTGCGGCGGGGCGCTGGCGAACGCGCGCCAAAAATCACGACTGGATCGGCGTTGATGCCGCCTTTCCTGAGCGTTCCCTCTTGACGTGACATGTTGCACCGAAGGCCCTGTCCAGGCCTGGCCCGCGGCAGGCAGCTCGATCATTTCCGAGGACGCGCGAAGCGCAGGCAGCGCTCACACTCGGTGGCTGCTCGACGATGTCGAAACGATGTCGGACGGCGGCACCTTTGCTTGCCCGGCTCACCAGCAGCGGTACGGCCGCCCTTCTCCGCGATGTAGAGCCTGCGGCGCGCTAGGATTGCGCACTCCCATGCGCCGGTGAGGCTCAGAATCCGCCCCAGCAACACCAGCCAGACCAATCTCGTTAACGTTCAGTTAAATTTGAGCTTTTTCTGCTGGACGAAGCGTCGTCCTAATGATACCTATAAGTTGTTCAAATAAAGAAAATAGAGTTTCGGGTTATCTGCGCGTCGTGTTTCGTTCTCCAAGATTTATCAGCTTGGGTCTCGTTGAGATTTACCGATCTCAAGATTTTGCAAGTTGGTATTCTCTGGAATGCGATTCGCATCCGCGGCCTCCGGCCTGAACTCATCCAGAACTGGGGTAGTGAGGCGTCATGGCGTGGAAAGCTTTCCGCAGTGTGCTCTCGGGCGCGCCTTCGCCTCAGGGAGAGCCCGGAGTTGAACCCTCGCGTGGCGCTCAGTCACTATCCAGCCATCAGCCAGCCAAGCTGGCGCCGAAGCCTCTCGCCCTGGATGCCATCGGTCAGCGCGACGAGGTCGTAAGGCAGCGCATCGGTGCGATGCTGGATCGCCTCGACGATCTGCGCAGCTTGCGGGACGATTTTTCGTCTATTCTTGAGCCGCTGGTTCAAATCAGCGACGAGTTGCCTCGCTCCAGTATGCGCATCGCCGAGCTGGAGGTCTCTCTTTCGCAGGAGCGCCAATCCTTCGCGGCGGTTCGGCAGGATCTGGCCGATGCGCTCTCCAAGTCCGGTGTCGTTGCCAACGATCTTTCCGAAGCCCTGGCCAGAGCGGACAGGGCCGAGAGCGAGCTCATGGATCGCGAGCGCCTGATTGCGGAGCAAGCGATCGCGCTGCGTGACAAGACAATGGCGACCGAAAACCTGGAGCGTCAGCTTTTCGGCGAGACAGAGCTGGCCAAGGCCCTCGCTAGCGAGAACAAGGCCCTGCGCTTGGAAGCGCAGGCCGCCGATTCAGCGCTTTCGCGATCGGAGCATGAACTCCTCACCGCACGGGAACGTCTGGGTATTCTCGATCAAGACAGCCGCAAGCTGCAGATCCTGAGCGAGGAACAGAGCCGCCATCTCTCTGATCTGACCGAGCGCTTCAAGGAAATGGAAGGAACGGCTGAAGCCAGCCGGCACAGGCTGCGCACGGTCGAGGCCGATCTGATCGGCGAGAAAGAAGCGCGCGAGCGTCTGGAGGCGCAAAACGAGGTCGAGGTCGGCAGTTACAAGACCGAGCGCGCTGCGTTGAGCATGAAGCTTGAAGCAGCCGAGAATCGTGCTGCGACGAACGATCAGTTGCTTTCTCAGACTCGCAGTCTCCTTCGAGAGAAGGATGAGGCGCATCGGACTGCCGAGCGCAATTTGAAGGAAGCGACCATAGCCAGGGCGACGGCCGAGCGCCGCGTCGAAGCCTTGCAGGCGGATCTCGTCCGGCAGACCGAGCGCTTCCAGGAAGCTCAACGCGTCAGGGCCGAGCTCGATAGCCGTGCCGCCATGCTCAACAAGGCGATGGCAGCAAAGGATTCGGCGCTGGATCAGGCGACGATGCGCAATACGGGCTTGACCGATCGCATCGCCGAGCTGACGCGCAAACATGAGGCGACCCGCGCCGAACTCGAGATCGGCAACCGGCGGCTGGCCGAGGATCTCGAGAACGAGCGTTCGGAAAGAACCCTGTTGCAGGGCGCTCTCGACATCGCGCGAGAAACGAGGGTCGCCCTCCAGAAACAGCATGAGGCCTTGAAGCGCTCGGGCCGCCATTGGCGCGATGATGCGAAGGCCGAGATCGATCACGAAGCCGAGCAAGCTGGCGATAGCAGCAATGTCCGGCCGTTTGCAGCACCTGCCAAGCCCGTTTGACCATAGAAATCGCTTTCCCG
Source organism: Hyphomicrobiales bacterium (assembly GCA_004144595.1). Classification (GTDB taxonomy): domain Bacteria; phylum Pseudomonadota; class Alphaproteobacteria; order Rhizobiales; family Beijerinckiaceae; genus Allobosea. The sequence continues at coordinate 27,902 of SEEM01000013.1, forward strand.
GGAGAGCTTTCTCGAAAGCCAGGATGAAACCGTGACCGATCAAGCGCTCAAAGGTATCGCCGCGTTCGTTCCCGCTCTGAACGCCCACGCGGCCCGCCAACGTCAGCTTTCCCCGCTTCCTCTCAGCGAAAAGGTCGTTTCGTTGGCGCTCCCGATTGTCGAACAGCCTGTCGCGCAAGCAGATGTGCCCGTTACGCGAGACTGGGCTGCGGCGCTCGAGCTTGTTCGAGAGGCAAGCGAGGCGATCCGTGTCGGCGAAGAACGGGCCAGCCAGCTCGAGCAGCATCTGGCGGACGTTCTCACGGAGGCGAATGCCGAGATCAAGCGCCTCACCGACCTCATCTCAGCCGGCGAGAACAAGTTGGCCCAGTCCGAGGCGAAAGCGAGCGCAGCGGAGACGCGGGCAGTGGAAGCCGAAGCATGGCTGAGCAAGCTGCATGACGCCGTCGTCGCTTCCTTTGCTCCTATGCTCGGTAAAAGCGAAGAACTGCAGCCCGACGATATCCAGGCCAGTTCGGTGCAGAACTAGATCGTCGCGAATCTGCTGGGCTGGGGGGCCGGGCTTGATTGTGGCGTGACGTTGGAAAGGCAGCTTTCCGGTATTCCGATCGCCGCTTCGAGCATCTCGATTTGGGTCTCACAGATAACATGAACGAACCCATGCGATATCCGATGCTGGTCGCCCCAACAGCGGCTTCTGCCGAAAAGACGCTCCACCGCGCAGCACAGCTCCAGAAGGATGCCGGCTTTCATTCGACGCTCGTTTGCGTCGAGCGAGCGGCAGAGATGATCAGGACGCTGCAAAACGAAAACGAGCTTGCCAGGCGCCAGATTGCGGCGCTTCGGGAGCAACTTTCCCAAGAAAAGCAGGACAGCCAAAAAGAGGCTGACAAACTGAATGCGCTTGTCGGAAGTTGGCACGATCGGGCCAAGGCTGCAGAGAAGGCCAATGTTGAAGCAAGTGCTCTTGCCGTGGCCGCAATTGCGCAATGCGAGGAATTGGCTGCGCATGAGCTTGAGCTAAGGGGGCAGTTGAAACAGGCTGAATCACGGGCGGTCGAGGCAGAGAATTACCTTACAGGGTTGCAGAACGCGATCGAGTTCGAGCTTTCAAGCGTCTTGCCGTGAAGCCGGCCATGAACTCCGAAGATCTTGAGGCCGCCGACAAGGAAGGCGGGCCCCATTCCGGGGATGTTGCATTATTTGCGCGGTTCGCGGAGTTGGTTTCGAACGCTTCGCATCCGCCGTCACCGACTGGCGACCAAGCGCGAGTCGTCACCCAGAAATGGGAGAGTTCCCTCAGATTCATCAAAGACGTCGGAGAGCGCCTGCGCGAGTCTCAGAGGCGCTCCGAACAGGTGACCAGCGACGCCTACGAAATTGCTCGCAAAGCCATTTTAGCGATGCAGGAAGAAAGGGAGCGCGCAAATCACGCCGAGACGGCAGCGGCGGATGCGATGGCGAGAGCGAACGCTGCGGAAAGCGAAGTGCAGGCTTTGAGGCGCCAGCTGGAGCAAGGCGATGCCCCGCCGAGCGAGATCGATCACTGGCTTCGCGAAGCGCATGCCCGGCTTCTATTGGTGCGCCGTGACGCAACCGAGCATCGATAGCAACGATTACCTTTTAGCGTCGTCTCATGCCCCGAAGAGCCTGGGCATTATCGAATTGCCTAGCAGCAAGTGCGGCAGGCATGGCCCATCCGACCCGGTTTCGCCGAACTCTCTCTTTTCCTGAGGGGAGACGGAAGGAACCTCTGTCCTATCTTCCGCACGACAATCCGCTTGCACGAACGGTGTATTCGATATAAAGATATCTTTATATCTTTTTCCGTGTGGGCAGAGGGCGCGAACCGGTGCGGCAGCCGACAACATTGTCTTCCGATGTGCTTCTCGCAGGCTTGCGTGCGGCCGGCGAGGAGACGCGGCTGCGCATTCTCGCCCTGCTCTCCGAAGGCGAGCTCTCGGTCTCCGACCTGACCGACATCCTCGGCCAATCGCAGCCGCGCATCTCGCGCCATCTCAAGCTTCTCGCCGAGGCCGGGCTGGTCAGGCGTTCGCGTGAGGGCGCCTGGGCCTTCTTCCGGCTCGACGAAACCGGGCCGGGCGGGGCCTTCGCCGCCTCGCTGGCCGCCTGGCTCGACCTGAGCGATCCGGTGCTCGCTGCCGACCGGGAGAGGCTCGCCGCTGTTCGCACGACGCGGGCGGAGGCTGCGCAGAATTATTTCGCCAGCGTCGCGCGGGACTGGGACCGGTTGCGCGGACTGCATGTGCCCGATCATGCGGTCGAGGCCGCGGTCGAGGAGGCCGTCGGCGAGGGCTCGCCCGGAGCGATGCTCGATCTCGGCACCGGAACGGGGCGGATGCTGGAGCGGATCGCGCCGAAATTCGGCCGCGCCGTCGGCGTCGATGCCAATCACGCGATGCTGGCGGTGGCCCGCGCCAATCTGGAGCAGGCGGGGCTTTCCCGCGTCGAACTCCGGCAGGGCGACATCTATGCGCTGCCCTTCGCGCGCGGCACCTTCGATCTCGTCGTCATCCATCAAGTCCTGCATTTCCTCGACGATCCCGGACGAGCCGTGCGCGAGGCCGCCGCGATGCTGGCGCGCGAAGGTCGCTTGATCGTCGTCGATTTCGCGCCGCACGACATGGAATTTCTGCGAACCGAGCATGCGCATCGCCGGCTGGGCTTCTCCCGCCAGCAGATTGCCGCCTGGTTCTCCGAAGCGGGCCTGTCCTGCGACATCTCCCGCGAAGTCACCCTTGCCGATGGCGGCTCGGGCCAGCTCCCGGTCATGCTCTGGCGTGGCCGCGACCGGCGCGTCCAGGCCGATCCGCCGGTCCGCACGATCAATCTCGAGGTTGCGTGATGAATGCTTTCCGTCCCAGCCGCCACGGCTCGCGCCGTCCGCGCGTTTCCTTCGAATTCTTCCCGCCGAAATCCGAGGAGATGGAGGTCGCGCTGTGGGAGAGCGTGCGCCGGCTCGAGCCGGTCGGCCCCAGCTTCGTCTCGGTGACCTATGGCGCCGGCGGCTCCACCCGCGAGCGCACCCACGCCACCGTCAAGCGCATGATCGAGGAGACCGGGTTGAAGCCGGCTGCGCATCTGACCTGCGTCTCGGCCTCCAGGTCCGAGGTGGACGAGGTCATCCGCTCCTATTGGGATGCGGGCGTGCGCCATGTCGTGGCCCTGCGCGGCGATCCGGCCGGCGGCCTCGGCACGACCTACGAGCCGCACCCCCAAGGCTACGACCAGACTTCGGACCTCGTCGCCGGCCTGAAGCGGATCGGCGACTTCGAGGTTACCGTTTCGGCCTATCCGGAGAAGCATCCGGAAGCCGCTTCGCTCGACGACGATATCGATGCACTCCAGAAAAAGGTCGATGCCGGCGCGACGCGGGCGATCACCCAGTTCTTCTTCGATAACGACGTCTATTTCCGCTATCTCGACAAGGTGCGTGCGCGCGGTATCGAAATCCCGATCCTGCCCGGCATCGTGCCCGTCGAGAATTTCAAGCAAACCGCGAACTTCGCCCGCAAGACCGGCGCCAGCGTGCCGCAATGGCTGGCCGACCGTTTCGAGGGGCTGGAGGAGGATGTCGCGACCCGGCGTCTGGTGGCCGCTGCCGTCTGCGCCGAGCAGGTCCTCGACCTGATCGATCGCGGCGCTACCGACCTGCATTTCTACACGATGAACAAGGCCGACCTCGTCTATGCCATTTGCCATCTCGTGGGGTTGAAGCCCGAGAAGGCGGCGGCGCAGGCAGTGGCGGCGGAGTAAAAGCGTCATTGCGAGCGCAGCGAAGCAATCCAGGAGACGTAGAGCTCAGCGACCCCTGGATTGCTTCGTCGCTCCGCTCCTCGCAATGACGGCCATGACTGAGCATCAATTGGCGAAAGCGTAACGATGTCCGACTTCATTCCCGCTCCCGTTGACGGCGCCGAGATCGAGCGCTCGCTGCGCCAGGCGGCTGCCGAGCGCATCCTCGTGCTCGACGGCGCGATGGGCACGCAGATCCAGGACCTGAAGCTCTCGGAGGCGGATTTCCGCGGCGAGCGCTTCAAGGGCTTCAACCATGACCTCAAGGGCAATAACGACATCATCGCCCTGACGCAGCCCGAGGCGCTGCGCGACATCCATCTCGCCTATTTCCGTGCGGGTGCGGATATCGTCGAGACCAACACCTTCTCGGGCACCTCGATCGCCCAGGCCGATTACGGCATGGAGGCCATCGTCTATGAGCTGAACGTCGAATGCTCGCGCCTCGCCCGCGAGGCGGCCGTGATCGCCCAGAAGGAGGACGGGCGGCGCCGCTTCGTCGCCGGCGCGATCGGCCCGACCAACCGCACGCTCTCGATCTCGCCCGACGTCAACAATCCCGGCTTCCGCGCCGTGAGCTTCGACCAGGTGCGCGATTCCTATGCCGAGCAGGTGAGGGGCCTGATCGATGGCGGCTCGGAGCTGTTGCTGATCGAAACGATCTTCGATACGCTCAACGCCAAGGCCGCGATCGTGGCGATCGAGCAGGTCTATCGCGAGAAGGGTATCCGCCTGCCGGTGATGATCTCCGGCACGATCACCGATCTTTCGGGCCGCACGCTGTCGGGCCAGACGGTCGAGGCCTTCTGGAACGCGGTGCGCCATGCCGCGCCCCTGACCATCGGCCTCAACTGCGCGCTCGGCGCGCGCGAGATGCGGGCGCATATCAAGGACATGTCGCGCATCGCCGGCACGCTGGTCTGCGCCTATCCGAATGCCGGCCTGCCCAACGAGTTCGGGCTTTATGACGAAAGGCCGGAGGCGACCGCCGACATGCTGGCGGAGTTCGCCGATTCCGGTTTGGTCAACATGGTCGGCGGCTGCTGCGGCACCACGCCCGGCCATATCAAGGCCATCGCCGAGGCCGTCGCCGGGAAGGCGCCACGCCAGATTCCGGAAGCGAAGCCCTATCTGAGGCTGGCAGGTCTGGAGCCGTTCACGCTCGACGAGACCATTCCCTTCGTGAACGTGGGCGAGCGGACGAACGTCACCGGCTCGGCCAAGTTCCGCAAGCTGATCACGGCGGGCGACTATGCGGCCGCGCTCGACGTGGCGCGCGACCAGGTCGCCAACGGCGCGCAGGTCATCGACATCAACATGGACGAGGGCCTGCTCGATTCCGAGAAGGCGATGACCGAGTTCTGCAACTTGATCGCCTCGGAGCCGGACATCTCGCGTGTCCCGATCATGGTCGATTCGTCGAAGTTCCCGGTGATCGAGGCCGGCCTCAAGACCATCCAGGGCAAGCCGATCGTCAACTCGATCTCGATGAAGGAAGGCGAGGAGGCCTTCCTCGAACAGGCGCGCATCTGCCGGCAATATGGCGCGGCCGTCGTGGTCATGGCCTTCGACGAGGTCGGCCAGGCCGACACGTTCCAGCGCAAGATCGAGATCTGCACGCGGGCCTACAAGCTGCTGACCGAGACGATCGGCTTCCCGCCCGAGGACATCATCTTCGACCCGAACATCTTCGCGGTGGCGACGGGCATCGAGGAGCACGACAACTACGGCAACGATTTCATCAACGCGACGCGGGCGATCCGCGAGACCCTGCCGCATGCCCATATCTCGGGCGGCGTCTCGAACCTGTCCTTCTCGTTCCGCGGCAACGAGAAGGTCCGCGAAGCGATGCATTCGGTCTTCCTGTACCATTGCATCAAGGCCGGCATGGACATGGGTATCGTCAATGCCGGCCAGCTCGGTTCCTATGATGATCTCGACCCAGAGCTGCGCGAGCTCTGCGAGGATGTCGTCCTCAACCGCCGCAAGGATTCGACCGAGCGCCTGCTGGAAGCCGCGCCGCGCTTCAAGGGCGACGGTTCGGTCGCCGTATCCGGCAAGGACCTCGCCTGGCGCGAACTGCCGGTCGAGAAGCGGCTGGAGCATGCGCTGGTCGCGGGGATAACCGAATTCATCGAGACCGATACGGAAGAGGCGCGGCTGAAGGCCGCCAAGCCGCTGCACGTCATCGAAGGGCCGCTGATGGCCGGGATGAACGTGGTCGGCGACCTGTTCGGCGCGGGCAAGATGTTCCTGCCGCAGGTGGTGAAATCGGCGCGCGTGATGAAGCAGGCCGTCGCTTACCTGATGCCTTACATGGAGGAGGAGAAGCGCCTCAACGGCGGCTCCGAGCGTTCGGCCGCCGGCAAGGTGCTGATGGCGACGGTGAAGGGCGATGTCCACGACATCGGCAAGAACATCGTCGGCGTCGTGCTCCAGTGCAACAATTACGAGGTGATCGACCTCGGCGTGATGGTGCCGACCCAGAAGATCCTGGAGACCGCGCGCCGGGAAAAGGTCGACATCATCGGCTTGTCCGGGCTGATCACGCCCTCGCTCGACGAGATGGTGACCGTCGCCTCCGAGATGGAGCGCGAGGGCTTCGACATCCCGCTGCTGATCGGCGGGGCAACGACGAGCCGCGTCCATACCGCGGTGAAGATCCACCCGGCCTACAGCGCCGGTCAGACCGTGCATGTCAACGATGCCTCGCGCGCCGTCGGCGTCGTGTCGAGCCTGCTGTCGGCCGAACAGAAGCCCGGCTACGTTGCCGGCGTGCAGGCGGAATATGCCAAGGTCGCAGAGGCGCATCGCCGCTCCGAGGCCGACAAGCAGCGCCTTCCGCTGGCGAAAGCCCGGAACAATGCCTTCAAGACGGATTGGGCCGCCTACCAGCCGCCGAAGCCGAGCTTCCTGGGGACGCGCACCTTCCGCACCTATGACATCGCCGATCTCGTGCCGGTGATCGACTGGACGCCGTTTTTCCAGACCTGGGAATTGAAGGGCCGCTACCCGGCAATCCTGCAGGACGAGAAGCAGGGCGAGGCGGCGCGCGCGCTCTGGGACGATGCGCAGGCGATGCTCAAGCGCATCGTCGAGGAGCGCTGGTTCAACCCCAAGGCTGTGATCGGCTTTTGGCCCGCGAACGCGGTCGGTGACGATATCCGCCTCTATACCGGCGAGAGCCGGCAGGACGAGCTTGCGACCTTCCATGGCCTGCGCCAGCAGCTCTCGAAGCGCGACGGCAAGCCGAACATGTGCCTGTCCGATTTCGTCGCGCCGGAAGGCGTTGCGCCCGACTATATCGGCGCCTTCGCCGTCACGTCTGGGGCGGAGGAAGAGCGGATCTCCGAGAAGTTCGCCCGGGACAACGACGATTACCGCTCGATCATGGTCAAGGCGCTGGCGGATCGCTTCGCCGAGGCCTTTGCCGAGCGGATGCACCAGCTCGTGCGCAAGGAGTTCTGGGGCTACGCGCCGGATGAAACCTTCGGCAATGACGAGCTGATCCGCGAGGAATATCGCGGCATCCGTCCGGCGCCTGGCTATCCGGCACAGCCCGATCATACCGAGAAGGCGACGCTCTTCCGCCTGCTGGAGGCCGAGCGGCGCGTCGGCGTCAAGCTGACCGAGAGCTTTGCGATGTGGCCGGGTTCGTCGGTGTCGGGGCTCTATTTCTCGCATCCGGAGGCGTATTATTTTGGCGTCGCCAAGGTCGAGCGCGACCAGGTCGAGGATTATGCGGAGCGCAAGGGAATGACGATCGAGGAGGTCGAGCGCTGGTTGGCGCCGATCCTCAACTACGAACCGGCCGCGTATCGCCTGCAGGCTGCGGAGTAGTTGCCTTCCAGTGTTGCGGCAGGCATCACGCCTGTCGCAGCGAGGGAGAGATTGTCGTGACGACTGACGAGGCAAGGCTGATCCGCAAGGCGGTGGCGGCGGACCAGCCGCGCATCCACGCCATTCGCATGGGCGTGCGCGAGAACATCCTGAGCGACCCTTCCAAGGTGACGGCCGAGGATGTCGCCTGGTATCGCGAGCAGGCCATCTTCCTCGTCGCGGAAAGCGCGGGCGAGATCGCCGCCTTCGCGTGCGCCAATCATCAGACCGGTCTGATCTGGGCCTTGTTCGTCGACCCGGCTCTGGAAGGGCAGGGCCATGGCCGCGCCCTGCTCGATGCGGCGCTGGCGGGGCTGAAGGCTGCCGGCCATGCCCAGGCCTGGCTCGAAACCGGGGCGGGCACGCGGGCGGAACGCTTCTACATCCGCCACGGCTGGCGCGACATGGGCCGCGGCCTCGACGGGCAGACCGTCTTCACCAAGCTGCTCTGACGACAGAAAGCCGCCCGATGGGGCGGCTTAAGCGCCGACGATTCGGGCGATCGCCGGGCGCCGAGCGCAAGGCGTTGGCACAGGGGCATCGCTCCGGCGGCAACGCCGCATCGGGAATGTCAGGCTGAAACGGCGGCAGGGCGCAGCCCGGTGGCTGGCCCGTCGAAGACGCGGACGCAATCCCCGCCTGCCAGGCCCGCGACATGGAGCGCCGCCTCGGCTTCCGTGAAAACGTCGTTCTGCTCGCGGTAGTTCTCCGGCTTCAGCAGGGCCGCGCCGATCGAAAGCGTGAAATCGATGACGAGGTAGCCCCGCGGCATCGGTCGACACAGCAGCTTGCGCGTGCCGGCGAGCATCGAGGCCAGGTAGCCCTTGTCGCACGGCATCCGCAGCATCAGAGCGAAAGCGCCCGGTCCTGTCTGGTCTATCGCCAGTGCATCGGGGAAGAGCCGGCGCAGGCGCTCGCCGAAGCAGCGCATGACGTCCTCGCCCGCAGCCCGGCCATGGTGTTCGACGATTGCCGGAAAGCTGTCGATCTCGAAGATCGCGACGGCGATACGGTCGGGCTCGCGATCCGGTGCCTGCCGGAAATGCCTGAGCGCTTCGGTTAAGCTGCGGCGCGCTGCGGGGCTGGTCGGCGGTTCCGCCCGTGTGAGGTTCGAAACGCCGTTCCACAAGCCCTTCTCGGCGGTCACGTCCTGCTTGGAGCCGAAGATCCTGATCGGCCGGCCATGCTGATGGCCGACGCCGACGATGAGACGCATCCAACGCTTCTCGCCATTCACCGCCCTGATCCGGCAATCGAGCGCAAAACCCTGCCCGGTGCGGAGGCTGTTGCTGCGATGCTGCTCCATATCGCGCCTGGACCGCTCCTCGTAGAGATCGAGCGTCGCCTTGCGGTAGATCTCGCTGCCGCGCTGGAGGCCGAACAGGTCGTAGACGCCGTCCGTCCAGCTCAGCGTCTCGTTGGCCAGGTTGCATTCCCAGGCACCCAGCGCGGAAGGCGAGAGCGCGCTCTCGTAAAGGGGCCTGGTTGCTGCGACGAGCTGCTGGCTGTTCACGATGCCCCCCTACCGGTCGACCGGTGGAGGCAGACTATGTCCGGGAGCGTTAAGCGTCCCTTGCCGCATGCAGGAAAATCGAGCGCCGTCTTACTCGCGGCGGAGCGCCTCGATCGGATCGAGCCTTGCGGCGCGCCTGGCCGGGTAGAAGCCGAAAAACACGCCGATCAACCCGGAGACGCCGACTGCGATGAGGATGGTCCGGATCGAGATCACCGAAGGCCAGCCTGCGACGTGGGCGATGGTCAGCGCCGCCGCGATGCCGAGCGCGACGCCGACCGCGCCGCCGATCGTCGCGAGCGTCGTCGCCTCGATCAGGAACTGGGTCAGTACGGCGCTCTGGCGGGCGCCGACCGCGAGCCTCAGGCCGATCTCGCGGGTGCGCTCGGTCACCGAGACCAACATGATGTTCATGATGCCGATGCCGCCGACGAGCAGCGAGACGCCGGCCACCGCCGCTAGCAGCCAGGAGAGCGTGGTGGCGGCAGCGGTCGCGGTGTTGGCGATCTCGGTGAGGTTGCGGACGAGGAAGTCGTCCTCCTGATCCTCCGTCAAGCGATGACGCTGGCGCAGCAGGGCGGAGACCTCGGCGATGCCCGGCGTGATCGCTTCCTCGCTGGCGAACTTGACCATGATCGTCTGTACCGAGCGGTCGCGGGCATAATTGCGCCCGACGATGCGGCGCCGGCCGGTGTCGAGCGGCACGAAGATGACGTCGTCCTGATCCTGCCCCAGCGCCGACTGGCCCTTGGGCGCCATCACGCCGATGACCTTGAAGGGCACGTTGCGGATGCGGAACTGCTGGTCGAGCGGGTTCTCCTCGCCGAAAAGGTTGCGCGCGACTGTCTGGCCGATCACGGCGACGATCTCGCCCTTGCGCAGTTCCTCGGGCTCGAACAGCCGGCCCGCGCCGACCTCCCATTCGCGGGCGGCGAAGAAGTCGAGATCGGTCGCGGTGATCTGCGTCGACCAGTTGGCGCCGGCATAGACGGCTTGCGCCCGCGTGATGAGGACCGGTGCCGCCGCCGTGACATCCTCGACCTCGCGCAGGATCGCGGCGGCGTCCTCGTCGGTCAGGGTCGAGGAGGCGCCGGCACCAAGCCTGACGCCCCCTTGCGTGACATTGCCGGACTGGATGATGGCGAGATTGGCGCCCAGCGACTTGATCTGGCCGGTGACGCGCTCGCGGGCGCCGGCGCCGATCGCGACCATGGCGATGACGGCGGCGACGCCGATGATGATGCCGAGCATGGTCAGGGCCGAGCGCAAGGCATTGGCGCCGATGGCGGAGAGGGCGGAGCGGATCGCTTCGACGAGGTTCATGCCGCAGCCTCCGGCAGATCCGCCTCTGGCAAGGCAGCACCTGCATCGAGCCCAGCCAGCGCGGCGCGGGCATCGGCCGGCTCCTGCCTGAGATCGCTGAGCAGATGGCCATCGCGGAAGCGGATCAGGCGCCTGGCATGGCGGGCGACCTCGGCATCATGGGTGACCAGGACGACGGTGACGCCCTCGCGGTTGAGGTCCTGGAAGAGGGCGAGGATTTCGAGCGCGGTGCGGCTGTCGAGAGCGCCGGTCGGCTCGTCGGCGAGCAGCAGGCGCGGCTCGTTGACCAGCGCGCGGGCGATGGCGACGCGCTGCTGCTGGCCGCCGGAGAGCTGCATCGGGCGGTGATGGGCGCGCTCGGCAAGGCCGACGCGGGCAAGTGCGGCCAACGCGCGCCGCTTCCGTTCGGCACGGGCGACCCCGGCATAGACCATCGGCAGTTCGACATTGGCGCAGGCGTCGATGCGCGGCAGCAGGTTGAACTGCTGGAAGACGAAGCCGAGCTTGCGATTGCGAAGCTCCGCCAGCCCATCGCCCGACAAGGTCTCGACCGCGACGCCATCAAGCACGTAGTGCCCACCGCTTGGCCGGTCGAGGCAGCCGATGAGGTTCATGAAGGTCGATTTGCCGGAGCCGGACGGCCCCATCACGGCGGCGAGGTCGCCGGCATCGATCGCCAGCGAGACCCGGTCCAGTGCCGTGACGCGGCCGGAATCGAGATCGTAGACGCGCGAGAGGTCGCGGGTTTCGATCAGGGGCATGGCGTGTGCTCCGTCGTCTGAGACGAGGCAGTACCGTCATGCTCGCCCTTGTGGCGAGCATCCGCGTCTTGAACGCGACTTTTGACCGGCGAAGACGTGGATGGTCGGGACAAGCCCGACCATGACGTCGAGCGCGCGGACCAGTCTTGGTTGCTGACCATCAGAACAGCCGCGGCCCGCGGGCGCGGGAGGCCGGCGGTTCGGGTGCCGTCGTCAGGCGCGGGCCGCCGCCGGTCACGACCTGCGCGCCATCCTTGACCTCGCCGGTCAGCAATTCGGTGAAGGCGCCATCGGTCGGGCCGAGCATCACCGTGACAGGCTTGGGCTGGCCGGCCTCGTCGAGCACATAGACGCGACCGGGAACGCCCTGACGCGGTGCCCCGCGGCCTTCCTGCATGATCGCCTCGAACCTGGCACGCCGCTCGGGGTCGAGCACGGCGCCGATCTTCGTGACGATCTCGTTGCGCGCCGTGCGGAAGGCGGCGCGCCGCTCCTCCGGCGAGAGCCCTGCCATGGCCTCGCGATTGCCGCGACGTTCCCGGAGGATTTCGCCGATCGCCTGCTTCTGCTCGGGCGTCGGCTGCAACTCGGTCTCGATCCGCTCGCGCAGGGCCGAGGCGGCGCGCGGGGCCCGTTCACCGGCATCCGGAACAACCACCGGTCCGCCGACAGAGGATGGCGGGGCGCCGGCCGCGCCGACAGGGCGGAAGCGCAGGGCGGCATTGGGTACGCGCAAAGCGTCCGGCCGGTCCTCGGTCACGACCTGAAGATTGGCGGTCATGCCCGGCAGGAGCGCCATGTCGCGATTCTCGACGCGGACGATGCCGGTATAGGTGACAACGTTCTGGATGGTCTGGGCACCGAGCCGGACCATCTCGACCCGGCCCTGGAAATTGCGGTTGGGATAGGCGTTGACGGTGAAAGAGACCGGCTGGCCGGGCTTCAGCCGGCCGACATCGGCCTCGTCGATATTGGCATAGATGTCGATGGTGCGCAGGTCCTGCGCGATCTGGAACAATGTCGGCGCCGAGAGCGAGGCGGCGACGGTCTGGCCGAGATCGACCTGACGCTGGACCACCACGCCATCGACCGGCGAGCGGATCTGCGTGCGTTCGAGATCGATCAGGATGTCCCGCAGCTTGGCATCGCGGCCGGCGATCAGGGCCTGGGAGGACTGGACCTGCCCCTCGCCGAGCTGGATATCGGCATCGAGCCCCTTGAGCTCGGCCTGCGCCGAGGCGAGCTGGGCCTCGTTCGAGGCGAGCGAGGCGGTCTGGACCTCGACCTGCGTGCGGGCTGTATCGAGGTTCTGTTGCGAGCCGGTGCTGCGGCTGAAGAGCTGCTCCTGCCGCTCGAAGGTTCGCTTCGCGTCGGCGAGCTGGGCGGAGGTGCGGGTGCGCTGCGCCTCGATATCGCGGATGAACGAATCCGCCTTGATCCGCGCGGCGCGGGCGCGTTCGAGCTGAGCGGTCTTGACGACGAGATCGGCCCTGGCCTGCTCGAGATCGGCCTGCGCGGCGTCCCGACGCGTCCGGATCTGATCGCTCTGCAGGCTGGCGACGACCTGGCCGGCCTTCACCTGCGAATTGTAGTCGGCGAGAACCTCGACGATCTGGCCGGACAATTGCGAGCCCACGAGCACGGTGGTGACCGGCGTCAGCGTGCCGGTGGCGCGCACCGCCGCAGTGATGCGGCCGCGATCGAGCGCCGCCGTGCGATAGGGCGGCTCGTTGGCGTTGCCGCCGGCAGGGCGCAGCGCCCAGTAGCCGGCAGCCACCGCAAGCACGATCAGCCCGGTCCCGATCAGCCATCTGCGCAAGGTCGTATCCCCATCCGTCCGCGCCTCGGCGCGGGCTTGGGAGAGATTGACAGAAACCGCGCCCTCCGGCGAGTTAACTTCCTGCAATCTTTGACTTAGCCAGAGTTCAGGCGGTGCGGGCGCCCTGCGAGGCGGCGAGCAGGTCGCGCAGCGTGGTGATCGTCGAGGAATCGGCGACGCCGTCGACCTTGTCCGGGCGCCAGTGACGCTGGAAGGCCGCGACCACCGCCTCCAGCTTATCGTCGAAGACGCCGTCGACCGTCACGCCATAGCCCAGCATGGCGAACATCGCCTGCAGCGCCTCGACCGGCTGGCCGCTCTCGCCGCGGGCGAGGAAGCGCCCGCCGCGGATCGGAGCGGGTTCGCTCCATAGTCCGATGCCGGCCTCGGCGAAACGGCGCCACGGGAATTTCTCGCCGGGATCGATCTTGCGGCCGGGCGCGATATCGGAATGGGCGAGCACGCGCTCGGACGGGATCGACCAGCGCTCGCAGATGTCGCGGCAGAGGTTCAGCGTCGCCGCGATCTGCTCTTCCGGATAGTCGGGGAGGCCGCCGGGATGGCCGGGATTGGCGATCTCGATGCCGATCGAGCAGGAATTGACGTCGGTCTCGCCAGCCCAGTGCGAGGCGCCGGCATGCCAGGCGCGCCGGCCCTCCGGCACGAGCTGGAGCGTATGGCCGTTCTCGAAGACGAAATAGTGCGACGAGACCTGCGCGACCGGATTGCACAGCCATTGCAGCGCTTCGCCCGCGACCGGCATGCCGGTGTAGTGCAGGATCAGCATATCGGGCCGGCGGCCCGGCGTCCCGTCCGCATGCTTGCGCTCGCCATGGTTGGGCGAGGGGAAGATTTTTGCGGCGAAGCGGCTGTCGGGCTTGGCCGCGTCCGGCGAGGCGATGTCGGTCATGGAGCGGCTCAGGCGGGTTGCTGCGCGAGGCTGCGGTTCATGCCGCGTTCCCGTTGGATCGCGTCCCAGGCGGCATTGATGGCGGCGATGCGGCGGGTCGCGATGGCGATCGCTTCCTCCGGCAGGCCGCGGGCGATTTCGCGGTCGGGATGGGTCTCGGCGACGAGGCGGCGGTAATGGCGCTTGAGTTCGGCGTCGTCCATCTCGCGGCTGGCGCCAAGAACGAGGTAGGGATCGTCGGGGCGGCGGGCATGGCGGGCCTCGATCCGGGCAAAATCGGGCTCGGTGATGCCGAAGATGCCGGCGACGGATTGAAGATAGGCGTGCTCGGCCTCGTGGATCGCGCCATCGGCCGCGGCGATCAGGAAGAGCCCGTCGAGCACATCCTCAAGCAGGGCGGGCTCGTCCTTGAAGGCGGCGGCGATCTGCTCAGCATAGGCCTCGAAGCCGGCGCTGGTCTGCTTGGCGAGATCGAACAGCGCCTCGATGCGCTGCTGCTGGTCGGGCGGGACATCGACGATGCGCCGGAACGCGGTGATCTCGTCGCAGGTCACGACCCCGTCGGAGCGAGCCATCTTGGCGGCGAGCGCGACGAGGCCGGTGGTGAAGACCAGCTCGCGCGGCGCTGCGCCGAAGGGCGCGCCCTCGCGGTCGACCAGGACATGGCCGGCGAGCGCGCCGACAAGTGCACCCAGCGGGCCGCCGATCACGAGGCCGAGTCCGCCGCCGCCCAGAGCGCCCCAGAAAGAGGAAGCCATCACAAAACCGATCCCGTGAATCCGAATGCCCGGATGATGGAAGAAGGGGGCTTGTCCGCGCAAGAGCGCCCGGTGCGACGGCCTGCCGCGCCCAAAAAGTACATCCGGCCGCGAATGAGCCCGAAATGCGGCAGCTGATTCGCCTGCTTGATTCGTACCCGGAGGCCGGAAGCCGACAAAGATTTTTCAGCGAGCGAATACATATGAATACTGAATAGCTAAATACAGAATAGATTTATGTGAGCGCCTATTATTTTGGTTTTGTCTGAGAATGTGACAGATTATCGACACATTCGCCCATCAGTTGAGCGGCCCCATCGGCCAGTCATGGCTCAACGGGGTTCAATACGACATGCGGTATATCTGTGGTGGTCTCGCGGTTACGTGCCTGATTAGCCTCTCCGGGGTGGCCCTGGCCGAGGAATTCGTCAACGCGGAAACGGACCCCAGAGCTATCGTTCGCCGCGACGCCGAGATCGCCCGTGCCAAGGCTGCCGAGGACAAGGGCGAGGAGGTCCAGGCCGAGGCGCCCAAGGCGCAGCCTGCGACCCGTGCTGCCAAGGCCGAAACCGAGAAGCACGAGACCCGCGCCAGCCGCGTGCCGGCTGCACCGGTCGGGGCTGAGGACATCAAGGCAATCGTGGCCCGCCATGCCGCCGCCAATGGCGTGCCGTTCTCGCTGGCCGACGCGATCGTGCGCGTCGAGAGCCGCTACAATCCCCGCGCTGCGCATGCCGGCAATTTCGGCCTGATGCAGATCCGCCACCAGACGGCGCGCGGCATGGGCTATTCCGGCGGCGCCGGCGGGCTGCTCGATGCCGAGACCAACGCGCGCTACGGCATGAAGTACCTCGCCATGGCCTACAAGATGGCCGGCGGCGACACCTGCCGCACCATCATGAAATATCAGAGCGGCCATATGGCGACCCGGATGAGCGGCGCCAACCGCACCTATTGCGCCAAGGTGCGCACGATCACCGCCCGCAACTGATCCGAAACGGCCCGGTTTTGCTTGACGCCGCGCGCGCCAGCGCGCATCTCCCCCTCGCCAGTCGGCCGGACGGCCGCTCTCGCTCGCGAGGGAGGAAAGTCCGGGCTCCACGGAAATACGGTGCCGGATAACGTCCGGCGGGGGCGACCCCAGGGAAAGCGCCACAGAGATCGAACCGCCTTGCGCTGGAGAGCTTCGGCTTTTCCGGCGAGGTAAGGGTGAAAAGGTGCGGTAAGAGCGCACCGCGGACCCGGCAACGGGGACGGCATGGCAAGCCCCACCGGGAGCAAAACCGAATAGGGACGATGCTGCCCGCGCAAGCGGGGAGGGGCAGGTTTCTGTGCCTTGTCGTCCGGGTTGGTTGCTCGAGGCGCGCAGCAATGCGCGTCCCAGAGGAATGGCCGTCACGTCGGGGGAGCGATCCTCCGGCCATCCAAAACCCGGCTTACAGGCCGACTGGCGCTTCGACCGTCGTGAATTCTGCTCCGCGGGGCATCCGACGCGGCCTTCTGCGCTTCCGGTGCTCCCGGACTGATGTCCGCGGCGCGCCGGTTCTCGAAAGCCACGCCGGCCGCCTCACCGGAGCGAATTCCCGATCGGTCTCAAGGCTCGGCTCATCAAGCCGGGATATTGGCCTTAGGCCACCGTCGTCTCGACCGGGATGTTGCCCTTCGTCGCGTGCGAATAGGGGCAGACCACATGGGCCTTCGTCACGAGGTCCTCGACTGCGGCCTTGTCGAGGCCGGGCACGGACACCGTCAGCTTCGCGGTGATGCCGAAGCCCTGGCCGTCATCGCGCGGGCCGATGCCTATATCGGCCGAGACCTTCGCGTCATCCGGGATCTTCACGTTCTCCTTGCCGGCGACGAACTTGAGCGCGCCGAGGAAGCAGGCCGAATAGCCCATGGCGAAGAGCTGTTCGGGGTTGGTGCCTTCGCCGCCGCCGCCGCCGAGTTCCTTTGGCGTGTTCAGCACGAGCTTGACGTTGCCGGTATCGGTCGCGGCCTGGCCTTCGCGGCCGCCGGTGGCGGAACCATGGGCGGTATAGAGCGTCTTCATGGCGGGTCTCCTGCCTCGCTGGGTTGATGGTTGTCTTTAGATTGTACACAATTAGATTGTCAACGATTAAATTGAGCCGAAGCAGAAGGCGGTTGATTGTGGCGCCGCTTTCGGTTTTGCCTGAAACAGGATGACGGGCGAGGGTGCGATGACGAAGCGGGACAAGGCCGGGGATGGAGGGCCGCGTCTGGAGCAGCAGCTTTGCTTCGCGATCTATCAGGTCGGCCATGCCTTCAACCGGGCCTATCGCGCGATCCTGGGCGAACTCGGGCTGACCTATCCGCAATATCTCGTGATGCTCGTGCTGTGGGAGCGGGACGGGCTGACGGTGAAGGCGCTCGGCGAGCGCTTGCTGCTTGATTCCGGCACGCTGACGCCGCTCCTGAAACGGCTCGAAGCGTCCGGCCTGATCCGGCGCGAGCGCGACGCCCGCGACGAGCGGCAGGTGCGAATCCATCTGGCCGAAAAGGGTGAGGGGCTGCGCGGGCAGGGACGTTGCGTCCAGGAGGCGATCGGGCAGGCGCTGGGCGGTACGGCTGGGGAAGCGGGACGCTTGCGCGACCAGCTTGGGCTCGTCCGCGATGCGCTGCTGACGTCGTCGTCTCGCAAGGACTGAGCCGGCGCTTTTTGCATCAGCTGCCAAGCTTGTCCGGGGCTTCGCGCCTGCGGCGCGCCCTGGAACGACAAAGGGTACGCGCCCCTCGTGTCGCTTCCGGGCTGTCATGTTTTGCGCTGACCAAAAAGAACGGCGCGCCTTCATAAAATTTTTCGCAACGTTGATGCGTTCCGCCGCCTGCCCATAGGGCCGCGCCGTGCCGAATTGCGCGTGCTTACGGATACTTAACCTTAACGAGCTGTGATGCCGGAGAGACCCTGCCGGTGCGTTGCCGCGCCCCCGATTCCATTGACGCCCATAAAGGCCCATGCTATCCCAAATCATCCCGTCGAAGCCGGCAGGCAATCCAAAGGTCAGGCTCCGTGTGCCGCGCGGAATCTGGCGTGCGGGAGTGCCTTGCCCGCTTCGACGGGAAGACCTTTCGCCGCTGGCTCATCTGCGCCGCGGCGCCTTGAAGAGCAGGCCGGGAGGCGGCGTTGACGGACCGCTTCGTCTCGAACTTCACGAACCGGCTCGACGCCAAGGGGCGTGTTTCCATTCCCTCGAGCTTTCGGGCTGTCCTTGCGAAGGACGGCTACGAGGGCCTCTACGTCCATCAAGCGCTCGACCTGCCGGCGCTGGATGCCGGCGGCAACGCGCTCAGGTCCACGATCGACGACATCCTGGCGCGCTTCTCGCCGTTCTCGGACGAGTGGGAATTGCTCTCGACGGCGCTGAACGGCACCTCGGAGGTGCTGAAGATCGACACGGAGGGACGGATGATGCTGAGCGAGGCGCTGAAGGTGCATGCCGGGATCGGCGACGCCGTGACCTTCGTCGGCCACGGCCACAAATTCCAGATCTGGGAGCCGGAGCGGTTCCGCGCGCATCTCGAGACGGCGCGAACAAGGCTGCGCGACGTGAAGCGCACGCTCGGCGGCTTGACGGCTCCAACGGGAGGCGCGGGCACATGAGCGACCATGGCGACCGTTCCGGCGGAGCCATTGGCGGACCGGCTCGTCATTTGCCCGTGTTGCTTGCCGAGGTTCTCGCCGCGCTCGCGCCGCAGGCCGGCGGGCGCTATCTCGACGGAACCTTCGGGGCAGGGGGGTATTCGCGCGCCATCCTCGATTCCGCGCCGGGCCTGACGCTTCTCGGGCTCGACCGCGACCCTTCGGCGATCGCCGGCGGGGCCGATCTCGTCGCAGCGATGGCTGGACGCCTGACATTGTCGCAGGCCAATTTCGGCGAACTGGCCGAGGAGGCGCAGCGTTTCCAGATGGCGCCGCTCGACGGCGTCGTGCTCGATATCGGCGTTTCTTCCATGCAGATCGATCAGGCCGAGCGCGGCTTTTCGTTCCGCTTCGACGGACCGCTCGACATGCGCATGAGCAGCAGCGGGCAGAGTGCCGCCGATCTGGTCAATGAGGCCGAGGAAGGGCTGCTCGCCAATATCTTCTACCATTACGGCGAGGAGCGTCGCTCGCGCGCCGTGGCGCGGGCCGTGATCGAGGCCCGCCGCAAGGCGCCGATCACCACGACCAAGCAACTGGCCGATCTCGTCGCCGGTGTGGTGTGGGGCGAGCCGGGTGGGGCGCATCCGGCGACGCGCGTCTTCCAGGCGCTGCGCATCGCCGTCAATGACGAACTCGGCGAGCTGGTCAGGGCGCTGCATGCGGCCGAGACGGTTCTGAAGCCCGGCGGACGGCTGGTCGTGGTCACTTTCCATTCCCTCGAGGATCGCATCGTCAAGCAGTTCTTCGCCGAGCGTTCGGGCCGGGTGCCGTCGGGCTCGCGCCATGCACCCGCGGTCGCCGCCGCTCAGCCGACCTTCAAGCTGGTCGAGAAGGGCGCCGTCGCGCCGTCCGAGGCGGAGATGCGGATCAACCCGCGGGCACGCTCGGCCAAGCTGCGCGCCGCCGAACGCAACGAGGCACCGGGTCGCCGGGCCGATGCCGGTCTCGTCGCGCTCTCCACCGTCCCCGACCCGCAGCCGCGCCGGAGGCCCTGAGCGTGATCAAGCTCCTGCATGTCATCGCCATCGGCGCGCTGGTCTCCTCGGCGGTCTATGCCTATTCGATCAAGTACGAGACGACGCTGGCGACCGAGCATCTCCAGAAGCTCAAGGGCAAGACCCAGCGCGAGCGCGACGCCATCGCCGTGCTCAAGGCCGAATGGCAGTTCCTCAACCGGCCGGATCGCGTCCAGATGCTGGCCGAGCGCCATCTCGACCTGCAGCCCTTCGTCGTGACCCAGGTGGTCAAGCCCTCCGACATCCCGAACCGCGGCCCGAAGGTCGACACCATCGGCCGCAAGCTCGAGGATCTCGGGCTCGGCCTGCCGACCGAGACGCCCCGGAGCACCAAAGCGGGCGCGACCACGCCGAGGCCGATGCCATGACCGAACCTACAGGACACGGGATTCCGATGGAGCACCAGCACGAGGCAGCCGAGGGCGCGGTGAAGCGCGGGCGCCTGGCCTGGCTCCGCGACGTCTTCCGCATGAGCGGCGAGAAGAGCGAGCCGCGGGTCGGCCTCGTCATCCTCGGCTTCTCCGCCCTGTTTCTCGCCATCACCGGCCGGCTTGTGTATCTCGGCGTGGCGCCCAACGAGCAGGTGGGCCTGCGCCGCGCCACCTCCAATGCCATCTCCTCCGCCCGGCCCGATATCGTCGACCGCAACGGCGAGGTCATGGCCACCGATATCCGCACGGTCTCGGTCTTCGCCGAGCCGCGCCGCATCCTCGACAAGGACGAGGCGACGGAGCTGCTGACTGCCGTGCTGCCGGATCTCGACGCCAAGGACCTGCGCGACAAGCTCGGCACCAAGAAGGGCTTCGTCTGGGTGAAGCGCGAGATCACCCCGCGCCAGCAGGCGGAAGTGCACCGTCTCGGCATTCCCGGCGTCGGCTTCGTGCCCGAGAACAAGCGCGTCTATCCGAACGGCAACGCCGCGGCGCATGTGCTGGGCTTCGCCAATATCGACAATGTCGGCATTGCCGGCATTGAAAAATACATCGACTCGCAGGGGTTGCAGGATCTGAACGGCGCCGGCCTCGCGACCGAGGCGTCGGACCTGAAGCCGGTCAGGCTCTCGATCGACCTGCGCGTCCAGCACCTGCTGCGCGACGAGCTCTCCAAGGGGTTGGAGCGCTTCAAGGCGATCGCGGCCGCAGGCGCCATCATGGACGTTAATACCGGCGAGGTGATCGCGCTGGTCTCGCTGCCCGATTTCGATCCCGGCAATCCGGTCGATGCGCTGGAGAAGGACCGGATCAACCGAATGAATGTCGGCGTCTACGAGATGGGCTCGACCTTCAAGGCGCTGACCATCGCGATGGCGCTCGATTCCGGCAAGGTCAACATCAATTCGAGCTTCTCGACCGCCGGCGGCATGATGCGGTTCGGCCGCCAGGTCATCAAGGAATACCACGGCACCGGCCGGACGCTGACCGTGCCGGAAGTATTCCTGCATTCGTCTAACATGGGCTCGATCAAGATGGCGCTGGCCGTCGGCGTCGAGGGCCACAAGGCCTTCCTCAAGAAGATGATGCAACTCGACCGGATGACGACGGAGCTGCCGGAGAGCGCCGCCCCGATCGTCCCGCAGCGCTGGGGCGAGATCAACACGGCGACCATCGCCTTCGGGCACGGCCTCGCCGTCGCGCCGCTCCAGGCGCTGACCGCGGTGGCGGCGCTGGTCAATGGCGGCTACCTGATGAAGCCGACCTTCCTGCAGCGTTCCGAGGATGACGCACGCAAGGTCTCGACGCGCGTCATCAAGACGGAAACCTCCGAGGCGATGCGCTACATCATGCGTCTCAACGGCGAGAAGGGCTCGGCGCGCAAGGCGAATATCGAAGGCTATTTCGTCGGCGGCAAGACCGGCACGGCCGAGAAGGTCATCAACGGCCGCTACGCCAAGAACAGGAACTTCACGACCTTCACGGCGATCGCCCCCTCCGACAAGCCGAAATACCTGTTCCTCGCGATCTACGACGAGCCGAAGGGCTATGCCGAGAGCGGCGGCTATTCGACCGCGGCGTGGAATGCCGGTGTGACCACGGGCAAGGTGATCGAGCGCGCCGCGCCGATCCTCGGGCTCAACCCGCGCTTCGACCCGCCGCCGTCGCCGTTCCCGCTGATGGCCCGGCTCGGCGCCTGGGGTTCGCGCTGATCTCGATCTATAACGGTGACCATGACGATGACCGGACACAGCCTCGGAGACCTCTTCCCCGAGATTTTCGAGGCTGAGGCCGCCAGCCAGCAGGTGAATGGCGTCGCCTTCGACAGCCGCAAGGTGACCGGCGACGACGTCTTCGTCGCGCTCGCCGGGGCAAAGGCCGATGGCGCGCGCTTCATCATGGATGCGGTCGGGCATGGCGCCGTCGCCGTGGTTTCGGGCGGGCCGCGACCGGCGGACCTGCCGGCCGGCGTCGCCTTCGCGCGGGTCGCCGACCCTCGGCTCGCTCTCTCGCTGGCGGCGGCGAAAATCCATCCGCGCCAGCCCAAGACCATCGTTGCGGTGACCGGCACCAGCGGCAAATCCTCGGTCGCGGATTTCACCAGGCAGATCTTCCAGGCGCTCGGCCATGAGGCGGCGAGCGTCGGCACCATCGGCGTGGTGACAGCCAAGAGCGCCGATTACGGCTCGCTGACCACGCCCGATCCGCTTTCGCTCCATGCCTCGTTCGACAAGCTCGCGGGCGAGGGCGTCACGCATCTGGCCATGGAAGCCTCCTCGCATGGTCTCGACCAGCGCCGCCTCGACGGCGTGCGATTGAGCGCCGGCGCCTTTCTCAATCTCGGGCGCGACCATCTCGACTATCATCAAAGCGTCGAGGAGTACCTTGCCGCGAAGCTACGGCTCTGGGAGTTGCTGCCGGCAGGCGCGCCGGTGGTGATCAATCGCGACGAACCCTATGCAGGGGAGGCGGCTGAGGCTGCGGTCAAGGCCGGGCATCCGATCATCGGCATCGGCCGCAAGGGCGAGACGCTGACCCTGCTGCGCAACGAGCGCGACGGCTTCTCTCAGCGGCTGACGGTCGGTTTCGACGGGCAGGAACTGTCCGTCGAGCTGCCACTGGTCGGCGATTTCATGGCCGGCAATGCGCTGGTTGCTGCCGGGCTCGCCATTGCGACCGGCGAGGACAAGGCTGCGTCGCTGAAGGCAAGTTCCGGTCTTACGGGCGTCGCCGGGCGGCTCGAACGCGTCGGCGAGGCCAATGGCGGGCTCGTCGTCGTCGACTACGCCCATAAGCCTGATGCGCTCGCGGCGGTGCTGACGACACTCAGGCCCTATGCGACAGGGCGCCTGATCTGCGTCTTCGGTTGCGGTGGCGACCGCGACAAGGGCAAGCGCCCGCTGATGGGTGCGATCGCCGCCGAGAAGGCCGATATCGCGATCGTCACCGACGACAATCCGCGCTCCGAGGACCCGGCGACGATCCGGGCCGAGATCATGGCCGCCTCGCCGAATCTTTCGGAGATCGGTGATCGCGAGGAAGCTATCCACGCCGCCGTCAGGATGCTGAAGCCTGGGGATTTGCTGGTCGTAGCCGGAAAGGGTCATGAATCCGGCCAGATCATAGGCGACCGGACGCTGCCCTTCTCGGATCACGACGTGGTTCGCAAGGCGCTATCGGAGATCACGAGATGAGCGGCCCTCTGTGGACCGGAGATAAGTTGATCGCGGCGATGCGTGCGCGGCCCGAGGGCGCCGTGCCGCCGGCCGTGACCGGCGCCTCGATCGATACCCGCACGCTGGAGCCCGGCGACGTCTTCTTCGCCATCCAGGGCGAGACGCGGGACGGGCATGAGTTCGTCAAGGGCGCGCTTGGCAAGGGCGCGGCACTCGCCGTGATCGACGAAGCGCATGCTGCGGAATTCGAAGGTGCCGGGGCGCTTGCCGTCGTGCCGGACGTGCTGAAGGCGATGGAACATGCTGGCACGGCGCGGCGCGCCGAGCTCAAGGCCGGCGTCGTCGCGGTCACGGGCTCCGTCGGCAAGACGGGCACCAAGGAGGCGCTGCGCCTCGTGCTCTCGCGCCAGGGCAAGACCCATGCGCCGGTTGCCTCCTACAACAACCATTGGGGCGTGCCGCTGACGCTGGTGCGCACGCCGGCCGACATAGCCTATGGCGTCTATGAGATCGGCATGAACAGCCCCGGCGAGATCCTGCCGCTGGCGCGGATGGTGCGCCCGCAGGTCGCGATCATCACCACGATCCAGCCAGTGCATCTCGCCGCCTTCGCCTCGGTCGAGGGGATCGCCGAGGAGAAGGCAGGCGTTTACTGGGAGCTCGAGAAGGGCGGCACGGCGATCGTCAACGCCGATATCCCGCAATCCGAGCTGCTGCGCGATATCGCCCGGTCCGGACCGGCCGGGCGGATCATCACCTTCGGCGAAAGTCCGGATGCCGATGTGAAGCTGATTTCCTGCGCGCTCAAACCCGACCTGTCGACGGTCGAGGCCCGCGTCTTCGGTGAACCCGTGACCTATCGCCTGGGCAGCCCGGGCAAGCATATCGTGCTGAACTCGCTCAGTGTGCTAGCCGCCGTACACGCGCTCGGCGCCGATCTCGCGCTGGCGGCGCTGGCGCTGGGCGACCTCAAGCCGCCGGCCGGGCGCGGCGCGCGGCAAGTGCTGCAGGCGCCTGGCGGCAGGATCACGCTGCTCGACGAGAGCTATAACGGCAATCCGGCCTCGATGCGCGCCGCGATCGAGAATCTCGGCCGGCTGCCCGTCGAAGGCCGCGGCCGGCGCATCGCCGTGCTCGGTGACATGCTGGAGCTCGGGCCGACCGGGCCGGAGCTGCATCGCGGCCTGGGGGAACCGCTGGTTTCCAACGGAATCGACAAGGTCTTCACCTGTGGCCCGTTGATGAAAGGGCTCCATGAGAGCTTGCCTTCCGCCATGCGGGGGGCTTATGCCGCCACGGCGAGCGAGCTGGAGCCGCTCGTGCTCGATGCGATCCGCGGCGGCGATACCGTCACGGTCAAGGGATCGCTGGGCACGCGCATGGGTCCGATCGTCAAGGCGATACTCGCGCGTTTTCCTGCCGTGCCTGCCGAAGACCAATAGACAAGAGAACCCTGCAGCATGCTCGTCTGGCTCGCCGACTTCGCCGGCACCTTCCCGGTGCTGAACGTCTTCCGCTACATCACGTTCCGCGCAGGCGGAGCGACCGCGACGGCACTGCTCTTCGTCTTCTTCTTCGGGCCCTCGGCCATTTCCTGGCTCCGCATCAAGCAGGGCAAGGGCCAGCCGATCCGCACCGACGGGCCGGAATCGCACCTCGCCAAGCGCGGCACGCCGACAATGGGCGGGCTGATGATCCTGACAGGCGTATTCGTCGCCGTGCTGCTTTGGGGCAACCTGCGCAATCCTTATGTCTGGATCGTGCTCGGCGTCACCGCGGCCTATGGCGCGATCGGTTTCTATGACGATTTCCTCAAGGTCACCAAGCAGTCGCACAAGGGCTTCTCCGGCAAGGCGCGCATCGCGATCGAGGTCGTCGTCGCGCTGATCGCCTGCTATTTCGTCATGCAGAACCAGCCGCCGGCGATCGGGTCCGGCTTCGCGATGCCCTTCCTCAAGGAAGCGATCATTCCGCTCGGCATCCTGTTCCCGCTGGTCGCGTCCTTCGTCGTGGTCGGCGCCGGCAATTCGGTGAACCTGACCGACGGGCTCGACGGTCTCGCCATCGTGCCGGTGATGATCGCGGCCGGCACCTTCGGCTTCATCTCCTACCTCGTCGGCAATGCGATCTTCGCCAACTACCTGCAGATCCACCACATCCCCGGCGCGGGCGAGCTCGCGGTGATCTGCGGCGCGGTGATCGGCGCCGGCCTCGGCTTCCTCTGGTTCAACGCGCCGCCGGCCCAGATCTTCATGGGCGATACCGGCTCGCTCGGGCTGGGCGGCCTGCTCGGCACCATCGCGGTCGCGACCAAGCACGAGATCGTGCTGGCCATCGTCGGCGGCCTCTTCGTCGTCGAGGCGCTCTCGGTCATCATCCAGGTCTTCGTGTTCAAGCGCACGGGCAAGCGCGTCTTCCTGATGGCGCCGATCCACCACCATTTCGAGAAGCTGGGCTGGACCGAGCCGCAGGTCGTGATCCGTTTCTGGATCATCTCGGTCGTGCTGGCGCTGGTCGGCCTCGCCACTCTGAAGCTGCGCTGAGATGACTCCGGTTACGGTCTTTTCCGGGCGCAAGGTCGCCCTGTTCGGGCTCGGCGGTTCCGGGCTTGCGACGGCGCGCGCGCTCAAGGCGGGCGGCGCAGAGGTAGCGGCCTGGGACGACAATGAGAAGAGCCGGGAGAAGGCGACGACTGAGGGCATCGCCGTCCTCGATCTGACAACCGCCGACTGGTCGGGCTTCGCGGCCTTCGTGCTGTCGCCCGGCGTGCCGTTGACCCATCCCGAGCCGCACTGGACCGTGGCAAAGGCGAAGGCTGCCGGCGTCGCGATCATCGGCGACGTCGAATTATTCTTCCTGGAGCGGGCTAAGATCGCGCCGGGCTCCCCGATCATTTGCATCACCGGCACCAACGGCAAGTCGACCACGACGGCGCTGATCGCGCATGTGCTAAGGGAAGCCGGCCGAGACGTGCAGATGGGCGGTAATATCGGTACCGCCGTGCTGGCGCTGGAGCCGCCGGCCGAAAACCGCATTCATGTCATCGAGTGCTCGAGCTACCAGATCGACCTCGCGCCCTCGCTCGCGCCGACCCTCGGCATCCAGATGAACCTGACGCCGGATCATCTCGACCGGCACGGCACGCTCGAAAACTACGCCGCGATCAAGGAGCGGCTGGTTACTGCCGCCGATATCGCGGTCGTCGGCGTCGACGACGACGCCTCGAAGCAGATGGCGCGCCGCCGCGCTGCTTGCGGGCGCCCGCTGGTCAAGATCAGCGGCGAGCAGCCGCTCGACGAGGGCGTCTTCGCTGGCGTCACCGCTAATCAGGGCCGGCTCGACACGCGCATCGTCGAGGTCAAGGGCGGCAAGCCGCGCGTCGTCGCCAATCTCGCCGGCATCGGTAGCCTACGCGGCTCGCATAACGCGCAGAATGCTGCCGCTGCCTTCGCCGCCTGCTCGGCATTGGGCCTCACCGCAGACGAGATCGCGGCGGGCTTCAAGACCTATCCGGGGCTGGCGCATCGCATGGAGGAGATCGGCCGGATCGGCCGCGTCGTCTTCATCAACGATTCCAAGGCGACCAATGCGGATTCGACCGAGAAGGCGCTGACCTCCTTCCACGGCATCTTCTGGATACTCGGCGGCAAGGCCAAGGACGGCGGCATCGAGAGTCTGCGCCGCTATTTCCCGAACATCGCACGGGCCTACCTGATCGGGGCGGCGAGCGACCTCTTCGCCGCGACCTTCGACGATGACGGGCGCGTCGCCTACGAGCGCAGTGTCACGCTCGACAAGGCCGTGGCGGATGCGACGCGCGACGCGCTGGCGGCGCCGGGCGATGGCGAGATCGCTGTGCTGCTCTCGCCGGCCTGCGCTTCCTTCGACCAGTTTCCGAATTTCGAGGTGCGCGGCGACGCGTTCCGCAAGCTGGTCGCGGAATTGCCGGGTTTCCAGCCTTTCGGCGGCAAGCGCTAGGCCTCAGCCGCGTCGGGCGGCCTCGATCTTGG
Organism: Hyphomicrobiales bacterium; assembly: GCA_004144595.1. Classification (GTDB taxonomy): domain Bacteria; phylum Pseudomonadota; class Alphaproteobacteria; order Rhizobiales; family Beijerinckiaceae; genus Allobosea. The sequence continues at coordinate 54,975 of SEEM01000013.1, forward strand.
CGACGTCGATCTTCTGCATCGTCATCATCGCGGCGAAGGCGCGCTTCGATTCCTCGCCGCCGGCGGCGAGCGCCTCGGTCAGCACGCGTGGCGTGATCTGCCAGGACAGGCCCCATTTGTCCCGGCACCAGCCGCACTCGCTCTCCTTACCGCCATTGCCGACGATGGCGTTCCAGTAGCGATCCGTCTCCTCCTGGTCCTCGGTGGCGATCTGGAAGGAGAAAGCTTCGCTGTGCTTGAACATCGGCCCGCCATTGAGCCCGAGGCAGGGGATGCCGAGCACCGTGAAGGTGACGGTCAGCACGTCGCCGGCCTTGCCTGAGGGAAAGTCGGTCGGTGCGCGGAAGACCTCTTTCACCGCGCTGTCGGGGAAGGTCTGGGCATAGAAGCGGGCGGCGGCCTCGGCGTCCTTGTCGTACCACAGGCAGATCGTGTTCTTGGCGGTGGCCATGATCAGTCCTTTCGCTGTCGAGACGGTGCGGCGCGCAACTCCCGGTATGAGCACGACAATGCGTGTCAGGAGTGCTCGTTGCATCTCGGACGGTGCAAGGCTATCGCGGCGTCGAGATGGCGAGCGCGAGGCGGGAGCCGCCATCTCCGCATCCCGGCTTCCCGTTTCCGGGTGATCCGGCCGCGGGCCGCCGTGCTTCTCGTCGGCGTCGCTGCGGCGTTCCGGGCCGCGCCGGCACCATGATGTGGATGGCGGTGCCCGAAACCCGGCGATCCGACGGATCGGAATCAATCGGTTAACCATTCATTGACAGAGTGATTCGCCACGCAAGCGCGGTTTCGGCCGCGCGGAATTTGCCGATAGGACGCCCCGTCATGGTCTCGCGCGCGGAACCTTCTCTCAGCGGTCGCTGGTGGTGGTCGATCGACCGCCTGATCCTCACCGCGCTCGTCGCGCTGATGGTCTCGGGCGTCGTGCTGCTGATGGCGGGCGGGCCGCCGGTCGCAGAGCGGCTCGGCCTCTCGACCTTCCATTTCGTCAACCGGCAGGCCGCCTATCTCGGCGCCGCGATGGTGATCTTCCTCGGGGTGTCGCTGATGACGCCGCGCCAGGTGCGCCGCGCCGCGCTGCTGATCTATCTCGGTTCGCTCGTCATGGTGGTGGCGACGCTTTATTTCGGCGTCGAGGTGAAGGGCGCGAAACGCTGGCTGACGCTCGGACCGCTCGGCTCCGTGCAGCCCTCTGAATTCCTGAAGCCCGCCTTCGTGGTGATGGCGGCCTGGGCCTTTGCCGAAGGCATGCGCCGGCCCGACCTGCCGGGTACGATCCTCGCGTTGCTGCTGCTGCCGTTCACCATCGTGCCGCTCGTCCTCCAGCCCGATTTCGGCCAGACCATGCTGGTCAGCCTGGTCTGGGCCGGACTGTTCTTCGTGGCCGGCCTGCACTGGTTCTGGGTGGTCGGGCTGGGGGGCATCGGCGCCGTTGGCATCGTCGTCGCCTATGAACTCGTGCCGCATGTCCGTGCCCGCATCGAGCGCTTCATGGACAAGGGTTCGGGTGACTCGTTCCAGGTCGATACGGCGCTGGAGAGCTTCGCGCAGGGTGGCTGGCTCGGCAAAGGTCCGGGCGAGGGCACGGTGAAGCGCATCCTGCCCGACGCCCATACCGACTTCATCTTCGCGGTCACGGCCGAGGAGTTCGGCATCGTGGTCTGCATGCTGCTCGTCGCGCTCTTCGCGGTCATCGTGATCCGGGCGCTGCTCGTGGCGCAGAAGTCGGAAGACCCGTTCATCCGTCTGGCGGTCACCGGCCTCGCACTGCTCTTCGGCATCCAGGCGGCGATCAATATGATGGTCAACCTGCACATGATGCCGGCCAAGGGCATGACGCTGCCCTTCATTTCTTATGGCGGCTCGTCGCTGCTTTCGCTCGCGGTCGGGATGGGTTTCCTGCTGGCGCTGACCCGGCGACGCCCGCGCTCCGTCGATTTCGGGCGCTGAGCCGATGGCGGCTGGCAAACTCGTCATGCTGGCGGCCGGGGGAACCGGCGGCCATCTCTTCCCGGCGGAGGCGCTGAGCCACGCGCTCCATGCCAAGGGCATGCGCGTCGTGCTGATGACCGATACGCGCGCTGCCGCGTTCGCCGGTAGTTTCCCGGCAGAGGCCGTCCATGCCGTGCCGGCGGCGACGCCGTCCGGGCGCTCGCCGCTGCAGAAGGCCAAAGCGCTCTTCGCCATCGCCAAGGGTACTTTCGCGGCGCGACGCATCATCGGGCAGGTGAAGCCTGCCGTGGTCGTCGGCTTCGGTGGTTATCCGACCGTGCCGCCGGTGCTCGGCGCTTCGCTCGCAGGCGTGCGCACCCTGATCCACGAGCAGAACGCCGTGATCGGCCGGGCCAACCGCTTCCTCGCCGGGCGGGCCGATGTTATCGCCACCGGCTTCGCAGAGGTCGGCGGGCTCACCCAGGCGCAGCAGGCGAAGTGCCGCCATGTCGGCAATCCCGTGCGCCCGGCCGTGATCGAGGCTGCCGGTCGCGACTATGACGGGCCGAGCGAAGGCAAGATCAGGCTGCTCGTCTTCGGCGGCAGCCAGGGCGCGCGCATCATGGCCGACATCGTGCCGCCGGCGCTCGAGCTTCTGACCGAGGCCGAGCGGGCACGCCTGACCATCGTCCAGCAGGCGCGCGCCGAGGACGACCAGCGCGTGCGTGGCATCTACGAGACGCTCGGCATCCAGGCGACGATCGCGCCTTTCTTCAAGGATCTGCCGGCGCAGATGGCGGCGGCGCAACTCGTCATCGCGCGCTCCGGGGCCTCGACGGTGGCGGAACTCACCGTGATCGGCCGGCCGGCTTTGCTGGTGCCGCTGCCGGGCTCGCTCGACCAGGACCAGGCCGCGAATGCCGCCTTCCTCCAAGGGGTGGGCGGGGCGATCCGCATCCTCCAGCCTGATTTCACGCCGCGCCATCTTGCTGACGAATTGTCGAAGCTGATCGCACAGCCCGCACACTTGACGATGATGGCCGCAAACGCGAAGAGCGCCGGTATCCCCGACGCTGCCGACCGCCTGGCCGATCTCGTGATCGCCACGGCCCATTCCCAGAACTGACAGGATTCAAGGACCATGAAGCTGCCGCCGAAGCTCGGCTCCATCCATTTCGTCGGCATCGGCGGCATCGGCATGTCCGGCATCGCCGAGGTCCTGCACAATCTCGGCTACAAGGTGCAGGGCTCGGACGCCTCCGACGGCGCCAACGTCAAGCGCCTCGCCGAGAAGGGCATCACCACCTTCGTCGGCCACAAGGCCGAAAACCTTGGCGAGGCCGAGGTCGTCGTCGTCTCGACCGCGATCAAGCGTGACAATCCCGAACTGCTTGCCGCCCGCGAGCTGCGCCTGCCGGTGGTGCGCCGGGCCGAGATGCTGGCCGAGCTGATGCGCCTGAAGAGCTGCGTCGCCATCGCCGGCACCCATGGCAAGACGACCACGACATCCCTGGTCGCGACGCTGCTGGAGAAGGGCGGGCTCGACCCGACCGTGATCAACGGCGGCATCATCAATGCCTATGGCACCAATGCCCGCATGGGCGAAAGCGACTGGATGGTGGTCGAGGCCGACGAGTCGGACGGCACCTTCCTGAAGCTGCCGGCCGACGTCGCGATCGTCACCAATATCGATCCCGAGCATCTCGACCATTTCGGCACCTTCGACGCGATCAAGGCGGCTTTCCGCTCCTTCGTCGAGAACCTGCCGTTCTACGGCTTCGCGGTGATGTGCATCGACCATCCGACGGTGCAGGGTCTCGTCGGCCAGATCACAGACCGCCGCGTCGTCACCTATGGCGAGAATCCGCAGGCGGATTTCCGGCTGATCGATATCGATCTCTCGGGTGGGCAGGCCAAGTTCACGCTGCTGATCCGCGACCGCAAGACCGGCCGCGACGAGGTGATCCGTGACCTCGTCATGCCGATGCCCGGCCATCACAATGCGCTGAATGCGACAGCTGCGATCGCGGTTGCCTACGACCTCGGCATTCCGGTGCAGCGCATCCGGGAGGCGTTGGCCGGCTTCGGCGGCGTCAAGCGTCGCTTCACCAAGACGGGTGAGTGGAACGGCGCGCTGATCTTCGACGATTACGGCCACCACCCCGTCGAGATCGCCGCCGTGCTCAAGGCAGCGCGGGCTTCGACCAAGAGCAAGGTCATCGCGATCGTGCAGCCGCATCGCTACACGCGCCTGTCCAGCCTGTTCGACGATTTCGCCGCCTGCTTCAACGATGCCGACACGGTGATCGTGGCTGATACCTATGCGGCCGGCGAGGCTCCGATCGCCGGTGCAGACCGCGATTCTCTGGTCGCCGGCATCAAGGCGCGCGGCCATCGCCATGCGCTGCCGCTGGAAGCATCCGACAAGCTCGCCGGGATGGTGGCGGAGCTGGCGGGGCCGGGTGACTATGTCGTGTTCCTCGGCGCCGGCAACATCACGCAATGGGCCTATGCGCTGCCGGGCGAACTGGCGGCGCTGAAGGGGTAGCCGCGGCTCGCCGCAATTGCGCCGTCATGCTCGGGCTTGACCCGAGCATCTCCTGCCAGAGATTCTCGGGTCTACGCTTCGCTTCGCCCGAGAATGACGGCCTGTTCCGTCTCGGACCACCATGCTCTAAAGCGACGCCATGCCCTTCGCAGACCTTTCCTCCGACATCCGTGCCTCGGCTCCCGATCTGCGGGGCCGGCTCCTCGCCAATCAGGAGCTTTCGGGCCTGACCTGGTTCCGCGTCGGCGGCCCGGCGCAGATCCTGTTCACGCCGGCCGATGAAGACGACCTCGCCTATCTCCTGTCGAAGCTGCCCGAAGACCTTCCGGTCACGGTGATCGGGCTCGGCTCCAACCTGATCGTGCGTGATGGCGGCATTCCCGGTGTCGTGATCCGGCTCGGCGGCAAGGCCTTCGGCGAGATCGCGCTGGAGAGCGGCGACCGCCTGCGCGCCGGCACGGCCGTGCCGGACGTCAAGGTCGCCCGCGCTGCCGCCGATGCCTCGCTCGACGGGCTTGCCTTCTATCGCGGCATTCCCGGCTCGATCGGCGGGGCGCTGCGCATGAATGCCGGCGCCCATGGCGGCGAGACGACCGACGTGCTGGTCTCCGTGCGTGGCGTCACCCGCAAGGGCGAGATCGTCACGCTCTCCCATGCGGAGATGGGCTTCACCTATCGCAACAGCGCGGCCTCGACCCGCGACGTCATCTTCACCTCCGCGCTGTTTCAGGGCCGGCCGGGCGATCAGGCGGACATCCAGGCCGAGATGGACCGGGTGACGCAGGCGCGCGAAGCGGCGCAGCCGATCAAGGAGCGCACCGGCGGGTCGACCTTCAAGAACCCCGACGGCGGCAAGGCCTGGAAGCTGATCGATGCCGCCGGCTGCCGCGGCTTGCGCGTCGGCGGGGCGCAGGTCTCGGAGATGCATTGCAACTTCCTCATCAACACCGGGGGCGCTACAGCCGCCGATGTCGAGGGGTTGGGCGAGGAGGTTCGCCGCCGGGTCAAGGAGAATTCCGGCTTCGACCTGCAGTGGGAGATCAAACGGCTGGGTGTGGCGGGCTGACGCGGATCAGCCGCTGCCGCCAGGCGGAAAGTTCACGCCGAGAATCACGAACCACGCCAGGATGGCGCCGACCCAGAGCACGGCGAGATAGCACAGGCGCCGCCAGCCCGGCGTGATACCGCGCCGCTTGAGCAGCAGCCCGAGAGCCCCCGCGACCATGAAGCTGGGCGCCCAGGCGACGGTTACGCCCACGAGCACAGGCCATACCCATGGCCCGTGCCATTGCTCCATGGGCGGATAACGCAGCGTCAGGAGCGGCGAGGCGACGGCGTAAAGGATAAGGCTGGAGTATCCGAGCGTGAGAAAGGCCGCCGCAATCGCCACGGCAAATGCGATAAGCGATCCGCGCATCGCCCAGACGGCTCTCAGGATCTGACGCACCGGCTGTCTCCTTTCGTCGGGCGCTTATGCGTCACTGATGGGCCGAGAATGTGAAGCCGACCGATCAGGCCGCATTAACCCCGCGTTAACCATGGTTAACCACAGTCCGACGCAAGCGGGAGCGAAGCGTCGATGACCAAACATGTCGCAGTGCTGATGGGCGGCTGGTCCGTCGAGCGGGAGGTCAGCCTCAACAGTGGCGCGGCCTGCGCCCGGGCGCTGGAAAGCATCGGCTACCGCGTCACCCGCGTCGACGTGCAGCGCGACATCGCCGAGGTGCTGGCAAAGCTGAAGCCGGACGTCGCCTTCAACGCCCTGCATGGCCGCTTCGGCGAGGACGGCACGATCCAGGGCGTGCTGGAGATCCTGCGCATCCCCTACAGCCATTCCGGCGTGTTGGCCTCGGCTCTGGCGATCCGCAAGGATCGGGCGAAGACCGTGGTGAAGGCGGCCGGCGTGCCGGTCGCGCACGGTGTCAACGTCTCGCGATTCGCGGCCGCGAAAACGCACGTGCTGCCGCCCCCTTACGTGCTCAAGCCGATCGACGAGGGCTCTTCAGTCGGCGTCGTGATCGTGAAGCAGGGCAGGGAGCATCCGCCGCAGGAAATCGCCCGGCCGGACTGGCCTTGCGGCGAGATGCTGCTGGCTGAGACCTTCATCGCCGGGCGCGAACTGACCTGCGCCGTGATGGGCGAGCGCAGCCTCGGTGTGACCGAAATACAAGCCGCAACCGGTGAGTTTTACGACTACGACGCGAAGTACGCGAAAGGTGGCTCGATCCACATCTGTCCGGCTCAAATTTTACCAAAAATTTACCAGCAGATCGAAGAGTGTGCGTTAACGGCGCATCAAGCAATCGGATGCCGGGGCGTCAGCCGATCTGACTTCCGCTACCACGACGAGAGCGACACGCTCGTCTGGCTGGAAGTCAATACGCAGCCCGGGATGACCGAGACCAGCCTGGTGCCCGAATTGGCTGCCCATGCGGGCCTGGATTTCGGTGAGCTCGTCAAATGGATGGTGGACGACGCCTCCCTCGATCGGTGAAAGCGATGACGGCGAAACCCGTTCCTGTGCGCAAATTCGCTCCAGCCCGGCCGCTCTCGCGGCTGCCGGTGCCGTCTGCCGCCCCGCAATTGCTGGTCGGGGAGCGGCAGGGCCGCTGGATGCGCCGGTCGCGCCGCAGCGCGGTCGCGGTGCCGCTGGCGCAGCGCCTGCCCCGCAGCCTCGGCACCTGGCTGGCGCTCGGCTTTCTCACGCTCAGCCTCGGCAGCGGCTTCGTGCTCGGCGGCCACTGGCAGACCATGCAGGACAATTACGGCGAACCGCGGCACATGTTCGCGCGGGCGCTGGGCTTCGGCATCGACCGCATCACCATTTCAGGGCTCTCGGGCCTGTCGGAGCAGGAAGTCCTGGTCGCGGCCGGCATCGATTCGAAAACCTCGCTGGTGTTCTTCGACGCCGACGAGGCCCGCAAGCAGCTCGAGGCGACGCCGCTGATCCGCGAGGCCGCCGTGCGCAAGCTCTATCCGGGCGAGGTCTCGATCCAGCTCACCGAGCGCGAGCCCTATGCGCTCTGGCAGGTGAAGGGCGAGCTCTTCGTGATCGCTGCCGACGGCACGGTGATCGACAAGATGGATGACGGTCGCTTCGCCTATCTGCCGCTGGTCGTCGGCAAGGACGCCAACAGCCGCGCCGCCGAATATCTGGCGATCCGCAGCCAGGCCGGCGCCTTCGCCCAGCATATCCGCGCCGCGACGCTCGTCTCCGGGCGCCGCTGGAACCTGAAACTCGACAACGGCATGGATGTGCGCTTGCCCGAGACCAAGCCGGAAGCCGCGGTGCAGCGCCTCGTGTCGATGGAGAGCGATTATCGCATCCTCGAAAAGGACGTGCTCGCCATCGACCTGCGCCAGCCCGACCGGGTGACGATGCGGCTCTCGGAGGAGGCGGCCGCGGCGCGTGCCGAGCTGCTCAAGAGCAAGGCCAAGAAGAAGGGAGGCGAGGCGTGAACCACGTTACCTCCCAGGGCCTGACCCCGCGCATGCGTCCCCTGTCGTCGCGCAAGAGCGCGACCTTGTCGATTCTCGACATCGGCACCAGCAAGGTCGTCTGCCTCATCGCCGAGCTCAGCCCGGCTGAGACTAACGAGCGGCTGCGCGGCCGCACCCATGTCGCCCGCATCATCGGCATCGGCCACCAGCGCTCGCTTGGCCTGAAGGGCGGCGCGATCGTCGATCTCGAAAGCGCCGAGCGCGCGATTCGGGCTGCCGTGGATGCGGCCGAGCGCATGGCCAAGGTCGAGGTGCAGTCGGTCATCGTCAACCTGACCGGCGGGCGCATCGGCTCGCAGCATTATGCGGCCAGCGTCGACCTGCGCTCCGGCTCGGTCGGCGATGCCGATGTGAAGCGCGTGCTCGCGACCGCCGCGACCCATGCGTTGCGCCCCGGCAAGGCCGTGCTCCATGCCCTGCCGACAGGCTATGCACTGGACGGCGTGCCGGGCGTGCTCGATCCGCGCGGGCTGATCGGCGGCAAGCTTTCGGTCGACATGCATGTCGTCGCCAGCGAAGTGGCGGCGGCGCGCAACGTCATGCTCGCGGTCGAACGCTGCCATCTCGAAGTCGAGGCGGTGGTGGCAACGCCCTACGCCTCCGGCCTCTCGGTCCTCGTCGACGACGAATCGGAGATGGGCGTCGTCCTCGTCGATCTCGGCGGCGGCTCGACCTCGCTGGGCGTCTTCTCGGGCGGGCATCTCGTCCATGCCGACGCGATCGCCGTCGGCGGCAACCACATCACCATGGACGTGGCGCGCGGCCTTTCAACCCGCGTCTCGGCGGCCGAGCGGCTGAAGACGCTGCACGGTTCCTGCATCGCCAGCGCCTCCGACGAGCGCGACATGATCGCGGTGCCTCAGGTCGACGACGACGAGCGCGACATGCCGAACCATCTCGCCAAGTCGCATCTGGTGCGCATCATCAAGCCGCGCGTCGAGGAAATCCTCGAACTGGTGCGCGACCGGCTGAACAATGCCGGCTTCTCGGCCCAGGCCGGGCGGCGCGTCGTCCTCACCGGCGGTGCCTGCCAGCTCACCGGCCTGCCGGAACTGGCGCGGCGCATCCTCGGCGGCCAGGTCCGCACGGGACGGCCGCTCGGGATCAAGGGTCTGCCTGAAGCGGGCAAGGGCCCGGCCTTCGCGGCGGCGGTCGGTTTGCTGGTCTACCCGCAGGTCGCCCATGTCGAGCATTTCGAGCCGCGTGCCATCAGCGGGCGGCAGCTGATGAACGGCACGGACAACTACTTCTCGCGGGTCGGGCGGTGGCTGAAAGACAGTTTCTAGTGAGTACGGCTCGTCCGGCGGACGGGCCACGGCGTCAAACGTAGCAATCGGGACGGCTCCCGCCAGGCGCCGGACAAGGGATCAAAAGAGGCAACCATGGCGATGAATCTGCAAGCCCCGGACATCCGGGAACTGAAGCCCCGGATCACGGTGTTCGGCGTCGGTGGCGCCGGCGGCAATGCGGTCAACAACATGATCGAGGCCGGACTCGACGGCGTCGATTTCGTCGTTGCCAACACCGACGCGCAGGCTCTCGCCCTGTCGCGCGCCTCCCGCATCGTCCAGATGGGCCTGCAGGTCACCGAGGGCCTCGGCGCCGGCTCGCAGCCGGAAGTCGGCCGCGCGGCGGCCGAAGAGGTTATCGACGAGATCCGTGACCATCTGGCGGGCGCGCACATGGTGTTCATCACCGCCGGCATGGGCGGCGGCACCGGCACCGGCGCTGCTCCCGCGATCGCCCGCGTTGCCCGCGACATGGGCATCCTGACCGTCGGCGTCGTCACCAAGCCGTTCCAGTTCGAAGGCCAGCGCCGCATGCGCATGGCAGAAGCCGGCATCGGCGAGCTCAACGAGGCGGTCGACACCCTGATCGTCATCCCGAATCAGAACCTCTTTCGCGTCGCCAACGAGACCACCGGCTTCGCCGACGCCTTCGGCATGGCCGACCAGGTGCTCTATTCGGGCGTCGCCTGCATCACCGACCTGATGGTCCGTCCGGGCCTGATCAACCTCGACTTCGCCGACGTGCGCGCCGTGATGCGCGGCATGGGCAAGGCGATGATGGGCACCGGCGAGGCGCAGGGCGAGAAGCGCGCGCTGACCGCGGCCCAGGCCGCGATCAACAACCCGCTGCTCGACGATGTCTCGATGAAGGGTGCGCGCGGCCTGCTGATCTCGATCACCGGCGGGCGCGACATGAAGCTCTATGAGGTCGACGAGGCCGCCACCCGCATCCGCGAGGAGGTCGACTCCGAGGCCAACATCATCGTCGGCGCGACCTTCGACGAATCGCTGGAAGGCACCGTGCGCGTCTCCGTCGTCGCGACCGGCATCGACAAGCCGATCTCGTCGCTGGTCGAGAACGACGACACCGAGGCCCGCATCGCCCAGGTCGCCGAGCGCCTGAAGGCCGAGGCCCGCCTGCGCAGCAATGCAGCGGTTGCGACCGCCCGCCCGGTCACACCATCCGTGCCGGTGATCGAGACGGCCCGCATCGCTCCGATGCCGATGCCGGAACCCGCTCCCGTCGCGCATGTCGCCCAGGACATCCGGATCGAGCCGGTGCAGCCGCGCCCGGTGATGGCTGCTCCCCCGGCGCCCGAGCCCGTCCATCATGCCGAGCCGAGCCTTCATTTCGACGAGAGCTTCATCCCGCCGATGCCTGAACGCGCTGTCGTCCGCCCGACCCGCATGCCGCGTGTCGAGGACCTGCCGGCTCCCGGCCAGGCCCAGCTCAACGCGCATCGCGGCGCGCAAGCTGCGCCGCAGCCTCCGAGCGCCGTCGAGCAGAAGCGCATGTCGCTGATGCAGCGCCTCGCCTCGGTCGGCTTCGGCGGACGGAAGGACGAGGAGATGATGGAGCCGCAGCAGGCGCCGGTGCGCCACGCCCAGGCCCCCGTCGCTCCGCCGATGCCGCAGGCTCCGGCGCCGAGCGCCGCTCATGCCGAGTACATGCGCCGTCCGGTGCAGCCGCAGCAGGCCTCGCGCCCGGCCCAGGGCCAGCTCGATCCGCATGGCCGCGCTGCCCCGACTCGCTCCAACGAGGAAGACCATCTCGAGATCCCGGCCTTCCTCCGCCGCCAGGCGAACTGAGCAGGCAGGCCTCTCGCGGCCCTGCAACAAGACCCGCCGCGGTTCCTCCGCGGCGGTTTTTCGTTGTTAGAAAATGTTTATCTTTCAGTGCCTTATATGATCTGATCCGACTGGACGCCGCTGTAACACAGCGAAAGAAAGCGTGATTTTGAGAGGCGGCTCCAAAAGCTTATCTTGCGGCGCATCAGAACACAGCGTCGCCGGGTCTGCTCCGGTGCCGGCCTTGGAAAGACATCGCCGGACCGTGCCACCTTCGCCTCGGCTGAGGGCAGGCTGAACCCGGTGATCAGGATTGGATAACCGAATGACCTTCGATCGGCAGACGACCCTGCGGGCAGCCGTGACCCTGAGCGGCATCGGCGTTCATTCCGGAGCGCCCGCCGGTATCTGCCTCAAGCCCTCCAGCGCCAATTCCGGCGTCGTCTTCCTGCGGACGGGCATCGAGGGCATGCCGCCTCAGCTTATCCATGCCAAGCACACCAAGGTCAGCGCCACCGAGCTTTGCACCGTGATCGGTGATCGCGGCCCCGCTTCGGTCTCGACCATCGAGCACCTGATGTCGGCCTGCGCCGGCCTCGGCCTCGACAATGTTCTCGTCGAGATCGACGGGCCGGAAATGCCGATCATGGACGGCAGCGCTCGCGAATTCGTCGCCGCCATCGAGACGGTCGGCATGACGACGCTCGCCGCGCCGCGCCGCTATCTCAAGGTTCTGCAGCCGGTTCGCATCGAACAGGGCCGCGCCTTCGCGGAGCTTGCTCCGGCCGAGCACGGCTTCCGCCTCGATGTCGAGATCGATTTCGACAGCGTCGTGATCGGCCGCCAGCGCAAGATTTTCGACCTCGACGCGCAAGGCTATGCCAGCGAGATATCGAAGGCCCGCACCTTCGGCTTCATGCGCGATGTCGAGCAGCTCTGGAAGGCGGGTTTCGCCCAGGGCGCCTCGCTCGAGAACACCGTCGCGGTCGGTGACGACAAGGTGATCAACCCCGAGGGCCTGCGTTACGGCGACGAGTTCGTGCGCCACAAGGTGCTCGACGCGATCGGCGATCTCGCGCTCGCTGGCTATCCGATCATCGGTGAGTTCCGCTCCTATTGCGGCGGCCATCGGATGAATGTCCGCATCCTCGAGGCGCTGTTTGCCGACCGTGCGAATTTCGCGATCGTCGAATCCCAGCCGGTCTTCGCGGCGCCGCGCGCCGTGCAGATGGCTGCGGGCGCTCCGGCCGCCTTTGCGCCGGATCTGCACTGAAGCAGGGCGGAACGCTGCTTCGCCTTCCTATCGCCGGTTTTTTGTCCCAGATGCCTCAGCACTGCGGAAACACGTCATAACCGATTTTCGGCAGTGGCGCGGGGGAAGCGTCTGAGGTAAGGCATGCTTCCCGGAGGCTGGATCGCCAGGCGTCCCACCAGACGCAGCGTGGCGATCAGGTTCTTGGTTTCAGCATCGGATTGTCCCGAAAGTGGCTTACACTTTTCGGTCCGGTGCCTGAGGGACGATCGAAAGAGGACGGACGACGTGAGCGTGACGCGGCAAAGCCTACCGGCAATCCATCGCGGTCTTTCGCAGCGCAAGGGCATCGCGCTCGCGCTGGGTGCCGCCTTGCTGCTCGGCGGCTGCGATACCCTGTCCTCGCTCAACCCCTTCGACAAGCCTGAGGTCTACAAGCCAGACCTGACTCCGCCGACGCCGGCCGACAAGCTCTACAACGAGGGCCTCGCCCGGTTGCAGAACGGCGACAGCGAAGGCGCCTCGAAGAAGTTCGAGGATATCGACAAGTCCGCGCCGTTTTCGCCTTATGCCCGCAAGGGCCTGCTGATGTCGGCCTATACCAATTTCCAGGCGTCGAAATGGGAAGAGGCGATCACCGCCTCGAAGCGCTTCATAGCCCAGAACCCGGCAAGCCCCGACGCGGCCTACGCGCAGTATATCCTGGCGATGTCCTATTATAACCAGATTCCGGACGCGACCCGCGACCAGGAGCGGACCGCCCAGGCGATCCAGGCCCTGGAGCAGCTCGTCGCCAACTATCCCAAGTCGGAATACGTGATCGACGCCAAGGAGAAGCTCCTGGTGGCGCGCGACCAGCTCGCCGGCAAGGAGATGAATGTCGGGCGCTACTATCTGGAGAAGCGCAACTATACCGGGGCGGTGAACCGCTTCCGCGAGGTGATCATCAAGTACCAGACCACGCGCCATGTCGAGGAGGCGCTGATGCGCCTGACCGAGGTCTATATGGCGATGGGCATTACCAACGAGGCGCAGACGGCGGCCGCCGTCCTCGGACACAATTTCCCCGACAGCCCGTGGTACAAGGATTCCTACGCCCTTCTCCAGAGCGGCGGCCTGGAGCCGCGCGAGGATCGCGGTTCCTATATCAGCCGCGCCTTCCAGGGTTTCTCGCGCACGGTCGGCGGCCTCGTCGGGATCAACCGTTTCTGACGGGATAGGACGCCCCTTGCATGACGGGCCACGGGCGATCCTGCCAATTTCGAAGATGGGGTTGAGCGCCGATGCTGGCGCAGCTCTCGATTCGCGACATCGTCCTGATCGACCGGCTCGATCTCGGCTTCCATGAGGGGCTGAGCGTCCTGACCGGCGAGACAGGCGCCGGCAAGTCGATCCTGCTCGATGGTTTCGCGCTGGCGCTCGGCGGGCGCGGCGACGGCTCGCTCGTGCGCCATGGCGAGTCTCAAGGCCAGGTCAGCGCCGTCTTCGACCTTCCGCTGACGCATCCCGCGCGCAAGCTCGCTCAGGCGCAGGAGATCGACACCGACGGCGATCTCATCCTGCGGCGCGTGCAATATGCCGACGGACGCACCCGCGCTTTCATCAATGATCAGCCGGTCTCGGTGCAGATACTCAGGATGGTTGGCGCCGCCATCGTCGAGATCCACGGCCAGCATGACGACCGTGCTCTCACCGATCCTGCCCAGCATCGCACGATCCTCGACGGATTCGATGGGCTCGAAGCGCAGGCTGAAGCCGTTTCCGGGGCGAGCGAGACGCTGAAGCGGGCGCGGCAGGCGTTGCAGTCGCAGCGCCTGCGCGTCGAAGCCGCCCGCAAGGAGGCGGATTTCCTGCGCCATGCCGTCGAGGAACTTGGCAAGCTCGCGCCACAAAGCGGCGAGGAGGAGGCGCTCGCCACAACCCGCCAGGGCATGATGCAGGCTGAGAAGGTCGCACGCGACCTCAACGAGGCCTATGAGGCTGTCGGCGGCCAATCCTCGGCTGTGCCGACGCTTGCCGCCGTGCTGCGCCGGCTGGAGCGCCGGGCAAGCCAGGCGCCGGAACTGGTCGATCCCTCGATCGCGGCGCTGAATACCGCAATCGTCGCGCTGGAAGAGGCCGGCGAGGCGCTGGCCGCCGCGATGCGCGCGGCCGAATACGATCCGCGCGAGCAGGAGCGCATCGAGGAGCGATTGTTCGGGCTCAGGGCTGCGGGCCGCAAATACGACGTGCCGGTCGACGGGCTTTCCGTGCTGGCGGCGACGATGGCCAGCGATCTGGCTACGCTCGATGAAAGCGAATCGTCGTTGTCGCGGCTCGAAGCGGAGCTGAATGAGGCAGAAGCGACCTTCGTCGCGTTGGCGCAGGCGCTGTCGGAGGCGCGGCAGGAGGCTGCGGCGCGGCTCGATGCCGCCGTGAAAGCCGAGTTGCCGCCGCTGAAGCTGGAGCGGGCGCGCTTCATCACGCGGATCGACAGCGACACGAACGCGCGCGGGCCCGAGGGCTTCGACAAGGTCGAGTTCTGGGTCGAGACCAATCCGGGCACGCGGCCGGGGCCGATGATGAAGGTCGCCTCGGGCGGCGAACTCTCACGCTTCATGCTGGCGCTCAAGGTCGTGCTGGCCGAGCGCGGCTCGGCCCCCACCCTGGTCTTCGACGAGATCGATACCGGCGTCGGCGGGGCGGTGGCCGATGCGATCGGCGAGCGGCTGGCACGGCTGGCAGGCCGCGTGCAGGTGATCTCGGTGACGCATGCGCCGCAGGTCGCGGCCAAGGCCGGGCAGCATTTCCTGATCGCCAAGTCGGCAGGGGAGGGCGAGGATTCGCGCACCGTGACGCGGGTCACGGCGCTGGAGGACCAGGCCCGGCGCGAGGAGATCGCGCGGATGCTGGCCGGCGCCTCGATCACCGAGGAGGCCCGCGCCGCGGCTGGGCGCCTGCTCGAGGCGGCGGGCTTGCGGGGCTGACGCCTCAGGCCGGCTGCAATTCGTAGCCCGCACCCTTCCTGACCACCCGCCGGAAGCCCTCGACATGGCCGCCCGAGACGAGCCAGTTCTCATGTGCGGCGCGTTCCAGGATGCCGCGGCGGGAAGCGAGTGCGGTCGCGGCGTCCAGGTCGTAGACGAAGCCGATATCCGGGTCCGAGGCCTGCAGGTCGGAGAGATGCAACGCGTCGCCCCAGAGCAGCAGGCTGTCATCCTCGCCCTGGATCAGGTAGCCGCCATGACCGAAGGTGTGGCCGGGCAGCGGGATCAGCGTCATTCCCGGCCGGGCTTCGCCGCCCGCCGGGACGGATCGGATGCGGCCGGCATAAAGCTTCTTCAGGGTCGCGGTGATGGCAAACGCGCCCTGCTTTTTCTCCGGTACCCGCGCGCGATTGGCCTCGTCGCCGTAGAAGCCGAAATCGGCTTCCGGCACGATAATCTCGGCATTCGGGAAAAACGGCTTGTCGCCATCGAACAGGCCGAGGGCGTGATCGCCATGGAGATGGGTGATCAGGATGCGAGCGACATCCCCGGCCGCGATGCCCGCAGCCGCCATCGCTGCCGGGGCAT
The DNA here is from genome assembly GCA_004144595.1 of Hyphomicrobiales bacterium. GTDB lineage: Bacteria > Pseudomonadota > Alphaproteobacteria > Rhizobiales > Beijerinckiaceae > Allobosea. The sequence continues at coordinate 70,839 of SEEM01000013.1, forward strand.
GGCCCATCGCCGCGCCCCAGGAGGGGCCGGTGCCGGCATCGATCAGCGTGATCCCATCCGGCCCCTTCAGCGCGAAGCAGTTGACGACGACGCTGACCTTCGGCTTGCCCCAGCGCGCGAGCGCCTCATCACGGGCGGTCTCGCCGTCGGCATGAATGAGCACGTCGAGCGGCGCCTCGAAGACTCCGTCGTGCAGGATCGAGATTTCGTAGGCGCCGATGCGGCAGCGCTGTTGGATCATGTCTGTCACCCCGCTTCGGCATCGTGCGCGTTCTGTCAGGCGGGAAGCTAGGGCGGCGGCCGCCCCGCCGGCAAGGCGCGCCCGGCCGGGCTCAGCTCTGCGCAGGGCGCGGGAATGACGCATTTCCTTTTGTGTCGCTTTGCTTTATGAGCCGATGTCATCCGATGGTGCAGCTGCCCGTTAGATCGCCATGCGTCCTTCGGGACGCCCTTGGGGGGCGATTTAACTATTTGTTTTGGCATCGGATTTTCTGGAAAGTGAACCCCGCTTTCCAGTCCGATGCTCTCTTGCCGCTTCAATCCATCGCCGGCGCTTCGCGCAGTTCCTTCATCTTACGCCGTAACCTTTAGGCCCATATCGCATGTCCTTTTCTCTCACGAGCCCGCCGCTCGCGCGCGCGCTCGCCGATCGCAATTACGCTGACCCCACGCCGGTGCAGAGCGCCGTCCTTGAAGACGGCGCCCGCGGGCGCGACCTGCTGGTCTCCTCGCAGACCGGCTCCGGCAAGACCATCGCCTATGGCCTCGCCATCGGCGAGACCCTGCTGGGCACCGCAGAGAAGCTCGGCCCCGCTGCCGAGCCGCTGGCGCTGATCATCGCGCCGACCCGTGAACTCGCGATGCAGGTGCAGCGGGAACTCGCCTGGCTTTACGCTCAGACCGGCGCGCGGGTCATCTCCTGCGTCGGCGGCATGGATCCGCGCCGCGAGGCGATGCTGCTCGACGAGGGCGCGCATATCGTCGTCGGCACGCCCGGCCGCCTGCGCGACCATATCGAGCGTCGTCGTCTCGACGTTTCGGCGCTGAAGGCGGTCGTGCTCGACGAGGCCGACGAGATGCTCGATCTCGGCTTCCGCGACGATCTCGAATACATCCTGAAGACCACGCCGGCGGAGCGGCGCAGCCTGCTGTTCTCGGCGACCTTCCCGAAGGCGATCGTCCAGCTCGCGCAGAGCTACCAGCGCGATGCGCTGCGCATCGAGGTGGAAGCGACGCGGCGCGGCCATGCCGACATCTCCTACAAGGCCGTGCGCGTGTTCCCGAAGGAAGCCGAGCTCGCGGTCGTCAACCTGCTGCGCTTCCACAATTCGCCGGTGGCGCTGGTCTTCTGCAACACCCGCAACGCCGTGCGCCATCTCGAGGCGATCCTGCTGGAGCGCGGTTTCACCTCGGTCGCGCTGTCGGGCGAACTCGGCCAGAACGAGCGCAACGCTGCCCTGCAGGCGCTGCGCGACGGCCGGGCGCGGGTCTGCGTCGCGACCGACGTGGCGGCACGCGGCATCGACCTGCCGGGGCTTGATCTCGTCATCCATGCCGAGCTGCCCAACGATTCCGAAGTGATGCAGCATCGCTCGGGCCGTACCGGCCGCGCCGGCAACAAGGGCACGAGCGTCCTGCTGGTGCCGCAGTCGCGTCGTCGCAAGGCCGAGCGTCTTCTGATGGAAGGGAAGGTCGAGGCCGAGTGGATCGGCCCGCCGACGGATGAAGAGATCCGCGTCCTCGATCAGGAGCGACTGCTCTCCGACCCGCTCCTCAACGGCGACGGCTCCGACGACGATGCCGGCATGATCGATGCGCTGATGGCGGGCCGCGAGGCGCGCGATATCGCCGCTGCGCTGGTCCGGCTTTACCGCACCCGCCTGCCGGCGGCGGAAGAGGTCGGCGATCCCGGTTTCGGCCGCGACGAGCGTCGCCCTGTCCGCACGAACGAGGATTATGCCAGCAAGCGCACGTTCGGTGCGGGCCGCGACCAGGGTGAGGATGGTGAGCGCCCGCGCAAGCCTGCCGGCCCGCGCGGCGACACTGTCTGGTTCCGGCTCGATATCGGCCGCAAGCAGGGCGCCGACCCGCGCCAGCTTTTGCCGATGCTGTGCCGCCGTGGCCGGATCACGCGCGACGAGGTCGGCGCGATCCGTATCTTCGACCGCGAGACCAAGGTCGAGATCGATGCCGATGTGGCCGATCGCTTCTATGACTCCGTTCGCATTCCGGATCGCGACAAGATCGTGATCGAGCCGACGACCGAGGCCGAGCGCCGCCCGGCCAAGGCCTTCGGCGACAAGGCCGAGCGTCCGGCCGCGCCGCGGAAGAGCTGGGGCGATGAGCCGGTTGCCGAGGACAGGCTGCAGCGGCCGCGATTCGAGCCCCGGGACGCAAATCAACGCGCGCCGCGGAGCGAGGAGCGCCAGCCCTATCGCGCCGATAGCAGGCCCGCGCGCGAGGATGCGCGTCCGCCGCGCCGCGACGATGGCAAGCCCGCAGGCGGCGGTTTCAAAAAGCCGTATGAGGGGAAGGGCAAACCGTTTGCCAGCAAGCCCTACGCCGGCAAGCCCGATGGCGCGCGCCCGACCGGCGGCAAGCCGTTCGGCAAGGGCAAGCCGCGGGGCGGCCCTCGCGGCTGAGCTTGAGGCTCCACAAAAAAGCGCCCTCATCCCGGATGAGGGCGCTTTTTCTTTGAAGAACTCGCGCCTCGGGCGTGTCGCCCGTCGGGTGGGGCTGTCCCGTGCTTCCTCCTCAGCGCAGGCCGAGGAAGGACAGGATAGCGAGCACGACCACGATCAGGCCGACGATGTAAATGATATTGTGCATGAAAGCCCCCTGGCTGAATGGAGCCTCGCGGCTCGATGACAGAGGGTGAACCCGATCCAGGGTTCAAGGTTCCCGCCGAGATGCCGGGCTACCGGTGCGGCGAGACGATACCGTCATGGCAGGGCGGGAGCGCAGCATCTCGGAAACCAGTGTCTTTCCGTCAGAGTTCTCGGGTCGAAGCCTCGTTTCGCACGAAAGTGGCGGTTCCGCTGTCAGTCCACGAGCTTGCGGTAGAGATGCCAGGTGGCATGGCCGAGAACCGGCATGATGACGATCAGGCCGACCAGCATCGGCAGGCAGCCGAGCACGAGCAAGCCCGTCACCGTCAGGCCCCAATACATCATGACGCGCGGATTGGCCTCGACCGCGGCGATCGAGGTGCGGATCGCCGTGGGGGCATCGACATGCCGGTCGATGATCAGCGGGAAGGACACCACCGAGATCGAGAAGGCGAGGATGGCGAGGAGCAGTCCGATCGCGTTGCCGATCACCATCATGATCCAGCCATCCGCAGTCGTGAACACGGCCCGCAGGAAATCGGGGGTCGAGACATCGGCCGGCATGCCGAGGATGCCGCGATAGAGGAACCAGGCGCTGAAGAGCCAGGCGATGAAAATCCCGGTCAGCATCGCGCCGAGCAGGGCGATCTGCCCGATCGATGGCGAGCGCAGCACCGCCAAGGCGTGGACCCAGGACGTATCCATGCCCTTCTCCCGCCGTCGGCTGATCTCGTAGAGGCCGATCGCGGCGAAGGGGCCGAGCAAGGCGAAGCCCGATAGCAGCGGGAAGAGGAGGGGGAAGATGTTGTAGCTCACCGTGAGCTGCGCCAGCATGATGCCGGCGACGGGGTAGATCAGGGCGATGAAGACGAGGTGGCTCGGCTGCGCCTTGAAGTCGTCCCAGCCGCGCAGCAGCGCTTCGTTCAGGTCCCGCGTGGTGATCGTCCTGATACGCGGCTGCGAGAGCGCGGCAATGTCATGAACTGTGCCGTCGAGATTGGCCATGGCGTGTCTCCCGGTTACGGCCCGGTTCGCCAATGGCTGTCGACATGAACCTTGGCGTCAACGGCCTGCGGCGTCGAGCTTCCAATTCCCAGCCCGGACGTTATACGCGCAACTGCCCGGTTTGTCGCAGGCTTTCGGGACTGCCAGCCCTGCGCTCGTCACAAAGGCTGCTGCCCTTCCTCGTCACGATCATCTCGCCTAATGCTGTGCCATGAGCGACGCCGCAGATTCCGCACCCTCCGAAACGCCGATCGCGGAGCTGACGCCGCGCAAGGCGAAGGCCGAGCACAAACTGCTGGCCGCTGCGGTGCAGGCCGCGAACGACGCCTATTTCCAGGACGACCAGCCGATCCTGGACGATGCGACCTATGACGCGAAGCGTCGCCGGCTCGTCGCGCTCGAAGAGGCTTTTCCGGCGCTGAAGCAGGCCGAGGGCGTCAGCGGCAAGGTCGGCGCCAAGCCTTCCGGGAAGTTCGCCAAGATCCGCCATCGCGTGCCGATGCTTTCGCTCGACAACGCTTTCTCCGACGAGGCCGTCGCGGAGTTCGTCGGACGCGTCTACCGCTTCCTTGGCCGCAAGGACGAGGACGGCATCGCCTTCACCGCCGAGCCGAAGATCGACGGGCTCTCGCTTTCGCTGCGTTACGAGAAGGGCGAGCTGGTCGCTGCGGCAACGCGCGGCGATGGCGAAGAGGGCGAGGACGTCACGCTCAACGCCCGCACCATCTCCGAAATCCCTGCGACGCTCGCCGGGCCGGATGTCCCTGAGATCGCCGAGATGCGCGGCGAGGTCTATCTCGGCCATGCCGATTTCGCCGGGATCAACGAGCGACAGCGCGAGAAGGGGCTGCCCGAATTCGCCAATCCCCGCAATGCGGCGGCGGGTTCGCTGCGCCAACTCGACGTCAGCGTCACGGCCGCGCGGCCGCTACGCTTCTTCGCCTATGCCTGGGGCGAGATGCCGGTGATGCCGGCGCCGACGCAATTCGGCGTGGTCGAGGCGTTTCGGCGCTGGGGCTTCCGCACCAACCCGCTGATGAAGCGCTGCGAGAGCGTGGCGGAGCTGATCGCGCAATACCGGCTGATCGAAAGCCAGCGCGCCACGCTCGGCTACGATATCGACGGCGTGGTCTACAAGGTCGACGATCTCGCGCTGCAGGGGCGGCTCGGCTTCGTCTCGCGGGCGCCGCGCTGGGCGATCGCGCATAAATTCCCGGCCGAGCTGGCGACCACGGTTCTGGAAGCGATCGACATCCAGGTCGGCCGCACCGGGGCGCTCTCACCGGTGGCGCGGCTGAAGCCGGTCACGGTCGGCGGCGTCGTCGTGACCAACGCAACGCTGCATAACGAGGATTATATCCGCGGCTTCGATTCCAAGGGCCTGCCGATCCGCGACGGCACCGATATCCGCATCGGCGACACCGTGACGGTGAAGCGGGCGGGCGACGTCATCCCGCGCGTCGAGGCGGTCGATCTGTCGAAGCGCCCGGCGGATTCGAAGCCCTATGAGTTCCCGACGCTGTGCCCAGCCTGCGGCAGCCACGCGATGCGCGAACTCAATCCGCGGACCGGCAAGGAAGACGCCATCCGCCGTTGCACCGGAGGCCTGATCTGTCCGGCGCAGGCGGTCGAGCGGCTCAAGCATTTCGTCTCGCGCGACGCGATGGATATCGACGGTCTCGGCGACAAGCAGATAGAGTTCTTCCATGGCGATCCTGAGCTGCCGGTGCGGGAGCCTGCGGACATTTTCACGCTGGCCGCGCGCGATGCCGCCAACCCTCTGAAGAAACTCAAAGCCAAGGAAGGTTTCGGGGCCCAGAGCGTCGCGAAACTGTTCGATGCGATCGAGGATCGGCGCACGCCGCCGCTCAATCGCTTCATCTTCGGGCTCGGCATCCGCCATATCGGCGAGACCACCGCGCGGCTGCTGGCCCGGCATTACGGCTCGTTCGAGGCGCTCAGAGCGGCCGGCCTCGCCGCTGCCGACGAGGCTTCGCCCGAGCGGCAGGAGCTCGATGCCATCGACGGCGTCGGTCCAACCGTCGTTGAAGCGCTGATCGAGTTCTTCGGCGAGCCGCATAACGAGGAACTGCTCGACCGGCTGCTGGCTCAGGTCTCGCCGCAGCCGCTGGAGGCGGTCGCCTCGGCCAGCCCTGTCGCGGGCAAGATCGTGGTCTTCACCGGCGCGCTGGAGCGGATGACCCGCGATGAGGCCAAGGCGATGGCCGAACGGCTCGGTGCCAAGGTCGCGGGTTCGGTGTCGGCGAAGACGAACCTGCTCGTCGCCGGGCCGGGTGCGGGCTACAAGCTCAAGGACGCCGCCAAGCACGGCGTCGAGGTCATCGACGAGGCGGGGTGGTTCGATCTGGTGGGTGGGAGTGCGGGAACCTGAGCCCGAAATACTCGTCCGCGGCCGATCTTCAGTTTGCGCTGGGAACCCTCTCCCGGAGGAGGAGGGCAGGGTGAGGGGTAGGCCGTTGGACGCTTTGGCCGTGACCGCACCGCAGCAGCGGTAAGAGCAGCAGGAAATGGTCCAGGGGCCTACACCTCACCCCTGCCCCTCTCCTTACAGGAGAGGGGGTTCCCCGCACTTGCTGGAACTACTCCGCAGCCGCCGCCACCGGGGTGAACATCGCCGCTGGCAAGGTTTCGCCTGCTGCCCGCACCTGGCTCGGCGCAACCCCGGTGATGCGCTTGAAGGCGCGGCTGAACGAGGCTTCGGACTCGTAGCCCAAGCGTTGCGCCACCACCGCGATCCGCAATTTGTCGCGCGCCAGCCATTGGCGTGCCTGATGCATCCTGACCTGCGCGACATAGCGGGCCGGTGTCTCGCCGACGACCTCCGCGAAGCGCTCGGCGAAGCCGGAGCGAGAAGCGCCCATCAGTTCGGCAAGGCTCTCGACCGTCCAGTCGGTTTCGGGATGGGCATGGATCGCGGCCAGTACCTTGCCGATCGTCGGGCAGCGGGCGGCGGCGACCCAGCCCTTGGCGGCGCCGCAGCCGCGCTCGACCCAGGCGCGGATGATCGCCGCTGCCAGCACGTCGGCAAGGCGGGCGAGGATGCCGCCGGCCCCGACGCGGTCCATCATGACCTCGCGGCCCATCGCCTCCAGCAGATGCGGGACGCCCGGCTCGTCGGCGATGAAATCGCTCATCCGCATCAGATCGGGCATCAGGCGCAGCAGCGGATGGTCGAAATCGACATTGAAGGTCATGCGGCCGGTGAAGAGCAGCATATGCGCGCCCGTGCCGCCGCCCTCGACATCGAAGATGTTGCCATAGGCCTCGCGCACGCGGCAGTCGCAGGGCGGGGAGGCGACGACCTCCGGTGAACTCGCCAGAACATGGCCGCCGCCGCGCGGCAGCAGCACGGCGTCGCCATCTGCAAGCTCCAGCCATTCGCCGGCCGGCGTCTTCAGCCAGCAACTGCCCCGCGAGATGAAATGGAAATAGGCCTGATGGGTCGGCGGGAAGACGACGCCCCACGGCGCGGCCAACTGGCAGCGGCTGTAATCGACGCCGTCGAGCCTCAGGCCCCGGAGCATCTCGGTCAGGTGGTCGGCGGAAGCGGTCATAGCATTCCTGGACGAACGGTCATGAGATGCGGATGATATAGCATGGAAACTCCATCGAGCCACGCCCATCTTCCGGCAACCTGATGGAGACCCCCATGTCAGATTCCCTGTCTGCGACGACCCTTGAATTCGACGATACAGCCGAGGAGGCCCGCGACAGGCCTGCCTGGGCTGCCGTGATATCGCTGACTTTCGGCGTCTTCGGCCTCGTCACGGCCGAGTTCCTGCCGGCGAGCCTGCTGACCCCGATGGCCAACGATGTCGGCGTCTCCGTCGGCGCCGCCGGGCAAGCCGTGACCGCGACCGCCGTGGTCGGCGCCATCGCCGGGCTTGCCGCGGCCATCGTGACGCGCGGCATCGACCGGCGCATCGTAATCTGGTCGCTGACCGGCCTGCTGATCGTTTCCAGCGTCATCGCAGCGATCGCCACCGACCTGACGACGCTGCTCTTCGCCCGTGTCCTGCTCGGCATCGGTCTCGGCGCCTTCTGGTCGATGGTCGCGGCGACGGCGATGCGGCTCGTGCCGCCCAGCGCGTTGCCCAAGGCGATGTCGCTGATCTTCGCCGGCGTTTCCCTGGCGACCGTCAGCGCCGCGCCGATCGGGGCCTATCTCGGCAATCTGATGGGCTGGCGCTTCGTGTTCTGGCTCTCGGCGCTGGTCGGCGTCGCCGCACTCGTCATCCAGATGGCGGTGCTGCCGCGGTTGCCGGCGCGCGGCTCGCCCGATATCCGCACGCTGTTCCGCCTGCTCGGCCGGCCCAGCATCGCGCTCGTGCTCGCCGGGATCGTCGTGGTGATCTCCGGCCATTTCGCCGGGTTCACCTATGTCCGCCCGTTCCTGGAGCAGATCCCGAAGCTCTCGGTCGAGGCGATCTCGCTCGTCCTGCTGGCCTATGGCGTCGGCGGGTTCCTCGGCAATTTCGCGGGTGGGGCGATCACGGCGCGCAGCGCCAAGGCCTCGGTGATCTTCGGCGCCTTCCTGATTGCGCTGGTCGGCGTGGGACTGCTCTTCCTCGGTGCGTCGCCGATTGCGTCTGCCATCGCTGTCGGGCTCTGGGGCTTCGCCTTCGGCGCGCTGCCGGTCGGCTTCCAGACCTGGCTGGTGCGCGTCGCGCCGGAGGAGGAGGCGGAATCGGCCGGCGGCCTGATCGTCGCCGCATTCCAGATCGCGATCGCGAGCGGGGCCATCTTCGGAGGGCTCCTGGTCGATGGCTTCGGCACGCTCGGCGTCATCGCCTACGCGACTGTCGCCACGCTGGTCGGCGGGGCGGGCGTGCTGCTGCTCGGCTCCAGGAGCCCCGAACGTGTCGGTTCCAGCGCGGCCCCGCACGCCATCTGACGCTTCATTCCGGAGCGGCCAAAATCGATCGGGCGCGTGATGCGCCCGATCACTTTTCTTCAAGACAGGTCGTCGGGCTTCTGCGCTATCCTTGCGCCATGCAGTCGATCTCGCAGGAACAGGCCTTGCTGGAGACCCCGCTCAGAGCGGGGGAGAGCGCGCACCTGTTCGCCGCGCGCCGTTTCGACGGGCTCGAGTTCCTAGCCGCGACCTTCCGCACCCATGCCTACGCCCCGCATGCCCACGATACCTATGCGATCGGCACGATCGAGATGGGTTGCGAGGTCTGGCATGCGCGCGGACAGAAGCTCTATGCCGGCCCCGGCGATATCGTGATGAACCACCCGCTCGACGTCCATGACGGCGCGCCGAGCGACGGCGGTTATCGCTACCGGATGAGCTACCCGTCCGTCGAACTGATGCAGGAGATCGCCGCTTCCCTGACGGGCGGCGAGGTCATCGGCACGCCGTTCTTTCGCGATCCCGTGGTGCAGGATCCCGCCGGTGCCGCACTGTTCAGCGCGGCGCATCGCCTGCTGGAGAATGGCACCGACGCGCTGGCGGGCGAGGAGGCCTTGCTGCGCGCCTATGGTCATATGCTGGCGCGTCATGCCGATCTCTCGGTACGAGCGGTCGGGCGCGAGGACGGGCCGGTGGCGCGCACGCGCCGGGCGATCGAGGCCCGCTATGAGGAGGATCTGTCGCTGGCGGATCTCGCTGTCGTCGCCGGCCTGCCGCGGCATCATCTGATCCGGGCCTTCCGGCGCGAGACCGGGCTGACGCCGCACGCCTATCTCATCGATGTCCGCGTCCGGCGGGCGCGCGAGCGCTTGCGGCGCGGGGAGAGCCTGGGCGAGGTCGCGGCGGCGACGGGCTTCTGCGACCAGCCGCATCTGACGCGGGCCTTCAAGGCACGGCTGGGTGTCACGCCCGGCGCCTTTCGCGCGGCGCATGCGGGCTGAACGACAAGCTTCAAGAGAATCGACAATCCATGTCCACGATGCGTGACGACATCAGGCGCGGCCTGAACGATATCTGGCCGGCTGCGGTGGCTGCGGCGCCGATCGGCCTGCTCTTCGGTGCAGTGGCGGCCAGCAAGGGGCTCTCGCCGCTTGAAGTCTTCCTGATGAGCATCATGGTCTTCGCCGGCGGGGCGCAGTTCGCCGCAATCGAGCTCTGGGCGAGCCCGGCGCCGGTCGCGGCGCTGGTGTTCTCGACGTTGCTGATCAATGCGCGCCATGTGCTGATGGGCGCGTCTCTCGCGCCGAAGCTCGAGGGCTTCAGCCGCTGGCAGAAATTCCTCGGCCTCTACTACATGGCCGACGAGAACTGGGCCTTGGCCGAGAAGCGCGCCCGCACGCACCGCCTGACGCCGGCCTATTGGTTCGCAATGGTGATCCCCTTCGTCTCGGGCTGGCTGATCAACTCGACGCTCGGCGCGATGATCGGCGCGGTGTTGGGCGATCCCAAGCGCCTCGGCGCCGATTTCGCCTTCACGGCGCTGTTCATCGCGCTCGTCGCCGCCTTCTGGAAGGGCCGGGTGACGTTCTGGACGGTCGCGGCCGCCGGCATCGCCTCGGCTGTGACCTATCGCTTGGTCGGGCCGCCCTGGCACGTCGCGGCGGGAGCGCTTTGCGGGCTTCTGGCGGCTTGGCTCGCTGCCGGTGGCGAAACGCGACCCGCTACCGAGGAAGTCAAAGCGTGAGCGTCGACCCGATCAACCTCCTCGCCTTCCTGGGAATGGCGATCGTGACCTATCTCACGCGAGTCGCCGGGCTAGCGCTGGCCGGTCGCCTCAGCCTCTCGCCGCGGGCGCAAGCTGCCTTCGACGCGATCCCGCCGGCCGTGCTGATCGCGGTGATCGCGCCAAGTGCGTTGGCCACTGGCTGGGCCGAGACGGCCGCGGCGGCGATCACAGCGCTCGCAGCGACGCGGTTGCCCTTGCTGGGTGTGGTCGCGGTCGGGGTTGTCGTGGTGGTTGGGTTCAGGATGGTGATGTGATCACACCTGTCCCGGCTCGATAGCAAAGGCGCGGGGAACCCTCTCCCGGAGGGAGAGGGCAGGGTGAGGGGTCGGCCGCTCACCGCATTTCTGTGAGATGGTCGCTGCGCAGTGATGAGGCAGAGTTCCGCTGGTCGAGCGGCCTACACCTCACCCCTGCCCCTCTCCTTACAGGAGAGGGGTTCCCCGCGCTCTTCACAAAGCCCGGCAGGCTTCCTCCAGCCAGGCCTTCGCTTCCCCTTCGACCTGCGGCGAGAGTTTCTCCCAGACCGTGGCGTGATAGGCGTCGATCCAGGCGATCTCGCCGGCATCGAGCATATCCTTCTCGATCAGGGTGCGCTCATAGGGACACCAGGTGATCGTCTCGAAGCCGTAGATCGTCCGCTCGGCGCCGGGGATCCGGCGTTCCTCGACGACGATCAGGTTCTCGATGCGGATGCCGTATTCGCCTTCCTTGTAGTAGCCCGGCTCGTTGGAGAGGATCATGCCTGGCTCCAAGGGTGTGGTGCCGAGCTTGGACAAGCGCTGCGGCCCCTCATGCACCGAGAGATAGCTGCCGACGCCATGGCCGGTGCCGTGGTCGAAGTCGAAGCCGCCCTGCCAGAGCGGCAGGCGCGCGAAGGCATCGAGTTGCGCGCCCGAGGTGCCCTTGACGAAGACCAGCCGCGAGATCGCGAGATGGCCCTTGAGCACGCGGGTATAGCGGTCGCGCATCTCGGCGGTCGGTGTGCCGATCGCCATGGTGCGGGTGATGTCGGTGGTGCCGTCCTCGTACTGGCCTCCTGAATCGACCAGGAAGATGCCGGGCTCCAGCCTGCGGTTGCTCGCCTCGCTGACGCGGTAATGCGGCAGCGCCGCGTTGGGGCCGGCGCCAGCGATGGTGGTGAAGGAGACGTCCTTGAGCAGACCGGTCTTCATGCGCTCGGCCTCGAGCGCGGCGACCGCGTCGATCTCGGTCAGATCGCCCTTCGGCGCCTCGCGCGCCAGCCAGGAGAGGTAGCGCACCATGACGGCGCCGTCGCGCAGATGGGCGTTGCGCGCGCCGTCCAGCTCAGCGGCGTTCTTGCGCGCTTTCATCAGGGCGATCGGATCGGCGCCCGCATCGGGCGTGCCGCCGGCCTCGCGTATCAGGGTCGCGAGTGCGGAGGCGGCGGTCGTGGCGTCGAGCCGGACCTTTGCCTTGGCTGCGCCGAGCTTCGCGATCTGTCTGTCGAGCTCGGCCGGAGGAGCGATCTCGCCAACGGCACCGATCGCGTCGCCCGCTTCGTTGGTGATCTTCTCCGGCGCGAGGAAGACGGTGGGGCGGCCCTCGCGCGGGATGATCGAATAGCCCAGCGGCAGCGGCGTGTGCTCGACATCGCCGCCGCGGATGTTGAAGACCCAGGCCAGCGCATGCGGATCCGAGACGACGAGCGCGTCGACTTTGGCCTCGGTCAGCGCCTTCTGGATGCGGGCGAGCTTCAAGACGCTGTCCTCGCCGGCTAAGGCGGCCGGGTGAGCCTTGACCGGCGCCGCGGGCGGGGCGGGGCGGTCGCTCCAGAGCGCGTCGATCGGGTTGGTCTTGACGGCGACGAGATTGCCGCCGGCTGCGGCCACTGCCTTTTCGAGCCGGGCGAGACCATCGACCGTGTGCAGCCAGGGATCATAGCCGAGCTTGCCGCCGGCCGGCAGGTTCAGCTCGACCCAGCGCTCCAGCGGCGTTTCCTCCATCCGGACCGGCGTGACGACGGCGGTGTCGGTCTGCTCGGCCGACTGAATGGTGTAGCGGCCGTCGACGATCAGCGCCGCCTTGTCGGTGAGCACCACGGCATTGCCGGCCGAGCCGGTGAAGCCGGTCAGCCATGCCAGGCGGGCCATATGGGCGGGGACATATTCGCCCTGGTGCTCGTCGGCGCGCGGGATGACGAAGCCGGCGAGACACAGCGCGGCTAGCGCCTTGCGCAGGGCGGCGACGCGGCCCGCAACCAGCTTCGGGTCGCTCGGTTCGGAGAAGGACTGGAAACGGCAGGTCGGCAGGGTCGAATCGGTCATGGCGGGGTCCGGCTTAAGCGTGTCGCATCGTCGCCGCGCACTCGCGAAAGCGCCAGCGCAAATGCGTCGAATTGGGAATGCCTGTTCGGTGGGATCACGCTGCCTGCGGATGCCGCATTGTGCCGTTTGGTTATGCAATCTACGCAAACGTTAACGGATATCGGCGTTTCGCATGCGTTTTCTGCATATCTCGCATATGCGAACATATCTTCTCGCAAGTGCGAAATAGCCCCACCTTAGTCACATAAGAGAACGAGGAAGCGACCGGGACTGTCCTTCGTTTTTCGGAGATAGACCCATGACCTATGTGCTTGATAATGCCGACGTGCTGCCCGTACCGGTTCGGACGCGTGGCGAAACCCGGGCCAGCCAGCCTGGTCTGATGCAGCGCTTCTATGCCGCGCTGATCGCGAGCCGCTCGCGCTCCGCAGACCGCCAGTTGCGCGCCCGCAATCTCCTCGTCAACGAGGCAGAGATGGTGCTGGGCGGCTTCCCGTCCGCGACGCTGTCGAGCGACGTCTCTCTGCCTTTCAATCGCTGAATTCACGCTGCCGCGGAATTGAGCTGCGCAGCAGACAACATTCAAGGACCTTAGCCATGATCGCCATCATCAAGCACATCTACGAACAGATCGCCGACGCCGTGAAGTTCACCGCCGCCGTCTGGCACGATGCCCGCAGCCTGCAGGCCGATGCCGAGAAGAAGTACGGCTATATCGCCTTCTGAGCGACCTGATAACGGCCTCGCGCTTCCTCGGAAGCGCCGGAGGTCAGGCAAGGCGGCGCGGCCTCTGGGCTGCGCCGCCTTTTTTCATGACCAGCGTCGCCCAGCCTTCGCGTTGCGAATGACTGGCGAGATAGACGCCCTGGTGGCGATAGGTCGCGACGACGCCGGCGACATCCATCACCAGCAGGCCCGACAGGACCAGCGTGCCGTTCGACGAGAGTACGCGCGCGATCGAGGGGGCTAAGCGTTTCAGCGGGCCGGCCAGGATATTGGCGAAGACGAAATCGAAATGGCCGGGGCGGTCGGCCTTGGCGTGGCGCAGGCCCGGCGCGACATAGAGATCGAGCGCGTTGGGCGCATGGTTGAGCCGGGCGTTATGTGCGGAGACTTCGACCGCGACCGCGTCGATATCGCCGGCGACGACCTTGCGCTTGATCTGCTTGGCCAGCGCCAGCCCGAGAATGCCGGTTCCGGTTCCGATATCGATTCCGTGGCGCGGGCGGCGCTTCTTCAATTCGGCATCGAGGGCGAGCAGGCAGCCGGCGGTGGTGCCGTGATGGCCGGTGCCGAAGGCGAGCGCGGCCTCGATCTCGATGGCGACATCGTTGACGCGCACCACGTTCCGATCATGCGCACCATGGACGAGCACGCGGCCGGCGCGAACGGGCTTCAGTCCATCCAGGCTGTTGGCGACCCAGTCCTTGGTGTTCACCGTCGTGAAGGGCGTCTTGTCGACGATCTCGCCGACGATCGGGCGCAGCAGGTCGCGCACCGCTTCCTCGTCGGGCGGGGTGGCGAAATAGATCTCGACCTTCCAGGGTATGTTCAGCGACAGCGTGGTGATGCCGTCCTCGACTTCGAAGGCGGAAATCGCCGTCTCCGTGGGGTCGAAGATCTCGCCCAGCAATTCGGTGAGGGTCCGGGCCTGTTCGCCGGAGGTCGAGAGTTCGAGGACGGTCGCGACCGTCGCTGGCAGAAGGCCTTCGCGCATGCGCTGGCATTAGCAGCGCATGGCGAGCTTGTCATGCGGGTCGCGCGCTGCGGCATGCCCGCCCTTGTGGCGAGCATGCCGGTGTCGAGCGCGAAGCTCGACCTGCGAAGACGTGGATGGTCGGGACACGCCCGACCATGACGCGACGTCGTGCGCCCTATGCTCAGCCGTGCTGCGCATTCAACGCCGCGAAGACCTGACCGAGAGTGCCGGTCGCCTCCGCGAAGCGCAGTGGCTTGCAACGCTCGACGATGACTTCGCCGGCCTCGGGCTGCGTTTCGAGGATCGTCATCACCTCGGTGATGAAATCGGCGAGGGGCATCGCAGCCGGGTCGACCGCCTGATGCGGGCCGAGCAATTCGGTCTGCACGTAGGGCGGGGCGATCTCGATGACCTCGACGGTCGTGTTCTTGAGCTGCTCGCGCAAGCCCATCGACCAGGAATGGATCGCAGCCTTGGTCGCGCTGTAGCTCGGGGTCGCCGACAGCGGCACGAAGGCCAGGCCCGACGAGACGGTCAGCACCGTGGCACGCGGCTGCTGCAGGAAATGCGGCAGCAGCGCCGTGGTCAGGCGGATCGGCCCGAGCAGGTTGGTCGCGATCGTCTCCTCGGCGATGGCGAGATTGTCTGCGGCGGGCACGTTCTCCGGCTTCATGACGCCGGCATTGTTGATGACGGCATTGAGCTGCGGGAAGCGCTCGATCGCCTGCAGGGCGAAGGCCGCGACATCGTCCTCGTCCTGGATGTCGAGCAGCATCGATTCGATGCCGGGATTTCTTGCGGTGACCGCGTCGAGCGCCGCTTCGCGGCGTCCCGCGACGATGACCTTGTTGCCCTTGGCGTGCATTGCCTCGGCCAGCGCCCGGCCGATGCCCGAGCCGCCGCCGGTGATGAGGATGGTGTTTCCGGAAATCTTCATGACATGGCCTCTCGTGGTTGCACGAGGGGAGATGGCGCCGTTACTCTTCATCGGAAAGTAGGCGCTGATAAGTGCCATACGCACCGAAAGGAGAGTGTCCGATGCAGGCGATCCGAACCGCAATGGCGGCGATGCATCAGCGCAGCGAGGCTATTCCCCCGGTCAGCGCGGCGGTGGAATCGCTGGTGCGACAGGTCATCGCGCAGATCGCCGACAAATGGACGATGCTGGTGCTGGAAGCACTGGAGGAGCATGGGACGCTGCGCTTCACCGAGGTCGGACGCATCGTCGGCGGCATCAGCCAAAAGATGCTGACCAAGACCTTGCGCGAGATGGAGCGCGACGGGCTGGTGATCCGCACGGTTCATCCGGTGATTCCGCCGCATGTCGACTATACGCTGACCGAACTGGGGCGCGAGCTCAGCGCCGCCTTCTGCGGCGTCTGGACCTGGGCCGAGACCTATTACGGCGAGGTCTCGGCGGCGCGGAAGGCGTTCCGCGAGCGGGAGGGCGGGGCGTAAGCCTTAAAGGTCCTTGGTCAGGTAGACCCGTGTCGCGCCGGGCGGCTTCGGCGCGATCTCGCCGAAGACCTGCCAGCCGAGCTTCTTGTAGAATTCCGGAGCCTGGAAGCTGATCGTGAAGAGCACGGCCTTGCTGCAGCCGCGCCGGCGCCCTTCCTCTTCGGCCATGGCGAGGATGCGACTGCCGATCCCGGTGCCGCGCAGGCTTTTCGGCAGGTAGACGGTGTCGATGAAGAGCAGGCCGAGCGAGGTGCGCCCCGCGAGCCCGCCGATCGGTTCGCCGGTTTGCGGATCGGATATGCGGATCTGCAATTCCTGGCGATCATGCCGGCCGATCGCGGCGTCGTTGTAGTCTTTCAAGCCTTCGCCGAGCAGCTTGCGGAAAGCGTCGTCTTCGGCGTCGGTGAGGGTGATTTCGGGAGGCATGGTGGGTCGTCTTTTCGAGAACGGTATCGGTTGGCTCAGCCGGCCTTCTGCACGAAGCTATCCAGCACCATCTTCCGGCCGGCCTTGTCGAAATCGACGGTCAGCTTGTTGCCGTCGACGCTGGCGACGGAGCCGGGGCCGAACTTGACGTGGAAGACGCGGGCGCCCTCGCCATAGGCGGATTCGCCCGAGGATGTCGCGGTCAGCTCGCCCTCGATCATCAGCGGGCCGCGCTGGCGAGAACCGCCGCCGAAATTGCCCTGGCCGAAGCCGCGGCCGCTTTCCGAGAAACCGCTACCTCCGCCGCCGTTCTTGGCCCGGTTCTCCTGCGCGCGCTGCCAGCCCGGCGTGTTATAGGACGAGCCGAAGCTCTCCATCCGGTCGAAGCGAGACGCGCCGTATCCGCCTTGCGAATAGGCGGTGGCGGCCTGCTCGACCTCGACATGCTCCTCCGGGAGTTCGTCGATGAAGCGGGAGGGCAGGTTGGTCTGCCAGAGGCCGTGCATCCGGCGGTTCGAAGCGAAATAGAGCTTCAGCTTCTTGCGGGCGCGGGTCAGGCCGACATGGGCGAGGCGGCGCTCTTCCTCCAGCCCGGCGCGGCCGCTCTCGTCGAGCGCGCGCTGGTTCGGGAACAGGCCCTCCTCCCAGCCGGGCAGGAAGACCGTGTCGAATTCCAGCCCCTTGGCGGCATGCAACGTCATGATCGAGACGCGCGCCTCGGCCCCTCCGTCCCCGACATCCATCACCAGCGAGACGTGTTCGAGGAAGGATGGCAGATCGGGGAACTCGTCGAGAGAGCGGACGAGTTCCTTGAGGTTTTCCAGCCGCCCGGCGGCATCGGCCGAGCGGTCCTTCTTCCACATTTCGGTATAGCCGCTCTCCTCCAGAACGAGCTCGGCGAGCTCGCCCTGCGGCATGTGCTCGGCGCGGGCCGACCAGCGGCCGAAGGCGTCGACCAGCTCGCGCAGCGAGGTGCGGGCCTTGGGCTTCAGCTCGTCGCTCTCGACCGCGGCGCGAGCCGACTGCATCAGCGAGAAGCCGGTGGCGCGGGCGTGATTGTGCAGGAGCTGGATGGTGGCGTCGCCGAGACCACGCTTCGGTACGTTGACGATGCGCTCGAAGGCGAGATCGTCGGTCGGCGACACGACGCAGCGCAGATAGGCCAGCGCATCGCGGATTTCGGCGCGCTCATAGAAGCGCGGGCCGCCGATGACGCGATAGGGCACGCCGGCCTGGACGAAGCGCTCCTCGATCTCGCGCATCTGCGCCGAGATGCGTACGAGCACCGCGACCTGGCCGAGGTCGTGACCCTTGCTCTGCATCGCCTCGATCTCGTCGGAAACCAGCCGGGCCTCCTCCTGGCTGTCCCAGGCGCCGGTGACAGTGACCTTCTCGCCCAGCGCGTCCTCGGTGCGGAGCGTCTTGCCGAGGCGGCCTTCGTTGCGGGCGATCAGCTTCGAGGCGGTGGCGAGGATATGGCCGGTCGAGCGGTAGTTGCGCTCCAGCCGGATCACGGTCGCGCCCGGAAAATCGTGCTCGAAGCGCAGGATGTTGTCGACCTCGGCGCCGCGCCAGCCATAGATCGACTGGTCGTCGTCACCGACGCAGCAGATGTTGCGGCGGCCCTGTGCCAGCAGGCGCAGCCAGAGATACTGCGCCGTGTTGGTGTCCTGATACTCGTCGACGAGGATGTAGCGGAAGCGGTCGTGATAGGTCTGGAGCACGTCCGGATAGTCGCGGAACAGCGTCAGGCAATGCAGCAGCAGGTCGCCGAAATCGACCGCGTTCAGCGCCTTCAGGCGCTCCTGATAGGCGGCGTAGAGCTTGCCGCCCTTGCCGTTGGCGAACACGGCGGCTTCGCCGGCGGGCACGTCCTTGGGGCTGAGGCCGCGGTTCTTCCAGCTATCGATGAAGCCCGCCAGCATGCGGCCGGGCCAGCGCTTCTCATCGATATTCTCGGCCTGGATCACCTGCTTCATCAGGCGGATCTGATCGTCGGTGTCGAGAATGGTGAAGTCGCTGCGCAGGTCGAGCAGCTCGGCATGGCGGCGCAGGAGCTTCGCCGAGATCGAGTGGAAGGTGCCGAGCCAGGGCATGCCCTCGGCGACCGGGCCGACGAGATGGGCGACACGCTCCTTCATCTCGCGCGCGGCCTTGTTGGTGAAGGTCACGGCGAGAATCTGCGACGGGTAGGCGCGGCTGGTCGAGATCAGGTGGCCGATGCGGGTGGTCAGTACGCGGGTCTTGCCGGTGCCGGCGCCGGCCAGCACCAGGACCGGGCCGTCCGTCGCCTCGACCGCCTGGCGCTGCTCCGGGTTCAGTCCCGCGAGATAGCCGGCCGCCGGCTGCGCGGCAGCGCGCGCGGCGAGGCCGCCGGGGCGGGGCATCGGGGCCGATGAGGTTTCATATCCAGACAAGGGCGCAAGCTGCTCGTGCGTGATTCGTTCTCGACGCAATATAGGATGTCGCGAGCGGGATTGCGCGCTCGCGCAGGCGATTTCTGCAGGGCGGCACGGCTTCAATCGTCGTGCTCGCCGTTGCGGCGAGCACGACGCCTTGGACAACGATCTTCGCAAAGTGAAGACGTGGATGGTCGGGACAAGCCCGACCATGACGCCAGCGGGAGCGACTATGCTTCCGGCTCGAACGTCATCGCCACGCCGTTGATGCAGTAGCGCAGGCCGGTGGGCGGTGGGCCGTCGGGGAAGACGTGACCGAGATGGCCGCCGCAATTGGCGCAATGCACCTCGACGCGGACCATGCCGAACTTGCGGTCTTCGCTGGTCTCGACGGCACCTTCCAGCGGCTGGTCGAAGCTTGGCCAGCCGGTGCCGCTCTCGAACTTCTTGCCCGCTTTGAACAGCTTCTGGCCGCAGCCGGCGCAGGAGAAGGTGCCGGCGCGCTTCTCGTAATTCAGCGCGCATGAGCCGGCCCGCTCCGTGCCATGGCCGCGCAGAACCTGATATTGTTCCGGCGTGAGACGCGCGCGCCATTCGGCGTCTGTGAGCTGGAAGGGGAAGCTCTCGTCCTGCTTCTTCTCAGCTCCTAACATGCTCATCAGACCCATTGCGATCTCCTTGCTGGCGGGGCGCCTTGTCGGCTTCGTACCGCCAATATGGCGTCTGATCGAACAGATTTCAGCCCCGCGGCCCGGGCGGATTTTCACGATGCCGTGGAGTCCTCCCGGATGTCGTCACCGGACCGTCACGCGACTCCTCTAGCAGCCCGGCCACCCGCAAAGGGAGGAAAACCGGTGACGCAAACGGCACGCGCGGCCCGCCGCATGACAAGCTCCGGCCTGGGACAGGCTGTCCGGCGCAGCAAGACGCTCTCAAAGTCCGGCATGCTGGAATGGCTATTTGCCCGCGCCTTCTCCGGCCTGGTCTACCCGCAGATCTGGGAGGACCCGGTCGTCGACATGGCAGCGCTGGAACTCAAGGCCGGCGACCATGTCGTCGCGATCGCGTCCGGCTCCTGCAACATCCTGTCCTATCTGACGGCGGCGCCGATCCGGGTCAGCGCGGTCGATCTCAACGCCGCCCATATCGCGCTCGGCAAGCTCAAGCTCGCGGCACTGGCGCGGATTGAGCGGCAGGAGGACTTCCTGCGCTTCTTCGGCAGGGCGAACGAACCCGCCAATGTCGCGCTCTACGATCGCGAGATCGCTGACCATCTCGATGCGGTCTCGCGTGGCTACTGGGAGGGGCGGGGCTTGAACGGGCGACGCCGGATCAATCTCTTTGCGCTGGGATTCCATCGCTACGGCCTGCTCGGCCGCTTCATCGGCACCGGCCATATTCTGGCGCGCCTCCTCGGCGGCAACCCCAAGGCGATGCTGGCTGCGCGTGATCTCGCAGAGCAGCGGGCGCTCTACGACAAGCATCTCGCGCCAGTCTTCGAGCGCAAGCTGGTGCGCTGGCTGGTGCGCCAGCCGGCCTCGCTCTACGGGCTCGGCATCCCGCCGGCGCAGTACAAGGCGCTGGCCGCAGATGGCGAGGACGGTATTCTGGGTGCGCTGAAGCGCAGGCTGGAGCGGCTGGCCTGCGATTTCGACCTCAAGGACAACTATTTCGCCCAGCAGGCCTTCGGGCGGCGCTATTGCGAGGGGCCGGACGCAGCTTTCCCGCCCTATCTCCAGCCGGCGCATTTCGCGGCGGTGACGGCGCGTGCTTCCGGCGTCACCTATCGCCAGAGCGCGGTCACGGCCTTCCTGGAAGACCTGCCGGCCGAAAGCTGCGACGCCTATGTGCTGCTCGATGCGCAGGACTGGATGAACGATGCCGACCTGAAAGCACTTTGGTCGCAGATCACGCGGACGGCCCGGCAGGGCGCACGGGTGATCTTCAGGACGGCCGCGGACGAGCGCCTGCTGCCCGGCCGGGTGCCGGCTGCGATCCTCGACCAGTGGCACTACGAGGATGAGACGAGCCGCGAGCTCTGCCGGCAGGACCGCTCGGCGATCTATGGCGGCTTCCACCTCTATGTGCTGAAAGGGCAGAGCCGGTGAGCGCGGCGGAGACGCCGGCCGGCACGGCTGCCGGGTTGATGGACCGGATCTACCGGCATCAGCGCCATATCTACGACGCCAGCCGCAAGTTCTACCTGCTCGGCCGCGACCAGCTCATCGATGGCTTGCAGCTCCCCGCGGGCGGAAGCGTGCTGGAAATCGGCTGCGGCACCGGGCGCAACCTGGTCCGGATCGCCCGGCGCTATCCGGATTGCGCCTGTTACGGGCTCGACGTCTCCAGCGAAATGCTGGCGACGGCGCGGGCTTCGGTTGCAAAGGCGGGCCATGAGGACCGCATCCGGCTCGCGCAGGGCGATGCCACCGGCTTCGATCCGCAGGCGCTGTTCGGCCGGGCCGGCTTCGACCGGATCGTCATCGCCTATGCGCTGTCGATGATCCCGCCCTGGCAAGGCGTCGTCGCCGAGGCGTTGCGCCGGCTCGAGCCTGGCGGTTC
Source organism: Hyphomicrobiales bacterium (assembly GCA_004144595.1). Classification (GTDB taxonomy): domain Bacteria; phylum Pseudomonadota; class Alphaproteobacteria; order Rhizobiales; family Beijerinckiaceae; genus Allobosea. The sequence continues at coordinate 92,163 of SEEM01000013.1, forward strand.
GCTCCATATCGTGGATTTCGGCGATCAGGCCGGGCTGCCGGCGGCTTTCAAGGCGGTGCTGCTGCGCTGGCTGGCGCAGTTCCATGTCACGCCGCGCGTGAGCCTCCCGCAGGTGGTAGCGGCCCTGGCAGAGGCTGCCGGAGCCGAATGCCGGCTCGGCGCGCCGTATCGTGGTTATGCGATCCACGCCGTTGCGACACGCCCCCGGGACGCAGCGTAGCGGCGCGCCGGTCTTTTGTTCTTGCATCGGCATTATCCGAAAGCCGCGTCGCACTTTTCGGGCCGATGCTTTAGCCCCTATGCTGGCGGCGATGGATGCCGCCGACGCCCCGCCTGAACAATGCCGCTTCGAAGCCCTGCGCGACCGGCTGCGTCAGCTCTATCACGGCCGCTCGCCGGCGGCGCTGCGCTTTCAGGCGGTGACGACGGTCGTCGACCTCCTGATCATCGCCTTCTTCATCCTGACGCCGCTGCTGCGGGAAAAGTCGGCCTTTCTCTGGATCGACTATTCCGTCGCTGTGATCATGGTCGTCGAGATCGCGGCGCGCCTGTTGGCTTCGAGCAACATGTTCAGGCTGCTGCGCCAACCGTCCATGCTGCTCGACCTGTTCATCCTGCTGACGCTGCTCATGCCGCAATGGCTGGAGAATTTCGGCTTCCTGCGCATCCTCAGGCTATGGTCGCTCTCGCATAAGGGCATCGTCTGGGCGCAGTTCCGCCAAACCCGCTTTCGCGAGTGGGAGAACGTGGTCCGCGCGCTGAGCAATATCGCGACCTTCCTCTTCGTGGTGACCGGCTTCGTCTACACCTTCTTCTTCCAGCATGAAGGCGGGCTGGAGAGCTATGTCCAGGCGCTCTATTTCACGGTCGCGACGGTGACGACGACGGGCTTCGGCGACGTGGTCCTGCCCGGCATCGCGGGCAAACTGACCTCGATCCTGGTGATGATCGTCGGGATCACGCTGTTCGTGCGTCTGGCACAGGCGCTTTTCCGGCCCAACAAGGTCCTGTTCCCTTGCCCGGAATGCGCCCTGCAACGGCACGAACCCGATGCAGTCTATTGCAAGGCCTGCGGGCACAAGCTCAAGATTCCCGATGACGACCCGTGAGCTGCTGTGGAGAGCCGTGGCTCCGGTCTTGTCGCGGCTGTCCCCGTCATGGTCGGGCTTGTCCCGACCATCCACGTCTTCCTTCATCGAGACCGGTGTTCAAGACGTGGATGCTCGCCACAAGGGCGAGCATGACGAGGCTGGGCTCAGCCCGATGGAGCGACAAGCCCGCCGAAGCCGTTCAGTGCCGGGTTTCTGTCGCCGTCTCGGTCTCGCGCTCACCGGCGGCCTCGTCGACCCGGATCGCGGATTTCCGGGGCATGCCGATGATGCGGCCGATCGTGGCCGGCAGCGGCATCATGCTGTGCGCCGCCTTCATCAGGGCGATATTGGCGAG
>SEEM01000063.1 GCA_004144595.1 Hyphomicrobiales bacterium
TGGCTGACGAACAGCATCGTGCCCTCGTAATTCGAGAGCGCGGCGATCAGCATTTCCTTGGTGGCGATGTCGAGGTGGTTGGTCGGCTCGTCCAGCACCAGGAAATTCGGCGGATCGTAGAGCATCATCGCCATGACGAGACGCGCCTTCTCGCCGCCCGAGAGCACGCGGCAGCGCTTTTCGACATCGTCGCCGGAGAAGCCGAAGCAGCCGGCGAGCGAGCGGAGCGAACCCTGTCCAGCCTGCGGGAACCGGTCCTCCAGCGCCTCGAATACCGTGCGCTCGCCGTCCAGCACCTCCATGGCGTGCTGGGCGAAATAGCCGAGCTTGACGCTGGCGCCGATATTGACCGTGCCGCTATCGGCCTCCGTCGTGCCGGTGACGAGCTTCAGCAGCGTCGACTTGCCGGCGCCGTTGACGCCGAGCACGCACCAGCGCTCCTTGCGCTGGATCTGGAAGTTCAGCCCGTCATAGATGCTGCGGCTGCCATAGGCCTTGTTCACGTTCTTGATGCTGACCACGTCGTCGCCCGAGCGTGGCGCCGGCTGGAATTCGAAAGCGACGCTCTGGCGCCGCCGCGGCGGCTCGACGCGCTCGATCTTGTCCAGCTTCTTGACCCGGCTCTGCACCTGCGCGGCATGCGACGCGCGCGCCTTGAAGCGCTCGATGAAGGCGATCTCCTTGGCGAGCATCGCCTGCTGCCGCTCGAACTGCGCCTGCATCTGCTTCTCGGCCAGCGCGCGCTGCTGCTGGTAGAATTCGTAATCGCCGGAATAGCTGGTCAGGGCGCCGCCATCGATCTCGATGATCTTGCCGACGATGCGGTTCATGAACTCGCGATCATGCGAGGTCATCAGCACGGCGCCGTCATAGTTCTTGAGGAAGGATTCCAGCCAGATCAGGCTTTCGAGATCGAGATGGTTCGAGGGCTCGTCGAGCAGCATCGCATCGGGCCGCATCAGGAGAATGCGGGCGAGCGCGACGCGCATCTTCCAGCCGCCGGAAAGCCCGCCGACATCGCCCTCCATCATCTCCTCGCTGAAGCCCAGGCCTGCGAGCACCTCACGCGCGCGGCCGTCGAGCGCATAGCCGTCGAGCTCCTCGAACCGGCCCTGCACCTCGCCATAGCGGGTGATGATCTCTTCCATCTCGTCGGCGCGGTCGGGGTCGACCATGGCGGCTTCGAGCTCGGCGAGCTCGGCCGCGACCGTGCTGACCGGGCCAGCCCCGTCCATCACCTCGGCGACGGCGCTGCGCCCGGCCATCTCGCCGACATCCTGGCTGAAATAGCCGATGGTGATGCCGCGATCGGTCGAGACCACGCCTTCGTCGGGCGCCTCCTCGCCGGTGATCATCCGGAACAGCGTGGTCTTGCCGGCACCGTTCGGCCCGACAAGCCCGACCTTCTCGCCCTTCAGAAGCCCGGCCGAGGCCTCGATGAAGACGATCTGCTTTCCGTTCTGCTTGCTGATGTTCTCGAGGCGGATCATGGAAATGGGAACCTTGGCAGAGGATCGTCGATCACCGGCATGATGGGTCGGTGGCTGGCGGAAACCGCACGTCATCCCGGGCTTGACCCGGGATCCGTCGAAGGGCTGCGGAGCCTTGGGACGGATCCCGGATCGGCGCCGGTTCGCGGCGTGTCCGGGATGACGGGGGACTGAACGGCGTCGCTGAGCTCAGATATCGACCGTCGCGTTCAGCGCGTTGGTCTGGATGAACTCGCGACGCGGCTCGACGACATCGCCCATCAGCTTGACGAAGAGATCGTCGGCCTCGTCGTTCTGGTCGTTCTTCACGCGCAGCAGCGAGCGCACGTCGCGGTCGAGCGTCGTCTCCCAGAGCTGGTCGGGGTTCATCTCGCCGAGGCCTTTGTAGCGCTGCAGCGAGACGCCCTTCTTGCCGATGTTGGAGACCGCGTCGAACAGGTCGCTCGGGCCGTTGACCGTGAAGGTGTCGCCCTTGCGGCTGAGCACGCCCGGCTTGGCATAGGCTTCCTGCAGGGACGTCGCGGCGGCGTCGAGCTTGCGGGCTTCCGCGCTGGCGAGCAGGCCTGCATCGATCGTCGCCGCCTGCTTCACGCCGCGGACCATCCGCGAGAACACGAAGCCGCCCTCGCTGACCTTGCCCTCCCAGCCGCGCTCCAGTTCGTCCGAGATCGCATCGAGCCGGTGGGCGATCGTGGCGGCCGCCTCGTTCGCCTTGGCCTCGTCGTCCTCGCCGACCGGATGCAGCACGCCGGCGATCGCCATCTGCTCGACGACGCGTCGGTCATAGCGCGAATGGAGCTGAGCCAGTGCGTTGCGGACGTTGCGGGCTTCCTCGATCAGCACGCGCAGATCCTCTCCACCGCGCTCGACGCCCTCGCTGGTACGGAAGGTCGCGCCGTCCAGCGTGGAGTCGACCAGATACTGCTCCAGAGCCCGCTCATCCTTGAGGTAGACATGGCTCTTGCCGCGCGCCGCCTTGTAGAGCGGCGGCTGGGCGATGAAGAGATGGCCGGCATCGATCAGCTCCGGCATCTGCCGGTAGAAGAAGGTCAGCAGCAGCGTACGAATATGGGCGCCGTCGACGTCGGCGTCGGTCATGATGATGATCTTGTGGTAGCGCAGCTTCGCCAGGTTGAAGCCGCCCTGGTCGGCGTCTGCCCGGCCGATGCCGGCGCCGAGCGCGGTGATCAGCGTGCCCACCTGGTCCGATGAGAGCATCTTGTCGAAACGCGCGCGCTCGACGTTCAGAATCTTGCCGCGCAGCGGCAGCACGGCCTGGTATTCGCGGGCGCGTCCCTGCTTGGCGGAGCCGCCGGCCGAGTCACCCTCGACGATGAAGAGTTCGGACTTGGCGGGATCTCTCTCTTGGCAATCGGCCAACTTACCTGGGAGCGACGCGATATCGAGCGCACCCTTGCGGCGGGTGAGGTCGCGCGCCTTGCGGGCGGCCTCGCGGGCGGCGGCGGCTTCCGCCACCTTGCCGACGATGGTCTTGGCCTCGCCCGGATGCTCCTCCAGCCATTCGGACAAAGCCTGGTTGACGACGTTCTCGACGACCGGGCGAACTTCGGAGGAGACCAGCTTGTCCTTGGTCTGCGAAGAGAATTTCGGGTCGGGAACCTTGACCGAAACGATCGCGGTCAGGCCCTCGCGGCAATCGTCGCCGGTGAGCGAGACCTTCTCGCGCTTCGAGATGCCCGAGTTTTCGGCATAGCCGGTGATCTGGCGCGTCAGCGCGGCGCGGAACCCGGCGAGATGGGTGCCGCCGTCGCGCTGCGGGATGTTGTTGGTGAAGCAGAGCACGTTCTCGTGGTAGCTGTCGTTCCACCACAGCGCGACATCGACGGTGATGCCGTCCTTCTCCGCGCTCAACATGATCGGCTTGTCGATCACCGAGGACTTGGCCCGGTCGAGATAGCGTACGAAGGCTTCGACGCCCCCGTCGTACATCAGCTCCTCGCGCACCACCTCGGCATGGCGCGCATCGGTCAGCACGATGCGCACGCCGGAGTTCAGGAACGCGAGCTCGCGCAGCCGGTGCTCCAGCGTCTTGTAGTCGAAATCGACGTTGGTGAAAGTCTCCTGCGAGGGCGTGAAAGTCACCTCCGTGCCGCGCCTGTCGCCCTGCGGGCCGACGACGGCGAGCGGCGCGACGGCGTCGCCATGGCGGAATTCCATGTAGTGTTCTTTGCCGCCGCGCCAGATGCGCAGCTTGAGCGAGACCGAGAGCGCGTTGACGACGGAGACGCCGACGCCGTGCAGGCCGCCCGAGACCTTGTAGGAATTCTGGTCGAACTTACCGCCGGCATGGAGCTGGGTCATGATGACCTCGGCCGCCGAGATGCCTTCCTCGCTGTGGATATCGGTGGGGATACCGCGGCCGTTGTCGGTCACGGTGACAGAGCCCTCGGCATTCAGCGTCACCGTGACGAGGTTGGCATGGCCGGCGAGCGCCTCGTCGATCGCGTTGTCGACGACCTCGTAGACCATGTGATGCAGGCCCGAGCCGTCATCGGTGTCGCCGATATACATGCCGGGCCGCTTGCGCACCGCGTCCAGGCCCTTGAGAACCTTGATGGAATCGGCGCCGTAGTCGTCGGGCTGGGCGCTGAGTGCGGCGTCGGTCATGAAGTGGTTCCTGAGCGGGCGAGCACGCGCCCGCGATGATCCTGATTCGAAACGACAATATAGGGTGGGACGATGGCTTTTTCACGCGCCTACGCGTGCGTGCGCGAAGAGGGGTGGTTCGGGGCACTCTCTCGTGGCTCCAAGGGCGCCACGAAGTGGCGAGCCTGGAGCCCATGAGCACGACCTATCCGTCATGGTCGGGGTTGGTCCGACCATCCACGTCTTCGCTGGTCGAGGAGCGTGTTCAAGACGTGGATGCTCGCAACAGGCGCGAGCATGACGATCTGGGATCAGGTCGCGTTCACGGGTTCTAGGCTCTTCGCTCCCCTAAGGCCCGGAATGACGGCTGCGGCAGGCACCCGCCTACCCCCGAAACTCCGAGATCGCCTCGACGAAGGCCTCGCCGTACTGCGCGAGCTTGCGCTCGCCCACGCCTTCGATCGCCCGCATCTCGTCCAGGCCCAGCGGCCGCTCGCGCGCCATGGCGATCAGCGTCCGGTCGGTGAAGATGATGTAGGCGGCGACGCCCTCCTCGCGGGCGATCTGGAGCCGGAGCTTGCGCAGGTGCTCGAACAGCCCGGCCGTGCCCTCGTCGAGCCCGTCGGCGCGCGCCGCATCGCGCTCGGAGCGGCGGGACCGTTTCTCCACGAACGTATCGGCCCGGAGCGCGATGCTCTCGCGGCCAAACAGGATGTCCTCGCCCTTCGATGTCAGGCAGAAGCCGCCATGCTCGACGCTGGCTTCTGCCAGCGCGCCGGCGGCGAAGAGCTTGCGCGTCAGCCCCATCCAGGCGGCCTTGGGCTTGTCGGAACCGACGCCGAAGGTCTTCAGGCCATCATGGTTCTGGCGGCGGACGACCTCGGTCGTCGTGCCCGTCAGGATGTCGGCGAGATGGCCGGCGCCGAAGCGCTGGCCGGAACGGATCACAGCCGAAAGCAGTTTTCGCGCATCGAGCGTTACGTCGGCCAGCGCCGGCGCCTCCGCGCTGCAGAGATCGCAGCGGAACGGTGCATCGCCATGCCGGCAGGTCTGCGTCTCCTCGCCAAAATAAGCGAGCAAGGCGCTGCGCCGGCAGAGCGCGTTCTCACAGAGATCGATCATCGCGTTGAGGCGCTTGTGCTCGATGCGGCGGCGCTCGTCGTCGATCTGTTTCTCGTCGATCTGGCGGCGCCTCAGCGACATGTCGTCGACGCCGTAGAGAGTCAGCGTATCCGCCGGCAGGCCGTCGCGGCCGGCGCGGCCGATCTCCTGGTAATAGCCTTCGATCGAGCCGGGCATGTCGGCATGGACGACGAAGCGCACGTCCGGCTTGTTGATGCCCATGCCGAAGGCGACGGTGGCGCAGACGACGACGCCGTCCTCCTGCAGGAAGACGTCCTGGTTGCGGTTGCGCTGCGTCTGCTCCAGCCCGGCATGATAGGGCAGGGCGTTCCAGCCTTTCTCGCTGAGCGCGGTGGCCAACCGCTCGGTCTTGCTGCGCGAGGAGCAGTAGACGATGCCGGAGCCGTTGCGGTGACGGCGCAGAAAGTCGTCGATCTGCCGGCGCGGCTGCTCCTTCGGCGCGAAGGCGAGCTTCAGGTTCGGCCGGTCGAAGGAATGCACCACCATATGCGGTGGCTGCGGGAAGAGTTGGCTCGCGATATCGGCCTGGGTCTGCCGGTCGGCGGTCGCTGTCAGCGCGGTGACGGGCACGCCCCCCAGCGCCTCGCGCGCCTTGGCGAGCAGGCGGTATTCGGGGCGGAAATCATGGCCCCATTGCGAGACGCAATGCGCCTCGTCGATCGCGAGCCGGGTCACGCCGAGTCGCTTGAGGCGGCCGACCAACCCCTCGCCCGCGAGACGCTCCGGAGAAACGAAGAGCAGCCGGAGATCGCCGGAATTCAGCCTGTCCCAGGCCTGCGCCGCCTCTTCCTCGGTGTTCATCGAGTTGAGCGAGGCGGCCGAGACGCCGGCCCGGACGAGCTGCCCGACCTGGTCGCGCATGAGGGCGATCAGCGGCGAGACGACCAGCGTCAACCCGCCCGCGACCAGCGCCGGGAGCTGGTAGCACATCGACTTGCCGGACCCCGTCGGCATCACCGCGAAGACGTCTTCGCCGTTGAGCGCAGCCTCGATGACCTCCCACTGGCCGGGGCGGAAATCATCGTAGCCCCAGACGGATTTGAGGATCGCGCGGGCGTCTGATTCGCGGGATGGCGACATGGACAAGGGATGTGCCGCAGGATCGCGGCCGAGGCCAGCCTATTCGACGACGGCCCGGCCCAGCTCTACTCGGACACGCTGTGCCCCGGCTGGCAGGTCGCCGAACAGCGCGGCGTCCGCTCCGGTCATCCAGACCTGGCAGCCGAGCCCCGTCAGCCCCTCGTAGAGCGCCGCGCGCCGGCGCGGGTCGAGATGGGCGGCGATCTCGTCGAGCAGGACGAGCGGCGCGATGCCGCTCATCGCCGCGACCAGCCTGGCATGGGCGAGCACGAGCCCGATCAGCAACGCCTTCTGCTCGCCGGTGGAGCCCTGGCCTGCGGGTATGTCCTTCGGTCCGTGCCGGACTTCGAGGTCGGACGCTTGCGGCCCCGTAAGCGTGCGCCCGGCAGCCCGGTCGCGATGGCGGCCTTCGCGCAGCAGGTCGCGATAGGCGTCCTCGGCATCGACGGCCGGCAGGCGCGCGACGAGCGCGTCGAGCTCGCCGGAGAGCGCTATATCCGCGAAAGGAAAGGGCGAGGCTTCGTCGCGGGTTTCGGCGATGATGGCGGAGAGCCGCGCCACCGTCTCGGCCCGCGCGGCGGCAACCGCGACGCCGAGCTCGGCGACCTCGCGCTCGACCGCGTCGAGCCATTGGCCCTGATTGGGGCTCTCCTCGAGGATGCGGTTGCGCGAGCGCAGCGCCCGCTCGAGCGCGTTCGAGCGCGTCGCATGGCTCGGGTCGATCGCCAGTACCAGCCGGTCGAGGAAGCGGCGCCGGTCGCCGGCGGCGCCCCGGAACAGCCCGTCGAGATCGGGCGTCAGCCAGACCACGCGCAGATAATCGCTGAACGCCATTGCCGAGCCGACGGTGGTTCCGTCGATGCGGGCCAGCCGCGGCCGGCGCCCCTCCCCATCGAGCGGTCCCAGCCCGATGCCGAGCCGGCCGGCCTCATCGGCGAGCGTGATCGAGGCGGCGAAAGAGCCGTCGCCGCCTTGCCGGGCCATCGCCGTGATCTCGGCGCGGCGCAGGCCGCGGCCCGGCGTGAACAGCGAGAGCGCTTCGAGGATATTGGTCTTGCCGGTTCCATTCTCGCCTGAGAGCGCAACGATTTGGCCCTCGACCGGGAGATCGAGGGCCTCGTAGGAACGGAAATCCTGCAGGATCAGGCGCGCGACAGCGGCCATGACTCAGCTGCTAGACGCGCATCGGCATCAGCACATAGAGAGCGGAAGCGCCTTCGCGGTCCTGGATCACGGTCGGCGAGCCGGGATCGGCGAGCTTGAGCAGCGCGGTGTCGCCGTCGAGCTGGGCTGCGATATCCATCAGGTAGCGGGCGTTGAAGCCGATATCGAGCGGGCTCGCCTCGTAATCGACCTCGATCTCCTCGGTCGCGGAGCCGGAATCCGGGTTGGTGACGGAAAGCGTCATGCGCCCGTCGGCCATGGAAAGCTTCACGGCACGGCCGCGCTCGGACGAGATCGTAGAGACGCGATCGACCGACGCGGCGAAATCGCCCTTGTCGACGGTCAGGCGCTTGTCGTTACCAACCGGAATGACGCGCTGGTAATCGGGGAAGGTGCCGTCGATCAGCTTCGAGGTCAGCACGACATCGGCGGTGGCGACGCGGATCTTCGAGCCGGAGAGTTCGACCGCGACCTCGCTCTCGCCGTCCTCCAGCAGCTTCTGGATCTCGGAGACGGCCTTGCGCGGCACGATCACGCCGGGCATGCCGACCGAGCCCTTCGGCGCGGCGGTGTCGACACGGGCCAGCCGATGACCATCGGTCGCGACCGCACGCAGGACCGGGTGGCCATCGACATCGATGGTGTGGAGATAGATGCCGTTGAGATAGTAGCGCGTCTCTTCGGTCGAGATCGCGAACTGGGTCTTGTCGATCAGGCGCTTCAACTCGCCGGCCGGCAGCACGAAGCGATGCGCCATCTCGCCGGCGGTGATATCCGGGAAATCGCTTTCCGGCAGGGTCTGGAGCTGGAAACGCGAACGGCCCGAGCGCAGCACGAGGCCGCTATCGCCGGTGGTCTCGAGCGAGACTTGCGCGCCATCGGGCAGCTTGCGGACGATGTCGTAGAGGGTATGCGCGGGAACGGTCGTGGCGCCGGGTTCGGCCGCGTCGGCGGGGATCGTCTCCACCACCTCGATATCGAGATCGGTCGCCTTCAGCCGCAGGCCGGCCTCGGAGGCCGAGAGCAGCAGGTTCGACAGGATCGGAATCGTGTTGCGGCGCTCGACCACGCGATGCACGTGGCCGAGCGACTTGAGCAGCGTGGAACGTTCGACCGTGACCTTCATGATTGTCTAGTCTTCTGGCGCTGGCCGCCCGCGCATCGCTGCGCGAGCCGAATGAGTGGCCGGCGACATTGCAGGACGCCGGGCGGGGGCGCAAGGCCTGCCCGATCCGGCAACCACAACCATTTGGCGGGAGTAGCGAATGCGCCCCGCGCTCACTCCTGCAGCATGCGCTTCAGCAGGTCGACCTCGTCATGCAGCGAGCGGTCCTCGCTGATCGCCTTCTCGATCTTGCGCACGGCGTGCAGCACCGTGGTGTGGTCGCGCCCGCCGAAGCGGCGTCCGATTTCGGGCAGGGAGCGCGGCGTCAGCGCCTTCGAGAGATACATCGCGATCTGGCGCGGCTTGACGACCGCTGCGGTGCGGCGTTCCGAGAGAATGTCGGCGCGGCTGACATTGTAGCGCGTCGCGACGAGCTTCTGAATATCCTCGATCTTGACCCGGCGCGGCTCGCGCGTCCGGACGAGGTCGCGGATCGCCGCTTCCGCCGTCTCCAGCGTCACGAGCTGGCCCGAAAGGGTGGCATGGGCAAGCAGGCGGTTGGCGGCGCCGTCCAGGTCGCGGCCATTGGTCGCGACGACGCGCGAGACATAGGTGATGACCTCGGGGCTGACCTGGAACGTCGGATGGGTGGCCTGCAGCGCCTCCAGCCGGCTGGAAAGGATCGTGGCGCGCAGCGTCTCGTCGAGATCGCCGACCTCGACCATCAGGCCGCCGCCGAGCCGCGAGCGGATGCGCTCGTCGAGCGCTTCGAGATCGTTTGCCAGCCGGTCGCCGGCGACGACGATCTGCTTGCCGGCGTCGATCAGCGCGTTGATCGTGTGGCCGAATTCCTGCTGGATCGACTTGCCCTGGATGAACTGCACGTCGTCGACGACGAGCAGGTCGATGCCGCGCAGCTTCTCCTTGAAGGCAAGCGCGGTCTGCGACTTCAGCGCCGCGACGAAGCCGTACATGAAGCGGTCGGCGGTGAAATAGGCGACGCGCTTGCCCTGGCGGCGCGCTTCCTGCGCGATAGCCTGCAGCAGATGCGTCTTGCCGAGGCCGACGCCGGCATGGAGATAAAGCGGGTTATAGGGGCTCTGGCCCGCCGGCGCGGCGGCGATGCGCTCGGCCGCTGCGAAGGCGAGCTGGTTCGACTTGCCGACGACGAAGCTCTGGAAGCTCATGCGCCGGTCGAGCCCGGTGCCGCAGGCATCGACGAGATCGCTCTCGCCGGCCTGGGGAAGGCTCACGACGGCGGGGCGGCCAGCCTCAGTCGGCGCGGGGCTCGCCACCGTTGCGGGGCGGTTGCGCAGGGCCTCGATCTGCGGCTGGGCGGCAGGATCGCGCGACACGGTGCGCACCGAGAGCAGCACGCCGTTCGGCGCCGGCAGCTCAGCCATGCAGTTCACCCGGAGGCGCTCGGTATAATGCGCTTCGAGCCAGCTCTTCAGGAAGCGCGTAGGCACCGTGAGATAGGCCACGCCCTCGACGATTCCAGCGATCTCCAGCCGGCCGAACCAGCTCGAGAAGACATCCTCGCCAAGCTCGGCCCGCAGGCGCCGGCGCACGCGCTCCCAAGCGTCCTGAATGGAAACCTCCTCCACGCGAAGGGCAATGGTCTCTTCCGCAGCGATCGTCACCACCACCGGCGTCGTCTCGACCATGTCCCCGAAATCCTGCCGCTCGAACATCAATGGCCCCGTTCTTTGAAAATATGCGCACTGAGGGTTCGGCGGCCGCTTCCTGACCGTCGTCCCGGTGCTGTTGTCTGGTCAAAATGGTTCCTGCCCCGACAGACGCATGGCGCCATGACGGGCTTCGGTTCCAGTTGGGTTGATTACGCTTGGAAGGCTCGCCGAGGGACGACGCCACCCTTCATCTCGATCAAGAAAGACAAAGGGTCACATCCTCCAACCTCCACGGTCGCGAGCCAAAACGCTGATCATCTCTGGAAATCCCGCGGCGGTCATTGCTGTCCGCCCGGCGATGAGAGGGACCTTACAGGGCGCTCTCGACGGGCTGCAACATCCCTTTCAGCCGGCTTCCGAGACTCGCGCCGCCCCGGATGTTCCCGACCATGGGGCAGTCCACCGCAATTGGTTGGGGAACTTAAGATTTTCTTCATGCTCACCCTTGCGGGGGCGACCGAATCTTTTTTTTCGAGATGCCGGAAAGCCTGCCGCAGAGTCGCCGCGATTCCGTCTTCCAAAATCCTTTGCCTGCTAAGATGATGAAAAATAAAGCCTTTTTATGAGCGACAGAGTCCTGTCCGGGAGGCGATTTTGCGCCCTGAACGGGGCTTGAGAGTCAAGGCGGCAAAGCCTCGGAAAGCCTCGGAAAATCGCCTGAAAGCTGCTTTGTTTTGTTCCCCGGGAGCCTGTGGCGAGGGCGCCACAGAGCCTCTTGAGCCAACGAAAAAGCCCGGCCTTGCGGCCGGGCTTTTCGTCGTCGAAACGATTGGAAATTTGGGCTCAGGAAGCCAGGGCGCCGATCCGGTGCGCCAGGCGCGAGACCTTGCGCGAGGCGGTGTTCTTGTGAACCACGCCCTTCTGCGCAGCGCGCATGATTTCCGGCTGGGCGGCCTTCAGGGCCTCGGCGGCGACCGCCTTGTCACCGGAGGCGATGGCCTCCTCGACCTTGCGCAGGAAGGTGCGCATCCGCGAGCGGCGCGCCTTGTTGACCTCGGTGCGGCGAGCGATCTTGCGCGTAGCCTTCTTGGCCGACGTCGTATTGGCCATCGAAACGTCCTCGTCTCTATCATCGCGACCGGGCGCCTGGCGTCATTGCCGGCGGGGCTGGCCGCATACTTGCTGGAAAAACGTGCGCGGCGGCCGAGCTTGCGCGGGCCGCCGCGAGTGGTTGGGGCTATAGTCGCTTGCCGGCCCGGCGTCAACGCCGGAATCGCCGCAAGCCCGCCGAGTTCAGGCGGAGGGCGCGATGAAGGCGGCGAAACCCGCCAGATCGACATTGCCGCCGGAGAGAATGATGCCGACCCGCTTGCCTGCGACCGGTACGGCGCCGGTGAAGGCCGCCGCCGCCGCAAGGCAGCCGGTCGGCTCGACCACGAGCTTCATCCGCTCGGCGAAGAAGCGCATGGCGTCGACGAGGGCGGCGTCGCTGACGGTGACGATGTCCTCGACCTCGCGCTGGATGATCGGGAAGGTCAGGTCGCCGAGGAAGGCTGTCTGCGCGCCGTCGGCGATGGTCTTGGGCACGCCGATCGCCACGATCTCGCCCTTGCGCAGGGATTGCTGCCCGTCATTGCCGGCCTCCGGCTCGACGCCGAAGACGCGGCAGTCCGGATTGAGCGCTTTCGCTACCAGCGCAGCCCCTGCCAGAAGCCCGCCGCCGCCGAGCGGCACGAGCAGGATGTCGAGTGGGCCGGCATCCTCGATCAGCTCCTTGGTCGCGGTGCCCTGCCCGGCGATGACATCAGGATGGTCGTAAGGGGGAATGATCGTCAGCCCGCGCTCGGCCGAGAGGCGGTTGCCGATCTCCAGCCGGTTCTCGGTATAGCGGTCATAGCGGATGATCTGTCCGCCATAGCCCTCGGTCGCCGCGACCTTCGCGGCTGGGGCATCGTTGGGCATGATGATCGTGGTCGGCACGCCCAGGAGCTGGCCGGCATAGGCGATGGCCTGGGCATGGTTGCCGGAGGAATAGGTGACGACGCCGGCCTTCTTCTGTTCGGGGGAGAGCGAGGCGATCGCATTGTAGCCGCCGCGGAACTTGAAGGCGCCCATGCGCTGCAGGTTCTCGGGCTTGAAGACGAGGCTGGCTTGCGTCCGCCGGTTGGCGGTGGCGGAGCTCATCGCCGGCGTGTGATGGGCGATGCCCTTGAGCCTGACGGCCGCGGCCTCGACATCGGCATAGGTCGGGAGGGACGGTCCGGTCTGGGCGTTCATCGCGGGAGATCCTGCAGGGCGTCATGGTCGGGCTTGACCCGACCATCGCGTAAACCAGTGTCTTCTCGTCATGAGATTCTCGGGTCAAGCCCGAGAATGACGGAAAAGCAAGACGGAGAAGCTCAGGCGTTCTTGAAATCGGGCTTCCGCTTCTCGGCGAAGGCGGACATGCCCTCCTTCTGGTCGGCGGTCGCGAACAGCGAGGAGAAGACGCGGCGCTCGAAGCGCAGCCCTTCCTGCAGCGTCACCTCGAAGGCGCGCTCGACCGATTCCTTCGCCATCAGCAGGGAAGGCAGCGACTTCGCCGCGATCGCATCGGCCGCCTTGAGCGTCTCGGCCAGGAGGTCGGCCAGCGGCACGACGCGGGCGACGACGCCGGAGCGCTCAGCCTCCTCGGCATTCATCATCCGGCCGGTCAGGATCAGGTCCATCGCCTTGGCCTTGCCGACCGCCTTGGTCAGGCGCTGCGTGCCGCCGGCGCCGGGGATCACGCCGAGATTGATCTCGGGCTGGCCGAACTTGGCGTTGTCGGCGGCGATGATGAAGTCGCACATCATGGCGAGTTCGCAGCCGCCGCCGAGCGCGAAGCCCGCGACCGCGGCGACGATCGGCTTGCGGCGCTGGCCGATCCGGTCCCAATCCGCGAACTTGTCGTCGAGATAGGTCCCCGGGAAGGTCCGGCCCTGCATTTCCTTGATGTCTGCGCCGGCGGCGAAGGCCTTCTCGGAGCCGGTGAGGACGACGCAGCCGATGCCGTCATCCCGTTCGAACCCGTCTAGCGCCGTATTGATCTCGCCAATGAGCTGGCCGTTCAACGCGTTCAGCGCCTGCGGGCGGTTGAGCGTGATCAGCCCGACCTTGCCCTTCGTCTCGACGAGAATGGTCTCATAAGCCATGGCGGCCTCCCGGATGCTCTTGTGTCGCAAGCTTTAGCGGGCGGCGTGGGAGCGGTCCATCCGCGTTCGGCGCATCCGGCATTTGCGCTGCCTCCCCGTTGCCGCCTCCCGTCCTGGTCGGCCCTGTCCCGACCATCCACGTCCTGCTCGCGACGCAGGTCTGCCGCCTCGATGGATCCGGGAGGCGGGGCTGCGCGTATCTGTGGCAAGAGAGCCGGCAGACCGGCGGCTCATCCAGAGGAAGCTGCCGTGAAATCGATCCTGCTCGCCGCTGCGGCGGCTGTAACACTCGCTGGGTGCGCCGCGGGCACGATGACAGGCAGCGATAAGGCGCCCGAGCCGCGCAAGCGCATTGACGCCGCCCGCTTCTACTCCGGTACCTGGCGCGAGATCGCCCGGCGTCCGATGACGATCACCGATGGCTGCGTCGCGGGCGCGACGGAATATGGCAAACGGCCTGATGGCCGCATCGAGGTGCTCGATTCCTGTCGCAAGGGCAATCCGGACGGCGAGCCGAAGACGGTCGGCGGACCGGGCACCATTCTCGACCCGGGCTTCAACGCCAAGCTGCGAGTCGATTACTCGCTCTACGGATTTCCGGTCCAGCGCGACTATTGGGTCCTGGACCGCGCCGATGACTACAGCTGGTTCATCTCGGCCGATCCGACATTGCGCGACCTTTATATCTTCACGCGCGATCCGCAGATCGGCGAAGCTCAGCGCAAGCGCCTGGTCGCCCGGGCCGCGTCGCTCGGCTACGACGTCACGAAGCTGGAATTCCCCGAGCAGCCGCGCCGCTGAAGCCTGGGCGCCGCGCGTCGGGCTGGCAGCTCTCGCAATAAAACGTCGAGCGGCCGGACTGCACCAGACGCTTGACCAGCTTCCCGCAGCCCGGCGTGACGCACGGCTCGCCCTCGCGATCATAGACCTTGAAGCGGTGCTGAAAATAGCCGAGCGAGCCGTCGGCATGGGCGAAGTCGCGCAGCGTCGAGCCGCCGGCCGCGACCGCCTCCTCCAGCACCTCGCGGATGATCCGGGCGAGTTCATGAGCCTTCTCGCGCGGCCGCCCGGTCGGTGTCGCGATCGTTCCGGCTTCGGCTTCCGGATGGAGCCCGGCCCGGAACAGCGCCTCGCAGACATAGATATTGCCGAGGCCCGCCACGAGCCGCTGGTCGAGCAGCGCGGCCTTCAAGGGCGCGAACTTCCCCGCGAAGAGTTTGGCCAGTGTTTCGCCGGAGAGTTCGTTGCCGAGCGGCTCGATGCCCATCCCCGCGAAATGCTTCGACGTCGCCAGTTCGGCCCGCGGCACGAGGTCCATGAAGCCGAAGCGACGCACGTCGTTATAGGTGACGCGCGCGCCGGTCCCCATCTCGAACACGACGTGATCGTGAATCAGGTGCCGGCCGATCTCATTATAATAGGCGCCGGGCTCGGTCGGCTTCGTGCCGGGCGCCTCGACGATGAAGCGCCCGCTCATGCCCAGATGCATCACCAGCGCCTCGCCGTCGTCGAGATCGGCGATCAGGTATTTCGCCCGCCGCGACAGGGCCTCGATCCGCCGGCCTGTCAGGCGCTCGGTGAAGCGCTCCGGCAGGGGAAAGCGCAGGTTCGGCCGCCGTAGCGCGACGCGTGCGAAGCGCTCGCCCAGCATGGCGGGCTCGAGCCCGCGCCGGACGGTTTCGACCTCGGGTAGCTCAGGCATATCAGCGACCTCAAATAAAGCCTGCGTCGAGAGGGCCCGCGACAAGCCCGCCGCCTTTGGCTATTGATCGGCTCAGGCGAATACAAGACAGATTTGCACAAGGCCGGCCCGACCGTGACAGCAGCTTCCGACACCACCCATTTCGGCTTCGAGACGGTGAAGCTCGCCGAGAAGCAGGCCAAGGTCGACGACGTCTTCCACAAAGTCGCGGGTCGCTACGACCTGATGAACGACCTGATGTCGGGCGGCCTGCACCGGGCCTGGAAGAGCGCGCTCCTGACCGCGATCAACCCGGCCAGGGACCGGCCCTTCCACCATCTCGACGTGGCCGGCGGCACCGGCGACGTCGCCTTCTCGGTGCTGGAGGCCGGTGGCCCCGAGACCGACGTCACCGTGCTCGACATCAATGCCGACATGCTGCGCGTCGGGCGCGAGCGCGCCGACAAGCGCTTTCCCGACAATGATCGCATCCGCTTCGTCCAGGGCAATGCCGAGGAACTCGGGCTGCCCGACAACCATTTCGACTGTTACACCATCGCTTTCGGCATCCGGAACGTGCCGCGCATCGACAAGGCTTTGGCCGAGGCCTATCGCGTGCTGAAGCGTGGCGGGCGCTTCCTCTGCCTCGAATTCAGCCATGTCGACGTGCCGCTGCTCGACAAGATCTACGAGACCTATTCGTTCAAGGTCATCCCGCCGATGGGCCGCATGGTCACAGGCGAGGCCGAGCCCTACCAGTATCTCGTCGAATCGATCCGCAAGTTCCCGAAGCCGCAGGCCTTTGCGGGCATGATCGAGGATGCCGGCTTCCGCCGGGCGAAGTTCACGCCCATGACCGGCGGCGTCGTGGCGCTGCATTCCGGCTGGAAGCTGTGATAAGCCTCCTCCCGTCATGGTCGCCCCTGTGGCGACCATCCGCGTCTTGCGACGCGGATGAAGGGAAGGCGTGGATGTTCGGGACAAGCCCGAGCATGACGAAGCGGCCCGTCACGACGACAGTGTTTCCCGCATGATCTCCTCCTTCTTCCACATGCTGCGCGGCGCGCGCGTCGGCTTCGTGCTGGCCCGCGAGGGCGCGCTGGCGCTGGTCGACCCCTCCGTGCTGCCGCCGCTGGCCCGCGGGCTGATCCGCGTCGGCCGCCTGATCGAGCGCCGCGGCGCCGGCTCGTCGGCAACAAGGCTTGCGGCGGCGCTGACCCGGCTCGGCCCGTCCTATGTGAAGTTCGGCCAGTTTCTGGCGACGCGCCCCGATGTCGTCGGCATGAAGATCGCGCAGGACCTCTCGGCCCTGCAGGACCGGATGCCGGCCTTCCCGATGGCAGAAGCCCGCGCCATCGTCGAGGCCGCCCATGGCGTGAAACTGGAGACGCTGTTCCCGGAATTCAGCGAGCCGGTCGCCGCCGCCTCGATCGCGCAGGTCCACCGCGCCCGGCTGAAGGACGGCCGCGAGGTCGCGGTGAAGATCCTCAGGCCCGGTATCCGCGACCGCTTCAACCGCGATCTCGCCGCGATGCGCTTTGGCGCGGAAGCGGCCGAGGCGCGCTCGGCCGAGGCGCAGCGGCTGCGTTTCACGGGCGTGGTCGAGACGCTGGCGCGCTCCGTCACAATGGAGATGGATTTGCGGCTGGAGGCCGCGGCCCTCTCCGAATTCGCGGACAATACCAGGGAAGACGCCGATTTCCGCGTGCCGGAACCGGATTGGCAGCTGACCGCCCGCGAGATGCTGGTCGACGAATGGATCGACGGCGTGCGCCTCTCCGATGTCGAGGGTCTGCGCGCCGCCGGCCATGACCTGCCGGAGCTCGCCCGCAACATCATCCAGTCCTTCCTGAAGCACGCGATCCGTGATGGCTTCTTCCACGCCGACATGCATCCGGGAAACCTCTTCGTGGATGCGCAGGGCCGCCTCGTCGCAGTCGATGGCGGCATCATGGGCCGGCTGGGCCTGAAGGAGCGGCGCTTCCTCGCCGAAATCCTGCTGGGCTTCATCACCCGCGACTATGCTCGCGTGGCGCAGGTTCATTTCGAGGCGGGCTACGTCCCGGCCCATCACGACGTGGCGGATTTCGCCCAGGCGATCCGTGCCGTCGGCGAGCCGATCCACGACAAGCGCGCCGACCAGATCTCGATGGCCAAGGTGTTGACCCTGCTCTTCGAGATCACCGGCATGTTCGACATGGCGACGCGCACCGAACTCGTCATGCTCCAGAAGACGATGGT
>SEEM01000178.1 GCA_004144595.1 Hyphomicrobiales bacterium
TGATGCAGGCGGCGACCGGCGAGGTCGCGGCGCAGGAAGGCCGGCTCTGGATCACCGTCGATCCCGACAAGGTCCATGTCTTCGACCCGACGACCGGCGTGCGGCTGGGCAAGGGCTGACGCCCAGACAATGCTGTCATGCTCGGGCTCGACCCGAGCATCTCAGGACGCGGAGGCTCCGGAGCCGCTTCCTGAACGAGATTCTCGGGTCTGCGCTTCGCTCCGCCCGAGAATGACGCTTTATTTCAAGCCGCGAGATCGGCCACCAGCGCATCCAGCAGCAGCGCGCCATCGGGCGTCGCCGCGAGGCGGCCGCCCGCGCGTTCCATCAGCAGCTTCTGCTCGATCAGGCTGGCGACGCGCTTGGCGTTGAGTTCCCGTCCCGATAGCGCCTTGAACACCTGCGGATCGATGCCTTCGACGAGGCGAAGCCCCATCAGCAGGTATTCGTCGCCCTGGGCTTCCTCGGATAGCCGTTCGTCCTCGACCAGCGCATGGCCCTCGGCCTCGACGCGTTCCAGCCAGACTTCCGGCCGCTTCTCGGTCGAATGCGCCATGCGGCCTTCTGAGGTGACCAGACGACCATGCGCGCCCGGTCCGATGCCGGCATATTCGCCATAGTGCCAATAGACGAGATTGTGCCGGCATTCGGCGCCGGGCCGCGCATGGTTCGAGATCTCGTAGACCGGCAGGCCGTGTTTCGCCGTGATCTCCTGTGTGATCTCGTAGAGCGCGGCGCCCGCATCATGGTCCGGGATGGCGAGCTTGCCGGCGCGGAACAATCGCTCGAAGGCCGTGCCGGGCTCGATGGTGAGCTGGTAGAGCGAGAGATGCTCGGCCGCATGGCTGATCGCCAGTTCCAGCTCGGCGCGCCACAAGGCCGGCGTCTGCAAGGGCGAGCGGGCATAGATCAGGTCGAAGGAGTAGCGCTCGAAATATTGCCGCGCGATCGCGACGGCGGCGAGTGCCTCCTCGGCCGAATGCATCCGCCCGAGCGCCTTGAGATCGGTATCGTTCAGCGCCTGCACGCCGAGCGAGACACGGTTCACGCCGGCTGCCCGAAAATCGCGGAAGCGCCCGGCCTCGACGCTGGTCGGATTGGCCTCCAGCGAGACCTCGCAGTTCGGATCGACGGCCCAGTATTCAGCGATCGCATCGAGGATCGCGCCGACCGTCGCCCCCTCCATCAGCGAGGGCGTGCCGCCGCCGAAGAAGATCGAGGAGACTGTGCGGCCAGGCGCCAGCGCGGCGCGATGGGCGATCTCGCGCCGGAAGGCGGCGATATAGCGCTGCTGGTCCGGCGGTTGCAGCCGGACATGGCTGTTGAAGTCGCAATAGGGGCATTTGGCCAGGCAGAACGGCCAATGCACATAGACGGCGAAGCCCGCATCCGCTGTCGGATGCAGGATGGAGGGCCGCGCGGCGAGGGCGGCCGGCGCGCTCAAGCCGGCTTCCTCAGGCACGCGGCGGCGAGCTCGTGGAAGGCGCGCGCGCGATGCGACAGGCCGGGCGAGCCATCGGCAGGAATGCCGTGCTTCTCCTCAGCCGTCATTTCGCCGAAGGTCTTCTCGTGTCCGCCGGGCAGGAAGATCGGATCGTAGCCGAAGCCGCCCGCCCCTCGGACATCATGCGTGACCGTGCCGAAGACCCGGCCTTCGAACAGTTCCTGATGGCCGTCCGGCCAGGCGATCACCAGCGCCGAGACGAAATGCGCCTTGCGCTTGTCCGGCGTGATCGCGCCGCGCTTGGCGAGTTCCATCTGCACGCGACCGATCGCCGGACCGAAATCCTTCCCCGGCCCTGCCCAATTGGCCGAGAACAGGCCGGGTGCCCCATCGAGCGCGTCGATGCAGATGCCCGAGTCGTCGGAGAGCGCCGGCAGTCTGCTGGCCGAGGCCGCGGCGACCGCCTTGATCGCCGCGTTCTCCGAGAACATGGTGCCATCCTCGACGGGCTCGGGCAGGCCGAGTTCGCCTGCCGAGACGAGCGCGATGCCATAGGGCGCCAGCAACTCGCGCATCTCGCGCAGCTTGCCCTGGTTGTGGGTAGCGATCACGACCTTGCCGGTGAGGAGGCGATGCGGGCTCATGCTCAGGCCACGGCCGCCTTCTGCAGCGTGACGAGCTTGGCGACGCCGCCCTTGGCGAGCTTGAGCAGCGCGAGCAGCTCCTCCTCGGAGAAGGGCGCGCCCTCGGCCGTGCCCTGCACCTCGACCATGCCGCCCGAGCCGGTGATGACGAAATTCGCGTCGGTCTGCGCGCCGGAATCCTCGACATAATCGAGATCGATCACCGGGTTGCCGGCGACGATGCCGCAGGAAATGGCGGCGACATGGTCCTTGAGCGGGTTCGTGCCCTTGAGCAGGCCGCGCCCTTCCATCCATTTCAGTGCGTCGTGCAGCGCGACCCAGGCGCCGGTGATCGAGGCCGTGCGGGTGCCGCCATCGGCCTGGAGAACGTCGCAATCGACGACGATCTGGCGCTCGCCGATCGCGGTGAGATCAACGACGGCGCGCAAGCTGCGGCCGATCAGGCGCTGGATTTCCTGCGTCCGGCCGGACGGCTTGCCGGAGGTGACCTCGCGGCGCGTGCGCTCATGCGTGGCCCGCGGCAGCATCGAATACTCGGCGGTGACCCAGCCCTTGCCGGTGCCGCGCAGCCACGGCGGTCCCTTTTCCTCGACGGTCGCGGCGCAGAGCACCTTGGTCTCGCCGAACGTCACCATGCAGGAACCCTCGGCATAGCGCACCACGCCGCGTTCGAGCGTGACCTTGCGCATCTCGTCGGCGGCGCGTTTGGAGGGTCGCATGAAATGATCCTGTCTTGCGGGGAAGTGGCGGCTTGTAGGCGCTTGCGCCGCACACGGCAAGGCGCGGGCCGGGCTTGCCCCTTGATCCGCGCGTCCTGCACGACGACAATAGGAATAAGGACCGACAGTTCGCCTGAAAGGGTTCATGAGCGCCCATACGCCCCGCCCCGAGACGATGAGCAGCCTGGTCGAGACGGACCAGCGTTCGCGCGAGATCTTTCGCCAGATCGTCGATGGCTACATGGCCACCGGCGAGCCTGTCGGCTCGCGCAACATCGCCCGCCTGCTGCCGATGGCGCTCTCGCCGGCGACGGTGCGCAACGTCATGACCGATCTGGAGTTGGCGGGCCTGATCTACGCTCCCCATACCTCGGCCGGGCGCCTGCCGACCGAACGAGGCCTGCGCTTCTTCGTCGATGCGATGATGGAGGTCGGCAATCTCACCGCCGAGGAGCGCTCGCGCATCGAGGCCCAGATCAGGGTCGCCGCCAGCAACCGCAATCTCGACCAGACCCTGACGGAAGCCTCGGCGCTGCTCTCCGGCCTGTCGCGCGGCGCCGGCGTCGTCGTCACCACCAAAGCCGATGTCCGGCTGAAGCATATCGAGTTCGTCCGGCTCGATCCCGCTCGTGCGCTGGTCGTGCTCGTCTCGGAGGACGGCACGGTCGAGAACCGCCTGCTGGCGCTGCCGCCCGGCCTGCCGGCATCGGCGCTGAGCGAAGCCGCTAATTTCCTCAACGCCCACATCCTCGGCAAGACGCTGGCGGAATTGCGCGGCGAGATCGGCAGCCAGCGCGCCCTGATGGAGCGCGAGCTCGACGTGCTGACGGCCCGGCTCGTCGAAAGTGGCATCGCAACCCAGGCCGGCCCCGGCAGCGACCGCCATCTCATCGTGCGCGGCCAGGCCAATCTGCTCGACGACCTCCGCGCGCAAGAGGATCTCGAGCGCATCCGCATGCTCTTTGGCGACCTGGAGACGCAGACCGATGTCATCGATCTTCTGACGCGCGCTGAGGATGGCGACGGCGTGCGTATCTTCATCGGCTCGGAGAACAAGCTGTTCTCGATGTCGGGCTCTTCGATGGTCGCCGCGCCCTTCCGCGATGCGGAGCAGCGCATCGTCGGCGTCGTCGGCATCATCGGCCCGACGCGACTGAATTATGCCCGCATCGTTCCGATGGTCGACTACACCGCGAAGGTCGTCGGCCGCCTGCTGGATGGCAGCCGCTAGGCCTCGGCCAAG
>SEEM01000179.1 GCA_004144595.1 Hyphomicrobiales bacterium
AGCATCAAACGTGCTGCCCGCCATTGATGTGCAGCTCCGAGCCGGTGACGTAGCTCGACGCGTCGGTGCAGAGGAAATAGATCGCCTTGGCGACCTCCTCGGTCCTGCCCAGGCGCTTCATGGGCAGGGTCGCGACGATCTTTTCGGTGCCGGGCGAGAGGATGGCAGTGTCGATCTCGCCGGGCGAGATCGAGTTGACGCGGATGCCGAACGGCCCGAAATCGGCAGCCATCTCGCGGGTAAGGCTGGCGAGAGCTGCCTTGGACGTGGCATAGGCGGCCCCCGCGAAGGGGTGCACGCGCGACCCGGCGATCGAGGTCACGTTGACGATCGCGCCCTTCGCCACGGTCAGCTCGTCGAGCAGGCCGCGCGCCAGCATGATCGGCGCGAAGAAATTGACCTGGAAGACCTTGTGCCAGTCGTTGAAGGACGTGGTGGCGGCGCCGAGCCTCTCGCCCTTGGACCCCTTCGGCGAGATGCCGGCGTTGTTGACCAGCGCGTTGAGCTTGCCGCCCTCGGCAGCCAGCCGCTTCTTGATCTCGGCGATGCCGCGCATCGTATCCTCGGGGTCGCCGAGATCGATCTGGATATGGTCGTCGGCACCCGACGGCCACGGGCATTTGTCCGAGAAGGCCTGGCGCGAGCAGGACAGGATGCGCCAGCCTGCCATGGCGAACTGCATCACCGTGGCGTGGCCGATGCCCCGGCTGGCGCCGGTCAGCAACATGACCGGGCGCTTGCCGGGCTCGGTCTTCGGGAAGTCGAATTTCGGCATGGCCATGGAGAGGGTATCCTCAGGGATAGAAGCGCGTCTTGGTCCATGCGTCGCCAGGGGCGGCGCGACGGAAGACGATGCGGTCATGCAGGCGGAAGGCGCCGTCGCGCCAGAACTCGATCGAGGTGGGGGTGATGCGAAACCCGCGCCAGTAGGGCGGGCGCGGAATCTCGCCGATGCCGAATTTAAGCGTGTAGCTCGCGACAGCCTTTTCCAGCGCGAAGCGGCTCTCCAGCGGGCGCGACTGCTGCGAGGCCCACGCGCCGATGCGGCTGTCGCGCGGCCGCGACTGGAAATAGGCGTCCGATTCGGCGTCGCTCACCAGCGCGACCGTCCCGCGGATGCGAATCTGCCGGCGCAGGCTCTTCCAGTGGAACAGGGCAGCGGCCTTGGGCTGGCCGAGCAGTTCCTGGCCCTTCTGGCTTTCGGTGTTGGTGTAGAACACGAAACCGTCCAGGTCGTGGCCCTTGAGCAGCACCATGCGGCTGTTCGGCATGCCGTCTGTATCGACGGTCGAGAGCGCCATGCCGGTGGGGTCGTTCGGCTCGGACTTGGTCGCCTCGTCCAACCACTTCTGGAACAAAGTAAAAGGCTCGTTTTCCTCGGTGAAGTCACCGCTCGTTAACGGTTGCACGTTCTAATCCTCGGGTAGTGGAAATGGGCGTCGGGCGAGCGCAAAAAGTGATCCGGGTTCAATCGGCTGGTCTATATAGGGCAGGGGCGGGGGCGTTCCAAAGCCTCAACCGTTGCGCAGCCCCCATGCGCCCGCTGGCTGCCGCCCTGCTGCTGGCCGCATTCAGTGCCGGCTGCTCCGTGTCTTTCCCGATTCTCGGCCTGTCGAGCAAGAGCGAGGACGAGGTCGCGGCGACCTCTGCGATGACGACCTCCGCGATTCTGCCCGCGCGGGGCGGCGAACGGTCCGGCGCGCTCTCTGACCTGTCCTCCGAGCTCGGGCCGGAAGACATGCGCCGTGCCGACGGGGCGATGGGCGTGGCGCTCGACCCCCAGGGCAACGGCGCGGCCGTCTCCTGGGACAATCCCCAGAGCGGCATCAAGGGCTCATTCATCCCGGTCGGCGGCCCGTTCCTGCGTTCCGACGAGATCTGCCGCGCCTTCATCGCCAGCGTCCAGACGCAAAGCCGGCCGGTCAAGCTGCAGGGGACGGCCTGCCGTCCTTCGGGCGGCGAGTGGGCGGTCAAGGACATGGGCCCCTGGAAGGGCCTGAGCTAGGACTTTTCGCGCCGCTTGCGTCGTCGTCGCGCCGGGTGCAAAACCGCCCCGAGCAGGTGTTGCGCACGCGCCACACCGCCCCCACATAGGGCGAGGCGGACGTCGGGCGGGCCTTTGACGCTGGCTGTTCGGCCTGGATCGCCGCGCGTCCGTGCGGACGCGGCAACGGTGATCCATATATTTGTTATCGCATCGGATTTTTCCGAAAGTGGTATCCGCTTTTCGGTCCGATGCTATGGCGTGAAAGAGGTTTTGGATGCGCGATCCCTATCAGGTTCTGGGCGTCGCCCGCGGCGCGAGCGATGCGGAAATCAAGAAGGCCTTCCGCCGCCGCGCCAAGGAGCTGCACCCGGACCGCAATCGCGAGGATCCCAAGGCGCAGGACAAGTTTTCCGAACTCAACACCGCCTATGAGATTCTGGGAGACGAGCCCAAGCGCAAGCAGTTCGACCGCGGCGAGATCGATGCCGAAGGCAAGCCGCGTTTCCAGGGCTTCGAGGGCACGGGCGCCGGCCGAGGCGGGCGCAATGGCGGCTTCGAGTTCAATTTCGGCCAGGGCGGCGGCCATCCCTTCGGCGGTCGCGGTGGCCCGGGCGGCGGCGCGGGCGATGCCGGTTTCGATGCCTCCGACATCTTTTCCTCGCTCTTCGGCGAGGCTGGCCGGCGTGCGCGCGGCAAGTCCGAGCCGCAGAAGCCCCCGGAGCAGAGTTTCACGCTCGAGGTCACTTTGGCTCAGGCCACGACCGGCGGCACGCGCCGGGTCAAGCTGCCCGGCGGGCGCGAGGTCGAGATCACCATTCCCGAGGGGGTGAGTGACGGCAAGGTGATGCGCCTGCGCGGGCTGGGCCAGGTCGATCCGTTTTCCGGCGAGGCCGGTGACGTGATGATGACCATCAAGGTCAAGCCGGATTCCCGCTTCACCATCGATGGCAACGACCTGCGCACCCGCGTCGCGGTTCCGCTCGCCAAGGCGGTGCTGGGCGGGCCGCTGCATGTGCCGACGCTGACCGGCGCCGTCGAGATGACCATTCCGCCGATGACCGGCACGACCAGGCAGTTCCGCCTGCGGGGCAAGGGCCTTAAGGGCGAGAAGGGCGCGGTCGGCGATCTCCTCGTCGCCATCGATATCGAGATGCCCGCGAGCGATGCCGAACTGACCGCCCTGATGAAGGCGCGGGACGAGGCGAACTGAGCCGGCTTATGCGCCGGCGGGGTCGAAAACAGGCCGTGCCGGGTTCCGGATGGCGGCCTTATGCGTGATTCAGCCGGGGAGGCTGGCATCAA
Source organism: Hyphomicrobiales bacterium (assembly GCA_004144595.1). Classification (GTDB taxonomy): domain Bacteria; phylum Pseudomonadota; class Alphaproteobacteria; order Rhizobiales; family Beijerinckiaceae; genus Allobosea. The sequence continues at coordinate 3,290 of SEEM01000179.1, forward strand.
AGCGGTTCCCGTTTCCCTGCGACTGTTCTAAGAGACCTGCTCGTCATTCATCTGCGGGTTTCCAATGCCTGATTCCAACGCCGTTTCGCCGACCGCCAATCTCCTCAAGGGCAAGCGCGGGCTCGTGATGGGCGTCGCGAACAACCGGTCCATCGCCTGGGGCATCGCCAAGGCGGCGGCGGACGCAGGCGCGGAACTCGCCTTCACCTACCAGGGCGACGCGCTGAAGAAGCGGGTCGAGCCGCTGGCCAAGGAACTGGGCGGCCATGTCGTCGGCCATTGCGACGTCACTGACAGCGCCACGATCGACGCGGTCTTCGCCGAGGTCGAGAAGCTCTGGGGCAAGCTCGACTTCGTCGTTCATTGCATCGCCTTCTCCGACAAGGACGAATTGACCGGCCGCTATGTCGAGACCACCGAGGCGAATTTCTCGAAGTCGCTGCTGATCTCCTGCTACTCCTTCACGGCGATCACCCAGCGCGCCGAGAAGCTGATGCCCGATGGCGGCTCGCTGCTGACGCTGACCTATTACGGCGCCGAGAAATGGATGCCGCATTACAACGTCATGGGCATCGCCAAGGCTGCGCTGGAATCCAGCGTGCAATATCTCGCCGCCGATCTCGGCCCCTCGAAGATCCGCGTCAACGCGATCTCGGCCGGCCCGATCAAGACGCTCGCGGCCTCCGGCATCGGCGATTTCCGCTACATCCTGCGCTGGAACGAGTACAATTCGCCGCTGCGCCGCAC
>SEEM01000014.1 GCA_004144595.1 Hyphomicrobiales bacterium
CTGGTCAAGTCGGCCGACTACGCCCGCGCCGGCATCCCGATGATGCCGAATATCGCTGGCCCCACTGCTACGCGCCGGCAGATCGTGCTTTACTCGCTGCTCATGGCGCCGGTCGCCGTTCTCCCGGCGCTGATGGGCTTCGGCGGCATGCTTTATCTCGTCGTCTCGGTCACGACCGGCCTCGTCATGATCGGGCTGTCGCTTCAGGTCTGGCTGCGGACCGAAGGCGCCGCCGCGACCAAGGCCTGCTGGTCGCTGTTTGGCTTCTCGATCATCTACCTGTTCCTGCTGTTTGCCGTGCTGATCGTCGAGAACGGCTTCGGCCTGATGTGGGCCCTGCCGAAGGTGCTGGGATGAGCGACCAGCGTCCGCAGCAACCCGCTCCCGCTCCGTTCTCACCCGAGGACATGGCACGCCGCCGCCGCCGTTCGATTGCGCTGGCACTGGTACTCGCAGGGCTCGTCGTCTTCTTCTTCGTGGTGACGCTGGTGAAGACCGGCCCCGCGATCCTGAACCGGCCGCTGTGATGACGGCGCCCGTCCGCCAGCAGCCCAAGGGCAATCCGGCGCGCATCGCTCTGATCTGCACCGGCATCGCGTTCAGCATGCTCGGCGCATCCTTCGCCGCGGTTCCGCTATACGACCTGTTCTGCAAGGTCACCGGCTTCGGCGGCACGCCGATGGTCGGCACGGCCGGCGCCGGCAAGATCCTCGACCGGACGATGGCGGTGCGCTTCGACGCGAATGTCGCGCCGGGGCTCGGCTGGAAGTTCGAGGCGGAAAGCCCGGAGATCAAGGCCAGGGTCGGCGAGACCCAGACCGTGTTCTACAAGATGACGAATCGCTCGGACCGCACGGTGACCGGCATCGCGACCTACAATGTCGCCCCCGAGAAGGGCGCGGCGTATTTCGTCAAGATCCAGTGCTTCTGCTTCACGGAGCACACGCTGAAGCCCGGCGAGAGCTTCGAGGCACCGGTGGTGTTCTATATCGACCCCGAAATCGCCGAAAACCGCGAGCTCGACGGGGTTCACGCGATCACGTTGTCCTATACCTATTTCGCCTCCAAGTCGGGCCAGCCCGTCGCGGAAGGCAAGGGCGGCTCCGTCAAGGGTGACGCGGGCAATTCGAAACTGTAGAACGCGCTAGAGCACAAGCGCGGACAAGACGCCGTACGCGGAGACTGAATACGATGGCCGGGGCCGATACGAAGCACCACGACTACCACCTCGTCGATCCGAGCCCGTGGCCGCTCGTCGGCGCGGCCAGCGCGACGATCATGGCGATCGGCGCGGTGATGTGGATGAAGGCGCTGCCTGTCGGCGGCATGCATCTCGGCCCGCTCGTCTTCGGCGCCGGCCTGCTCGGCGTGCTCTACACCATGCTCGCCTGGTGGATGGACGTGGTGCGCGAGGCCGAACGCGAGGGCCACCATACCCGCGTCGTCCAGATCCATCACCGCTACGGCATGATCATGTTCATCGCCTCCGAGGTGATGTTCTTCGTGGCCTGGTTCTGGGCCTATTTCGACGCGAGCCTCTTCGCCGGCGAGCACATCAACTATCTCCGCTACGACTTCACCGGCGGCCACTGGCCACCGAAGGGCATCGAGACCTTTGATCCCTGGCACCTGCCGCTGCTCAACACGCTGATCCTGCTGACCTCGGGCACGACCGTGACCTGGGCGCATTATGCCCTGATCAACAACGATCGCGCCGGCCTGAAGCAGGCCTTGTGGCTGACCGTCATTCTCGGCGTGCTGTTCACGGTCTGCCAAGTCTACGAGTATTCGCACGCCACGTTCGCGTTCAAGGGCAACATCTACGGCGCCACCTTCTTCATGGCGACGGGCTTCCACGGCTTCCACGTCGTGATCGGGACGATCTTCCTGGCGATCTGCCTCTACCGGGCCTATCTAGGCCACTTCAAGCCGGATCAGCATCTCGGCTTCGAGTTCGCCGCCTGGTACTGGCACTTCGTCGACGTGGTCTGGCTGTTCCTGTTCGCCGCGATCTATGTCTGGGGTGCCGGCGCGCCCGCCGCCGGGCACTGACCTATCGACCGCGCTCTCGCGGCATCGTCTGACGAAAGGCGGCCGCGAGGCCGCCTTTCCTGCTTATACCGTTTGAGTTCGCATCTGCTTTCCCGAAAGCCGCATTCCACTTTTCGAGCCGATGCTCTGGGAGGCTGCGATGGCCGGTCCTGAACCCACCCTGCCCTCTCCCTATTCGACAGGGCTCGCAGGGCGCTGCCCGCGCTGCGGCGAGGGCGCCCTGTTCGACGGCTTCCTCAAGCTCAGGCCGAGTTGCAACGCCTGCGGGCTCGACTACAAATTCGCCGATTCAGCCGATGGCCCGGCCGTCTTCATCATGCTGATCGCCGGCTTTGTCGTCCTTGGGGCGGCGCTCTATGTCGAAATCGCCTACGAGCCGCCGATCTGGCTGCACCTGATGATCTGGATGCCATTGGCCATCATCCTGTGCCTTGGCCTGCTCAGGCCGATGAAGGGGCTCGCGGTCGCTCTGCAATACGCCCACAAGGCCGAGGAAGGCAGGCGCGAATCGTGACCGCCGTGACCGTCCCCACTCCCCGCAAACCCGGATTGCTGCTGCCCACCCTGCTGACCATCGTCGGCGTGCTGGTGCTCTGCACGCTCGGCGCCTGGCAGCTCGAGCGCATGGGCGAGAAGCATGCCTATATCGACCGCCTGCAGCGCGAGGCGGCCGGGGCTCCCGCGCCGATGCCGCCTGCCGCCGACTGGAGCAAGCTCGACCCGGGGAAGCTGGACCTGACGCATGTCGTCGCCAAGGGCAGTTATATCGACGACCGCTTCGCCGGGGTGCGTACGACCATCGCCGCCGGCCCGCCCGGCAGCCGTCAGCTCTCCGGCTTCGGCCGCTGGATCTTCCAGGCGTTCAAGCTGGAGGATGGCGGGATCATCCTGGTCAATCGCGGCTTCGTCCCGGAGAGCCGGCTCGGCCAGATCGGTGCGGCCAGCGGTCCCGACACGATCGCCGGCTTCCTGCGGGCGCCCGAGACCCGCAACAGTTTCACGCCGCAGGATCTGCCAGCGATCCGCGAGTTTTACACGCGCGATCCGGCCGGGATCGCCGCCGCCCTCGGCCAGCCGCCGGCGCCGTTCTATCTGGAGGCCGCCCGCGAGGGCGACGGCCTGACCCCGCCGGCCGGCGTCGATGTGCGCGAGCTGATCGAGCGGATTCCGGACAATCACCTGCAATATGCGCTGACCTGGTTCGGTCTGGCGCTGACGCTGCTCGGCGTGTTCGCGGCCTGGGCCTCGCAGACGCGGAAGAGCGCGCAGCCCCGGTGAGGACGTAACGGTTTTGCCGAATGCGCCGGACCGGCCTATAGCATCAGGCTGAGACCACCGAGGCCAAAATCGTGCTGCATGTTTCCACCCGGGGTGAAGCCCCGGCGCTGAGCTTCTCCGACGCATTGCTGACCGGGCTCGCCCGAGACGGCGGGCTCTATCTGCCGCAGAGCTGGCCGACATTGTCCGCCACGGAGATCGCCGGTTTCTCCGGAAAGCCCTACACGGTGGTGGCCGAGCGGGTGCTTGGCGCGCTCGCCGATGGCGATATCGAGAGCGGCGCACTCTCCGGCATGATCCGCGAGGCCTATGCCGGATTCCGCCACCCGGCCGTCTGCCCGCTGACGCAGATCGGCGACAATCTCTTCGTGCTGGAGCTGTTCCACGGCCCGACGCTCGCCTTCAAGGACGTGGCGATGCAGCTGCTCGGGCGGCTGATGGACCATGTGCTGGGCCAGCGCGGCCGACGTGCCACCATCGTCGGCGCGACCTCGGGCGACACGGGCGGCGCGGCGATCGATGCCTTCAAGGGGCTGAAGAGCGTCGACGTCTTCATCCTCTATCCCGAGGGACGCGTCTCGGACGTGCAGCGCCGGCAGATGACCACGATCGATGCCGACAACGTTCATGCGATCGCGGTCGAAGGCACCTTCGACGACTGCCAGAACCTCGTGAAGGCGATGTTCAACCATCACGCCTTCCGCGATGAGATCGGGCTCTCCGGCGTCAATTCGATCAATTGGGCGCGCATCGCCGCGCAGGTGGTCTATTATTTCACGGCTGCCGTCTCGCTCGGCGGGCCGGGGCGTAAGGTCTCGTTCACGGTCCCGACCGGCAATTTCGGCGATATTCTCGCCGGCTGGGTCGCCAAGCAGATGGGCCTGCCGATCGAGCGGCTGGGCATTGCGACCAACAGCAACGACATCCTGGTGCGCACGCTGGAGACCGGCGCCTACGAGATGCGCGGCGTGGCGGCGACCACTTCGCCCTCGATGGACATCCAGATCTCCTCGAACTTCGAACGCCTGCTGTTCGAGGCGCATGGCCGCGACGGCGCTTCCGTGCGCCGGCTGATGCAGTCGCTGCAGCAATCCGGCCGCTTCGAGATCGCAGGCGAAGCGCTCCAGCGCATCCGCAGCGAATTCGACGCCACTTCGCAGAGCGAGGACGAGATCGCGGGCGAGATCAGGAGGAGCTGGAGCAAGGCGGGCTACCTGCTCGATCCGCATACCGCCATCGGCGTCGGCGCCGCCCGGCAGGCGTTGAAGCGCGATTCCGCGACGCCGATGATCGTGCTCGGTACGGCCCACCCCGCCAAGTTCCCGGCGGCGGTGCAGGCGGCGAGCGGCATCGACCCGTCGCTCCCGGCCCATCTCGCCGAGCTGATGGAGCGCAAGGAGCGAATGACCCTCCTGCCGAACGATCTCGGCGCGATCGAGGCCTTCGTGCGCGAGCATGCGCGCGCCGTGCGCGGGGCTGCAGCATGAGCGCGATCTCCCCGATCGAGGAAGCCGATATGGCCGCTCCTGCGCGGGCTGACGGGCCGCATGATCCCGATGTCAGCCTGACCACGCTGCCGTCCGGACTGCGTGTCGTGTCGCAGCGCATGGACCATGCCGCGACCGTCTCCCTCGGCATCTGGATCGGAGCCGGTTCGCGCGACGAGCTTCCAAACGAGCACGGCCTCGCCCATCTGCTCGAGCATATGGCGTTCAAGGGCACCGCGCGCCGCAACGCGCTCGCGATCGCCGAGGAGATCGAGAGCGTCGGCGGCGACCTCAATGCCGCGACCTCGGTCGAATACACCTGCTATACCGCGCGCGTGCTTGGCGCCGATCTCGGTTTGGCCGTCGACATCCTCGCCGACATCATCACCTCGCCCTCCCTGACCGCTGAGGAATTGAAGCGCGAGAAGGGCGTGATCCTGCAGGAAATATCGGCCGTGCAGGATACGCCCGACGATCTCGTCTATGACCGCTTCCTGCAGGCGGCCTTCCCGGACCAGCCGATCGGCCGGCCGATTCTCGGCACCGCAAAGACGGTGAAGGGCTTCACGCCGGACGCGATCCGCGCCTATCTCGCCCGCAACTACCATGCGGGCAACATGGTGCTCGCCGCGTCCGGCGCCGTCGAGCATGACGCGCTCGTGGCGCTCGCCAGCGAGCATCTCTCGAAACTTCCGCCACCGCCGGCCGCGCCGCTCGCCCGCGAGGACGGCGAGTATCGCGGCGGCGAGGCGCGCATCGGCAGCGACGAGGAGCAGGTCCATCTCGTGCTCGGCCTGCCCGGCCTGCCCTTCAAGGACGGCCAGCATTATCCGCTGCAGATCTTCGCCTCGGTGCTCGGCGGCGGCTTGTCCTCGCGCCTGTTCCAGGAGGTGCGCGAGCAGCGCGGCCTCGCCTATGCCATCGACGCCTTCCACTGGCCCTTCTCCGATTGCGGCGTCTTCGGCATCGGGGCGGGCACGGCACCGGAAGATGCCGGCGAACTGATCGAGGTCGCGCTCGGCTGCCTGCGACAGGCGGCGGAAGACGTCAGCGAGGCTGAGGTCGCCCGCGCCCGCGCCCAGATGAAAGTCGGCTTGCTGGCTTCGCTCGAAAGCCCAGGCGGCAAGCTGGAGCAGATGGCGCGGCAGGTTCTGCTCTTCAATCGCGCGATCCCGCGCGAGGAGCTCGCGGCCCGGCTCGATGCGGTGACGCTCGACGACGTACGCGCCGCCGGCCGCGCGCTGCTCGGGCATCAACCGACGATCGCGGCTGTCGGCCCGACTCAGGGACTGCCGCCGGCCAAGCGCCTGCGCCATGCAGCGCGGGCGGCGGACTGACCGGCGATGGCGCTCTTCCGTTTCCCGAGCGAGCCGCCGAGCCGCCCGCTGATCCGGACGCCGAATCTCTATCTGCGCGCTCCCCAGGCCGGTGATCACGCGGCCTGGGCCGTGCTGCGCATGGAAAGCCGGGAGTTCCTGACGCCCTGGGAGCCGACCTGGAACGAGGACGACCTGACCCGCACCTCCTTCCGGCTTCGCGCCAAGCGAGCCGCCCGCGAAATTTCGACCGACGAGGCCTATTCGCTCTTCATCTTCGAGACGCATACGGAGACGCTGCTCGGCGGACTGACGCTCGGGCTGATCCGGCGCGGCGTCGCGCAGGCCTGCACGCTGGGCTACTGGATGGGGCGGCGCCATTCCGGCCGAGGCCATATGACGGAGGCCGTGCGCGGCGCCGTGCGCTTCGCCTTCTCCGACCTCGCCCTGCACCGCGTCGAGGCCGCCTGCCTGCCCAATAACGAGCCGTCGCGGCGCCTGCTGGAGCGCGTGGGCTTCCAGCATGAGGGGCTGGCCCGGGCCTATCTCAAGATCAACGGCAACTGGGCCGATCACTTGCTCTATGCGGCCCTGTCGAGCGACACCCTGCCCGGAAACAGGACGTGACCGCGGCGGTTGACCACAGCCCCGCTCCGCCTTGCCCTTGCCATGAGCGGCCGATAGGTCTTTTCGTTAAACTTCGAACGATCGCTTCCCGCCTGATAGCCGAGCACAGCTTGTCCATTTCCGAGCGCATATTCCGGGCCGGCCTCGCCCTGGCCGGCCTTGTCCTGTGGTTCAGCGCCGCAGCCCTGCCGGCACAGGCCGTCGAGGCGGTCCGCGTCTCCGTCGACGCCCCCGTGATCGACCTGACCAATGTCGTCGAGCGCAACAAGTCCGACGGCGACGTCATCCAGATCTCGACCGCGCCGGGACCGGACGGCATCGTCAGGCGCATCGCGGTCAAGGCCCGCGAGGCCGGCGCACGCCCGGACTGGATCGTCTTCGCGCTCACCAATGATTCCGACGAGCAGATCGACCGCCTGCTGGTCGCGCCCTTCCACAGGTTGATCGGCTCCGGCGTGATCTGGCCCGATCTCGGCGACAAGCGCATCGAGGCGGTGACCGCGAGCCAGGGTCTTGCGCCCGATCGCGAGCCCAGCCCGGATGCCGACGTCTTCCTGATCACGCTCGATCCCGGCACGACCGTGACCTTCGTCGCCGAGCTGAAATCGCCGAATCTGCCGCAGCTCTATCTCTACGAGGCCGAGGCCTACCGGCAGAAGACCAACGGGCTGACGCTCTACAAGGGCATCATCATCGGCATTGCCGGCCTGCTGGCGCTGTTCCTGACCATCATATTCGTGGTCAAGGGCGCGGTGATCTTCCCGGCCGCCGCGGCGCTGGCCTGGGCCGTGCTGGCCTATGCGGGCCTCGATTTCGGTTTCTTCCAGCGGCTCTTCCCGCTGACACCGGCGATCGAGCGAATCTACCGTGCCGGTGCCGAGGTCGTGCTCGCGGCGACGCTGCTCGTCTTCCTCTTCGCCTATCTCAACCTGTCGCGCTGGCATGTGCGCTACGGCCATGTCACGGCGCTCTGGATCCTCGGGTTGGCCGGCCTGATCGGGCTTGCCGTCTTCGACGCGCCGATGGCCTCGGGCATCGCGCGCATCTCGATCGCGGCGGTGGCGGCGATCGGCTTCATCCTCGTCGTCCATCTCGCCACGCATGGCTACGAGCGCGCGGTGATGCTGATCCCGACCTGGTTCCTGCTCGCCGTCTGGGTGACGGCCGCGAGCTTCACCGTAACCGGGCAGTTCCAGCGCGACCTGGTCGCGCCCGCCCTGCTGGGCGGCCTCGTCCTAATCGTGCTGCTCATCGGCTTCACCGTGATCCAGCACGCCTTTGCCGGCGGCGCGATCTCGCAGGGGCTAGTCTCAGACACGGAGCGCAGGGCGCTCGCGCTGTCGGGCTCGGGCGACCTCGTGTTCGACTGGGATGTCAGCTCCGACAAGGTTTTCGTGTCGCCGCAGATCGAGACGCTGCTCGGCCTGCCCAAGGGCTCGCTCGAAGGCTCGGCCGCGCGCTGGCTGGAGCACATGCATGTCGCCGACCGCGACCGCTATCGCGTCACGCTCGACGCGGTGCTGGAGCAGCGCCGGGGCAAGCTCAATCTCGACCTGCGCCTGCGCGCCGCCAGCGGCGCCTATCACTGGGTCAACGTCAGGGCGCGGCCCGTGATCGGCTCCGACGGCGAGGTCATCCGCGTCATCGGCACGCTCGCGGATGTCACCGAGCAGCGCACCGCCCAGGAACGGCTGCTGCACGACGCCGTGCACGACAACCTGACCGGCCTGCCCAATCGCAAGCTGTTCCAGGACCGCCTCGGCGCGATTTTCGGCTTCACCCGCGCCGACGACAATATCCGCCCGACTGTTCTGGTCATCGATGTCGACCGCTTCAAGCAGGTCAACGAATCCGTCGGCTTCTCGGCCGGCGATTCGATCCTGCTGACGCTGGCGCGCCGCCTCGGGCGGCTGCTGCGGGCACAGGACACGCTCGCCCGCATCGGCGGCGATACCTTCGCGATGATCCTCGTCTCCGAGCGCGATCCCGAGCGCATCCTGGCGCTGGCCGAGCTGGTGCGCCGCGCCGTCTCGACGCCGATCACCTATGCCGAGCGCGAAATCGTGCTGACGCCCTCGATCGGGCTTGCCCTGTTCGACCCCGCGCCGGCCTCGCGCAAGGAGGACGCGCTCAAGAATGCCGAGCTCGCCATGGCCCATGCCAAGCGCCAGGGCGGCAACAAGATCGAGGTCTTCGTGCCGGCGATGCGGACCGACCGCAACGACCGGCTCGCCCTGGAAAGCGACCTGCGCCGGGCGATCGAGCGCAACGAGATCCAGGTCGTGTACCAGCCGATCGTCCGGCTGGAAGACCGCACCATCGCCGGCTTCGAGGCCTTGGTGCGCTGGGACCATCCGCGCGAAGGCCGCCTGATGCCGCAGGACTTCCTCGCCATCGCCGAGGAGACCGGGCTGATCGTCGATCTCGGCGTCTATGTCATGGACAAGACGGCGCGCGAGCTGGAGGCCTGGCAGGCGGCGCTCGAAGTCGAGCCGCCGATTTTCGCCAGCGTCAACGTCTCCAGCCGGCAATTGCTGCGCCACGACCTGCTGCACGACGTGAAGACCGTGCTCGGCCGCCGGCGCGTGCTGCCAGGCACGCTGAAGCTCGAGATCACCGAGAGCCTCGTCATGGAGAACCCGGAATATGCCGCGCAGATGCTGCAGCGCATCCGCGATCTCGGCGCCGGCCTGTCGCTCGACGATTTCGGCACGGGCTATTCCTCGCTGTCCTATCTGCAGCGCTTCCCCTTCGACACGATCAAGATCGACCAGAGTTTCGTGCGCCAGATGGGCAATGGCCGCCCGCCGGTGATCCTGCGCTCGATCGTCCAACTCGCCGCCGATCTCCACATGGACGTCGTCGCCGAGGGCGCCGAGAGCGAGTCGGATGCGATCGAGCTCTACCAGCTCGGCTGCCAGTATGCGCAGGGCTACATCTTCGGCCAGCCGATGACGGCGGCGGAAGCGCGGCGCCTGATGGGCGCCGCGGCCGCGGCGGCGACCGAGGCGGCCTGATCAAGGCGTCATGCTCGGGCTTGAGCCGAGCATCTCGTGACGGAAACGCGCTCTATCCTGCCAGAGATTCTCGGGTCTTCGCTTCGCTCCGTCCGAGAATGACGGCGCGCCGCAACTCAGGCGTGCCCCGCCTCGCGCGACAGGAAGGCCGGGTCGATGCCGATCTTGCCGAGCGCGCGCTGGTACTTGGTCTCGACGCCCTCGTCGAAGAGCAGTTCGGGGTCGGCGGCGCAATGCAGCCAGCCGTTGGACTGGATCTCCGCCTCCAACTGCCCCGCGGCCCAGCCGGCATAGCCCAAGGCCAGCACGGCGCTCTCCGGCCCGTCGCCGTTGGCGATGGCGCGCAGGATATCCAGCGTCGCGGTCAGGCAGATGCCCTCGTCGATCGGCAGGGTCGCCGATTCCAGGAAGAAATCGGCGGTATGCAGGACGAAGCCGCGCTTGGTCTCGACCGGCCCGCCCCGCAGCACCTGCATGCGCTCGGCCCGGCTCGGCAGACGGATCACCTCCTCGGAGGGAATCACGTCGAGCTGGACCAGAAGCTCCGGAAATTTCGTGTCGCCCGCCGGCTTGTTGACGATGATGCCCATCGCCCCGTCCTCGGAATGGGCGCAGACATAGACGACGCTGCGGCTGAAGCGGGTATCGGCCATGCCCGGCATCGCGATCAGGCATTGCCCGTCGAGATAGCTGCGGCCGCCGACGCGCGATTGTGAGCCGATTTTCATGAGGTGCATGCTAGATGCTGTCGGGCCGGATCGGCAAGGCTTGGCTGAGCCCGCGCTCACGGCACACAGCACAGCCCCTCGATGCCTTCCGGATCACGTTCGCGTGCGGCGGAGAGGCGACGGCGGGTAGTGCCGCCCATATCGCGATTGTGCCCCAATCCTGCGCGAAGTTCCCGAGATGTCGCACACGGTACCGACCGGCGGAGGAAGACAGGTTTTGTTCGCTTTTCAGGCTCGCAATCGGTAAAGGAGGGCCGTGAACCGCATTCTTTCCCTGCTGGCCCTGCTGCCCCTGGCGCTCGGCCCCGCTGCCCGCGCTCAGGAAGCCGCCAATGAGGCCGCCACCTCGCCCTGGTCTACCAGCGAACATGCGAAGCTGCGCCTGATCGCCGGACCGACCGCGTCGAGCGGCAAGCAGCGCGTCGGCGTCGAGATCGCCATGTCTCCGGGCTACAAGACCTATTGGCGCAGCCCCGGCCAATTCGGCGTGCCGCCTGCCTTCGACTGGTCGGGCTCCACCAATATCGGCGGGCTCGACGTGCGCTGGCCGGTGCCGGAACGCTTCCAGGATTCGGCAGGCTATTCCATCGGCTATGTCGGCGAAGTCGTGATCCCGATCTCCGTGCAGCCGGTCGATCCGTCGCGGCCCGTCCTCGTCGTGCTCAAGCTCGACTTTGCGGTCTGCGAGAAGATCTGCATTCCCGCCAAGGGCGAGGCAAGCCTGTGGCTCGAACCCGGCGTGACCACGGTCGCCTCGCCGCGGCTCGAAAGCTTCGAGGCGCGCGTGCCGGTCTCGGCCAAGCCAGGCCCGCACAAGGAGAAGATCGCGATCGTCGAGGTCACGCCCGACGACGGCGTGGTCGATCCCGGCCTGCGCCTTGTCCTGCAGGCCCCGCCGGAAGGCAAGATCGAGGATATCTTCGTCGAAGGCTCCGGCATGTGGTCCTTCGGCAGGTCACGCCTGACGCCGCAGGCGGATGGCACGGTCATCGCCCAGATCCGGATCGACGAGCGGCCGAAGGGCGCGGCCGGCCCGACGCCTTTCATCTTCACGGTGCGCGGCACGCCGCGGCCGATCGAAACGCGGGTGGAACTCGACATCCCCGCCGGCAAGCCCTAATCCGTGAGGCTGGGCGGCCCTGTTGGCCGCAGGCTTCACGGAGAGACAGGCGCATGACCATCAAGGTGGGTGACAAGCTTCCCCAAGTTACGTTCCGCGTCATGACCGCCGACGGCCCGGCCGCGCGCACGACCGACGACCTGTTCAGCGGCAAGAAGGTGGTGCTCTTCGCGGTGCCCGGCGCCTTCACCCCGACCTGCCACCGCAACCATCTGCCGGGCTTCCTGGAGAAGGCGGCCGAGATCAAGGCGAAGGGCGTCGACGCCATCATGGTGACCGGCGTCAACGACGTCTTCGTCATGGATGCCTGGTCGAAGGCAACCGGCGGCGCCGGCGTGATCGAGTTCCTCTCGGACGGCAATGGCGACTTCGCCAAGGAGATCGGCCTGTCGATGGACGGTTCGGGCTTCGGCCTCGGCACACGCTCGCAGCGTTATTCGATGCTCGTTGAGGACGGCGTGGTGAAGGTCCTCAGCGTCGAGGAAGCCGCCGGCAAGGCGGAAGCCTCCGGTGCCGAGGCGATGCTCGCCAAGCTCTGAGCTGGACGGGCACGGAGAGAGATTTCAGCCCGCGCAGCCGCTGCGCGGGCTTTTTTGTAGACGAGACAGCGCTTGCGTGGCGAATGTCTCATTGAGTGGTTAGCGGACATCCGCGTCGCTAGAGCATGCTGAGGGACTTACCGAGTTCTGCCTTGATGTCTGCACTTACTGCGCGTTGCAGGCCTGATCGTCTCCACTGCCGGAGCACTGCATCCCGGGAATGCCCGCCGCGCTTGGCATGGGATAGGGCGAGGAAGCCGGGGTTCCCGATCTCATTTTAGCCTGAAAATCAGCGGATCGGCGTTCGTCATCCGCCTGAATTCGAGCGTTCGTTGCCGCCAGGGCACGGGCATTGCGGTCCTGATCGACTGCGCGGGTGGCAGCGGCCGTGTCCATACAGTCGGCCATTTCAGACGAGCCCACAGCGAATCCGAGGTTCGCACAGCGGGTGCTGTCGAGGGCCAGATCACGGCCACGCCCATCTTCCGATGATACGCACGCGGACAGAGAGACCGCGACGACGGCCATGGCTAGGAGGGAACGCATGTCGGTCTTTCAGAAAGAGGAGCAGTCTTCGGTCGTTTTTGTAACTGTCGAACCATCCGCCATCGTTACAGTGTTCTCGCGGCTTCTGCATTTGACGGGGTCGGGCGAAGGCTGGTCAACGGCCGACAATGTGCCGCCACCGCCGGCCCCCTCACAGCCCATGCCGGTTAGAACGCCACCACGGGCAGCGCAAGCTCGGCCTCGCTGATCGAGATCAGCCGATACAGACTGGCAACCAGCCACCGCGATCGCGATGGCAACAGAGACGCCCAAATTGGAGAAGAACTTTGGCACGGGACGCGCTCCTGATTCACGCTTGGCACGTCATGTCAGCGTTATCGGCCTCAAAAGGCAAACAATAGTTCCGGCGAACCCGCAGCGCGATGTCGTAACCCGTTGCAGATCGGGCTGCCATCGGTCGAAAGCAGACGTTCTACCAGCAAACCCAACGGCCCGCTCATCGCCCGGCTGATCGATCCGATCTGCGCTTGTCATGAGACAAGCCGCGAGGCCCCGGCTAGCTTCCGGACCGGAGGAAAACACCGATGGCCGATATCGTCATTCGCCCGCTTGCCGCGACCGACCGGGATGCCTGGACGCCGCTCTGGCGGGGATACCTGAACTTCTACAAAGCGACCCTGCCGCCGGAGATCGACGCGATCACCTTCGGGCGGCTCACCGGCGGTGACGAGCCGATGGGCGGCTTCCTCGCCTTCGAGGGCGACAAGCCGCTCGGCATGGTCAACTGGGTGCTCCACCGCACGACCTGGAGCGAGAAGCCGATCTGCTACCTGCAGGACCTGTTCACCGTGGCGGAATCGCGCGGCACCGGCGTCGGCCGCAAGCTGATCGAGGCCGTGAACCAGATGGCGCGGGCGAAGAACTGCTACCGCGTCTACTGGCAGACGCATGAATCCAACCTGCAGGGCCAGGCACTCTATGACAAGGTCGCCGACAAATCGGGCTTCATCGTCTACCGCCAGCCGCTCGGCTGAGGTTTAGCGGCCCGGCTTGAACGGCGCCATGCCGGCGCGCGCCAGGGCGTCGGCGCGCTCGTTCATCGCGTCGCCGGCATGGCCCTTGACCCATTTCCACTCGATCTTGTGGCGGCCGAGCGCCGCTTCCAGGCGTTGCCAGAGCTCGGCGTTCTTGACCGGCTTGCGGTCGGCCGTCTTCCAGCCGTTCTTCTTCCAGCCATGAATCCAGCCGGTGATGCCTTGACGCAGGTACTGGCTGTCGGTGTGGAGCGCGACCGTGACGGGGCGCTTCAGCGCCTCCAGCGCGGCGATCGCCGCCATCAGTTCCATGCGGTTATTGGTGGTCTGCGCCTCGCCGCCGCAAAGCTCCTTCTCGACGCCGTTGAAGGTCAGGATCGCGCCCCAGCCGCCGGGGCCGGGGTTTCCGGAGCAGGCGCCGTCCGTCCAGACCTCGACCGTGTCGCTCATGGCAGGCCCCGGCAGTTTTTAGCTGCGCGGATGGGGCAAGCCCCAAGCGCGCCCGGCCCCGGATTGCCCGAGCAGGCGCCGTCCGTCCAGACTTCGACCGTATCGCCGCTCATCGCTTCAGCCCGTATTCTCGGGCGTCCGCGACGCGCTGGTGGAAGGCGAGCTTGCGATCGTATTCGAGCGGATCATGCGGCTTGACCAGGGCGCCGGCAGGAACGTTCAGCCAGTCGACCAGGCGCGTCAGCAGGAAGCGCAGCGCCGAGCCCCGGCAGAGCTGCGGCAGGGCTTCGACCTCCGCCTGGTTCAGCACCCGCACGCTCTCATAGCCGGCGAGCATGGCCTGGCCCTTGGTCAGGTTGAACGAGCCATCGGCCTCGAAGCACCAGGAATTCAGGCAGATCGCGAGGTCGTAGGCATAGGCATCGGTGCAGGCGAAATAGAAGTCGATCAGTCCCGAGAGTTTGTCGCTGAGGAAAAAGACGTTGTTGGGGAAGAGATCGGCATGGATCACGCCGCGCGGCAATCCTTGCGGCCAGCCCGCCTCATGGACGGCGATCTCGGCGGCGACGCGACGGGCCAGGCCGGGCGAGACCTTATCGGCGTCGGCGCCGGCCTGTTCGGCGAGCGGGCGCCAGCCGGGAACGGAGAGCGCGTTGACCCGCTCCATCGCGAAATCGGCGCCGGCCTCGTGCAGCAAAGCGAGGCCGCGGCCGAGTTCCTGGCAATGCGCGGCTGTCGGCCGGCGCACCGAGAGACCGTCGAGGAAAGTGACGATCGCGGCTGGGCGCCCGGCGAGGCGCCCAAGCATCTCGCCGCGGCTGTCACTGACCGGCTGCGGGCAGATGACCCCGCGCGAGGCCAGATGCTGGATCAGGCCAAGGAAGAACGGCAGGTCGTCGGGGTTCACGCGCTTCTCGTAGAGCGTGAGGATGAAGGCGCCTTGCGTGGTGCGGATCAGATAGTTCGAGTTCTCGACGCCTTCGGCGATGCCCTTGGCGGAAAGGAGGTCGCCGATGCCGTAGCGCGCCACGAAGGCGGCCATCTCGTCATCGGGCACTTCGGTATACACGGCCACGATCGCACTCTTCTGCTGGAATTACTCGGCCGCGTCGGACGCCGCTTCGCCACGCAGTTCGCGCGGCAGGGGGAAGAAGACGTTCTCGTCGGCGGTCGAGACGGTCTCGACGCGGACCTCGTAGCGCGCGGCGAAGGCGTCGATGATCTCCTCGACCAGCACCTCCGGCGCGCTCGCGCCGGCGGTGATGCCGAGGCTGCGGATATCGCCGAAGACCGACCAGTCGATCTCGTCGGTGCGCAGGACGAGCCGCGCAACCGGGCAGCCGGCGCGCTCGGCAACCTCGCGCAAGCGCTGCGAATTAGAGGAATTGGGCGAGCCGACCACGATCAGCCCGTCGACCATGGGGGCGACGTGCTTCACCGCCTCCTGGCGGTTGGTCGTGGCGTAGCAGATGTCTTCCTTGTGCGGAGCGATCAGCTCCGGGAAACGGGCCTGCAGGGCCTCGACGATGCCGCGAGTGTCGTCGACCGAGAGCGTGGTCTGCGTGACATAGGCGAGCGGCTGGTCTTCCGGCGCCTTCAGCGTCGCCACGTCTTCCAGCGTCTCGATCAGCGTGATCGCGCCTTCGGGGAGCTGGCCCATGGTGCCGATCACCTCGGGGTGTCCGGCATGGCCGACGAGCAGGATATGGCGGCCGCGCTTGTGATGGACCTCGGCCTCGCGATGGACCTTGGTGACCAGCGGGCAGGTCGCGTCGATGGCGAAGAGGTTGCGTGCCTTCGCCGCCGCCGGCACCGCCTTGGCGACGCCATGGGCCGAGAAGATCACCGGCCGCGTCTCGTCGGGCACCTCGTCGAGCTCGGCGACGAAGACCGCGCCTTTCCGCTTCAGGGATTCGACGACGTATTTGTTATGAACGATCTCGTGGCGGACATAGACCGGCGCACCATGCAGCTTCAGCGCCTTCTCGACGGCGTCGATGGCGCGCACGACACCGGCGCAGAAGCCGCGCGGGGCGCAGAGCAGGATATCGAGCGGCGGCTTGGTCACGCGCAGGGGGAACTCCGATCAGTCCGCGTCTTCTTTCGGCGGGATCGGGGCGATGTCAAGGAAGCGAAGCGGCGCAGGTCGCCTTGTATCGTCGATTGCCTCTCGCAGGATTGCCGTTGAAAGCCTAGATAGAACGGCGGCCCGCACGCCGAGCATCGCGCCGGCCCGCCAAGCCCGTTCCCAAGGACTGAACCCCGCATGGCCGACGCTGCCTCGCATGCCAGCTATCTCCCGCCGATCCTGACCTTCTGCGCCGGGGCAGTGATCGCCGTCCCGCTCTTTCGCAAGCTCGGCCAGTCGGCCGTGCTGGGCTATCTCGCGGCCGGCATCGTCATCGGACCCTCGATCCTCGGCGTGATCAAGGACCCCGACGCGATCCGCGGCACGGCCGAGATCGGCGTCGTGCTGCTGCTGTTCCTCGTCGGCCTCGAATTACAGCCCTCGCGGCTCTATTCGATGCGCAAGGACATCCTCGGCTCCGGCCTGGCGCAGATGGCGCTCAGTGCCAGCGGAATCGGCCTCGCCGGCTGGTATTTCGGTTTGTCTGCTGCGGGAGCGGTCGCCGTGGGCGTGGCGCTTGCGCTGTCCGCGACCTCGATCGCGCTGCAATTGCTGGAGGAGCGCGGCGACGGCAACGAGACCTATGGCCGGCGCACCTTCTCGATCCTGCTGTTCCAAGACATGGCGATCGCGCCCGCATTGGCCCTGCTGCCGCTGCTCGCGACGACGGGCGGGCAGGAAGCCGGCACACCGATGATGGCGCTGGCGAGCCTGGGCATCGCACTCCTGGCGCTGGTGCTGATCGTGCTGGCCGGTCGCTATGTCATGAACCCTTTCTTCCGCATCCTCGCCCATACCGGCGCCAAGGACGTGATGACGGCGGCCGCGCTGCTGATCGTGCTGGGTTCGGCGCTGCTGATGGAGCATGTCGGGCTCTCGATGGCGATGGGCGCCTTCCTCGCCGGCGTGATGCTGGCCGATTCGCATTTCCGGCACGAGCTGGAGGCCGATATCGAGCCGTTCCGCGGCGTGCTGCTCGGCCTGTTCTTCATGGCGGTCGGCATGTCGCTCGACCTCAAGCTCGTTGCCGACAACTGGATGATGCTGGCGCTCGCAGCGCCGGTGCTGGTGCTGTTCAAGATCGCGGTCGTCACCTCGATCCTGCGCATCTCCTGCTCGTCCTGGCTCGAGGCGATCCGGGCCGGCGCCCTGCTCTCGCCGGCCGGCGAATTCGCTTTCGTGCTCCTGCCGCTCGGCCTCGCGAACGGGCTGCTGACCGCCCAGCAGGCGGCGATGGTGACCGCCCTCGCGGCGATCAGCATGCTGCTCGGGCCGGTCGTCGCCAAGCTGATCGACGCCGTGCTGCTGGCCCGCATCGCGCCAGCGACGATGGACGAGGATTATGACGGCGTCGGCGACAGCCCGGTGATGGTGATCGGCTTCGGCCGCTTCGGCCAGATCGTGACGCAGGCCTTGCTGCTCCAGCACATCGACGTGACCGTGATCGATTCCGACGTCGAGCGCATCCGCTCGGCATCCCAGTTCGGGTTCAAGATCTATTACGGCGACGGCACGCGGCTCGACGTGCTGCGGGCGGCCGGCGCGGGCAAGGCCCGCGTCATCTGCGTCTGCATCGACGACAAGCAGGCGGCGCTCAGGATCGTCGAGATGGTCAAGGCCGAGTTCCCGAGCGTGCGCCTGCATGTGCGGGCCTATGACCGCATCCACGCCATCGAACTGATGAAGCAGAATGTCGATTTCCAGATGCGCGAGACCTTCGAATCGGCGCTGGGCTTCGGCCGCGTCACGCTGGAAACGATGGGCCTGACCCGCGACGAGGCCGAACTCGTCATCGACCATGTCCGCGACCGCGACGCGCAGCGCATGGAGATCCAGTTCCACGAGGGGCTCGCCGCCGCGATCAACCGCGTGCCGCGCGTCTCGCCCGAGCCTCTCGTCGCGCCCAAGAGCAAGTCGAAGCCGCTTACGCCCGAGACAAGGCAGGTCATCGAGGATGGCGGTGCGGAGATCGCGGTCGGCGGCGTCGGCGAGCCCGAACGATGAGCCAGGCTTCGGCCTCGCCACAGGCCGTCTTCCTCGAAGGCCCCTTGATGCGCCATGTCGCGGTGATGACCGCGACGGGCTCGGTCGGCCTGATGGCGGTCTTCGTCGTCGATCTGCTCTCGCTGCTCTATGTCTCCTGGCTCGGGCGGCCGGAGGCGACGGCCGGCGTCGGCTTCGCCACCATCGTGCTCTATCTCATGATCTCGGTGAATGTCGGACTGATGATCGCCGTCACGGCGCTGACCTCGCGCAGCATCGGCGCGGGCGATCGAGCGGGCGGGCGGCGCATCGCGGCCTCGACCCTGACGCTGTCGGCCGCCGTCGCGCTCGTCCTGTCGCTCGCAGCGTTGCCGTTCCTGCCGAAATTGCTCAGCCTGCTCGGCGCACGCGACCAATCGCATGCGGTCGCCCTTTCCTTCCTGCATATCGTGCTGCCGTCGAACGTCCTGATGGCCATCGGCATGGGCTTCTCCGGCATCCTGCGTGCGGTCGGCGACGCCAGGCGGGCGATGTTCGTGACGCTCGGCGGCGGCATCGTAACGGCAGGGCTCGACCCTCTGCTGATCTTCGGCTTCGGGCTCGGGCCGGATGGTGCCGCGATCGCGATCGTGCTGGCGCGAATCATCATCTGCGCCATCGGCTTCCACGGCTGCGTGGTGGTGCACGACATGATCGAGCGGCCGCGCCTCTCCTTCGTCCGGCAGGACAGCGCGCGGACCTTTGCCATCGCGGGCCCGGCCATCCTGACCAATCTCTCGAACCCGATCGCCAATGCGGTCTTCGCAAGCGTCGTCGCCCGCTTCGGTGATGCGGCGGTGGCGGCGCTCGCGATCATGGACCGCCTCGTGCCGGTCGCCTTCGG
Source organism: Hyphomicrobiales bacterium (assembly GCA_004144595.1). GTDB lineage: Bacteria > Pseudomonadota > Alphaproteobacteria > Rhizobiales > Beijerinckiaceae > Allobosea. The sequence continues at coordinate 19,150 of SEEM01000014.1, forward strand.
CGTGCTGTTCGCACTGTCGGGAGCGGTCGGGCCGATCCTCGGCCAGAACTGGGGCGCCGGGCGCTACGACCGGATGCGCCGGGGCCTGACCGATGCGACGATCTTCGCCGGCGTCTCCGTACTCGTCTCCTGGGCGCTGCTCTTCCTGTTCCGCGACACCATCGTCTCCGCCTTCCACGCGACGGGGCTGACGGCGGAACTCGTGCTGTTCTTCTGCCTGATCGCCGGGCCGATGTGGATATTCGTCGGCATGCTCTTCGTCGCCAACGCCGCTTTCAACAATCTCGGCATGCCGTTCCTGTCGACGCTGTTCAGCTGGGGCCGCGCCACGCTCGGCACCATGCCGCTCGCCATCCTCGGCGCGCATCTCGCCGGGCCAAAGGGCGCGCTCGCCGGCTCGGCGCTGGGGGCGGTCGCCTTCGGCGTGCTGGCGCTGGTCTTCGCCTTTCGCGGCATTACCCGGCTGGAGCGCAAGGCTGCGCAGCGCTCCGCCGCAATCGATTTGCCAGGCAAGGACACCCTGCTATCGTCGCCCTAGGCACGCGTCCAAAGGCCGGCCGGGGAGAAGCGTCCATGATGAACCTGTTCGATATCATGCAATCGGCCCAGAGCGGCCAGGCGCTGCCGAACCTCGCCCAGCAATACGGCCTGACCATGCAGCAGACGCAAGCGGCGCTCGACGCCCTGCTGCCGGCCTTCTCGATGGGGTTGCAGCGGCAGACGCGCGACCCCTACGCCTTCGGTTCGCTGGCGCAGATGATGACCGCTTCGCCCTATGCCCGGTTTTTCGAGGCCGGCGGCTACGGCATTCCGGCCGGCGCCCAGAACGCCGGAAACGACGTGCTGAGCCAGCTCTTCGGCTCGCGCGAGGTCAGCCAGGCGATCGCTGCGCAGGCGGCGGCGACCAGCGGCGTCTCCCAGGCCATCCTCAAGCAGATGCTGCCTATCATCGCCGCGATGCTGATGGGCGGCCTGTCCAAGACATCGAGCAGCCAGGGCCTGGGGGGCATCCTGGGCCAGTTCGCGGAGATGATGCGCGGGCAGATGCCGGGCATGCAGCCGGCACCGCAGCAGCCGCAGATGCCGGCCAACCCGTTCGAGGCGATCCTCAAGGGCATGTTCGGCCAGGGTGGCCAGCCGCAACCCAACCCACAAGCCGCGCCATCGGACCCGTTCGGCGGCGCTTTCGGCCAGATTCTCGGGGGCATGTTCGGCGGCATGGCACCGCAACCTGCGCCCGAGCCTGCACCCGCTCCTCGCCCCCGCAGCGCGCCGCGACGTGCGCCGGATCCCGAGACAGACGAGGCCCCGCCATCATCATCCGCTTCAGGACCGGGTTCGATCGGGCTCGACGCGCTCAACCAGATGTTCGAGCACGGCCGCCAGATCCAGGACGACCATCAGAACGCGCTGAAGTCGATCCTCGACGCGATGCTCGGCGGCGGACAGGGCCGTCGCTGAAGCGGATTCTGCTCGTCATCGGCTGAAGATAAAAAAGGGGCGGAAGCACGAAGCTCCCGCCCTTAGGAACGCTGGCGCCAAGGGGTCAGGCGCAGCGTGCAACCGCAATATCGGCTTTCGAAGCCAGCATCGGCTTGGAGCCGGCATGGCGCAGGGCGTGATCGCGCCGCGCCGCAGCAAGGCTCGACGAAGAGCGCGACCGCTCCGCGAGGACGGCGGACGGGTCACCCAGCCAGGACGTCGCCAGCGCGCCGTCGATATCCGAGCGGACGAGGCCGATATCCTTGAGACCGCGCTCGTCGAGTTCGCCGAGGCGCATCACCTCGCGGCGGTGAGCGATCGCGCGCACGAATTGAAGGGTTCCGGCAAATCCGATGGTGGCGATACGCGTGACGCCGGCCGAAACGGACGAGAGCGACTTCGCAGTAATGGTCATGAGCAGCATGACGGCCTCCTTGGCGGTGCGGAACGTTGATCTGAGCTCCTCCACCCCGCCCGGACGCGCCATTGACAGGGAATTTCGGAGAGCACCCAGACCCTAGCGAGGCTCTGGTCATCAGCCAAACGAATGGTTATGATGTCTCGCAACACTGATATTGATGGACAGTGGACGGGGATCGCCAATGGCCCATGTGCTCGACGCCGATCAGCTCAAGACCTTCGTTGCCATCGCCGATACCGGCTCCTTCACCCGTGCCGCCGAGATCGTCTTCAAGACGCAATCGGCCGTTTCCATGCAGATGAAGCGGCTCGAGGAACGCGTCGGGCGGCCCCTGTTCGGGCGCGACGGCCGCCATGCCAAGCTGACCGAGGACGGCGAGCGCCTGCTCGACTATGCCCGCCGGATCGTCAGGCTGAACCTGGAATGCGTCGCCTCCTTCGCCGATGCCGACCTGAAGGGGCGCATCCGCCTGGGCGTGCCCGACGACTATGCCGATCGCTACCTGCCGGAGATCCTGGCGCGCTTCGCCCACTCGAATCCTCGCGCAGAGGTGACGGTAGTGTGCGAGCCGACGCCGATGCTGGCGGAGCGGATCGCGACCGGCGATATCGACCTTGCGATCATCACCCATGTCGAAAGCCGCGGCCAGGGCGAGATCATCCGCATAGAGCCGCTGCTCTGGGTCACCTCGGCGCGGCACGGCGTGCATGAGGAGGACCCGCTGCCGCTCGCGCTGGGGCGGCCGACCTGCAACTGGCGCCAGGCCGCCGTCGATGCGCTGGAATCGAAGGGCCGCCGCTTCCGCGTGCTCTATGCGAGCTGGAATTCCACGGCCGTCGGCGCGGCGGTCCTGGCCGGGCTTGCGATCTCCGTCCTGCCGGAAAGCGCGGTCCGGCCGGGCATGCGCATCCTCGGCCCCTCCGAGGGCTTTGCGACCTTGCCGTCATGCAAGATCGGGCTGCTGCGGACCCGCTTCGACCCGTCGGTTCTTTCGAACGCGCTGGCCGAGCACATCATCCAGAGCCTCGACAACCTCGCGAGCTTCAAGACGGCGGCGGAATAAAGAGAAGCCTCAAAATACGTTGAGGCGATTGGCTGCGGCCATCAGCATCGTGCTGAGGCTGGCGCCGTAGAGCGATGCCGAGGCGATGATCATGATCGAGACGAGGGCCGCGACGAGGCCGTATTCGATAGCGGTCGCCCCGCGCTCGTCGCGCACAAAACCGATAAAGCTGGCACGAATCCACCCCATGCCGCCAGGGTAGCGGCAAGCTTCATCCAACTCGTTAATTTCCAGCGCACAATCCGCTCGAAATCACGCTTTTCGCGCGAAAGGCCGTTGCGCGGCTCGTCAGAGCGACAGCTCGGTCATGACCGGTTCGACCTTGCCGTTCCAGGAATCGCGGTAACGCGCTTCCAGAACCTGGGCCAGGCTCCGGCGAGATTCCAGGATTTCACGCAGAGGATCGAGGTAGACGCTTTCGTCCCTGCCGGCCCCATCGTGCAAGGCGCGCCGTGCAAGGCCTGCGCGCGACAGCTCCACGACCTCGACGGCGATCTCGCCGAGCGTGCGTCCGCCGATGGTCGCCGCGAGACCTTCGCGCGGAACCGCATCGCGCAACGCCTGCCGCTCTGCCGCGCTCCAATTCTTGACGAGGTCCCAGGCTGCGTCGAGCGAGACGGAATCATAGAGCAACCCGACCCAGAAGGCCGGCATCGCCGTCAGCATGTCGGCGGGGCCGGCATCGCAACCGCGCATCTCCAGGAAGCGCTTCAGCCGGACTTCGGGGAACAGGGTCCCGAGATGGTTGGCCCAGTCCGATATCGTCGCCTGCTCGCCCGGCAGTTGCGGCAGCTTGCCCGCCAGCAGGTCGCGGAACGAAGAGCCGGCGACGTCGTGATAGGTATCGCCACGCTTGACGAAATACAGGGGCACGTCGAGGGCCCAGTCGACATAGCGCTCATAGGACATGCCCTCGTCGAAGGCGAAGGCCAGCATGCCGGAGCGGGCATTGTCGGTATCGCGCCAGATCTCGGAGCGCATCGACTGGAAGCCGTTGAGCTTGCCGTCCAGGAAAGGCGAGGACGCGAACAGGGCGGTGGAAAGCGGCTGCAGCGCCAGCGAGACCCTGAGCTTGCGCACCATGTCCGCCTCGCTGGCGAAGTCGAGATTGACCTGCACCGTGCAGGTCCGAAGCATCATGTCGAGGCCCAGCGTGCCGACCTTCGGCATGTAATTCGCCATGATCCTGTAGCGGCTCTTGGGCATCATCGGCGTCTGCGCGCGGGTCCAGAGCGGCGATGCGCCCAGGGCAGCGAAGCCGATATCATGCGGAGCGGCCACGGCCTTGACGTCGGCGAGATGGGCCTGAAGCTCGGCCTGCGTCTCGTGCAGCGTCGCCAGCGGTGCGCCCGACAGCTCGAACTGCCCGCCGGGTTCAAGCGAGATCGCGCCGCCGCCCTCCGGCCCGGCCAGCCCGATGATATGGCCGGCATCGACGATCGGCTCCCAGCCCAGGCGCTGCTGCATGCCCTCCAGCAAAGCGCGGATGCCGCCGGCGCCGGCGCGGCCCTCATAGGGAACAGGGGCGAGATCGCTTCGGTAGAACGGGAATTTCTCGTGCTCGGTACCGATCCGGAAGGAGGACGCAGGTTTCTCGCCGGCGGCGATCCACGCAATCAGTTCGGCCTTGGAACCGATCGGGGTCGAATCGGAGACGTCGCGAGCCATGGGTGCTCCGGCAGATGAGGCAAGACGGCTGAGCCCCCGGCGCCGAAGGCGCGGTGGAAGCCGGCAGAGGATGCACAGACATAGGCGAGCGCCGGGCGCTCGACAACGACCGGAACCGTGCATTCGCGCAAAGGCGACCGGCGCTGGCGACAGGACTTGCCACCCTTACGTCAGATGCGAGGCCAGTCTCCGAGAACCGCCTGAACCAGCGCGAGCGCAGCGACCGCGGCCGTGTCCGCCCGCAGGATGCGCGGGCCGAGCGAAATCGGGAGCGTGTTGGGCCGGGCGCGGATCAGGCTCCGCTCGGCTTCGTCGAAGCCACCCTCGGGACCGATCAGGACGGCAAGCGGGGCGGGCTTGCGCTCCGCCAGTGCCGAGACCGGGCTCGCCTCCGCCAGCCCCTCGTCGCAGAAGATCAGCAGCCGCTCCGGCGCCAAACTGGAGAGCGCTGCTTCGAGCGGGCGCTCCGGCTCGATCCCGGGCAGGCAGAGGATGCCGCATTGCTCGGCCGCCTCGATGGCATTGGCGCGCAGCCGGTCGAGGTTCAGTCGCGAAACCTGCGTGCGCCGGGTCAGGACGGGTTGCAGCACCCCCGCCCCCATCTCGACCGCCTTCTGCGCCATGTAGTCGAGGCGCGCATGCTTCAACGGCGCGAACAGATAATGCAGATCGGAGGCCGGAGGCTGCGGCCGGGTCTGGCGCACGAGCTCCAGATTCGCCTGCTTGCGCCCTTCAGGCACGAGGCGCGCCAGCCACTCGCCATCGCGGCCGTTGAAGACGAGCACCATGCCTTCGACCCGCAACCGCAGAACATTGAGCAGATAATTGGCCTGCTCCCGTTCGAGCGGGAGCATCGCCGCCGCAGAGAAAGGCTGGTCTATAAAAAGCCGGTGACGGGCGAAATCGGGAACGGACATGGGAGCAGGCGCCTCCAGAAGTCGATCATATTCGGTGGTAGCAACGCGAAAAACGCCACAATCCCCTTGTAGCAGGCAGCGCATCCCATAAGGCGACCCATGGACTCGCAAGAGTCGTTGGCGTTAACAGCGCCTGCTGTTAAGGACGTATTTAACGATCGGCCGGGCGGGCCGGCAATCCGGAGTAAGGACACCATGCAGCGTTGGATGGCTTCAGGCGTTATCGCGGTGCTCGGCCTTGCCGTGGCTTCGTTCGTGGCGGCTGCTCCCGCAAACGCACAGGCGTCGGGCTGCGAGCAGATCCAGAAACTGCTCGGCGAGCGCCAGTCGATCGTGTCGCGGCTCTCGGCCGCCCAGAAGGCCAAGAAGAAGATGACGCCGCAGGAGGCGTGCAGCTCCTTCGGCCGGCTGGTCAGCAATGGCGACGCCGCTATCAAATTCGCCACCGCCAACCAGGACTGGTGCCAGATCCCCGCGACCTTCATCGAAGGCATGCAGAACGACAACAAGAAGGTGGCCGGCTTCCGCGCCCAGGCCTGCAACGCCGTGAAGCAGCAGGCCGCGATGCAGCGCCGCGCCCAACAGCAGCAAGCACAGGGCTCCAGTCCGTTCGGCGGCGCCGATTCCATCACCAGCGGCGCCGGCGGCGGGATGCGCGTCCCGCAGGGCGCGCTCTGACCGGCGCCTCGGCGCCCTATGCCCGACCCATCACCGCCCGGAACGATGCCGGCGCCTGACGCCCCGCTTCCCGATGCGCTCACCGGGCACTGGGTCGACACGCGCGCGCCGCGGGCCGCCAGACCTTTCCTAAAGCTTGCCCGTATCGAGCGGCCGATCGGCTGGTGGCTGCTGCTCTTGCCCTGCTGGTGGGCGGCCGGACTTGCCGCCATCGCCGCCGGCCAGCCCTATCCCGATCCCTGGCACTGCCTGCTGTTCTTCGTCGGCGCTGTGCTGATGCGCGGTGCGGGCTGCACCTTCAACGACATCATCGACCGCAAGCTCGACGCCGAAGTGGCGCGCACCCGCGGGCGCCCGCTGCCATCCGGGCAGGTCACGGCGAAGGCGGCCGCGCTGTTCATGATCGCGCAGGCACTCGGCGGCCTCGTCGTGCTTCTCCAATTCAATCGCTTCACGATCATCCTCGGCATCGCCTCGCTCGCGATCGTCGCGGTCTATCCGTTCATGAAGCGGATCACTAACGTGCCGCAGTTCGTCCTCGGCCTCGCCTTTTCCTGGGGTGGGCTGATGGGTTGGAGCGCCGTGTTCGGCCGGCTCGACCCGCAGGCCTACCTTATCTACGCGGCGGCCATCGCCTGGACCGTCGGCTACGACACGATCTATGCGATGCAGGATCTGGAGGACGACGTCATCGCCGGCATTCGCTCCAGCGCCCGCTATTTCGGCGACCATACGCGCGAGGCGGTGGCGCTCTGCTTCGCGCTGGCGGCCGTGCTCACGGGGATTGCGATCTGGCTGGTCGGCGGTGGACCGATTGCCTGGCTGGGCTTTGCCGCCTTCGCGGTTCATCTCGGCCGGCAGGTGACGCGCATCGACGGCGCGAGCGCACCGGAAGCACTCAGGGTCTTCCGGTCGAACCGCGATGCCGGGTTGCTGCTGGCCGCCGGGCTCGCGCTCGATGCGATGAGCCGGTCGCTATTTTGAAGATCAGTCGGTCATCCGGTCGCCGCTGACGATCACCGGCAGTTCGGCGAGGCGGCCCGTCTTGCGACGGGTCAGGAAACGCGGGCGACGGCCGTTGAGCAGACCATGGCGGCGGCGGATGCGCACCGCTCCCAGCGCGACACGGCCGAGCTGCGGATAAGGCTCGGTCACCACGCCATCGGCGGCCTCGAGCAGCAGAGGCAGGCCGCTGGTCCGGCCGAAATCCCGCCAGAGCGCGACCGCGTCGTCCTGATCGACCGAGGCCACAACGATGGAGCGGCCGTCGCCGGCCGTCAGGGCCAATTCGAAACGCTCGTCGTCGCCGGCCGCGTTGGCCAGACGGAGCGCGACGCCCCGCCAGGTGGCGGTGCCGCGCAGGATGCGCACTGACCCGATGCGCTCGATCGCCGGAGCGACCGGACGTGCCGGCATCGGGTTGCGGGAAACGATCGCTGTGGTTGTCGGGCCGCCGGAGAGAGCAGGCACAAAACCTCTCTCTCCGGCGGCCGGCGTGACGCTGGCCATCGGTAATAACGCCTCTCTGTAATCCCTGCTGCAACGGAGCCCTCTGTCGATGCCGGGGCTCTCGTGCTTGCCATGCGAGGATGGCCGCCAGCCGTGTCCGAGCGCTTAAGGCGTTGGGTTAAGGGAAGGTGTTTTCGCCCTGATCCGGCCCGGAACGAGCGGTTTCCTGCCGGATGCTTGACGGAATCTTTCGATGTGTGGCCGCATTTTCGGCTTGAAACAGCGTCTTTCACGGCCGATAGGGAAGGCATGAACGCCACCACGCTCCCGATCGCGGCCGAACTGCTGAAGGTTGTCAGCGAAAGCTGCCTGGAAGCCGGCACGCTCGCCATGGACCTGTTCCGGCCGGGCGCGACGACGGCGGCGCGCACCTGGGCCAAGAGCGGCGGCTCGCCCGTCACGGAAGCCGATATCGGCGTCGACACCTTCCTGCGCATCCGACTTTCGGAATTGCTGCCGGAGGCCGCCTGGCTCTCCGAGGAGACGGTCGACGACGCGCAGCGGCTCTCGCATCGCTATGTCTGGGTCGTCGACCCGATCGACGGCACGCGCGCCTACATGCAGGGCTCGCCGGACTGGGCAGTCTGCGTCGCGCTGCTCGACCAGGGCGCGCCGATCCTCGGCATCGTCCACGCGCCGGCCTGTCAGGCGACCTATCGCGCACTCGCCGGCGGCGGCGCGACGCTCAATGGCGAAACCATCAAAGCCTCCTCCGTGGAAACGCTGACCGGCGCCCGCATCGCAGGGCCCAAGCCGATGCTCGACGCGCTCGCGCAATTCGAGCGCTTCGAGGCCGTCGCCCGGATTCCGTCTCTGGCGCTGCGCCTGACGCGCATCGCCGACGGCACCATCGATGCCGGCCTGATCTCGCCCGATGCCCGGGACTGGGATCTGGCAGCAGCCGATCTCGTGCTGAGCGAAGCTGGCGGTCGGCTCACCGATGGCGAGGGCCGGCCCGTCGTCTACAACCGCGAGCTGCCGGTCCACGGTATGCTGGCGGCGAGCAACGGCAAGCTCGCCATGCCGCTGCAGGCAGCGATCGAGCAGCTGCGCGACGGACGGACGCAGCCCGCCTGACGATTTTTATGGACGCTTCCGGCGCGGCGCGCTCGCATGGGCGGCCGGGATGGCTTATGGGGGCGCCACGCCCCTTGCAGGAGAGTTCGATGAGCGCGGAACCGGAACAAAAGCAACTCCTTCACCTCGTGCTGGGCGGCGAGCTCGCCTCCCTCGACGGCATCACCTTCAAGGACCTGGCAAAGCTCGACATCGTCGGCGTCTTCCCGAATTATGCGACTGCGCACACCGCCTGGAAGGCCAAGGCCCAGCAGACCGTCGACCAGGCGCAGACGCGCTACTTCATCGTCCATCTCCACAGGCTGCTCGACCCCGAGACGACCAAGGGCTGAGCCGAGGCAGGCGCCACACGTCAGGACCCATGGGTTTTTCGATCCTCAAGACGCGCGTGGCGCAGGAAACGCTCGGCCGCCTGCTGGCCGGCTATCTGCGCCTCGTCCAGCGCACCAACCGGATCGTCTTCGAGCCCGCGGACATCTACGACCATGTCCGGCCGGACCTGCCGCTCATCTTCGCGATGTGGCACGGCCAGCACATCATGATCCCCTTCGCCAAGCCCGACTGGATGCCGGCCTGCTCGCTGGTGTCGCGGCATGGCGATGGCGGCTTCAACGCGGTCGCGTTGCGCGAGCTCGGCATCGGCGCGATCCGGGGCTCCGGCGCGCTCGGCAAGAAGATCCGCGAGAAGGGCGGCGCCAGCGCCTTCCTCGCCATGGTCAGGCGCCTTGCGGCGGGCGACACCATGGTGCTGACGGCCGACGTGCCGAAGCGTGCCCGCATCGTCGGCCCCGGCATCATCGCGCTGGCGCGGGCATCCGGCCGGCCGATCCGCGCCGTCGCGGTGGTGACGAGCCGCCGCATCGATTTCAACAGCTGGGACCGCGCCTCGATCGGCCTGCCCTTCGGGCGCTGCGCCATCGTCGTCGGCGAGCCGATCCTGGTCGCGCGCGATGCCGACGAGGCGACGCAGGAAGCCGCCCGCCTCGCCGTTCAGGCCAGCCTCGACGACGTCCATGCCCGCGGCTATGCCCTGGTCGGCAGCCGCGACCCGGGCGCCGGCCTGCGCGAGAAGCAGCAGCTTCCCGCCGGAGCGCCCGCATGAGCGGCAAGGGCGCAATCCTCCGCAGCTATCGCTATGCGACGTCCCTGCTGGAGCCGTTGGCGGCCGGGCTCCTGATCTGGCGCCGGCGGCGCGGCAAGGAAGATGCGGCGCGCCTTGCCGAGCGGCGGGGCCATGCGGGCGTCAAGCGGCCGAACAAGCCGCTGGTCTGGCTGCACGGCGCCAGCGTCGGCGAAACCGTGACCCTTCTGCCCCTGATCGCCAAAATGCAGAAGCGCGGGTTCGCGGTACTGGTAACATCCGGCACCGTCACCTCCGCCAGGCTGATGGCGGCGCGGCTGCCCGGCGGCGTGATCCATCAATACATCCCGCTCGACGTGCCCCGCTACATGCGCCGCTTCATGGATCACTGGCGCCCTGACCTTTGCCTGATCTGCGAATCCGAGATCTGGCCGAATCTCCTGATCGAGGCGCAGCGCCGCGACTTGCCCGTCGTGATGGTCAATGGGCGGATGTCGGAGCGCTCCTTCGCGCGCTGGTACAAGATGCCGAAGACCTCGCGCTTCCTGCTCTCCTGCTTCGAAGCGTGCCTCGCGCAGTCGCAGGGCGATGCCGAGCGGCTAGCCCAGCTCGGCGCACCGCGTGTCAGCGTCGCCGGCAACCTTAAATTCGACGTGCCGGCGCCGCCTGCCGATCCAGACACGCTCGCCATCCTCGACGGCCAGACGACCGGCCGTCCGGTCTGGATCGCCGCGAGCACGCATCCCGGCGAGGACGAGCTGGTGCTTGCCGCCCATCTCGCGATCAAGCCCTATCTGCCGAAGCTGCTTACGATCATCGCGCCGCGCCATCCGCAACGCGGCCCGGATATCGAGGCGCTGGCGGAGGCGAACGACGTCGCCGTCTCCCGCCGGGCGACCGGTGGCAGCCCGGAGCGGGATGTCGATCTGTATGTCGCCGACACCGTCAACGAGCTCGGCCTATTCTACCGGTTGTCGCAGGTCGCCTTCCTCGGCGGCTCGCTGGTCGAGGGCATCGGCGGGCACAACCCGATCGAGCCGGCCAAGCTCGGGTGCGCCCTGCTGCACGGGCCTTATGTCCACAACAATGCAGAAATCTTCGCCGGATTCGACCGCGACGGCGGCTCGCGTGAGGTCGCGGATGCGCAGGCGCTCGCTGGCGCCGTCCATCGCTGGCTGAACAACCCGGCCGAAGCCCGGCAGGCGGCGCGCGCCGCAGCCCAGACCGCGACCGAGCTCGGCGGCGCACTGAACCGCACGCTCCATGCGATCGAGCCCCTGCTCATGCGGGTCGCGATCGGCCAGCGCGAGAGCGCGCCCTGATGCTGCGTGCCCCGCGCTTCTGGTGGCGGGAGAAACCCACGCTGCTCGCCCGGCTGCTCCAGCCGTTCGGCTTTCTCTACGGCCGGATCACCTTGCGGCGGATGCGACAGCCGGGAACCGATGCCGGCCTGCCGGTGATCTGCATCGGCAATTTCATCGCTGGCGGCGCCGGCAAGACTCCGACCGCGATCGCCATCGCGCACCTGCTCGAAGAGCGGGGCGAAAAGCCGTTCGTTCTGATGCGCGGCTATGGCGGCCGGCTCGCAGGCCCCGTCGAGGTCGACCCCGACCATCATGGCGCGGCCGATGTGGGCGACGAGCCTCTGCTGATGGCCCGCCATGCCCGCACCGTCATCGCCCGCGACCGGGTGGCCGGAGCGAGGCTGGCGCGAAGTCTCGGCGCGGGCCTCGTCGTGATGGATGACGGTTTGCAGAATCCGTCGCTGGTGAAGCACCTCAAACTCGCAGTGGTCGACGGCGCGAGCGGCACCGGCAACGGGCTTTGCCTGCCGGCCGGCCCCCTGCGTGCACCGCTCGCTGATCAGATGAGCGAAACCGACGCCATCATCGTCATCGGTGCGGGGGATGCCGGCGAACGCGTCGCCGCGACGGCACGGGCGCAGAAGAAGCCGGTCCTGGCGGGGGCACTCGAGCCTGCCGGGGCCGCAATCGCACGATTGCGCTGGCGGAAGGTCCTTGCGCTGTCGGGGATCGGTCGACCGGAAAAATTCTCGGCAACGCTGCGGGATGCGGGCGCGACCGTCGTCGCCGAACACGCCCATGGCGACCACCACGCCTATGGGCAGCACGACGTCGCGGCTGCGCTAGCCTCGGCCCGCGAACACTCGGCTCTCATCGCGACAACGGAAAAGGACTGGACCAAGCTTGCGCCGCTCTGGCCCGAGGACGCGCGTGAGGCACTCGTTGTGGTGCCGGTCTCGCTGGTCTTCTTAGAGCCGTCTGCGATCGCGGGACTGCTTGCAAGCCTTGGAAAGACGGGCTGAGGCCCGGCCGTTTGTCAGGCGCGGCCGGCGCGGCGCAGCCTCAGAAGCGCGGCCTCGGACGAGGCATAGGCCTCCTGCCACTCGATCGACCAATAACGGAGATCGTCGAGGCGGATCGGCGCGCCGGTCACCGCGCAACGCACGAAACCGCCGGGCTTCACGACGCGGAACTCGCCGGGGCCGTAATCGACGACGGCTTCGGGGCCATGAGGCGGAAGGCGCTCGCTGATATTCATCAAAATTGTATCAAATCATTGATCGGGAAACGGAAAGCCGGGATACTCCGAGGTGTGTGATAACCTTCTGGTCGGCGATGTCCAGTGTCCTGCGCCTCATGGCGTGCCTGATGAGCCTTGCGTTTCTCGCCGCGACGGCCGCCCGTGCCGGCGGCTACGAACGCGTCGCGATTCCATCCGAACAGGGAACGCTGACGGGCATCCTCTATCTGCCTGCGGGCCAGGGGCCATTCCCGTCGGTGATCGCGCTGCATGGCTGCGGCGGCTTGTGGCGCGCGCAAGGCCAGCTCTCGGTGCGGCATGCGGATTGGGGCGAGCGCCTGACTGCCGCCGGTTTCGCCGTTCTGATGCCGGACAGCTACGGCTCGCGCGGGCTCGGCTCGCAATGCGGCGTGAAGGACCTGACGGTCAGGGCCGGGCGGGAGCGCGTCGCCGACACTGCGGCGGCCCGGATCTGGCTGCAACAGCGCGGCGACATCAAGCCGGGCTCGATTTCCCTGCTCGGCTGGTCGAGCGGCGGCCTGACCGTGCTGACGGCGATCCGCAAGGAGCAGGCGCCGACTGACGGCAGGCCGGACTTCAAGCGCGCCGCCGCCTTCTACCCTGCCTGCCGGAGCCAGTCGGAATCGCCGAGTTTCGCCGCCCGCCTCCCGCTCCTGATCCTGATGGGCGACGCGGACGACTGGACGCCGGCCGCGCCCTGCAACCATCTCGCCAAGGCCGCGCAGGCACGCGGCGAGCAGGTCGGGCTCGTGCTCTATCCCGGCGTCCTGCATGATTTCGACCATCCGCGCCTCGAGGTGAAGGAGCGCGAGAACATCGCCTATTCGGCCAGCGGCACCGGCAAGGCCACGGTCGGCACCAATATGGCGGCGCGCGAGGACGCGTTGAAGCGGGTCAAGGCGTTCCTGACCGCGCCCTGAGCCTGGAGCATCGGCTTTTTCCGAAGACCGCGTGCCACTGTTCGGACCGATGCTTCAGAACAGATCGCCCTGCGATCCCGATGCCGGCCCCTTGCGAACCGGGCGCGGCGCCGACGGCCTGGCTCCACCAGCCTCCCCGCCCGAGACGGTGACGCCGAAGCTGCCATCCGCCACCTGCACCGAGAGCGCCCTGCCCGGCTGCGCGGCCTCGACGCTGCGGACCAGCGCCCCGGCTTCGTCCCGGATCAGGGCATAGCCGCGGGACAGTACCGCTTCCGGCCCGAGCGAGCGGATCAGCGCCCAGAGCGAGGCAAGTCGATCCGTGCGCCGATGCAGCGCCTGGCCGAAGGCGCGCTCGGCACGCTGAGCCAAGGCAAGGCCGCGCTCGCGGCGCAGGATCAGGCTCTGGCCGAAGGCATTGCGAGCCCGCGTCTCCAGCGTCGCGAGACGGTCGCGGACATTGGCGATGCGGGTGCGCTCGCCGGCAACGGCATTGCCTCTGGCGGCAGCCAGCGCACGCCCGAAGCCGTCGAGCTGTGTGCGCAGACGAACGAGCGCGAGCCGGGGTGAACGCGCGTCCAGCCGACGCGCGAGAGCCTGCAAGGCCTGCTCATGGGCGCGAGCATTGCGCGCAAGCGCAGGCGCCAGCCGTGTCGCGGCGAGATCCAACCGCTGGCGCGGCCCCGAGAGAACCGCCTCAGGCCCCGGCAAGGCGCGAGCGAGCGCCCGCAGGTCGCTGCGCCGTCGATCGGAGAGGCGCAGCATCGCCCCGGCATGACGACGCGCGAGATCGGCAACGAAGCCCATCAGCTCGGCGCGCACCGGCACGACCTTCTCGGCCGCGCCGGTCGGCGTCGGCGCGCGCAGGTCGGCGGCGTGGTCGATCAAGGTCCAGTCGGTCTCGTGGCCGACGGCGGAAACCAGGGGAATCTCCGATTCAGCGGCGGCGCGGACCACGATCTCCTCGTTGAAGCTCATCAGGTCTTCGAGCGAGCCGCCGCCACGCGCGACGATGATGACGTCCGGCCGGGGAATGCGCCCGCCTGCCGGCAATGCGTTGAAGCCGGCAATGGCATTGGCGACCTCGGCCGCGCTGGTCTCGCCCTGTACCCTCACCGGCCAGACCAGGACATGGCGCGGGAAGCGGTCCTCCAGCCGGTGCAGGATGTCGCGGATGACCGCACCGGTCGGCGAGGTCACGACGCCGATCACCGAGGGCAGATAGGGGATGAGCTGCTTGCGCTCCTCGGCGAAGAGCCCCTCGGCGGCGAGCCGCTTGCGCCGTTCCTCCAGCAGCGCCATCAGCGCGCCGGCGCCAGCCAGCTCCAGCGAATCGATGACGATCTGGTAGCTCGACTTGCCGGCGAAGGTGGTGATCTTGCCGGTGGCGATGACCTCGAGCCCCTCCTGGGGCCGCGTTTTCAGGCGACCGAAAACACCCTTCCAGATCACCGCATCGATCTTGGCGTTGGTATCCTTCAGCGAAAAATAGACATGGCCGGAGGCGACCGGCCCGCGATAACCGGAAATCTCGCCGCGCACGCGCACGAAGCCGAAATTATCCTCGATCGTGCGCTTCAGCGCTCCCGAGAGGTCAGAGACGCTCCATTCGGGCGCATTGCCGGTCGTCTGCTGCGATTCGCTGGTCATGCCCGGACCATAACCGGACGGACGATACAGCAGAAGCGTTGCCCGCAACGCCCGGTGCCGCTATTGCGCCGGTGACGGAGCGGAGAGCGCGATGAAAATTCTTCTGATCGGTTCGGGCGGCCGCGAGCATGCGCTCGCCTGGGCGATTTCGGCCTCGCCGCTCTGCGACACGCTGTTCATCGCGCCGGGCAATCCGGGCACCGCCCATTGCGGGGAGAACGTCGTCATCAACGTCGACGATCACGCCGCCGTCGTCGCCTTCTGCCATCTGCAGGGCATCGGCCTCGTCGTCGTCGGGCCGGAGGGCCCGCTGGTCGCCGGCATCGCCGACGATCTCCGCGCCGCCGGGATCAAGGTCTTCGGGCCGTCCAAGGCCGCAGCCCAGCTCGAGGGGTCGAAGGGCTTCACCAAGGAGCTCTGCGCCGAATTCGATATCCCGACCGCCGGCTTCGGCCGCTTCGACGCTGCCGCCTCCGCCAAGGCCTATATCGCCAAGCAGGGTGCGCCGATCGTGGTCAAGGCCGACGGCCTCGCCGCCGGCAAGGGCGTGATCATGGCGCAGACGCTGGACGAGGCGAACGAAGCCATCGACATGATGTTCGCAGGCGGCTTCGGCGCGGCTGGAGCCGAGGTCGTGGTCGAGGAATGGATGATCGGCGAGGAAGCGAGCTTCTTCGCGCTCTGCGACGGCACGCATGCCCTCGCACTCGCCTCGGCGCAGGACCACAAGCGCGCCGGCGACGGCGATACCGGCCCGAATACCGGCGGCATGGGCGCCTATTCGCCCGCCCCCGTGATGACGCCCGCGCTGACCGAGCGCGTCATGGCCGAGATCATCCGGCCGACGCTGGCCGGCATGAGCAAGCGCGGCACCCCCTTCCAGGGCGTGCTCTTCGCCGGGCTGATGATCACGGCGCAGGGGCCGAAGCTGATCGAATACAACACCCGCTTCGGCGATCCCGAATGCGAGGTGCTGATGCCGCGCCTCAAGAGCGACATCGTGCCGGCGCTGATCGCGGCCTGCGACGGCGTGCTCGACCGGGTCGACCTGCGCTGGCGCGACGAGGCGGCGCTGACCGTCGTGCTCGCGGCCAAGGGCTATCCGGCCAAGCCGGAGACCGGCAGCGTCATCCAGGGCGTCGAGAAGGCGGAGGCGCTGGATGACGTCCTCGTGTTCCATGCCGGCACGAAGCTTTCGAATGGCGATCTCGTCGCCAATGGCGGGCGCGTGCTCAACGTGGTCGCGCTCGGCACAAGCGTCGGCGAAGCGCAGGCCCGGGCTTATCAGGCCGTCGACAAGATCGACTGGCCCGGCGGCTTCTGCCGTCGCGATATCGGCTGGCAGGCGGTCAAGCGCGAGCAAGGCTGACAGGGAGGCTGGCGCGGCGCTATGCTGCCGTGCATGGCGAACATCGACTCCCTCTTCCCCGGCTTCAAGGCGCACTGGATCGACGGGCCGGTCGGCAAGATCTTTGCGCGTGTCGGCGGCGAAGGCCCGCCGCTGGTGCTGATCCACGGCTTTCCGCAGACCCATGCCGAATGGCACCGTCTCGCGCCGGAGCTGGCCAAGACCCACACCGTCGTCTGCCCCGACCTGCGCGGCTATGGCTGGTCGGCCGCGCCGCATGGCGATGGCGGCCGGGAGACCTATACCAAGCGCGGCATGGGCGAGGACATCGTCGCGGTGATGCAGGCGCTCGGCCATATCCGCTTCGGCGTGATCGGCCATGATCGCGGGGCGCGCGTCGCCTATCGCCTCGCACTCGACCATCCCGGCCGCGTCGAGCGGCTCGTGCTACTCGACATCCTGCCGACGGTCTCGATGTGGGAGGGGATGAACGCGGCCCGTGCCATGCAGGTCTATCACTGGACCTTCCTGGCCCAGCCCGAGCCGACGCCTGAAAACCTGCTCAAGGCCGATCCGGTCGGCTGGCTCGATCGCACCATCGCGAGCTGGAGCCGGGCGAAGAATCTCGACCTGTTCGACCCGCTGGCGATGCAGTCCTACGCGGAATCCTTCAGCGATCCCTCGCGGAGCCACGCGGCCTGCGAGGATTACCGCGCCGGCGCCACCACCGACATCGCGCACGACAAGGCCGATCTCGCGGCGAAGAAGCGCATCCTCTGCCCGGTGCAGGTCCTTTGGGGCGAGGCCGGCATTCCGGCGAAGGGCGCGAGCCCGCTGGATGTCTGGCTCGAGACTTTCGCGCCGCAGGCCGAGGGCCAAGCCATCGACAGCGGCCATTTCCTGCCAGAGGAAAACCCGCAGGCGACTCTTGCGGCGCTGAAGCCTTTCCTGGCGCGGCCGGTGTCTTGAGCGAGATCGCGCTCGTGCTCGGCGCGGGCGGGGCGCGCGGCCTGAGCCATATCGCCGTGCTCGAGGCCTTCGACGAGATCGGCCTCAAGCCCAACCGCATCTCGGGCTGCTCGATCGGCGCCATCATCGGCGCGGCCTATGCCGCCGGGCTGTCGGGTCGGGAACTGCGCGAACATGCTCTCTCGACCTTCCGCGATCGTGCGCGGGTGATCGCACGCCTGCTCGATTGCAGGGTCGGCAAGCTCGCCGACCTCGTGCGCGGGCTCGGCAATCCCGTCCTGATCGACGGCGAGCGCCTGCTCGACCTGTTCTGGCCCGAGGCTGTGCCCGATCGTTTCGAGGAGCTGGCGATCCCGTTCACCGCGATCGCCGCGGATTATCACCGGCATGCCACGGTGATGCTGAGCGAAGGACCGTTGACGCCGGCCGTCGCCGCTTCACTGGCAATTCCCGGGCTGGTCCGGCCTGTCGCGCTCGGCGGGCGCGTGCTGATCGACGGCGGCGCGATCGATCCCCTGCCCTATCGGGATTGGCTGGCGCCTGGGCGCATCGTTCTCGCAGTCGATGTCAGCGCGCCGATGACCGAGCCCGGCGAGCCGCGCATTCCCGGCGCAATGGAGGCGCTGGTCGGCGCCTCGCAGATCCTGACGCGCACGCTGGTCCAACGCCTGATCGAGCAGGAGCCGCCGGACATCCTGATCCGGGCCGGTGCGGACGGCGTCAGTGGGCTCGATTTCTTCAAGGCGAAGGCGATCCTTGCGGCGGCCGGGCCGATCAAGGACGAGGTCAAGCGAGCGCTGGCGCGCGCTCTCGAACCACAGGGCTGACCGGCTCCGGCGCGTCGCAGCGGAAGCCGGGCAATGCAGCCTCCAGCACCCCCCGCCCCTCGTCCGTCAGGATGACGGCGCGGCTATCCTTGCGGCGGCGGACCCAGTTCATCTCGAAGCAGCGGCAGGCTAGGCCGGCGGCGAGATGGCCTGCCAGGTGCGGCCGGCGCTCGCTCCAGTCGAGGCAGGGGCGCAAGGCGGCGCGGCGGCTTCTGGCGGTGGCGTCCGGGTCGAGACCCAGCGCCCGGAAGATCGCCTTGCCCGAGGTCGTCAGCGCGTAGCCGCCCTCACTCGCCGCGAGGTGGCCGCCTGCCATCAAGGCATCGTGGATACCGATGCCGAGCCGGCCGGCGAAATGGTCGTAGCAGGTTCGCGCCTGGCTGAGTTCAGCGCCGACGCGGGACGGGAGACGGCGGCTCGTGCCGTCGAGATTGGCGAGCACCATCAGGCCTTCGAGTGCCGCTGCGACCTCCGGCCCGGCCAGCCGATAATAGCGGTGGCGCCCCTGCGCCGCGACGTCGATCAGGTTGCCCTGCAGCAATTTGGCGAGATGGCCGCTCGCCGTCTGCGGCGCGACGCCGGCGATCCAGGCGAGTTCCTTGGCGGTCAGCGCGCGGCCGTCCATCAACGCGTGCAGCATGTTGGCGCGTGCCGGATCGCCCATCAGATGGGCGATCTCCGCGAGATAAGGACCGTGGGTACTCATGCCGGCATGATGCGCCATCTCGCAAGGGTCGCAAGCGGGAACGCTACGGCGCCCGCCGTAGCATCGGGCCGCGACAGCCACTGCGGGCAATGCCACAAGCAAGGCCATGGACAACACGACACTCTTCATCTTCGTCACCGCGACCTTCGTGTTCGCCGGCTTCGTCAAGGGCGTGATCGGGTTGGGGCTGCCGACCATCGCGGTCGGCATCCTCGGCGTGGTCATGGCGCCGGCACAGGCGGCAGCGCTCCTGGTCGTGCCCAATCTCGTCACCAATGGCTGGCAGATCGCGACCGGGCCGAAACTGCTTTCGACCTTGCGCAGGCTCTGGCCGATGCTCGTAACCATTTGCCTGGGCACCTGGGCCGGCGCCGGGCTTTTGCAGCAGCAGAAGGACGGCAGGGCCACACTCTGGCTCGGCCTGGCCCTCGTGCTCTATGCGCTGGTCGGCCTGAAGGCGGCGAAGCTGCGCGTGCCGGCGCGCTGGGAAGGCTGGCTTGGCCCGGTCATCGGCTTCACGACCGGCGTCGTCACGGCTGCGACCGGCGTCTTCGTGCTGCCGGCCGTGCCCTATCTGCAGGCGCTCGGCTTCGACAAGGACGAGCTGGTCCAGGCGCTCGGCATCTCCTTCATCGTCTCGACGCTGGCGCTCTCCTTCGGCCTGATCGGCGCCGGGGCGCTCAACGGCACCGTCGCCTGGCAGTGTTGTGTCAGGGAGCATGGAGTTCGCAGGCTTAACCAAGCGCTAACCATACCGGCGCAGCCTCGACCGGCAGTAACAGGAGCGCCCGCATGGATGCCTTCACCATGGTCGTCATGGCCTGCGTCGCCGGCGAGGCGCACTGCGCCACCAGCCGCTTCAGCGAGATGGATTTCACCACTGCCCGTGCGTGCGAGGCACGGGTCGACGACATCATCCGTTCGATGACCAAGGAATTCAGCAAGCGCCTCGAGTTCAAGGGCCGGCAGGTGACCTACGACGTCTCCTGCATGGACCGCGCGCAGCTCGCGGCGAAATTCGGCATCGCCTCGTCGGATACGTAAGCGTCAGCGCCGGTCGCGGAAGAAATCCCGGAGCAAGGCCGCGGCCTCCGTCTCGCGCAGGCCGCCATAGACCTCCGGCGCATGGTGGCAGGTCGGGCTCTCATAAAGCCTGACGCCGTTCTCGACCGCGCCACCCTTCGGATCTCCCGCCCCGAAATAGAGCCGCCTGATCCGGGAAAACGAGATCGCCGCCGCGCACATCGGGCAGGGTTCGAGCGTGACGTAGAGATCGCAGCCGATCAGCCGTTCGCTGCGGATGGCTTCGCAGGCAAGCCTGAGTGCCAGCATCTCGGCATGGGCGGTCGGGTCCTTCAGCTCCAGCGTGCGGTTGCCGGCGCGGCCGAGGACCACCCCGTCCCGCACCACCACGGCGCCGACCGGCACCTCGCCACGCGAAGCGGCCGCCTTCGCTTCGTCGAAGGCGAGCGCCATGGCGTCGATCGAGGATAAGTGTTGCGGCGACGACATCGAAAACCCCAGTTTTGGCGCTCGCAGCAAGAGAAAGCCTCTGCTACAAGCGCCGGTTATAGCGAATAAGCGAGCCAGGCCTTGCCCGCAAAGCGGTTATGCTCGGCCGGCTCAGGAGCAGCCATGAAAGACGACGACAACAACAAAGGCCGCGGCCCACGCAAGGGCGGTGGCGCCGGCGGCCGTGGACCGGGCTCCGGTGGAAAAGGCTTCGGCGGCAAGTCATTCGGCAGCCGCCCCGGCGGCGAGGGTCGCGGCCCGGCGCGCGAGGGCGAACGCAAGCCGTTCCGCAGCCGCCCGGCCGGCGACGACCGCCCTGCCCGCGATGGCGAACGCACGCCCTTCCGCGGCCACTCCGCCGGCGACGAGCGCCCGGCCCGCCGTTTCGAGCGTCCCGCCGGCACTGAGGGCGCGGCTCCGCGTCCGCGCCGCTTCGACGGAGAACGGCCGGTCCGCGCCAGGGCCGAAGGCGAAGGCCGCGGCTTCCGCGAGCGTTCGGGTGAGGAGCGTGCGCCCCGCCCGGCCCGCTCGGGCGACCGCCCCTTTGCCGGCCGCGACAGGCCGCAAGGTGACCGCCCGCCGCGTGGCGAGGGTCGCGATAGCGAGAAGCGCTTCTCGCGCCCGCGTGCGCCACGCTTAGAGGGGCAGGACGATCGTCCGCGCCGCCCGCGCGAGGATGCGCCCGAGCGCAAGCTGATCACGGCCGACGAACCGGAGCGGATCGCCAAGGTCATGGCGCGGGCCGGTGTCGCATCGCGCCGCGACAGCGAGGCGATGATCGCTGAAGGCCGCGTCAGCGTGAACGGCACGGTGCTGGACAGCCCGGCCCGCGACGTGAAGCCGACCGATGTCGTGCTGATCGACGGCGAGCCCTTGCCGGCCCGCGAGCGCACGCGACTGTGGCTCTACCACAAGCCCCGCGGCGTGGTGACGACCAATTTCGACCCCGAAGGCCGGCAGACCCTTTTCGATATCCTGCCGGAAGATCTTCCGCGGGTGCTGACCATCGGCCGCCTCGACATCAACACCGAAGGCCTGCTGCTGCTGACCAACGATGGCGGCCTGGCACGCGTGCTGGAGCTGCCGGAAACCGGCTGGCTCAGGCGCTACCGCGTGCGCGCCTTCGGCGAGGTGACGCAGGACGTGCTCGACACCGTCAAGGACGGCGTCACCATCGAGGGCATCCAGTACGGGCCGGTGATCGCCCGCTTCGAGCGCCAGCAGGGTTTCAACACCTGGCTGACGGTCGATCTGCGCGAGGGCAAGAACCGCGAGGTCAAGACCGTGCTCGAGCATCTCGGGCTGACGGTGAACCGGCTGATCCGCATCTCGTTCGGGCCGTTCCAGCTCGGCGAGCTCGAAGAGGGCGAGGCCGACGAGATCCGCTCGCGCGTGCTGCAGGACCAGCTCGGCACGGAACTCGCAGCCAAGGCCGGCGCCGATTTCGAATCGCCGCGACGCGACGCCCTGCCCGCCGCGCCCCGTCCGGCGCCTGCCGGCGAAGACCGCCCGCGCCGGCGCCGCGACGAGCCCGGCCGCGACGAGGAGACCGGTGCGTTGCCACGCGGCGACAAGCCCTGGACCCGCACCGTCTGGCGCGATGCCGAGACCGAGCCGCAGCGCGAGCGCAAGGCCCCGCCGCGGCGCGGCGCCGACCCGAAGCTGGAGCGTCAGGAGCGCGAGGCCTCAGGCGACGTCAAGCGCCGCCGCGACACGCCGATCGCCGATCCGAAGGGCCGGCGCGTGCTGGTCGAGCGCGTCCGCGGCCCTGTTTCGGAAGAGCGCGCCGCTCCCGAACGCGAAAGCAAGCGCAGGCCCGACCGCAAGCCGCGCCAGGAGCGTGGTGCCCCGGAGCGCGGCGGCGACGAGGCGCGGACGCCCCGTTCCTTCGAGCGCTCCCGTGGCGACGACAGGCCGGCACGGCTCCCGCGCCGCGAGGACGATGGTCGCGATCGCGGCGGCGATCGCCCGTGGGAGGATCGCGCGCCGCGTAGCGAGCGCCCCGACCGCGCTCCGCGCGACAGCACTGAGCGTCCTGCCCGCGCCTTCCGTGAGCGTTCGGCCGAGGATCGCCCGCGTAGCCGCAGCCTCGGTGACAAACCGGCTGGCAAGGGCTTCGCGGCCCGCTCCTCGGAACGCCCGGGCGATGACCGGCCGCGCGGCCGCAGCTTTGGCGACAAGCCGGGTGGCAAAAGCTTCGGCGCCCGCTCCTCGGAGCGGCCGGCCGGCGGCGCGCGTCCGTTCGGCGGCAAGCCGGGCGGCGGACGTCCGGGTGGGGCTGGCAAGGGTCCGCGGCCCGGCGGCGGTGGCAGAAGTCCGCGCCCCGGTGGCGGCGGCAACCGCGGCTAAACGGTGAGGATCGTCGGCGGACGCCTGCGCGGCCGGCCCCTGGCCGGCCCGAAGCCAGGGATCGGCAGCATCCGGCCGACATCGGACCGGCTGCGCGAATCCCTGTTCAACGTGCTCGCCCATGCCTATGGCGACGCGATCGAGGGTGCGCGCGTGCTCGATCTCTTCGCCGGCACGGGCGCGCTCGGCTTCGAGGCGCTGTCGCGCGGCGCCGGCTTCGCGCTGCTCGTCGATGACGGTACGGAGGCGCGCGGCATTATCCGCGAGAACCAGATGGCGCTGGGCATCGCCGGCTTCAGCCGCATCTTCCGGCGCGACGCGACCAAGCTCGGCCCGATCACCGGCATGGCGCCCTTCGGCCTCGTCTTCTGCGACCCGCCCTATCGCAAGGGACTGGGCGAAAAGGCGCTGGCCTCGGCCCGCGAAGGCGGCTGGCTCGCGCCAGACGCCCTGATCGTCCTGGAAGAGGCAGCCGATGCCGAGATCAGCCTGCCGGATGGCTTCGAGGAGCTGGAGCGGCGGGGTTACGGCGAGACGCAGGTCCTGGTGCTGCGGGCCAGATAAACAGCCGCAGGCTTATCCCCGGCCGCAAAGCCGCGCCTAATATCCGCATCCGCCGCGGAGACCCAGCGCCGGACGCCCACCCTACGATCCATCGAACCTTGCGGGCACGCTGCCCGCCACCATGCCGTTGCTTGCCGGCTCGCCGGCGATCGCATGATGCGTGCCCTCGCCCGCCTGCAGGCGCTGATCGAGAAGGGCGGCTTCAATCCGGATCAACCGCGTGTGCCGGCGGGCAGCCCCGAGGGCGGCCAATGGGGTGGCGGCGAGGGCTCCGGCCAAAGCCGGCAGCCCGGCATCGGCGATAATGGCGGCCCGGCGCTCGACCCTATCAAGGACCCGCCCCAGGACCGACAGGCGAAGACCAAGGCCGCCAAGGCACTGGCAAAGGCCATCGCACGCCAGGCACTGAGACGGGCCGGCCCGATCGGCGCCATCGTCACGGCGATCGAGGTCGGTCACTGGCTTTACACGGAATGGCCATCGATCCGGTCCTACCAGGATGAGCCGAAGTCGCTCGCGGAGCTTCAGGAGCAACTCGGCAAGAGGCGACAGGGCTATGACGATCACCATATCGTCGAGCAGAGTGCCGGATCACGCGAAGGTTTTTCACGCTCTGCCATCGACGGCATGGAAAACATGGTCAGCATCTCGCGATACAAGCATCATGAGATCACTGGGTGGTATGCGAAGAAAAATCTGGACTACGGCAACCTCGCACCGCGGGACTATCTCCGAGACCGGAGTTGGGCGGAGCACGTGGAAGTTGGGCATCAGGCGTTAGGCGTTTCAAGGTGCTGAAATGACCCCATCGAAGCTGAAACTGCTCACAGCGGAAGAGCTGAAGCGCTTCTTCGAGCAACTATGCATCCAGCAATACGACGCCTTGGAGGGTAACGCGATCGCCAGCTACAACAGGCGCTACGATAAAATTCTGGCTATCCAGAACGAACTCAAATCCCGTCCCGGAGATCAGCGGCGGATCCTTATGAGCTTGTTTGGACACCCCAACATGCAGGTCCGCCTGACGGCCGCGCATGCCAATCTCGCCGTCGACTATATCGCTGCGCGGCGCGAGCTCCAGGCCATCGTGGACGAGCAATGGTTTCCGCAATCCGGAGACGCCGGCATGACACTGGACAATCTCGACTCCGGTTTCTATCGGCCGAATTGATCGCAGTCGCGCCGGGCCCCCAACCGTCGGCACTGTGATTGTTCCCTCACCGCCGCCCGAACAGCTTCTCGATATCGCTCAGCTTCAGTTCGACATAGGTCGGGCGGCCGTGATTGCACTGGCCGGAATTGGGCGTGATCTCCATCTCGCGCAACAGCGCGTCCATCTCCTCGGGGCGCATGCGGCGGCCGGCGCGGACCGAGTTGTGGCAGGCCATCGTCGCCAGCACATGGTCGAGCCGGCGCTCCAGCGAACCGGCCGTACCGTGCTCCGCCAAGGCATCGGCGACATCGCGGACCAGGCGTTGGAGATTGCCGCCGGCGAGCTGGCTCGGCGCCTCGCGCACCAGCACCGCGCCGGGGCCGAAGGATTCAAGCACGAGACCGAGGCTTTCGAGCTCGCCGCTCGCCGCGATCAGCCGGTCGGCATCGACCGGATCGACTTCGACCACTTCCGGCAAGAGCAGGGGCTGGCGGGCGATGCCGTTGCGGGCGCGTTCCGCCTTGAGGCGCTCATAGACGAGGCGTTCATGGGCGGCGTGCTGGTCGACGATGACGACGCCCTCGCGGGTCTGGGCGACGATATAGGTCTCGTGGACCTGGGCGCGGGCAGCGCCGAGCGGGCGGTCGAGCGCGTCGGCGGACGGTTCGGCGAGATGCGCGCGGGCGTCGGCCGAAGGCGCGCCGAAATCGGAGAAGCCGGATTGCGGAGCGCTCGCCGGGAACGGACCCGGCGCATTCCAGCTCGGCGCCTGCGGGAAACCGGGGCGCGGGATCGCGTTGCCGCTGCCGCCCATCGAGAGCACGGCGCGGAACGCATCGAGCGTGCGGGCGCCGCCCGTCGTGGTGGCGCGGTGGCCGGCGGCGGCGAGCGCCGCCTTCAGGCCGGAGACGACGAGGCCGCGCACCAGTGCCGGATCGCGGAAGCGGACCTCGCTCTTGGCCGGATGGACGTTGACGTCGACCGAGCGCGGGTCGCAGCCGATATCGAGAAAGAGCACCGGATGCCGGTCGGAGGGCACGACATCGGCATAGCCGCCGCGCACCGCCGAAAGCAGCAATTTGTCACGCACCGGCCGGCCGTTGACGGCGAGATGCACGCCGGCCGAAGTGCCGCGATGGAAGGTCGGCAGGCCGGCGAAGCCGGAAATACGGAAGCCCTCGCGCTCGACCTCGATGCGCAGCGCGTTCTCGGGAAAATCACGGCCGAGCGCGCGGCCGAGACGGCGCAGGAGTCCTTCCTCCCCGATCGGCTCGGCCGGCCAGTCGAAGGCGCTGACATGCTCGCCCTCGAGCGAGAAGCGGATCTCGGGATGGGCGATGGCAAGGCGCCGGAGCATCTCGGAGACGGCCTGCGCCTCGGCGCGGTCGCTCTTCAGGAATTTCAGGCGGGCCGGAGTGAAGATGAAGAGGTCCGAAACCTCGATGCGCGTGCCGGGTGCCGCGGCAACGGGGCGGACCACGCCCTTCTCGCCGGCCTCGACGACGAGGCCCGAGCCCTGCGCCGCGTCGCGCCGACGGGTCGCGATCGAGAGCCTTGCGACCGAGCCGATCGAGGGCAAGGCCTCGCCGCGGAAGCCGAGCGTGTCGATGGCGAAGAGGTCGCCGTCGGGGAGCTTCGAGGTGGCATGACGGTCGACCGCCAATTCAAGGTCATCAGGCGTCATGCCGGCGCCATCGTCGACGACGCGGATCAGCTCGCGCCCGCCGCCGGCGATGGTGACAGCGATGGCGCGCGCGCCGGCATCGATCGCGTTCTCGACGAGCTCCTTCACGGCCGCAGCCGGCCGCTCGATCACCTCGCCCGCGGCGATGCGGTCGACCAGAATGGGATCGAGGCGGCGGACGGTCATGGAACTTTGGCGATCATTGGGAAACAGAGCTCGTCATTCTCGGGCGAAGCGAAGCGCAGACCCGAGAATCTCCTTCCGAAAGAGGCTCCCGAGCCTTCGTGTCACGAGATGCTCGGGTCAAGCCCGAGCATGACGCCCGCCCAGCGACTCAAGCCCGCCCTTCGGCCAGATAGCGCTTGGCGAGGAGTTTGGCCTCCTCCACCGCCGGCTGGTCGAAGGGGTCCACGCCCATGGCGTAGCCGGTCAGGACCGTCTCCAGCATGAAATGCATCAGCATCTCGCCATGGCTGGTCTCGTCGATGCGCTCGACATGGAAGCGACGGACAGCGCAACCGTTCTTGGCGAAGGTATCGATCATGGCGATGCCCTGAGCTGCGACGAGATCGCCGATCGTCTTGCCGGCGAAATCGGCCTGGCCGATCTTTTCCGCCAGGGCGGCGTCGATCTGCGGGCCCTTGCCCTTCACCGCGGTAGTGATGACCGTGAAGAACTTGTCCTTGGGGCCGGCGAGATAGAGCTGCTGCTGCGAATGCTGGTCGACGGGGCCGAGTGCGCCGACAGGCTGCGTCCCCTGCCCGTCCTTGCCGAGGCTCTCGGCCCACAGCTGCATCCACCAGCGCGTGAGAAGTGCGAGCTTGTCGGCATAGGGCATCAGCACGGCGATGTTCTTGCCCGAGCGCATCGCGGCGAGATGCAAGGCGGCGCCGATGGCGGCCGGGGTCTCGTCGACGCTCTTTCCGGCGAAGAGCGGCGCCACCGCGCGGCTGGCGCCGAGCCTGAGCGCCTCGATGTCCAGCCCCAGGACGGCGGCCGGCAACAGGCCGCAATTGGTCAGCACGGAATACCGCCCGCCGACATCGGTGTGATGCTCGAGGAAGGGCGTGCCGAAGGGTTCGAGCAGCGCCCGCAACGGATGCAGCTTGCCCGCCTTGGCCGGCTCGGAGAGCCCCTCGAAATGCGTCCCGATCTGCTGGTCGGTCAGATGCGCACCGCGCAGGGCCTCGATCGCGGCAATCGACTGCAGCAGCGTTTCGCCGGTACCGCCGGATTTCGAGATGGCTGCGAACTTGGTGGTCTTGAGCGGCAGCTTGGCGAGCAGCGCCGCATAGGTCGCAGGGTCGAGGTTATCGATGAAATGGACGCGCGGCCCCGCGGTGAAGTGCGAGAGCCCGGCGATGCCGTAGCCGGTGAGCTGCGCCAGCGTCTGGCCGCCGAGGCTCGAGCCGCCGGTGCCGAGCACCAGGACGTCGGTGGTGCCGCCGGACTTCAGCCGTTCGGCCGCAGCCTTTACCGGGCCTAGATCGGCGGTGTCGCTCGGCAGCGTGAGCAGCGGAAGCGAACCGTCCTTCGCCTGCGCCTGCAGTTTCGCCAGCGCAGGCTTGAGGTCGTCCAGAGCCTTCTCGAAGGCCGCATCGGGAATGCCGCCCTTGCCGACCTTGGATTCGAGCGCGAGATCGAAGCTTTGCTGGACCATGAGGACCTATCCGTATCGACGAGAAGACGAAGGCTGTTTCAGACCAGTCCGACGGGCTTGCCTACCGCCTGGACGAGCAGTTCGGGATTGCCGAACAGGCGCTGCGCGGCACGCTTGACGTCTGCGAGCGTCACGGCTGCGAAGAGGCCGTTGCGGCGGGCGAGAAAGTCCGGGGTGTCGCCGCGCAGCGCCAGCGACAGCAATTCGCCGGCGATTTTCGGCGAAGTGTCGAAGCGCAGCGGATAGGACCCGACGATATAGCGCTTGGCCTCCTCGACCTCATGCTCGGTCGGGCCGTCCTGCGCGAGCTTGAGCATCTCCTCGCGGATGACCTTCATGGATTCGGCGGCGCGATCGTTGCGGGTGGCGGTGCCGCCCACCAGCATGGCGCTCTCGCGCATCGGCATCAGGCTGGAGGAGACGCCATAGGCGAGGCCGCGCTTCTCGCGCACTTCCATGAAAAGGCGCGAGGTGAAGGCCGAACCGCCGAGGATATGGTTCAATACGCTCGCCGGGATGAAGTCCGGATCGTCCCACATCAAGCCCGGCCCGACGAAGCGCAGCACGGTCTGCGGCACGTCGAGATCGATGACATGGGTCTGGCCGAGGCCCTGGATCGGGAGCGCCTGCACCGGGCGTGGACGTGCGTCGCCCCGGGGCAGATCGCCGAACAGCGCATCCAGCCGGCCGGCGAGCTCGGTCGCGGTGATGTCTCCGACCACGACGATCTTCAGCCCGGCGCGATCGAGCAGCGTCGGGCGCAGCGCCTGCAACGCGGCCGCCTCAAGCGTCGAGACGCTGTCGATATCGCCCTTCTCGGGCCGGCTATAGGCATGGCCGGGGAAGGCCGCCGCATAGAGCGCGTTGCGGCACATCACCTCGGGATTCTTCGCCTGGCGCTGCAAACCGGCAATGATCTGGGCGCGCACACGCGCGACGGCATCCGCATCGAAGCGCGGCTTGTTGAGCGCCAGACCGAGCAGGTCGAAGGCGGTGTCGCGATGTGTCGAGAGCGTCTGGAGATAGCCGTGGAAATCGTCGCGGCGGGCCTCGAAGCCGAGGCTGATCGCATGGTCGGCCATCCGGCCCTGGAAGGCCTCGGCATCGAGATCGCCGGCGCCCTCGTCGAGCAGGCCCGAGATCAGATAGGCGCTGCCGGCCGCGTTGTCCGGGTCGCGGCTGGCGCCGCCATCGAAGGCGAAATCGACCGCGATAAGGGGCAGACTATGCTCCTCGACCAGCCAGGCCTCGACGCCGCCGGGCGAGCGGACGGTCTGGACGGTGATGGCCGGACCGGCCGTGTTGAGTTTGGGCATCGGAATCGGGGCGTTCATGTCGCTTCCTGTCGGCGGAGCAGGATCTCCGCCCGTTCGATGGGACGGCGGCGTCAGGCCGGCAGCAGCAGGCCGGTGACGCTGCGATCAGGCTTGAGATAGCGGCGAGCCGCCTCGACCACGGCATCGCGACTGATCGCCTCGATGCGCTGCGGCCAGGCCAGCACGTCCTCGACCGTCTCGCCGACGGCCAGGGCCGATCCGAAGATGCGCGCGAGCGAGGACTGGTTGTCGCGGGCGAAGATGGTCTCCGCAACCAGTCGCGTGCGGGCACGCGCCAGCTCCAGCTCGCTCGGCCCGTCAGTCAGGAAGGCTGCGAGCGCCGCATCGAGCCCGGCTTCCATCGCCGCCATCTCGACACCGGGGCGCGGGCTGGCGGACAGCTGAAAGGCAGCGCGATCGACCATCGAGGCCATGAAATAGGCACTGGCGCCGGCGGCGAGTTCATCCTCGACGCAGAGCTTGCGATAGAGCCGCGACGTCGTGCCTCCGCCGAGGATTTCGGCGACGAGCTCGAGCGCCAGCACCTCTTCACGGTCTCCCGCGGTGTAGGTCGGGGTCAGCCAGCCGCGCCGCAGCGAGGGCTGCTGCACGCGCGGATCGTTGAGCTGCACGCGGCGCGAGGCGCGGGGCTCGGGCTCGATCGGGCGGGAGCGGACCGGCGCCGCGCCGCGGGCCGCGATCTTGCCATAGGTCTCCTCGGCGAGGCGGCGGACCTCCGTCGCATCGGTATCGCCGGCGACGACGAGGATCGCGTTCTCCGGCGTGTAGAAACGCTGGTAATAGGCGAAGGCGTCGTCGCGGTTCAGCCCCTCGATCTCGTGCTCCCAACCGATGATCGGCGTGCCATAGGGATGGTGAAAGAACAGCGTCGCGGAGAATTCCTCGCCGAGCTGGGCGGCAGGGTCGGAATCGACGCGCATGCGCCGCTCCTCCAGCACCACGTCGCGTTCGGGCGCGACCACGCTCTCGTCGAAGGAGAGACCGGTCATCCGGTCGGCCTCGTAATCCATCATCGCGCGCAGGTGTTCCTTCGGCACGCGCTGGAAATAGGCGGTATAGTCGAAGGAGGTGAAGGCATTCTCCTGGCCGCCGTAACCGGCCACGATCTTGGAGAACTCGCCGGCCGGCCAGGCTTTCGTGCCCTTGAACATCAGGTGCTCGAGGAAATGCGCGATGCCCGACTTGGCCGCCGGATCGTCGGCCGAGCCGTTGCGATACCAGACCATGTGGGTGACGACCGGGGCACGCCGATCGTTCACCACGACGACATCGAGGCCATTGGCCAACCGGAAGGATTCGACCGGCTGCGCCAGGTCGGTCCGGTGCGCATGGATGTTCACCTGTAGCCGTCTCCTCGATCGAAAAAGGGCGAGCGCGACGCGCCCGCCCTTCATGACAACTTGGTCGGGCGACCCGGCTTCGGCAAGGGGCGATCAGCGCGACGACGCGCTCTCGCAGATGCCGGCCCGGCCTACTGACGCATCACCGGCCCGCGTCCAGCCGAAAATTCGCGAATGCCGGGCTCCTGCGTGTCCTCAACCGGACCACGAGCACCCGGGCCAATGGCAGCCGTGCCAGCCGGGCGGCGATAGCCGGTCGGCGGCTCGGTGAGCGTGCGGCGCGGCGGCTCGGAACCATAGGCCACGGCATCCTGATCGATCTGGCCCTGACGTGCGGCCATCTCGCGCCCGACCACGATCGGCTTGATGATGTTGGTGTAGTTGCTGTCGTCTTCCGTAAACAATTGGCCCCTCGGCTGGCGCGTCGTCCGGCCGCGTCGGATCTCCTCGGGCGACATGCGAGCGATGTTCTTCAGGCCGAGAGGTTCCTCGTAAGGCGCCGGATTGGCCGCATCCTTGCGGCGCTGGACATCCGGATCATTCGGCCAGGCCGCGTTGCGCTCGCTCGCCGCCTGCTGCGGAGGCGGCAGCGTCGAGTTCGGCGGCACCACCAGCGGCGCGCGGGCGCGATAGTCGATATCCGATCCCTCGCCCTTGCCGAAGACGCCCTGCATCATGTTGTAGATGAGCGAGCCTTCCTGCGCGAAGGCGGGTGACGCCCCGAGCACAAGCCCGCCGGCGATGAGCAGATGAGCCACGCGGATGCGTTTGGCCATGTCAAATCTCCCTTCGGACAATCTCGCCCGGTAATTTCGCATCGGCTTTGCCCGAAAACCGCGCCCCACTTCTCGGGCCGATGCTCTAAAACCCAGACGAACGGCAAAACAATGGCGAGACCGCCGTTAAGCTGTGTTTTCCGCGCTCGGGCGGAAGGACTCATACAGCAGGCCGAGCACCCCGACAACGATCGCGACGTCGGCAATGTTGAAGATATACCAGCTAAAGCTGCCCCAGTGGAAATGGACGAAGTCGACGACCGCGCCATAGAGGGCGCGATCGACCCCGTTGCCGAGCGCCCCGCCGATGATCAGCGCGAGGCTGAACACGGAGAAGCGCCGCGGTTCGCGCCACATCCAGCGCCAGAGCCAGACGGCCGCGACGAAGGAGATGACGACCAGGAACCAGCGGCCGAGATCGGTGCCCTGCTGGAACAGCCCGTAGGAGATGCCGCGGTTCCAGGCGAGCACGATCGTCAGGAAGGAGGCGAGATCGTACGGTCCGTTCTCCGCCAGCCCGACGCCGTAGAGCAACCACGTCTTCAGCACCTGATCGGCGATGAAGACGACCAGAACGACGACGAGGCCGAGGCGTCGAGCAGATGTCATCAGGCGCGCAACCCCAACTCCTTCAGGGCCTTGGCATCGCGTGGCGTCACCTGCGGATAGGCCTTGTCGGCCGTCTCGGGCGCGAAATACTTCCACGACCGGGCGCATTTGATGCCGGCCGCGCGATGCGGCACGACCGCGACGCCCGGCACATCTGCCAGGCGGAAGGCATCGGCCGGCCCTTCGCCGCTTTCGATCCGAATGCCGGAGGTGATGCTGATCTCGGCGAGATCGACCCCGGACAGCGCGGCGTAGAGATCGCTGTCGGAGACGAAGACCTGCGGGGCTGCTTCCAGCGAGGAGCCCAGCCGCTTGGCCGCGCGCTCGAGTTCGAGCGCACCGGTGACGACGCGGCGCACGCGCCGGATCTTCGACCAGCGCTCGGCCAGCTCAGGATCGAGCCAGCCGGCTTGCGCCGCGACGAAGCGCTCGAGATGGACCGAGCCCTCGCCCGCCTTCTGGTCCGGGTAGCGATCGAGCCAGGCTTCCTCGGCGGTAAAGACCAGGATCGGCGCGAGCCAGGTCGTGAGGCAGCGGAAAAGATGGTCGACGACGGTGAGCGCGCTCTTGCGCACATGGCTCGACAGCGGATCGCAATAAAGCGCGTCCTTGCGCACGTCGAAATAGAAGGCCGAGAGCTCGGTGTTCATGAACTGCGAGAGCAGGAACACGACCTTCTTGTAGTCATAGGTGCGATAGGCTTCCTCGACCTGCGGGCCGAGCTCGGCAAGGCGATGCAGCATCAGCCGCTCCAGCTCCGGCATCGTCTGCGGATCGGAGACGCGGACGTCCTCGCTGAAATGGGCGAGCGTGCCGAGCATCCAGCGCATGGTGTTGCGCAGCTTGCGATAGGTCTCGACGAAGGTCTTGAGGATCTCCTTGCCGATGCGCAGATCGTCGGAGTAATCGGCCGCCGCGACCCAGAGGCGCAGGATGTCGGCGCCCGAGTCCTTGATGATGTCCTGCGGGGCGGTGACGTTGCCCTTCGATTTCGACATCTTCTCGCCCTTCTCGTCCAGGCAGAAGCCATGGGTCAGGACGATGTCGTAGGGCGCCCGGCCGCGCGTGCCGCAGCTTTCGAGCAGGCTCGAATGGAACCAGCCGCGATGCTGGTCGGAGCCTTCGAGATACATCACCCGATCCTTGCCGCCCTCGCCGCGGCGGCGGGCGCGCAGGTCGGCGCGCTTCTCGAGCGTGAAGGCATGGGTCGAGCCCGAATCGAACCAGACATCGAGCACGTCGGTGACACGCTCGTACTGCGCGGGATCATAGCCGAAGGGCTTGAGGAAGCGGGCGCCATCCGTGTCGGTGAACCAGGCGTCGGCCCCCTCGGCCTCGAAAGCCTCGGCGATGGCGGCGTTGACCCCGGCATCGACGAGGATGTCCTTGGTCTCCTTCTCGACGAAGACCGTGATCGGCACGCCCCAGGCACGCTGGCGCGAGACGACCCAGTCCGGCCGGTTGGCGATCATGCCGGTGATGCGGTTCTCGCCGGCGGCGGGGACCCATTCGGTCTCCTTGATCGCCTTGAGCGCGCGGTTGCGCAGGGTGTCGGTGTTGCCGCCTGCGACCGGCTGCGGATCGGCGGCATCCGGCGCGCCGGCCTCGCCGATCGGCTTGTCCATGGCGATGAACCATTGCGGCGTGTTGCGGAAGATCACCGGCTTCTTCGAGCGCCACGAATGCGGATACTGATGCTTCAGGCGGCCGCGCGCGATGATGTTGCCGGCCTCGACCAGCGCCTTGATGACGACGTCGTTGGCGTTGCCCTTCTCGCCCTTGTCGGTGATGACCTGCGCGCCCTCGAAGCCCGGAGCCTCCTTGGTGAAGCGGCCATCGGCATCGACGGTGTAGGGGATGCGGGTCTCGATGCCGCGCTCGGTGAGCTGGCGGCCGTTCGCCATCCAGACGTCAAAGTCCTCGCGGCCATGGCTCGGCGCGGTATGGACGAAGCCGGTGCCGGCATCGTCGGTGACATGGTCGCCGTCGAGCAGCGGGACGACGAAGTCGTAACCGTGGCCGCGCAGCGGGTGGGCGCACTCGACCGGAAACAATTCCGCAGGATCTAGGTCTGCAACGAGTTCGAAACTGTCGACCTTTGCTGCCTTGAAGACACTTTCAGCGAGGTTCTTCGCAAGAACATAGGTCGCGCCGGTCTTGGCCCAGTTGTTCTCGGGCGCCGCCGTGACCTTGTAGAGGCCATAGGCAACCTTGTGGTTGTAAGCGATCGCACGATTGCCGGGGATCGTCCAAGGTGTCGTCGTCCAGATGACGACAGAAGCATTTAGAAGCTGATCCGCAACCTGCCCGAGCCCCAAGACCATCTTCACCGGGAACGCCACGAACACCGTGTCGCTGACGTGCTCCTCGTACTCGACCTCGGCCTCGGCGAGCGCAGTCTTCTCGACCACCGACCACATCACCGGCTTGGAGCCGCGATAGAGCTGGCCGGTCTCGGCGAATTTCATGATCTCGCGCGCGATCTGCGCCTCGGCCGGATAGGCCATGGTCAGATAGGGGTTGGCCCAGTCGCCCTCGACGCCCAAGCGCTTGAATTCCTCGCGCTGGACGTCGACCCAATGCTCGGCGAAGGAGCGGCATTCCTTGCGGAACTCGACGACTGGAACGTCGTCCTTGTTCAGCCCCTTGGCGCGATACTGCTCCTCGATCTTCCACTCGATCGGCAGGCCGTGGCAGTCCCAGCCCGGCACGTAGTTGGAATCGTAGCCGAGCATCTGCTGCGACCGCGTGACGAGGTCCTTGAGGACCTTGTTCAGTGCGTGGCCGATATGGATGTTGCCGTTGGCATAGGGAGGACCGTCGTGGAGCACGAACCTGTCGCGCCCCTGCCCCGCTTCGCGCAGCTTGCGGTAGAGGTCCATCTTCGCCCAGCGGGCGAGCAGTTCCGGCTCGCGCTGTGGCAGGCCGGCGCGCATCGGGAACTCGGTCTGGGGCAGAAAGAGCGTCTGCGAATAGTCGACGCCATCGGCAGCGGTCTCGGCGGCTTTGGCGGTGCTGGTCTTGTCGGTCATCATCCGGCTCGGACAGTCGGGACGGCGGGCCGATCCGGGCCGCGGGCGTCCACTCTTGAAACGGGAAAAGCGGTCTTCAACCCGGACTGCGCAAGCGCCCGCGCTTGTCTAGCGCGAGGCGGCAGCCGGGCCCGTAATTCGCCGGGACAGATCGATCGACAAGGCGCGTTTGGCGAGCATGAGGGGCTTCTAGCAGGCCCGGCTTACGGAAGGAAGGGCGGCGCGCCGAAAGCAGGGGTCTTTGCCAGGATGCCGCGTGCGCGGGCGCTGTCTGCATCCATCTGGACGATCAGGGCCTCCAGCGAATCGAACTTCGCCTCGCCGCGCAGCCAGTCCACGAAGGCGACATCGACGCGCTGGCCATAGAGATCCCCGGAGAAATCGAAGACGAAGGTCTCAAGGCGCGGCGCGCCGTCATCAAAGGTCGGACGGCGGCCGAAGCTCGCGACCCCGTCGTGCCAGATGCCGTCGATCTTCATGCGCACGGCATAGATGCCGTGGCGCAGCCTGCAATCGCGGGCGAGTTGCATGTTGGCGGTGGGATAGCCGAGCTCGCGGCCACGCTTGTCGCCATGGGTGACGAGCCCGCGCACCTGCCAGTGACGGCCGAGGAAGGCGGCGGCTCGGGCGACGTCGCCCGCTTCCAGCGCGGTGCGGATCAGCGTCGAGGAGACCGGCTCGCCCTGCCAGGCATAGGGCTGCACCACCGCGACCGGAATGCCGGCGGCAAGCCCATGGGCCTGCAGCATCTCGGGCGACCCGGTCCGGCCCTTGCCGAAATGGAAATCGTAGCCGCAGACGAGGCCGGCGGCGCCCAACCTGCCGATCAGCAGGTCGTCGACGAAGCTTTCGGCGGGAACCGCGGCGATCTCGCGGTCGAAGGGCAGGACGAAGACCTGAGCAAAGCCCGCTTCCGTCAAGCCTTCGAGCTTGAGCTGCGGCGAGGTCAGGCGAAAGACCGGCTCGTCCGGGCGGAAGATGCTGCGCGGATGCGGCTCGAAGGTGAAGGCTGCCGGCCGGGTGCCGCGCTCCGCGGCAATGGCGGCGGCCCGGCGCGCGAGCTCGGCATGGCCGCGATGAACACCATCGAAATTACCCAGCGCGAGAACAGCGCCGCGCAATGCATCGGGAACGGGCTTCTCGAGATCGAGGACCACGGCCGTCGGATCGGGGCGGCCAGGCTCATCGGCTTTGGATGGCATGAATCGGAAACGTCCACCTGCCCCTGACAATGGAGCGATGACCGTCTTTGCGGCGAAGGCCGGCGGGGCGTCAAGGCCGTGGGCCGGCGATACGCTCTATCCGCGCGGCTTCGGCGGCATGGCGACCCAGGCCTCGCCCTCCATCACCGCCTTGCCGTCGACGAGGCATTCGCAGAAAAAACGGGCGCGGCGGCGCTCCGCGACAAGCTCGACGACCTCGACGCGGGCGGTGACCACGTCGCCGATCTTGACCGGAGCGAGGAAAGTCAGCGTCTGCGAGAGATAGACCGCTCCCGGCCCCGGCAGACGCGTGCCCAACAGAGCGGAGACCAGGCTCGCCGTCAGCATGCCATGGGCGATGCGCTGGCCGAACTTGGTATTGGCGGCAAAGTGGTCGCAGAGATGGATCGGATTGGCATCGCCGGAGAGTTCGGCAAAGAGCGCGACGTCCCGCTCCATCACGGTCCGCATCAGGCTTTCGCTCCGGCCGATGGCCAGGTCCTCGAAGGCATGGACGGTGTAGAGCCCGCCGGGCATCGGCTGAACGGTCATGGATCACGCACGGCCCGCGGGCCTGTGCCCTCCTGTCTGCGATCCGGTTAAACATCTCGCAACCGCAACATGAACGCAATTGAACTTTGGTGCGGCGCACCCTCATGCCCTTGCGTCAGTTCGCAATCGGATTAACCGGTTCGCAAGGCCGCACGGCTATCAACTCAGATGAGCGGCACGGCGCTGGCATTTTCCAGCACCGCGACCGTCATGCCTGGAGCATCAGAATGGCTCTCGATCCGTCCATGCCGATCCTCGTCGTCGATGACTACCAGACGATGGTCCGCATCATCCGTAACCTGCTGAAGCAGCTCGGCTTCGAGAATGTCGACGACGCATCGGACGGCTCGGCCGCGATCTCGAAGATGCGCGACAAGAAATACGGCCTCGTGATCTCCGACTGGAACATGGAGCCGATGAGCGGCTTCGAACTGCTCCAGAAGGTCCGCGAGGAAACGGCTCTGGCAGAGACGCCGTTCATCATCGTCACCGCCGAATCGAAGACCGAGAACGTCGTCGCGGCCAAGAAGGCCGGCGTCAGCAACTACATCGTCAAGCCGTTCAACGCGCAGACGTTGAAGACCAAGATCGAATCGGTCTGCGCTGCGGCCTGATCGATATCACCAGACCAGATGCGGCATCGCATAGGCCGGGCGATGCGTCTGCCGGCCGAACCAGCCGTGACGCTCCTGCCATGACGCTTCCATCAGATCCTGGGCATGGATGCCGGCCAGCACCATGATGCCGGCAGCGCCGAAGGCATCGGCGCCAGCAATGTCGGTGCGGATCGCATCGCCGATGGCACAGATCCTGTCGCGGGCGATCGATGTTCCGCGAGCCTTCTCGGCAGCCGCCACCGCCGCCTCGTAGATCGGACGGTGCGGCTTGCCGGCATAGATCACCCGGCCGCCGATCTCCTCGTAAGCAAGCGCGACCGACCCGGCACAGGGAATGATATGGCCGCCGCGCTCGACCACGAGATCGGGATTGGCGCAGATCAGCGGCAACCCGCGCGCCGCAAACCCGGCCAGCAGGTCGCCATAGGTCGCGGCCGTATCATTCTCGTCGTCGAACAGGCCTGTGCAGAGCACATAGGCCGCCTCGTCGGGGGAAGTCTCGCGCACGTCGAGCCCGGCGATCAGCGGCAGGTCGCGATCGGGGCCGAGGCGGAACATCGGCTCGCCCGCCCGGTCGCGAATCAGCGAGCGGCAGACGTCGCCGGAGGTGACGATCGCATCCCAGGCCTCGCGCGGCACGGCAAAATTATCCAGCTGGCCGACGATGACATCGGCCGGGCGCGGCGCATTGGTGACGAGGACGACGCTGATGCCGCGCTCGCGCATCCGCATCAGCGCGGCGACCGCGTCGCGATAGGCGGCGACGCCGTTATGGACGACGCCCCAGACATCGCACAGGCAGAGATCGAAGCGGTCCGCGACCTCGGAGAAGCCCGAAAGCGGAAGGGTGGAAGCGATCCCCGATGGCGACACTGTCTCGATCTCCGGCGCTTGATAGGGGAAGAGCGAAGCTCGCCCTTCGACAGAGCCTGATCTAGACGGGATTCGCCGGAAGCGGAACCGGAGAGCGCAGTAAACGGCCGTGCGTCAGGCGCTGGCGCGGCGCAGGACGGACCGGAAGGGCAGCCGCTCCGGGCGGGCCTGCGGGGCCGGCTCGGGAATGGCAGCGGGATCCTGCGCGAGCCGATCCCGCCCCATCAGCCGCTCGACGATGCTTTCCGGCGGCCGGGAAGGCTCGGCGGGGACCGGCGCCGCCACTGGCGTGGGTTCAGGCTCGGCGAAGACCTCGGGCTTGACCGGACGGGGCGGCGAGAAGGCCTGCCCCTGCCCCATCGTGGCGCCGAGCTCGATCATGTCGGCGGCTGCGGGATTGTCCTCGACCTGGTCCGCCACGAGGCTGATCGAGACGCGCGCCAGCAGGGTTGCGAGATCGCCGGCATCGATATCGCTCTGGACCCGGCCGTCGAGATGGGCCTGCAGCAATGCGGCCGGCGCCTTCACATAACGGACGCCGCGATCGAACAACGCGCGGGGATCGAGTCGCAGGTCGACGAGCTGGTCGAGCGCGAAACGCACACCGTTCGCCGACATCGCGCCGAGCAGGCCGAGGCTGGTCGGGTCGAGCTCGCGGAAGACGGCCTGCGGCATTTCGATGACCAGGTGACCGGTGTGCTCGCGGTATTTGTCGAGAATGCGGGTCAGGGCGGCCAGCGCCCGCGAGGACGTCCAGGTTGCGTTGCTGAAATTGCAGGAGACGAAGATGCCGCCATCCTTCGAGCCGAGATGGCGCGCGATCGCCAGTGCCCGCGTCAGGACGAGCGCATCAAGCGTCGGCCCGAAGCCGCGCGCCTCGACGGTCTCGATGAACTCGTGCGGCAGCAGCAGCGTGTTCTCGTCCAGCCGCAAGCGCGCCAGCGCTTCGTAGCCGCAGGTCCGGCGCTGCGGCAGCGACACGATCGGCTGCAGATGAACTTCAAGCCCGCCTTCGCTCAGCGCCCTGCCGATCAGGGCCG
Source organism: Hyphomicrobiales bacterium (assembly GCA_004144595.1). GTDB lineage: Bacteria > Pseudomonadota > Alphaproteobacteria > Rhizobiales > Beijerinckiaceae > Allobosea. The sequence goes on from SEEM01000014.1 coordinate 58,331, forward strand.
CACGCTCGGCCTCTGCTTCCTCCCGCGCCTTGGCGGCGGCAGCGGCCCGCTCGGCGGTGAGCTTTTCGGCCCGTTCCCGGCGTACCGCTTCCGGATCAAGCACGACCTCCGGCACGGACGCGGGAAGCGCGGCAGCGGGCTCGGGCAAGCGGGCGAGGACGGTCTCGTGATCGGAAAGCGTCGTCGCGACCTGATGGATCAGATCGCCGAGCAGGCCAACCTCGGCCGTCAGCTCGTGAATGGCGGCGCGCGCCGGCGCCGCATCGGCATCGCGCATCGGCATCTGCTGGACGCGCTCCGACAGGGCGTCGAGCCGGATGGCATTGGTAGCGAGCCGGACCTTGACCTCGCCGAGCCCGGCCATGGCCTGCTCGTGCCGGGCCAGGCCGCGACGCTCGAAAGCGCGCATCGACAGCATGACACCGGCCCCGGACGCCAGCAGGCCGAGCGCCGCACCGAGCCCGCCCGGAAGCAGGATCGCGACAGCGGCTCCGGCCGACAGGCCGGTCACGGCGCCGGCGAGCGGATGCAGGGCTTTCAGGCGGGCAGATGCCACGGCAGCGCTCGCGCTAGGGTTGAGAAAATCGGAAGGTCAACGAATCACGGTCTCGAACCGCAGATTAACCTTGCCGGCGCGGTTAAGCGAGCGACGCGCCTCATTTCCGCCACAGCCAGCTTCCGTGCCGGCCGCCCCTGCCGCCTGCCGCTATGGCTTGCTCAGACCGAGCGCCGTCAGGACCTTGTCGATCACCGGCTCGGAAAACCCCCTCCGCTGGAAAAAAGCGCGGGGGTCCTGCCCGAAAAGCGGGGTCTTCTCGACGAGCTGCGCGATCGACTTCGCCTGCTTCTGCGGATCGTTTTCCGCGGCCGCCTTGAGCGCCTGGCCGAGCAGGCTGAGCGGGCTCGTGTCCGCGGCCAGCATTCCGGCATAGCCTTCCGACGCTTTTCCCGCCCCGACCAGATAGGCTCCGAGGAATGCATAGAAGTCGTAGCGCGGCGGGCGGGCCACGCTCAGCGAGATCGCACGCTCCAGCAGGGGCAGCCCTTCGAGGGGGCGATCGAGCCGGACGTAAAGCGCCCCGACATCAGCCAGGATCTCCGGATCATAGGGATTGCGGGCCTGCGCCTCGCGGCCCATCTGGATCGCCTCGTCGGTCGCGCCGCGCAGCAACAGCACCTTCATCAGCGCCTGATAGGCGCGCGCACCCGACGGGGCGAGACGGACCGCCGTCAGGGCGGCCGCCAGTGAGCGGTCGAGTGGCGGCAGGATCCGATCCGCGTCACTCAGCGCGGCATCGCCCTCAGGGGACTGGACGACCATCCCGTGCTCACCGAGCGTCATGATCGCGAGATGGGCCCAGGCCGGGTAGAAACCCGGATCCTGCTCGACGAGCTGGGCCAGACAGAGCCGGGCGGCCAGATGCATCTCAGGCAGCATGGAGCGACGCGCGTCGAAGGCCTTCAGGATGCAGCGCATCGCCGAGGACGCCGTGAACTGGCGCGCATCGGCGGGGATGATGCCGAAAGGCTCGGTCAAGCGCGTCGCCAGCCGCCTCGCCATCTCGGCCAGATCGCTTTCCTGCAGCGTCGCGAGCGAGGAGCGGCTCGACGAGGTCGTCCAGACGATGCGCCCGTCCCTCACCGAGCGCAGCCGGGCGAGCCCCACGGCCCCGCCATCCAGGCCCTGGGCATCGATCTCGATGACATAATCGACCTCGTCCGCGAGGGTGGCGTCCGGCAGAGGCGCCTTCATGGTCACGAGATCGTCGAAACGCGCCATGGCATCGACAAGCAGGGCCGAGAAGCGCCGCAGGACCGCGGCGAGACTGGCATCGGAAGGGGGATTGGAAGGGATGATCGCGACACGTAGGAGACGCGGCGTCGCCGCCTCGTGCGAGATGCCCGCGGCCTGCTCGGTCGTCGCGGATTTGCCTCCGTCCGGCGCCGCCGGCACACGCCCGGGACCCAGATACCACCAGCCCAGCGCGAGAAGCCCCAGCGCCAGGGCAGCGAGGCTGAGGCCCGTCCAGCGGCGGGCCGTACGCCCGTCCCGCTCCGGCGCATCATCAGCGGCTTCGGTATCGATCCGGCTGCCCTCGCCCCCGAACCAGGTAAAGACCGGGACATAGCCGCCGACCGGCATCGAGATCTGCACGGGGTCGCCGCGGCCTTCGCCGGCATAGTACTGCGCCAGCGCCCGCCTCAGCCGGCCGGCCTCGACGCGAACGATCGGGTCGAGCTGGGGATTGAAGTCGGCGGGACGGCCGAGACCTTCGACCGCGATCGTATAGCCTTTCAGCTCGACGGCGCGGCCCTCGACCGTGCGTTCGACAACGAAATTCAGAAACGCCGAGAGCTGGGGCGCGGCGCGAAAGGCGTCCGATACGAGGACGCGGTCGAGACCCGCGCGAATGATCGCCGCGGCCCGCACATCCAGCCGTCCAGGATCATCAGCGCCTTCCGTCATCGGGGTCCGTTCGGTTTTCGCCCCCACGAGCGGGGAGTCTACGCCATCGGCGACGCTACGTCACCCGCAGCCGGTTTCGTGCCGCCATCCGCAAGACGCAGCCGTGAGCCGCCATGATGGCGATTTACAGGCCGCTGGCTCCTGCTAGCTTTAACCAAGGTTAATCCACAGGGGCCTTCGCATGACGTCCGCATCATCCGCCACCGCCACCGCCACACCGAACGATCTCGAAGCCTATTGGATGCCGTTTACGGCCAACCGGTCGTTCAAGAAGGACCCGCGCATGATCGCGCGCGCCGAGGGCATGTTCTACTACACGCCGGAGAACAAGCCGGTCATGGACGGCACGGCGGGCCTGTGGTGCTGCAATGCCGGGCATGCCCGCGAGCCGATCATCCAGGCAATCCAGGCTCAGGCGCGCGATCTCGATTACGCCCCCTCCTTCCAGTACGGGCACCCCAAGGTCTTCGCCGCTGCGGCTCGCATCGCGGCCCTGGCGCCGGGCGATCTCGACCATGTCTTCTTCGCCGGCTCCGGCTCGGAGGCCGCGGATTCGGCGCTCAAGATCGCGCTCGCCTACTGGAACATCTCCGGCAAGGGCTCGAAAACCCGGCTGATCGGCCGCGAGCGCGGCTATCACGGCGTCGGCTTCGGCGGCATCTCGGTCGGCGGCATGGTCAACAACCGCAAGTTCTTCGGCGGACTTTTGACCGGCACCGACCACCTCGCCCATACCTATGACCGCGAAAAGCAGGCCTTCAGCAAGGGCGAGCCGGACTACGGCGCGCATTTCGCGGATGACCTCGAGCGCATCGTCGCGCTCCACGACGCCTCGACCATCGCTGCCGTGATCGTCGAGCCCATGGCCGGCTCGACCGGCGCGCTGCCGCCGCCGAAGGGCTATCTCAAGCGCCTGCGCGAGATCTGCGACAAGCACGGCATCCTGTTGATCTTCGACGAAGTCATCACCGGCTTCGGGCGACTGGGCTTCGCCTTCGCCGCCGAGCGCTACGGCGTGATTCCGGACATGATCACCTTCGCCAAGGGCGTGACCTCCGGAACCGTGCCGATGGGCGGCGTGATCGTGCGCAAGCATATCTACGACGCCTTCATGGGCGGCCCGGACAACGTCATCGAGCTGTTCCACGGCTACACCTATTCGGGCCATCCGCTGGCGGCCGCCGCCTGCCTGGCCACGCTCGACATCTATCGCGACGAGGGCCTGTTCGAGCGGGCGCGCGCCATGGAAGGCGCCTGGGCCGATGCGGTGATGAGCCTGAAGGGTGAGCCGAACGTGGTCGACATCCGCACGCTTGGCATCGTCGGGGCCGTCGACCTCGCGCCGCGTGCCGATGGCGTGGGCAAGCGTGCGTTCGAGGCGATGGACCGCCTCTTCCGCGAGGAAGGCCTGATGGTGCGGACGGCAGCCGACACCCTCGCCTTTTCGCCCCCGCTGATCATCACGGAAAGCCAGATCGAAGAACTGATCGGCAAGCTGCGCCGGGCGATCCGGGCGGTCGCGAACTGAGCCGATCTCCGTCATTGCGAGCGCAGCGAAGCAATCCAGGGCCGCAGGCCGAACGCCTCACCCTACACTCTTGAATTGCTTTGTGGCTGCGTCTCGCAACGACGGAAAGAGCCGGAGAAGGGAAAGCGCGAGCCGGCAGTCCATATCATGGCGAGCAGGCGCAACGGCACGCTGTATGTCGGCGTCGCCTCCAATTTCGGCGAGCGCATTTGGCAACACCGAACCGGAGCCGCTCCGGGTTTCACCCGCCGTTACGGTTGCAAGCTCCTCGCTTGGTACGAACGTCACGAGCGTATGGACGAGGCGATTACGCGAGAAAAACAGATCAAAGCCGGCTCGCGCGCCAAGAAACTGGCCTTGATAGAGACGATGAACCAAGGCTGGCGCGACCTCTACGAGGATCTGGCGCTTTAACCAGCGGCCCAGACTCGAAGCGATCGTGCTCTACGCCCCTGGATTGCTTCGCTGTGCTCGCAATGACGGCGAGCTGCGGCGCTCGACGACAATTAACCGCGCCGGAGCTTGTTGTAGCGGGCGATCAGCCTGTCGCGCTTGAGCCGCGACAGGCGGTCTATCCAGAAGACGCCGTCGAGCTGGTCGATCTCGTGCTGATGGCAGACCGCCAGCAGGCCGTCCGCCTCCTCGACATGCTCGCCGCCGTCGAGGTCGCGATAGCGCACCTTCACGCGGGCGTGGCGCTCCAACTCGTCGGTGACGCCCGGCATCGAGACACTGCCCTCGACATGGCAGAGGGTCTCGCGCGAGACCGAGTCCAGCACGGGATTGACGTAGGTCCGGACATCGCCCTGCTTCAGCTCCAGCACCACCAGCCGCAGGAGCACGCCGACATGCGGCGCAGTGATGCCGATGCCGGGCGCCTCTCGCATGGTGTCGAGCAGATCGGCGGCAAGCTCGCGCAGATCGGCATCGAAGTGCATGACCGCGGTGGCGGCCACGCGCAGGCGCGGGTCGGGGAAGCGGAGGATCGGCCGGATGGCCATGGTGACCCCGACCGCTCAGGCCACCTTCTTCTCGGCCGTGCCGTAGAAGCTCTCGCCGGTCTTGGCCATGCGCTTCAGCAGGCGGTTCGGCTTGAAGCGCTCGCCATGGCTCTTGGCCAGCTTCTCGCAGAGCTTCACGAAGGCGGCCGCACCCATATTGTCGATAAAGGACAGCGTGCCGCCCGAGTAAGGCGCGAAGCCGAAGCCGATGATCGAGCCGACATCCGCCTCGCGCGGATCGGTGACGACGCCTTCCTCGTAGGTCTTCGCGGCTTCCAGCGCCTGCGTCACCAGGAGGCGGTGCTTCAGCTCCTCGATGTCGACGCTGTCGGGATCGAGCCGCTTGCCTGCGAGCTCGGCGAGGCCCGGCCAGAGCCGCTTCGGCCCGGCTTCCGGATAATCGTAGAAGCCCTTCCTGTTCTTGCGGCCGAGACGGCCATGCTTCTCGACCATGTCGGCGAGCAGCTTCTCCTGCGCCGGATCGACGGCGCCTTCGCCCAGTTGGACCTTCGTCGCCTTCAGCACCTTCCAGGCGAGATCGACCGCGACCTCGTCATTGAGCGAGAGCGGGCCGACCGGCATGCCGGCCTGCTTGCCGGCGGCCTCGATCATCGCCGGCGGCACGCCTTCCATCAGCATCAGATGGCCTTCGCGGATGTAGTTGCCGACGCAGCGATTGGCGTAGAAGCCCCTGACATCGTTGACGACGATCGGCGTCTTCTTGATCGCACGAACGAAGTCGAGCGCCATGGCGAGCGCCTTCTTGCCGGTCTTCTTGGCCATGATGACCTCGACCAGAAGCATTTTCTCGACCGGCGAGAAGAAATGGATGCCGATGAAGTTCTTCGGGCGCTGGCTGGTCTCGGCAAGGCCGGTGATCGGCAGCGTCGAGGTGTTGGAGCCGAAGATGGTGCGCGGGCCGACGACGGCCTCGACCTTGGCGATGACCTCTGCCTTGACCTTCGGGTCCTCGAACACGGCCTCGACGATCAGGTCGCAGCCCTTGAGATCGGCATAATCGGCCGAGGCCTTGATGCGGCCGAGCAGCGCGTCGCGGTCGGCGGTCTTGGCGCGGCCCTTCATGATCTGATCGGAGACGAGCTTGTGCGAGTAGGCCTTGCCCTTCTCGGCCGCCTCGATGTCCTTGTCGATCAGCACGACCTCCAGGCCCGCCTGTGCCGTGACATAGGCGATGCCGGCGCCCATGAAGCCGGCGCCGATGACGCCGACCTTCTTGAGCTTGGACGGCGGCACGTCGGCCGGGCGGCGGGCGCCCTTGTTGAGCTCCTGCATCGAGACGAAGAGCGAGCGGATCATCGAGGCCGCCTCCTTCGTCCGCAGGATCTTGGCGAAGTAGCGGCTCTCGACCTTGAGGCCGAGGTCGATCGGAAGCTGCAGGCCCTCATAGACCGCCGAGAGGATGGCGCGAGCCGCCGGGTAGTTGTCGTTGGTCTCGCGGCGATAGATCGCGTTGGCCGGTGGCCAGATCTGCATGCCTGCCGGCGAATGCACCTTGTTGGAGGGCAGCTTGAAGCCCTTCTGGTCCCAAGGCGCGGTCGCCTGCGGATTGGCCTTGAGCCAGTCCTTGGCGTTCTGGACGATATCGGCGCGCGGGGCGACGGCATGGACGAGGCCGGAATTGCGCGCCGGCAGCGCCTTCACCTGCTCGCCCTTGAACATCATCTGGAGCGCGTCGCCGGTCTGCATCAGCCGGGCGACACGCTGGGTGCCGCCGGCGCCGGGGAAGAGCCCGACCTTGATCTCGGGCAGGCCGACGCGGGTCGAAGCCTCGTCCGAGACAACGCGGTACTGGCAGGAGAGCGAGAGCTCGAAGGCACCGCCGAGGCAGACACCATGGATCGCAGCGGCGAACGGTTTCCCGCAGGTTTCGAGCTTGCGATAGAGCAGCGAGAGCTTGCGGCTCTCGTCGAAGAAGCTCTGCATCGCGATGGCCTCGCCCTTCTCCTTGGCGAGCGTCACATAGAGATCGCGCAAGCCCTGGAGCATGGTGAGGTCGGCGCCGCCGGAGAAGCTCTCCTTGCCGGAGGTGATGACGCAGCCCTTGATGGCTTCATCGCCCGCGACCGTGTCGACGATCTGGTTCAGCTCTTCCATCACCTCGGGGGTGATGACGTTCATCGAGCGGCCCGGCATATCCCAGGTCGCGACAGCGATGCCATCGGCGTCGGTCTCGAAGCGGAAATTGGTGAGGTTCATGATGTCTCTCCCTGTCCGTCCGCTCAGACGCGCTCGATGATGGTGGCGACGCCCATGCCGACGGCGACGCAGAGCGTCACCAGCGCGACCTGCTTGTCCTGGCGCTCCAGCTCGTCGAGCACGGTGCCGAGCACCATCGCGCCGGTCGCGCCGAGCGGGTGGCCCATCGCGATGGCGCCGCCATTGACGTTGAGAATCTCGTCGTCGATGTCGAAGGCCTGCTGATAGCGCAGAACGACCGAGGAAAAGGCCTCGTTCAGTTCGAAGAGGTCGATATCCTTCAGCGTCATACCGGCCTTCTTCAGCACGCGCTCGGTGACGTCGACCGGACCGGTCAACATCAGCGCGAGGTCTGAGCCGACCGTGGCGAAGGCCTTGATGCGGGCGCGGGGCTTCAGGCCCGCAGCCTTACCGGCCTTCTTGGAGCCGACGAGCACGGCAGCCGCCCCATCGACGATGCCAGACGAATTGCCGGCATGGTGGACGTGGTTGACGAACTCGACATCGGGGTGTGCCGCGGTCGCGACCGCATCGAAGCCGCCCATCTCGCCCATCTGCACGAAGGAGGCCTTGAGCGCGGCCAGCGTCTGCATGTCGGTGCCCGGGCGGATCGTCTCGTCACGGTCGAGGATGACCAGGCCGTTGACGTCAGTGACCGGGATCACCGAGTTCTTGAAGCGGCCTTCCTGCCAGGCTTTTGCAGCGCGCTGGTGAGAGCGCACGGCGAAGGCGTCGACATCGTCGCGCGAGAAGCCGTATTTGGTCGCGATCAAGTCGGCCGCGACGCCCTGCGGCATGAAATAGGTGTCGATGGCGACGGATGGATCGACCGCGATGCCGAAGCCCGAGGCGCCCATGCCGACGCGGGACATCGACTCGACGCCGCCGCCGATCGCCATCTCCTTCTGGCCGGACATGACCTGCGCCGCGGCGAGGTTCACCGCATCGAGCCCGGAGGCGCAGAAGCGGTTGATCTGCACGCCCGGCACTTCCTTGCCGTAGCCGGCCTTGAGCGCGACGGTACGGGCGATATCGGCGCCAGCCTCGCCGACCGGGTCGACGCAGCCCATCACCACGTCCTCGACGAGGAGCGGATCGAGGTTGTTGCGGTCCTTGATCGCGCGCAGGGCCTGGGTGCCGAGCTCGATCGCGGTCACTTCGTGGAGCGAGCCGTCCGCCTTGCCCTTGCCGCGGGGCGTCCTGACATGGTCGTAGATGAATGCGTCTGCCATTTGGGCGGCCTCCGATCTCGTTATTTTGTGTCGAGCCTAACCGTCATTGCGAGCGAAGCGAAGCAATCCAGGTGGACTGTGCGAAACCGTCGAGCCATGCGGCTCCTGGATTGCTTCGTCGCTATCGCTCTTCGCAATGACGGCGAGCGCGGCGTTGCTCAGAACTGGTCTGGGCTCAGCGCCATGGTCGTATCCGCGCCGGCCGTGATCCGCGCCAGATGAGCCGCGGTTTCCGGCAAGGTGCGCTCCATGAAGAAGCGCGCCGTGACCAGCTTCCCGCTCATCCGCTCGTCGGCTCCGGCCTTGAGCTTTTCCTGCGCGGCCTTGGCCATCTTCACCCACATGTAGCCGAGCGAGACGAGGCCGAGCAGGTGCATGAAGTCGTTCGCGCCGGCGCCGGCATTGTCCGGCTTGGCGAGCGCGTTGTTCATGAACCACATCGCCGCCTGCTGGAGATGGCCCAGCGAGACCTGGAGAGGTCCGAGCAAGGGCTTCAACGCCTCGTCCTCGGCGTTGTCCTTCAGGAAGCCGCCGACCTCGTTGAAGAAGGCCATGATGCCGCGGCCGCCGTCTCGGCCGAGCTTGCGGCCGACGAGGTCCATCGCCTGCACGCCGTTGGCGCCCTCGTAGATCATGGCGATGCGGGCATCGCGGACGAACTGCTCGACCCCGGTTTCGGCGATGTAGCCGTGGCCGCCGAACATCTGCTGCGCCTTCACCGCATTGTCGAAACCGACATCGGTGAGCACGCCCTTGAGCACCGGCGTCATCAGGCCGAGCTGGTCGTCAGCCGCCTGGCGCTCGGCGGCATCCTGTGAGCGATGGGCGACGTCCGACTTCAGGGCATTCCACAGCACGAAGGCACGTGCCGCCTCGTTGAAGGCCTTGATCGACATCAGCGTGCGGCGCACGTCGGGATGGACGATGATCGGGTCGGCCGGCTTTCCGGGCTCCTTGGCGCCGGTCAGCGCGCGGCCCTGCAGGCGCTCCTTGGCGTAGGCGACGGCGTTCTGATAGGCGACCTCGGACTGGGCGAGGCCCTGGATCGCGACGCCGAGCCTCGCCTCGTTCATCATCACGAACATGGCGTTGAGGCCCTTGTTCTCGGCGCCGACCAGCCAGCCCTGCGCGCCGTCATAGTTCATGACGCAGGTCGCGTTGCCGTGGATGCCCATCTTGTGCTCGATCGAGCCGCAGGAGACGCCGTTATTGGCGCCGACCGAGCCGTCTTCGCCCAGCTGGTTGCGCGGCACGACGAAGAGCGAGATGCCCTTCACGCCGGCCGGCGCGCCCTCGATGCGGGCGAGCACGAGATGGACGATGTTCTCGGTGATGTCCTGCTCGCCGGCCGAGATGAAGATCTTGGTGCCGGAGATGGCATAGGAGCCGTCGCCGTTCGGCACGGCCTTGGCCTTGAGCAGGCCGAGATCGGTGCCGCAATGCGGCTCGGTCAGGTTCATGGTGCCGGACCAGGTGCCGTCGATCATCTTCGGCAGATAGGTGCGCTTGATCTCGTCGGAGCCGTGGACGTAGAGCGCCGCGATCGCGCCCATTGTCAGGCCCGGATACATGGCGAAGGCCATGTTCGCCGCCGAGGCATATTCGTTCATCACGGCGCCGAGCGTGTAGGGCAGGCCCTGGCCGCCATATTCCGGATCCATGGCCAGCCCGATCCAGCCGCCGCGGGCATAGGCCTCATAGGCCGCCTTGAAGCCCTTCGGCGTCGTGACGCGGCCGTCCGCGTGGCGGGTGCAGCCTTCCTGGTCGCCGGACCAGTTGATCGGCTGGAGGACTTCCTCGCAGAGCTTGGCGCCCTCGCCGAGCACGGCCTCGATCACGTCCGACGAGGCGTCGGCAAAACCTGGGAGGTTGTTGTAGCGCTCGATGTTGAAGACGTCGTTGAGCAGGAAAAGCGTGTCGTCGACGGGTGCCTTGTAGACCGGCATCGGATCCTCCCTCTCGTCGCAAAAGCGGCGCCTGATCGCTGTCGCCGCATCAAGATAGTTCATATATAAACAATCTTGGCGCAGATGCAACTGCGGCATCGCGATTTTGTCGTCCTCGGGATGGCGGGAGCGCGACGCGGCCATAAAAAAAGCCCCGGCCGAACCGGGGCTTTGTGAAGATATCGTGTCATCCCGTGGGTGCTCCGGCGTGTAAATGCCGCTGCGCCGACACGAGATCAAGCCATGGAGCCTGACCTGCTCAGGCCTTGCCGAGACGGGTCAGCGAGCCTTCGAGCTCGGCGATCGCGCTTTCGATCTCGGCCCGCTGGCTGCGAAGCAGATCGAGCTGCTCCACGATCTGCTCCCGGCTGAGCTGCAGGCCGCCGACGGAAGCTGCCCCCTCGCCGGCACCGCCCTTCTTATCCTCGTTGGCGAGCATGGCGCGGATCTCGACCAGCGTGAAACCGAGCTGCTTGCCCTTGAGGATCAGCGCGAGACGCGCCCGGTCGCGCGCCGAATAGATGCGCGTCATGCCGGAACGGCTCGGCGCGATCAGGCCCCGCGATTCATAGAAACGGAGCGTTCGCAGCGTCACGCCGAAATCGCGGGCGAGGTCGCTGATGGTGAAATCGCTCGCCTGATCTGCATCGGCGGCGGGGTCGGCGGAGCGGGATTCATGAATCGAGGAACCCGCCATAGCCAAGCTTTGGCGTGACATGAAAGCTGCAATCCTTGCGATGGGATCGAATCGCCGATCCGTATTTCGGCATCGATCGATCCCGCAGTCATAGGGAAGGTGCTCCCGCAGCGTCAGGTAATACGTCTCCCTGGCGGGGTAAGTTACCGTTACATGTCTTGGAAGGGCCGCCTGCCGAGGGGCATTCGGAAAAAATTAACGATCGGCACCCTGCTTATTAACCTGCTGTTTACCATGGCGGCCAAATGTCGGGAACGCGCATCGGCATCGTGGCTTCGTCAACGATATCTTCACGACCTGCCAAGGTTCGCGCGGAAGGCGATGGCACCAGGGGGCCTCGCCTGCCGCAGACAAGGTCCCCTTAGGCGAGCGACATCATGGCCACGAGCTTGCCCTGGAGCGTAAAGGGCGTCGATCCCCGGACGCGTGATGCGGCAAAGGCAGCAGCCCGCCGGGCCGGCATGACGCTCGGCGAATGGCTCGACCATAAAATCCGCGACGAGAGCGAAGAGGCGCAGTTCGCTGCTGCAGCACCCGCTCCCTCGGTCCCGGAACAGCTCGACATCGCCGCCTTGTCTGAGCGTCTGGCCCGCCTCTCGCAGGCTCGGACGGACACTGCGCCACGGCAGGCAGCCCCGGCTCCCTCACGCGAGGCGATCGACAGCCTGGTCGGCCAGGCGGCCGCCCTCGAAAGCATGACCCGCGAAGCCAATGCCCGGACCGCCGGCGCGCTGGATTCGATCACCCGCTGGATCGAGAAGACCGAGGATCGCCTGTCGTCGAGCGAGCGCGGCTCGGCCGAGCGCCAGGAGCGCGCCACCAACGTCATCGCCGACGCGATCAAGACGATGGGCGAGCGCATCGCCGAGATCGAACGCCGCGGCATCGAAACGCAGCAGGCCCGCGCGGAACAGGCGCCCCGCCTCGCCTTCAGCCGCGAAGGCCTTGCCGCCGCCGTCACCGACATCCGCACGCGCCAGCGCGTCCTAGACACCGACGAGACCGCCCCAGCGCGGCCGGCCGTGGTTGCGCCCGAGCGCATCTCGGCCCTGCGCGAGGATCTGCGCGAGCTCGGCTCGCGCCTCTCCCATGACAGCCGCCGCCCGGTGCAGCCGCAGCGGCCGGCCGCGCCGGTCCGGGTGGACACCAGCGCCATCGAAGCCAAGATCGGCCTGCTGGCCGAGCGCCTCGACCAGCTCGATCGGCGCGACCAGTTCGAGCCCCTGCTCAAGCCCCTTACCCGCATCGAGGCGGAAGTCTCGCGGCTGTCGCAGGACCGGGCCGGCGAAAGCTACCAGCGCTTCCAGCTCGAGATCGCGCATCTCGCCGCCAAGGTCGATGCGCTCGCGACCCGCGGCGGCCAGGTCGCCAATCTCGACCCCGTCAGGCGCGACATCGCGGAGCTCAGGGATCTCCTCGGCGCCGGCGGGCAGGACCACAAGCTGGACGACCTGTCCCAGCAGGTCGCGACGCTCGGCTTCGAGATCGGCCGGCTGCGCGACGTCCGCCCCGACATGGGCGAACTGCGCAGCCTGGCGAGCGCCATCGACGATGTGCGCAGCGTCGTGCTGTCGCAGCGCGGCGAGATCCCCGGCGCAAGCCTGCTGACCTCGCTCGCGAGCCAAATCGACATGCTCTCGCGCAAGTTCGACGAAGTCGCCACCCAGAAGCTGGACGAGACCATTTCCTCGCGGCAAAGCGATTACCTCGCCAGCCGCATCGACTCGCTGCAACAGCGGATCGAGGGCCTGGCCGAGCAAGGCCCGTCCACGGTCTCCCGCCAGATCGAAGCCCTCTCGGCCCGGATCGAAAGTCTCGCCGCCGCCAACCAGTTGACTCGGATGGCCGGGGACGGCGCGACCTCGGTCGACCTCAATCCGATCGAGCAGATGCTGCGCCATCTCGCCGAGAAGATCGACGAGGCCGGCGCGCCCGGCGCGAACGCCGAATCCTTCGATGCCCTCGAAAGGCAGATTTCCGGCATCGCCAGCCGCCTCGACGAGGCATCCGCGACCCGCTCGGCCGAGAACGGCATGGAGCGCACGCTGCAGGACCTCGTGGTCCACCTGCGTTCGATGCGCGAGGAAACGGCGGCCGAACGGGCCGCACTCGCCCAGGCGGCCAGCACGGCGGCATCGGGCAAGGGCATCGCCGAATTGTCGAGCCTGGTGACGGGCCTGCGCGACAACCATGTCTCTTCCGACAGCCAGACCCGGGACGCGCTTGGCGCCGTCCACGGCTCGCTCGAGACGATCATGTCGCGGCTCGCGAGCCTCGAGGCCGAACTGCAGGGTGAACGCCGCCCGTCGTCGAACGGACTGGCTGCGGCGATGCGTGCCGGCGACGGTCTCGTCCGGACCAATCCCGCCCCTGCCCGCGACAACCATGGCCTTTCGGTGGGCGCGGCCGTGCAGGACCGTTTCGCCATGCCGGCCGGCGAACCCGCCCGCAGCGAGCCGACCCTGCCGGCGAGCACGGCTTTCGATATCCCGCTGGAGCCCGGCTCCGGACGCCCGCGCCCCGAAGCCACGATCGGCGCAGGCCAGGACCCGCAGTCGGTCCGCCAGAGCCTGATCGCCGCCGCGCGGCGCTCTGCCAAGGCCGCGAGCGAAGCGGCCGCCGCTACACCTTCGCCGGCGGCGGAGCCATCGGCCAAGAGCCCGAGCCGGCTCAAGGAGATGATGGCGAAGCGCAAGCGCCCGCTGCTGCTCGGCCTCGCCGCGCTGGTCCTCGCCATGGGCACCGCGCATCTCGTGACGTCCTCGCTGCGCGGCAATGGCGACAAGACCGCCAACGGCGAAGCCCGCAGCCTGATCGCGCCGCCTGCCACCGAGCCTGACGTGCCGGCCTCGCCGGCGCAGGCTCCTGCAAAGGATCAGTCCTCGGCGCTGCCCGCCGCCGCGCAGGATGCGTCGGCCGCCAGCAATGCGGCGACCGAGCGATCCATCGCCGCCTCGGCCACGCCTGCCACCGCTGACGTCGCGTCCGCAGCTCCTGCCATGCCGGCCGAGCCGGGGCAGGTCACCGGCATCGGCGACCTGCCGGCCGGCTTCGGCAGCGCCGGCCTTCGCAAGGCAGCCCAGGATGGCGATGCGCGCGCGGTCTACGAACTGGCTAGCAAGGCCGCCGATGGCCCGGCCAACCAGCGCGACCCGAAGCTCGCGCTGCGACTGTTCGAGCGTGCCGCGGTCGCCGGATTGGCCCCGGCGCAGTTCCGTGTCGGCAACATGTTCGAGAAGGGCATCGGGACGCAGCGCGACCTGTCGCTCGCCCGGATCTGGTATCAGCGCGCCGCCGAGCGCGGCAATGCCAAGGCGATGCACAATCTCGCCGTGCTCCATGCCGAGGGCGCTGCCGGCAAGCCGGACTACGCGCTGGCGACGGAGTGGTTCCGCCGCGCGGCGGAGCTCGGGGTCCGCGACAGCCAGTACAATCTCGCCGTGCTGCTCGGGCGCGGCCTCGGAGCGCCGACCGATCTCGCCCAGTCGTTCCTCTGGTTCTCGGTCGCGGCCGGCCAGGGCGACGAGGATGCCGGCCGCAAGCGCGACGAGGTGGCCCAGCGCCTGAAGCCGGAGGACCTCGCAGCTGCCAAGGGCGTGGCGGCGAGCTGGAAGCCCAAGACGCTCGACGCCGCCTCGAATGAGGTGACGCCACCCGCCAAGGGCTGGGATCCCCAGCCGACCGCGGCAGCGCCCAAGCCGGCCAGGCAGTCCCGGACCTGAGTCGCATCACGCGCTGTCATGCTTTCGACGTGTTGACGCGAGAGGAAGAACGATCGTTTCCTAAGGCGGGCCGGAAGCGGCCCGTCTTTGCCTTTTCAGGAACCTGCCTTTTCAGGAACTTGTCTTAACCCGGACAGGCTAGTCTGGGACCAATCGGGCGCAGGCCAATGTCCATGCGCCCGCCTTGCGAGGGGTAAGCGTGCAGATCTACCTGCCGATCGCCGAGCTGCCGATCAGCGTCCTGATGGTTCTCGGCCTGAGTGGTGCGGTGGGCTTCATCTCCGGCCTGTTCGGCGTCGGTGGCGGCTTCCTGCTGACGCCACTGCTGATCTTCCTCGACATTCCGCCGGCGGTGGCGGTCGCGACGGTCGCGGCGCAGGTCGCGGGCTCCTCGATGACCGGCGTCCTCACCTATCTCCGACGCAAGGCCCTCGATCTCAAGCTCGGCGGCGTGCTGGTCAGCGGCGGCATCGTCGGCACCGTGCTCGGCGTGCTGTTCTTCAACACCATGCGCCGGCTCGGCCAGCTCGAGCTCGTCATCACGCTGTCCTATGTCACCCTGTTCTCGATCATCGGCGGGCTGATGCTCTACGACGCGCTGCGCGCGATGCTGCGCGTCCGGGCCGGGAGGCCGGCGCGACTGAAGCGGCGCGGCGGCATGCATCCGTGGTGGATGGGCCTGCCCTTCCGCCAGCGCTTCTATCGCTCCGGTCTCTATTGCAGCGTCATTCCCATCGCGCTGCTGGCTGTGGTCATCGGCTTCATCGGCGCCGTGCTCGGCGTCGGCGGCGGCTTCATTCTCGTGCCCGGCCTGATCTACTTCTTCCGCATCCCACCGGCGGTGGTAGTCGGGACCTCGCTGTTCCAGATCCTGGTGACAATGACCGGCGCGACCCTGCTGCATGCCGTCACCAATCAGTCGGTCGACCTCGTGCTGGCCGTGCTGCTGCTGGTCGGCGGCGTGATCGGCGCACAGTTCGGCGGGCGCGCGGCGCGCAATCTCAACGTCGAATCCTTCCGCCTGCTGCTGGCGCTGCTGATCCTGTCGGTCGGCCTGCGTTTTGCCATCGAGCTCTTCATTCCGCCGAGCGAGCCGTTCTCCGTCGTCGTGCCGGAGAGCGGGCGATGAGATGGCTTGCTGCAACCCTCGCCGCTTTCGCGATCGCGCTCACCGCCAGCGCGGTCCGGGCCGAGACGCTGATCGCCGCGATGTCGAGCCACCAGATCCAGATCACCTCGAACTATACCGGCAGCCAGCTCACGGTGTTCGGGCTGGTCGAGCGCGACGGCCGGACGGTCGCGCGCGGCGACCCCTACGACATCATCGTTACGGTGCGTGGACCCAAGCGCATGCTGCTGGTGCGCGAGAAAGAGCGGCTGGGTCCGATCTGGATCAACCGGACGCAGCGCCGTTTCCCGGACAATCCCGTCTTCCTGCACGTCGCCACCAATCGCCCGATCGCTGAGATGATGAGCAACGAGACGGCACAGCGCGACCGCATCGGCCTCGTCAATGCCGAGCGCCCCTCGGGCAGTTGGGTCGATCTCGATCCCGGCTTGCAGCGCTTCCGCGAAAGCCTCGTGCGGATCATGCAGGGCAAGGATCTCTACGGCTACGAGGAGCGCGGCGTGACATTCCTGTCGAGCGCGCTGTTCAGCGCGCCGGTCGATATCCCCGCGACGGCACCGACCGGCTCCTACACCGTCGATATCGTGCTCTATTCCGGCGGGGTGCCGCTGGCGCGCCAGCAGACCAATTTCGAGGTGATCAAGACCGGCATCGAGCAGCGGCTGGCCCTGGGCGCCTATGACTGGGCGCTGCTCTACGGCCTCGTTACGGTGCTGCTGGCGCTCTTCCTGGGCTGGAGCGCGAGCGTGATCTTCCGGCGCGACTAGAGAAGCTCGGCATAAGGCAGGAAGGGAGCGCAATCTCCCGCCTCGACCTGGGCGACATCCTCGGCCAGCACGACAAGCCCATCCGACTGCGCGAGCGAGGCGAGAGATCCCGCGCCCTCGCCACGGTGCTTGCGCGCGACGGTGATGCCATCGGCGCCCTGCTCCAGCGATACCCGCAGGAACTCACGCCGGCCCGGCTTCCTGGCATGCGCGAAGCCCAACCTGACCGGCCGGGCTATCGGCGGCGCATAGGTTTCGCCAGCCAGCCGGGCGATCAGCGGACGGGCGACGAAGGTGAAACCGACGAAGACCGCGACCGGATTGCCGGGCAGCCCGATGAACGGCGTGCCGGCGATACTGCCGATCGCGATCGGCTTGCCCGGCTTGATCGCCACGCGCCAGAGATCGAGCCTGCCGCAAGCCTGGACCGCATCCCTGACATGATCGGCCTCCCCGACCGAAACGCCGCCGGAGGTGAGCACGAGATCGCAATCGGAAGCCGCCTCGCGCAATCGCGTTTCAAGGCCGGCAGCCTCGTCGCGCAGGATGCCGAGATCGACGGTGTCGGCGCCGGCCCGCGCCAGCATGGCACGCAGCATGGCCCGGTTGGCGTCGTAGATCGCCGCGGGGCCGAGGGGCTCGCCTGGCTCCGTCAGCTCGTCGCCGGTCGAGAACAGCGCGACACGCGGGCGCCGACGCACGGTGACGGCGGCCAATCCAAGTGCCGCGAGCAGCCCGAGATCCGCCGGACGCAGACGCCGCCCCGCCGGCAGCACCTCTTGACCGCGCGCGACATCCTCCCCGGCCAGCCGCAGATTGGCGCCTCGCCTGATCCCCGCCGGCAGAACGGCCACGCCGTCGCCGGCGACGACATCCTCCTGCATCACGATGGTATCGGCGCCCTTGGGAACCGGCGCGCCGGTGAAGATGCGCCAGGCGCCATGCTCCAGCGCCGCAGGAGCCTCGCCAGCCATCGTCCGGCCTCGGACAGGCAGGCTGGTCGCGGTGCCGGCCGCGAGGTCGGCGAAACGAATCGCATAACCATCGACCGCGGAATTGGCGAAGGGGGGCAAGTCGCGCGGCGCCATCACCGCTTGCGCCAGCACATGGCCATCGGCTTCGGCAAGCGGCAGCTCCAGCAACCCGGCGACGGGCTGCACGCGCGAGACCGCATCAGCCGCAGCGTCATCGAGTGTGACCAGTCCGGAATCGGTCCGGCCGCCGCCCAACCGCGCCATCAAGGCCCTCGCCTGCTTCGGCTGCCCGACCGCATCGCCACCCGGCTCCTCCCGCTCGACCGTCTCTTCATCGACGTCGGCACGGGCGGGGTCAAGCGACCTGCGTCAAGGCAGCGGTTGCCGCGCCCCGAACTGCCGTCCTATGAAACAGCATGATGATGACGGCCCCGGCGGGCGCGACCCTCGCTCCGATCCCGCTAGACCTGCGCGGCCTGAAATGCCCGCTTCCGGTGCTGCGCGTCCGCAAGGCGCTGGCCGCAGCGCGGGCGGGCACGCTCCTCATCGTGCAGTGCACCGACCCGATGGCGGCGATCGACCTGCCCAATCTCGTGCGGGAAACCGGCGACATCATCGAGCAGCAGGGGGATGCGGACGGCGCCCTCGTCTTCCATATCCGCAAGGCCGACTGAAACCGTGAGTGAACGGAGTCCAACGACGTGACCGTCTCCCAAGCCGATATCCTGCGGGCGCTCGAACTGGTGAAGTTGCCGGCGAGCGGACAGTCGCTCGCCGCCTCCGGCCGTATCGGCGATATCCTCGTCGACGGCGGCAAGGTGATTTTCTCGATCGGCATCGACGCGACCGAGGCGGCGGCGATGGAGCCGGTGCGCAAGGCGGCCGAAAGCGCCGTCGGCGGCCTGCCCGGCGTGACGCAGGTCCTGGTCGGGCTGACCGCGGACAAGGCCGGGCCCTCGGCCGGCATGCAGGCCCGCCAGCAGGCGCAACGTCCGGGGCCCGGCGGCCCGCCCAGGCCGGCCGGCGTGCCGGGCGTCAAGCAGATCATCGCCGTCGCCAGCGGCAAGGGCGGCGTCGGCAAATCGACGACCGCAGCCAATCTCGCCGTGGCGCTCGCGACGCTCGGCCTCAAGGTCGGCGTGCTCGATTCCGACATCTACGGCCCGTCCATGCCGAAGATCTTCGGCATCACCGGCAAGCCGCAGATCGTCTCGGGCCGCACGCTCGCGCCGATGGAGGCCTATGGTCTCAAGGTGATGTCGATCGGCTTCCTCGTCGACGAGGAGACCCCGATGATCTGGCGCGGGCCGATGGTGATCTCGGCGATCACACAAATGCTGCGCGAGGTCACCTGGGGCGAACTCGACGTGCTGGTCGTCGACATGCCGCCCGGCACCGGCGACGCCCAACTCACCATGGCCCAGCAGGTGCCGCTTGCCGGCGCCGTCATCGTCTCGACGCCGCAGGACCTTGCTTTGCTCGACGCGCGCCGCGGCGTCGCGATGTTCAGGAAGGTTGCGGTGCCGATCCTCGGCCTCGTCGAGAACATGAGCTATTTCACCTGCCCGGCCTGCGGGCATCGCTCCGACATCTTCGCCCATGGCGGCGCCCGGCACGAGGCCGAGCGGCTCGGCATCCCCTTCCTCGGCGAGATCCCGCTGGCCATGCCGATCCGCGAGACCTCCGACGGCGGCCGGCCGATCGTCGCCAGCGACCCCGCGAGCGCCCATGCCAAGGCCTATGTCGCATTGGCGCGGCAGGTGCAGGCCAGCCTCGGCGGCGCAGTGCGGGCAGCCCCGCGCATCGTCATCGAGTAGCGCCGGTCGCAAGTGGTGACGGCGGCTTGACACACCGATCAAATTGTTCTTCTTTTGTTCTTTATCTGAAAGGACGAAAGCCATGGCCGTCCATCGCGCCCGCCATATCGGGATCGGCATCGACCGCCCGGTGGAGGAGGTCTATGCCTTCCTCGCCGACCCCGTGAATTTTCCGCGCTGGGCTGCAGGGCTCGGCCACAGCTTCGTGCCGGTCGAGGGCATGACCTGGCGGGCCGAGACGCCGATGGGGCCGATGCGCATCCTGTTCAGCGAGCCGAACAATCACGGCGTGCTCGATCACGCCGTCATTCCCGATCACGGCCCGGCGATGCACAATCCGATGCGAGTCGTCGCCAATGGCGACGGGGCGGAGGTCGTCTTCACGCTGTTCCAGCGCGACGGGATGTCGGACGACGAGATGGCCCGGGATGCCGCCATGGTCAGCCGCGACCTGGCGGGGCTGAAGGCGCTGCTGGAGGGTTAGCCGCCGGTCAGGGCGCTGCTGCGGCCAGCCGCTCGGCTTCGGCGAGGTCCTCGGGCGTGTTCACATTCAAGAAGGGATCGACGGGCTCCGCCGGCCACTCCGCAACGGCGACACCATGGCCGTTGGTCCAGCGGCCGAGCCTGCGTTCTCCTGCGGCCAATGCCCGGCGCAGGTCCTCCCGCAAGGAGACCGGCCAGAGGCCGATGGCGTGATGCTGCTGCCCACCCGAGGCGGCACAGGCGAGCCGCGTGCCGGCGGCAGCCCTAGCCTGATGGAGGCGCGCGGCGAGATCGCTGGGAATGAACGGCGTGTCGGCAGCGACGCTGAGCACCCACTCGGCTTGCGGTCTGCGCGCGGCGATCCAGTCGAGCCCGGCGAGGATGCCTGCAAGAGGCCCGGCGAAATCCGGCACCGTATCGGCGACGATCGGCAGGCCGAAACCGGCCAGGCGTGCGGGATCGCCGTTGGCGTTGAGCAGGAGAGCGTCGCACTGGCCACGCAGGCGATCGATGACATGGGCGAGGATCGGCTGGCCGGCGAGCAGCTTCAGCGCCTTGTCGCCGCCGCCCATCCGCCGGGCGAGGCCGCCCGCGAGAATGAGCCCGATCGTCGGCGGCTCCATCATGCCGTTCGATCAGGCCGCGATGGCCGTCGCGGCCAGCGCCCAGCGCTCCACGGCCTCTTCGTCGACAGGCAATTCCTGCCAGTCGTCGCCGGCGAACTCCCGCCAGGCCGGTAGGAAGTCGCTGCGCACGGCGATCAAAAGCGGCACGCCTGCGAGCAGCGCGCCGGCGATCTCCTGCCGCAGGCCCTCGCCCACGGCCTCCTGCTTGCCGAAGCGGTTGACGATGACGAGATCGGCGCGCCCGGCCAGCGCATCGGAGAAAGCCACTGCCGCAGCGGCGAGACCGGCCGCGTCGAGATGGCAGCCGGAGGCACCGGCGCCGAGATCCTGGCTGATCGGGAAACGTCGGCCGCTTGCAACGTCCTCCAGCGACATCGCCATGCAGCGGTCGTCGCAAGTCGCGTCGTTGTGCTGGACCACGCCGCCGAGGCGCAGGCCCTGCCGCTTCAGCCTGGCGACGAGGCCATGCATGAAGGCATCGATCGCAAAGCCGCTCGCAAAGGGGATGGCTGCCAGCATGGTCATGCCGGTTTCTCTCACGAACGCCGCCGCTCCACCAGAGGCGATGGCGCGGCGTGCGCCGACGATCCTGCCGGAGAGATGCCGCGACAGTGTTGCGCCGTACCTACAGTCGGGCGAGCCCGCGCCCGCTAGGGTAAAGACCTAGGCCTGTGACATCAACCAGAACGCATGATCCGAAACAACGCCAAAGCCCCGCTCGACCCGGCCACCGACGCCGCGCTGCTGCTGCGGCGCATCGGCTTCGGCACGCTGGCGCTGTTCCTGCCGCTGGCCGCACTGGTCTCGCGCCGGGCCGCCGTGGTGCTGGTTCCGATCGGCATCGCGCTGCTGATCATCGCGGCTTTGATCGAGGACCCTCGCAAGTTCGTCGGCACGCTCCGTGCGCTTCTGATCAGCCGCCCCGGCCTGATCCTGATCGGGCTGATCGCCTGGGCCTTCCTGTCGCTGGTCTGGAGCCCGTTCCCGGCGGGGGCGGCCGAGAAGGCCGGCAATCTCATGCTCGCAGCCGTGCTCGGCTTCGTCGGCCTCTCGACCCTGCCCGAGCGGATGCGCTCCTCGAACCTCAACCTGGTCGCGCTCGGCACCGGCAGCGCCGGCATCTTCGCGCTCGGGCTGATCGCGGTCGCGGCGCTGCGCCATGCCGAGACACCGCCCGGGGCCGTCGAGCGCGGCGTCTCGATCATCCTGATCATGGCCTGGCCGGCGCTGGCCTGGCTGCTCTCGCGTGAACGCGGATTGAGCGCGCTCGGGCTGGCGCTCGTCGTGACGCTGCTGGCGCTGACGCGATTCGAGGACGGCGAGACACTGGCGATGATTTTCGGCGCGGTCGCCTTCGGCGCGGTCACCGCCAGCCCCGAACGAGCGACGCAGATCATCGCGGCGATCGTCGCGGGGCTGATGCTGTTCGCCCCGGTCCTGCCCTTCCTGATGGCGCCGCTGGTCGCGATCCTGCCCGACAGTGCCGATGGTTTCGCGCAGATGCTCTCGATCTGGGCGGATGTGATCCGGCAATCGCCGATCGAGGTGATCACCGGGCATGGCCTCGATACCGTCCTGCGCGGGCAGATGAACGGCACCTTGCCGCAGCCCGCTCCGGCGACGCTGCTGTTCGAGACCTGGTATGAGCTCGGGCTCGTCGGGGCCGCGGCCGGCGCGGCCTGCCTGTATTTCGCGATCCGCGCCGCCGGGCGCATGACCGGAGCGCTGGCCGCCGGCGGCGTCGCCGCCTTCACCACGGCCTTCGCGCTCAGCGTCTTCGGCTTCGCGCCGCTGCTGCCATGGTGGCTGATGACGCTGACGGCCGTGATGCTCCTGTTCGGCGCGATCGCCCGAGGCCAGTACCGGACCGACCGTCCCGCCGTGCCGCTGCCGACGCGCACGCCCAATCATGTGCGCCCGAAAGCCGGTCCGCCGCCGCGCACCTAGAGTATCGGACTGAATACCGTATTCAGTCCGATACTCCAGGCCTTTGATGTTGCATCGGCTTTTCCCGAAAGCCGCGCACCACCTTTTAGGCCGATGCTCTAGCTGCCCGGATGGCCGGCGCTTGACGGCCAGGCATCCGCCGCGCTCTCGTGCCGCCGGATCGGAATCGCCCGGCAGAGGATTGAAGTGCCATGACCTTCGACGTCACCTCATTCGACGTGACCCTTGCCGACGTCCAGGCCGCCGCCGCACGCATCGCCGGCAAGGTCCGCCGCACCCCGACCTATCACAGCGCCGGATTGTCGGAGCGCCTCGGCGTCGAGACCTGGGTCAAGGTCGAGAGCCTGCAGCTCGGTGGCTCGTTCAAGGTGCGCGGCTGCTACAACAAGCTGATGGGGCTGAGCGAGGCGGAGCTGCAGCGCGGCGTCGTCACCGTGTCGGGCGGCAATCATGCGATCGCCGTCTCCCTTGTCGCGCGGGCGGTCGGGACGCGGGCGCTGGTGCTGATGCCGAAGGCGACGCCGGCGCTGAACATCCGCCTGACGGAACAAGCCGGCGGGCAGGTCGAACTCTGCGAGGATTCCGTCGCGGCCTTCGCCAAGGCCGATGAATACGCCGCGCAGGGCATGACCCATGTCCATTCCTACGACGACCCGGCCATCATCGCCGGCCATGGCACGCTCGGCCTCGAACTGGCGGCCGATGCCGGCGGACGGCTCGACCATGTCTTCCTCTCGGTCGGCGGCGGCGGCTTTTCGGCCGGCGTCGGCGCGGCACTAAAGGGCCTCGACCCGGCCGTGCGCCTGCACGGCGTCGAGACCGAGGGCGCAACGACGATGACGCAGGCGCTGGCGGCCGGCGAGCCGGTCGCGATCCGCCCGACCTCGATCGCACGCACGCTCGGCGCCCCCTTCGCGACGAAACGCACCATGGCGGCGGCACGGCAGTTCCTCGACGAGATCATCGTGGTACCCGACGCGGACGCCGTCCGCGAGCTCGTCTGGGTGCTCCAGAACGGGCGCGTGCTGCTGGAACCGGCGGCGGCCTGCGTCGTCGCAGCAGCATTGGCGCGGAAGGACAGCTTCCGGCCGGGCGAGCGCGTCTGCCTCGTGCTCTGCGGCTCGAATGTCGCCCTCGAAGATATCGCGGGCTGGCGCACGACCTTCGGCGTCTGACGCCGCTGCGCCTCCATTCCGGACCCGATCCAAACGATCCGGTCCATCGGAGCAGGCGCGCGACTCCGCGCCGCAAGGTCGCCGCGGCCGCCTCAGTTGCTGTTGCGGGCGAGCCTCGCATAGCGGCTGCGCTTGCTGGCGGAAGCGTAACGGCTGCGCTTGTGACCGTACCAGGAAAGCTCGCGCTCGCCGACATCGGCATGCAGAAGTCCGTTGGAATAACTGCCGACGCCGCCGACGCTGGCAAGCGAGCGCGCGACGGCGGCGGCCTTGCGCGGCGAGGTCGCCATCGGGCGGAAGTCGATCGCCTTGCCGCTGTAGTGCTGCGAGTGGCGGGCGTGGCGACCGCCACAGGTCGAGGTGATCTGGATCGGGCCGATCTTCGCGACGAGTTCGGCGATCATCGCCTTCGTTTCGGGCTTGAGGCAGCCGAGGCCTTTGACCTGCGGCTGAAAGGATACTTTCTCGGGCGTAACATCAGCCAGGGCAGCAGCAGGCAAGAAACCGCACAGTAACGCAAGCAACGACAAGCGACGCATCATCTACCAGACATGTAAGGGGAAATTGGAAAGGATCAGGCCAGATAATCTCGATGGCCCGAGCGGATGCCGCATCAGCTAATCGTCAAGCAAGGCCAAAACATGGCTCGGCGATTTCCAGGTTGTTTCACTTTCATGACCCAGACCTCTCCCGGCGCCTTGGCGTGCTGTCGATATCCCTGGCTGGCGGCCGTGAGATCGCGCCGCAGATCGACGGGGCAGCGCCTCATCCGTGCGCGGTGCAGCGCGGAGAGGTGCGCCTCAGACACGGGACGCGCGACAAGAAGTCGCCATTTCCTGATGACGCTCCGTTGTCTGCGCTGCGGGATTGCCCGGTGGCCTGGGCTTCCGCGAGCGCCCGCCATTCCGCGAAGGCCCATCCCCTGCGCGCCACCGGCTTGGACAGGCGGGGCGCGGCTGGGCTAGCCTGTGCGACGGCACCCGCTTTCTGCGTGGTCGCCCCATACCATCTCAGAGGATACGATGCCCAAGACCGACCTCATCGCGGCGCTGACCCCCGAAATCACCGCGATCCGCCGCGACATCCACCGCCACCCCGAGCTGATGTACGACGTCCACCGGACCGCCGGCCTCGTCGCCGACAAGCTCCGGGAATGGGGCGTAGACGAAGTCGCAACCGGCGTCGGCCAGACCGGCGTGGTCGGCATCATCAAGGGCAAGGGCCAGAATTCCGGCCGCGTCATCGCCATGCGCGCCGACATGGACGCCCTGCCGATCCATGAGGAGACCAATCTCGAGCATCGCTCGACCGTGCCCGGCAAGATGCATGCCTGCGGCCATGACGGCCACACCGCCATGCTGCTCGGCGCCGCCAAGTACCTGACCGAGACCCGTGATTTCGACGGCACCGCCGTGCTGATCTTCCAGCCGGCCGAAGAGGGCGGCGCGGGCGCCAAGGCGATGATCGACGACGGGCTGATCACCCGCTTCGGCATTCAGGAAGTCTACGGCATGCACAACAAGCCGGGCGTGCCGGTCGGCAAGTTCGAGATCCGCAAGGGTCCCGCCATGGCAGCCGCCGACCGCATCCACCTCAAGATCGAGGGGCTGGGTGGGCACGCAGCGGCGCCCCACCGCGTCAACGACCCGATCGTCGCCTCCTGTGCGCTCGTCAGCGCACTGCAGACGGTGTCCTCTCGCAATGCCGATCCGCTCGATTCGATCGTGGTTTCGGTGACTGCACTGACTGCCGGCGAAGCGTTCAACGTCATCCCCCAGACCGCCGAAATCAAAGGCTCGGTCCGCACGCTGACGCCGGAGATGCGCGAGCTCGCGCAGAAGCGCATTACCGAGATCGTCGAAGGCGTGATGAAGGCGTTCGGCATGAAGTACGAGCTGGAATATCATCTTGGGTATCCCGTCACCTTCAACCACGCCGGCCAGACCGATTTCGCCACCAGCGTGACGAAAGAGGCCTTCGGGTCGGATGCGATCGACACCAACGTGCCGCCGACCATGGGCTCGGAGGACTTCTCCTACATGCTGGAGGAGCGCCCCGGCGCCTTCATCAATATCGGCAACGGCGACTCTGCCGGCCTGCACAACCCGGCCTACGAGTTCAACGATGCGGCGATCCCGGTGGGCGTGAACTACTGGGCGAGTCTCATCGAGATCGCCATGCCGCAGCGGGCCTGACGGCTTAGGCGATGAGCGACATCGATTGTCTGGTGATCGGGGCCGGCGTCGTCGGCCTCGCGGTCGCCCGTGAACTGGCACTGGCCGGACGCGAGGTCGTCATCGCCGAAGCGACTGAGGGTATCGGCACCCAGACCTCGGCGC
Organism: Hyphomicrobiales bacterium; assembly: GCA_004144595.1. Taxonomy (GTDB): domain Bacteria; phylum Pseudomonadota; class Alphaproteobacteria; order Rhizobiales; family Beijerinckiaceae; genus Allobosea. The sequence continues at coordinate 84,398 of SEEM01000014.1, forward strand.
GAAACTCCGAGGTCATCCATGCCGGCATCTATTATCCGCCCGGCTCGCTGAAGGCCCGCGTCTGCGTCGCGGGCCGTGAGCTACTCTACCGCTACCTTGGGGAGCGTGGCTTGCCGCACAAGGCCTGCGGCAAGCTGATCGTCGCCACTTCCGAAGCCCAGAAGCCGGCGCTGGAGACGATCATGGCCCGCGCACAGGCTTCGGGCGTCGAAACGCTGCGCTGGCTTTCAGGCTCGGAGGCGAAAGCCATGGAGCCGGAGGTGCGTTGCGAGATCGCGCTGCTCTCGCCCGAGACCGGCGTGGTCGACAGCCATGCGCTGATGCTGTCACTGCTCGGCGAATGCGAGGCGGCGGGCGGCTCGCTCGCGCTCAACACGCCGATCACCGGCTGGCGGCGCGAGGCCGAAGGCTTCAGCGTCGATTTCGGCGGCGACGATCCGGCGACCTACACGGTGCGGACCGTGGTCAATTCGGCCGGCCATGGCGCGCCGAAGCTGCTCGGTCTGCTGGACAATTTTCCGGCCGCGCATGTGCCGGTGCAACATTATGCCAAGGGTAATTATTTCGCGCTGACCGGCAGGCAGCCCTTCAGCCATCTGGTCTATCCGGTGCCGGAAGCGGCGGGCCTGGGCATCCACGCCACGATCGACATGGGCGGGCGGGTGAAGTTCGGCCCCGATGTGGAATGGGTCGAGAGCGATCAGGATCTGGTGGTCGATCCGGCGCGGGCGGAGAAGTTCTACGCGGCGATCCGGACCTATTGGCCTGGGCTGGCGGACGGAGCGCTGGTCGCGGATTACGCGGGCATCCGGCCGAAGCTGCACGGGCCGACCGAGCCGATGCCGGATTTCCGCATCGATGGTCCGGAGGTGCATGGCGTACCGGGCCTGGTCAACCTCTTGGGCATCGAGAGCCCGGGGCTGACGAGTTCGCTGGCGATTGCGGAGATGGTGCGGGACAAGCTGTCGGTCTGATCGGCGTCATGCTCGCCCTTGTGGCGAGCATCCACGTCTGAGCGAAGACGTGGATGGTCGGGACAAGCCCGACCATGACGGCAACAACCCAGCGCTACGCCCGCGCCTTCACGAACGCGTCCTTCGCCTCACGGGCCAGCGTCTCGATCCGCTTCCAGTCGCCGGCGGCGATCGCGTCTGCCGGGACCAGCCAGGAGCCGCCGACGCAGATGACCTGCGGCAAAGCGAGGTAATCACCGAGGTTCTTCAGGCTGACGCCGCCGGTTGGGCAGAAGGTCATCTGCGGAAACGGGCCGGAGAGCGCCTTCAGCGCCGGCGGGCCGCCGGCCTGCTCGGCCGGGAAGAATTTCGCGGTGGTGCGGCCGGCCGCGACAGCGCGCATGCAATCCGAAGCTGTCGCGACGCCCGGCAACCAGGGCAGGCCCGCCTTGCGCAGGGCCTCGTCGACGCTCTCGCTGAAGCCCGGACTGACCACAGCCTGCGCGCCGGCATCCTTGACCTGCTGAGCCTGGGCCGGCGTCACCACCGTGCCCGCGACCGCCAAGGCCTTCGGCACCGATTTCGCGATTGCCGCGAGGGATTCCATCGCGGCCGGGCGGCGCAGGGTGACCTCGACGACGTCGATGCCGCCCGCGACCAGCGCATGGGCGAGATCGACGGCGCGCGAGGCGTCCTCGATCACCACGACGGGGATCACGCCGCAGCTCTTCAACCGGGCAATCGCGGCAGTCTCGTCCATGGCCTCGTCTTTCAATCGATTTGAGCGCTGTGATTCCGGCTCTACGCTTTCGCCCAGTAGACGTCGAGCCCTCGCGGGCTGCCGAGCAGGATATCGACCGGGAACGGCCGGCGCTCGCGCTCCGGAGCGGCCTTGAGCACGGCTTCCTTGGCGCTGCCGGAGACCAGCAGGCTTGCCCAGCCGGCGCCGAGCAGGCGGCCCGGCGAAAGCGATAGTCGCGGCGGCAGGCCCGGCGGGCGGGCGACGACGATGCCGCTATCCGGCACTGCGTTGAAAGCTGACTCCGCTCCCGGAAAGAGCGAGGCGATGTGCCCGTCCCCGCCCATGCCGCTGACGAGGATGTCGATCTGCGGGAGTTCGGCAAGCTTGGTGCAGAGCACGGCGGCAGCAGCTTCGATATCGCTGCCGTGATCGTGGAAGGACAGGAAGGCGGCGCGCCCATCGGCCAGCGGCGCGAACTGCGCCCGGATCATGCGTTCGTTCGAGGCGGGGTCGTCGGGCGCGACGAAGCGCTCGTCTGTGGGCAGCAGCGTGACCTGCTCCCAGGCAAGGTCGTGCTGCCCCAGAGCGGCGAGGAAGCCGGCGGGAGTCGTGCCGCCGGGCACGGCGAGAAGCGCCCTGCCCTGCCCGGCGAGCAGATTCTTCAATCGGATGGCCACGGCCTCGGCGAGGGCCTCGGAAGCGTCGGCCAGTGCGGCGAAACGGTGCCAGGCGAGCGGGCCGGCCATCAGACGAAGTCCGGGTCGGCCCAGGAGCGGCCGTCGCGCTCGATCAGGCCGATCGCCTGCGACGGTCCCCAGGAGCCGGCGGCGTAGCGATGCGGATGCGGGTAGTAGTCCTGCCAGCCGGCGATGATCGGATCGACCCAGGCCCAGGCCTGCTCGACCTCGTCGCGATGCATGAACAGCGTCTGGTCGCCGCGGATCACGTCGGTCAGCAGCCGCTCGTAGGCGTCCGGCGTGCGTTCATCGAAGGCGGTGGAATAGCGCAGGTCGAGCTGGCGCGGCACGATCTTGAGCCGGCCGGAGCCCGGCACCTTCATCATCAACTGAAGCTGCACGCCGTCATTGGGCTGCAGGCGAATGAAGAGGCGGTTGGCGTCGAGCCTGTCGCCGCCGCCATTGCCGAAGATCGAATGCGGCACCGGCTTGAACGTGACGGCGATCTCGGAATAGCGCTGCGCCATCCGTTTTCCCGTGCGCAGGTAGATCGGCACGCCAGCCCAGCGCCAGTTGTCGACCTCGCAGCGTATGGCGACGAAGGTCTCGGTGTTCGAGGCGTGGCCGAGCTCGTCGGCGTAGGCCTTCACGCGCTGGCCATCGATCTGGCCAGGGCCGTACTGCCCGCGCACGGTATAGCGTTGGACATCCGGCCCGACGATCGGGCGCAGCGCCTTCAAGACCTTGATCTTCTCATCGCGGACGGCGCCGGCTTCCAGCATGTTCGGCGGCTCGATGGCGAAGAGGGTCAAGAGCTGCATGAGATGGTTCTGGACCATGTCGCGCATATGCCCGGACTTGTCGTAATAGCCGGCGCGTTGCTCCAGACCCACCGTCTCGGCCACCGTGATCTGGACATGGTCGATGTCGCGGCTCGACCATGTCCGCTCGAACAGCGTGTTGGCGAAGCGCAGGACGAGCAGGTTCTGCACCGTCTCCTTGCCGAGGTAATGGTCGATCCGATAGGTCCGGCTTTCCGGGAGGATGCGCGCAACCGCATCGTTGATCTCGCGCGCCGAGGCGAGATCGCGTCCCAGAGGCTTCTCCAGAATGACGCGCGAGGTCGGCGTCAGGATATCGGCCTTGGCGAGGTTCTCGCAGATCGGGATGAAGAGGTCGGGCGGTGTCGAGAGATAAAAGGAGCGGACGCGCTCGCTCTCTCCCAGCGCCTTCTTCAGCGCCTTGTACGTCTCCGGCTTCAGCGCATCGAGCAGCACCATGGTGAGCCTGCGCAGGAACAGCTCGACCTGGTCTTTCGGTATTCCCTCCTCGCCGAGCCGCTTGGCGACCTGCTTGGGCAGGCCCTCGATATCCTCCTCCTTGCGGACGACGGCGAGGACGCGGCTCTCCTCGGGCAGCACGCCCTCGCGATTGCGCTGAGCGAGCGCCGGGAAAAGCTTGCGCAGGGCGAGATCACCGCCCGCACCGAAGATCACGAGATCGAAGGGCGGGACGGGCGTCCGCTCGGGAATGGTCTCGGGCCGAAGCGCGTTGTCCACGATGGCTTCCATAAGTCGTGTAACTCCGTCAGGCGGTGTCGGTTCGCGATGCCGACCCCGTCATTGCGAGAAGCGTGAGCGACGAAGCAATCCAGGCGACTGGGTCGCAGCCGTCAACCCAGTCCCCTGGATTGCTTCGCTACGCTTGCAATGACGGAGCGGCCAACCGAGAACCCTGTATCGAAAGGCTGCGACCACAGTGAGACGGATTGGCCGCGCTGCAAAGAGCGGCCGGCGCAGGGCCGATCCACTCACCGCTCAGCCCGCGCGCCGGAAGCCCGCGCTCGCGGTCAGCAATTGCTGGGCATAGGCCGTCTGCGGCTGGCGCGAGGCCAGTGTTTCGACAGTCATCTCCTCGACTGCGCGGCCGAACTGCATGACGAGCAGGCGCTCGCACATGTGGCCGACGACCGAAAGGTCGTGACTGACGAGGATATAGGTCAGCTTGCGCTCCTGCCGCAGCGCCGCGAGCAGGTTCAGCACCTCCGCCTGGATCGAGACGTCAAGTGCCGAGGTCGGCTCGTCGAGCAGCAGGATCGAGGGTTCCAGCACCAGCGCGCGGGCGATCGCGACGCGCTGGCGCTGGCCGCCGGAAAGCTGGTGCGGATAGCGGAAGCGGAACGAGGCCGGCAGGCCGACATCGGAGAGCGCCTTGCCGATGCGGGCCTCGGCATTGTCGAGGCCGTGGATGGCGAGCGGCTCGGCCAGCGTGTCATCAACCGTCTTCTTGGGATGCAGCGAGCCATAAGGGTCCTGGAAGACCATCTGGACGTTGCGATAGAACGCCTTGTCGCGGACCTTGGGCTGCACCGTGCCCTCAATCGAAACCGCGCCGCTCCATTCGCGGTTGAGGCCGGAGAGCACGCGCAGAACGGTCGACTTGCCCGAGCCGGACTCGCCGACGAGGCCGTAGCTCTCGCCCTTGCGGACTTCGAAGGAGAGGTCCTTCACGACATGGGAATCGCCGTAGGAGACGTTGAGCTTGTCGACGGAGATCGCTGCGTTCGTCATGCGGACGCTCCATTTTTCGTCATTCTTGCCCCTGTGGCGAGAATCCACGTCTTGAACACCGCGCTTGCAGGAAGACGTGGATGGTCGGCACAAGGCCGACCATGACGAGGAGTATCGGCGGCCAGACCAAACAGCGTCATGCCAGCCACGCCGGGTCACGGTTGAGGGTGGCGAGCTTCGCCCTGGGATGGTCGAGGTCCGGCAGGCATTCGAGCAGGCCGAGCGTGTAGGGATGGCGCCGGCTGCGCGCGGATTCGTCTGCGAGTTCGGCTGCCGGCAGCGTCTCCATGACCTTGCCGCCATACATGACGATGACGCGGTCGCAGAACGACTGCACCAAATGCAGGTCGTGGCTGATGAAGATCAGCCCCATGCCGCGCTCGGTGACGAGATCGTCGAGGATCTTGAGGATCTGGAGCTGGACGGTGACATCGAGCGCCGATGTCGGCTCGTCGGCGATCAGCACTTCGGGCTCGGCGATCAGCATCATCGCGATCATGACGCGCTGGCCCATGCCGCCCGAGACCTCGTGCGGGTAGAGATCGTAGACGCGCGATGGCTCGCGGATCTGCACCTGCTCCAGCATGGCGAGGCTGCGCTCGCGCGCCTCGCGGGAGCCGGCCTTGCGATGGATGCGATAGGCCTCGGCGATCTGGCTGCCGACGGTTTCGACCGGGTTCAGCGAGAATTTCGGGTCCTGCATGACCATGGAGATATGGCGGCCGCGCAGTTTGCGCCGTGCGCCCTTGTCCATGGTGGTCAAATCCTGCCCGCGAAAGCGCATGCGGTCGGCGCTGACGACGCCAGGATGCGGGATCAGGTCGAGGATGGCCCGGCCGGTCATCGACTTGCCGGAGCCGGATTCGCCGACGATGCCGAGCCGCTCGCGGCCGAGCGTGAAGGACAGTCCGCGCACGGCCCGGACGATACCGGTCGGCGTGTGGAAATCGACCTTGAGATTGTCGACTTCGAGAAGGGGCTGCTCGCTCGTCATGCCGTTGCTCCCCTGACTCATCTGGCATCCATGACGTCGCGGAGCCCGTCGCCGAGCAGGTTGAAGCCGAGCGCGACGATGCAGATGGCGACGCCGGGGAAGGTCGCGACCCACCACTGGTCGAAGATCTGCTCGCGGCCGGCCGAGATCATGGCGCCCCATTCCGGCATCGGCGGCTGGGCACCGAGGCCTAGGAAGCCAAGGCCGGCGGCGGTCAGGATGATGCCGGCCATGTCGAAGGTGGTGCGCACGATCAGCGAGGACATGCACATCGGCACGACATGCTTCCAGATGATGCGGGCCTGCGAAGCGCCCTGCAGGCGCATCGCGGCGATGTAGTCCTGGTTGCGGATGACCATGGTCTCGGCGCGGGCGACGCGGGCATAGGGCGGCCAGGTTGTGATCGCGATGGCGATGATGGCGTTGACGATGCCGGGGCCGAGCGCTGCGACGAAGGCCAGCGCCAGCACGAGGCGCGGGAAGGCCAGGAAGACGTCGGTGATGCGCATCAGCAGACGGTCGACCCAGCCGCCATAGTAGCCGGAGATCGCGCCAATCAGCAGGCCAAAGGGGCCAACGGTGACGACGACGAGCAGTACGATCACCAGCGTGATGCGCGTTCCGTAGACGATGCGGCTGAAGATGTCGCGGCCGAGCGCGTCGGTGCCGAACCAGTTGGTCGTCGAGGGCGGCAGAAGCCGCTTGTCGAGCGTCTGCGCGATCGGATCGAAGGGCGCGATCAAGGGTGCGAAGGCGGCGACCAGCAGCAGCAGGACGATGATGACGAGGCCGGCCACCGCCATCGGGTTGCGCTTGAAAGCGAGCCATTGCCGATAGGCCTGGCCGAGGCGGGCCTGGCGGCGCGACGCGGGGGAATCGCTGATCAGCCAGGCATGCAGGCCGGGGGAGGAGGTATCGCTCATGTCCCGCTCCTCAGCGCACGCGCGGATCGGCCAGGCGGCCGATGATGTCGGTCAGGAGATTGACCGCGATGAAGACGACGCCGACCACCAGTGTGCCGCCGAGCACCGCGTTCATGTCGGCGTTCAGCAGTGCGTTGGTGAGGTAGCGGCCGAGGCCCGGCCAGGCGAAGATCGTCTCGGTCAGCACCGATCCCTCCAGCAGATGCATGTAGGATAGCGCAATCACGGTGAAGAGCGGCACGGCGGCGTTGCGCAGGGCATGGCGCCAGATCACGGCGGTCTCGGAGACGCCCTTCACGCGGGCGGCGATGACGTATTGCTGCTGCAACTCGGTGATCATGAAGCTGCGCGTCATGCGGCTGATATAGGCCACAGAAAGCAGGCCGAGCACCAGGGCCGGCAGGATCAGGTGCGAGAGAGCGTCCCAGAACGCCTCCCATTCGCCCTCCAGCGCGGCGTCGATCATGATGACGCCAGTGCGGGTGGTGACGATGTCCTGCCAGACGACGGAGATACGGCCCGGGCCGGAGACCCAGCCGAGCTTGGCGTAGAACAGCAAAAGCGCCATCAGGCCGATCCAGAAGACCGGGACGGAATAGCCGACGAGGCCGACGACGCGGGCGACCTGATCCTGCCAGCGGCCCTGGTTGACCGCGGCGAGGATGCCGAGCGGAACGCCGATCAGGACGCCGATCAGCGTGCCCAGCGTCGCGAGTTCCAGCGTCGCCGGGAAGACGCGCTTGATGTCCTCGACGACGGGGTTCGAGGTCAGCACGGAGGTGCCGAGATTCCCGGTGAAGACCTTGCCGATATAGATGGCGAATTGCTGCCAGAGCGGCTTGTCGAGGCCGAGCTCGATGCGCGCCGCCTCATAGGTCTCGGGCCGGGCGTTGTCGCCGACGACGGCGAGCACCGGGTCGATCGGGATCACGCGGGCGATGAAGAAGGTCACCAGCAGCAGGCCGAACATTGTGATCACCACGGTCGTCAGCTCGCGCGACAGGGCGCGGCTCCAACGCCGCAGCCTTCCCGGCGCCGAGGCCTTGCCTGGGGGAGCTTGCGTCACGGCTGTCATGACCCGCCTCCGTTTCTTTGGCCTGATGCTCAGGCGGACCAATCTTGCGTCATTCCGGACAAGCGGCGAGAGCGGCTCCGACCCGGAATCCATCATCAGGCGCTGCCCGCTACGAGGGATTCCGGTTCAAGCCCGGACTGACAGTCGTCTGGATAAAGGACGCCCGCCAGGGCTTGGTGGCCGTGGCGGGCGCTTGAGGCAGAATCCTCAGTTCTTGACGATGGTGGCGTAGCGGTTGGTGTCCGAGCTCGGTCCGATGACCCAGCCGCTGACGTTCTTGCGCTCGGCCGAGACCTCGATCTGCTGGAACATGATGACGAAGGGCGAGACCTTCTGATGCTCGCGCTGCAGAGCTTCATAGGTGGTCTTGCGCTTGTTGGCGTCGGGTTCCAGCACGGCGCTCTGCGTGACCTTGGTCATGTCCGGGATATCCCAGGCATTGCGCCAGGCCAGGGTCTTCGACTTCGCCTCTTCGCCGTTATCCTCGTTGATGGCGAAGGTCTCCGCATTGGTGTGCGGGTCGAGATAGTCCGGGCCCCACTGGCCGATATAGATGTCATGGGTGCGGGCGCGGTACTTGGTCAGGGTCTGCTTGCCGTCGCCGGGGACGATCTCCAGCTTGACGTTGGCCTGGGCCCAGGTCGCCTGGATCGCCTGCGCGATGTCGGTGATCGGGGAAACCGAGCGGGTGTCCATGGTGACGGTGAAGCCGTTGCTGAGGCCGCCCTTGGCGAGCAGCTCCTTCGCCTTGGCGACGTTGAGCGAATAGGGCTTGTCCGAAATCGCGCCGAGGAAGCCCTGCGGCAGGAAGGACTCGTGGCCCTTGTAGGTGCCTTCGAGGATGTTCTTTTCGATCGAGGCATAGTCGACCAGGAGCTTCAGCGCCTCGCGGACCTCCGGCTTGGCAAGATTCGGGTTCTTCTGGTTCAGGCCGAGATAGAGGATATAGCCCTTGTCGCCCTGGACGATCTCGATGTCCTTGTTGCTCTTGACGGCCGCGAGTTGATCCTTCGAGAGATTGCGGGCGATATCGACGTCACCCTTCTCGACGAGCAGACGCTGCGAGGCCGGCTCGGCGACGTGGCGTACGACGATGCGCTTGCTCTTCGGCGCGCCCTTGTACCAAGCCTCGTTGGCATCGAGCGTGTACTGCTCGTTCGGACGGTAGCTGCGCACCTTGTAGGCGCCGGAACCGGCCGAATTCAGCTTGAGCCAGCCATTGCCCCAGTCGCCGTCCTTCTCGTTGGCCTTGACCAGCTTCGAGTCGACGATGGCGGCGACGCCGGAGGTCAGGCAGTTATAGAAGAAGGTCGGAGCGAAGGGCTTCGAGACCGTGATCTGGACGGTGTTCTCGTCGACGGCCTTGACCTTGTCGAGCACGTTTTCGGCAACGAAGCCGAACTGGCGCAGGATGAAACCCGGCGACTTGTTCAGCGTCACGGCGCGCTGGAAGGAGTAAACGACATCGGCCGCAGTCAGCGGGTTTCCGGAGTGGAACTTGACGCCTTTGCGCAGCTTGAAGGTGTAGGTCAGGTTGTCGGGGCTGACGGTCCAGCTCTCGGCAACGTCCGGAATCAGCTCGTTGTTCTTGGAAATGTCGATATTGATGAGCTTGTCGTAGACATTGGCGCCGACCTCGACGCCGGAGAACTCGAAAGCCTCGGCCGGGTCGAGCGTGATGATGTCGTCGATCTGCTTGGCCATCACGATCGTGTCCTTCGGCGTCTGCGCGAAGGCCGTCGTCGACATCAGGGCCGCAAAGGCCGAAACCGCCATCAATTTGGCTACGTGACGCATCGGATTCCCCATCGTTTGTGTTGAGCGAGCGGTTTGCCGCCCGTTGGGCGCTATCTGCAACCAGTCCGGTGCGGCTGTCCAGTCGACCAACGGCCATGGAAAGGGCTGAGCGGAGCATTTTGCACATCTCTTGAGCAGGAATGCCGGGCCTAGATACCATTAGGGTCCCGGCGATGCCTTGCGCGCGCCGGCCGCCTCGCTAACCTGACGCCGCAGGCGGCTTCCGCCTCAGAGTAAGAGGGCGACACTTGGCCATCATCGCCGCGCTGAACCATGTCACGCATTATCGCTACGACCGGCCGGTCACGCTCGGGCCGCAGATCGTACGGCTGCGGCCGGCGCCACATTGCCGCGCCGGGATCGAAAGCTACTCGCTGAAGGTGACGCCGGCGCAGCATTTCGTGAACTGGCAGCAGGACCCGGCCGGCAACTGGCTGGCGCGCTATGTCTTCCCAGAGCCCGTGATGGAGTTCCGGATCGAGGTCGACGTCGTCACGGAGTTGTCGATCATCAATCCGTTCGACTTCTTCGTCGAGGCGCAGGCCGACACCTTTCCCTTCGCCTACACGCCAGAGCAGGTCGAGGAGCTCGCACCTTATCTGGTGAAGGAGCCGGCCGGGCCGCTGCTCTCGGCCTTCCTCGCCGAATTGCCGCGCGAGCCGATGAACACGGTCAACTTCATCGTCGACCTCAATGCCCGCCTGCAGCGGCGCATCGCTTATGGCATCCGCATGGAGCCGGGCGTGCAGGAGCCGGAGCATACGCTGTCGATCGGTTCGGGCTCCTGCCGCGACACGAGCTGGCTTCTTGTCCAGGCACTCAGGCATCTCGGCCTCGCCGCGCGCTTCGTCTCCGGCTACCTGATCCAGATGAAAGCGGACATCGACCCGCTCGAAGGCCCGCGCGGGACGGACAAGGACTTTACCGACCTCCATGCCTGGGCCGAGGTCTACATTCCCGGCGCCGGCTGGGTCGGGCTCGACCCGACCTCGGGGCTGCTCACCGGCGAGGGCCATCTGCCGCTGGCGGCGACGGCGCATTACCGCTCGGCCGCGCCGGTCTCGGGCGTCGCGAGCTATGCCGAGACCAGCTTCGACTTCCAGATGAGCGTGACGCGCGTGCATGAAGTGCCGCGCATCACCCTGCCCTTCTCCGACGCGTCCTGGGCTGAGCTCGATGCACTCGGCGGCAAGGTCGAGGCCGACCTCCAGGCTCAGGACGTCCGGCTCACCATGGGCGGCGAGCCGACCTTCGTCTCGATCGACGACCAGACCGGCGAGGAATGGAACATCGCGGCCGTCGGGCCGACCAAGCGCGAGCGCGCCGACACGCTGATCCGGCGGCTGCGCCAGCGTTTCGCACCCGGTGGGATGCTGCATTACGGCCAGGGCAAATGGTATCCGGGCGAGACCCTGCCGCGCTGGGCCTTCGCCTTGTACTGGCGCCGCGACGGCGAGCCGATCTGGCGCAATGCCGATCTCATCGCCCGCGAGCCGGAGGCCCGGACCGGCGGCGACCGCGAACTCGAAATCGCCGCCACCATCCGCGATGCCGAGGCGCTGGCGCAGGGACTGTCCGAGAAGCTCGGCCTCGGCGCCGATTATGTGGTGCCGGCCTATGAGGATACCGGCGTCTGGCTGCTGAAGGAGGCGCAGCTCCCCGACAATGTCGACCCGCTCGATTCGCGCCTGTCCGACCCGGAGGAGCGCTCGCGGATGGCGCGTGTCTTCGAGCTCGGCCTCGGCAATCCGCGCGGCTACGTCATCCCGGTGCAGCGCTGGCAGGCCGGCGCGAACGATCGCCGCTGGCGCTCGGAGAAATGGACGCTGCGGCGGGGCAAGCTCTTCCTGGTGCCCGGGGACTCCCCCGTCGGCTACCGTCTGCCCCTGGGCTCGCTGCCGGTCCTGCCCAAGGCCGAATACCCGCATATCCATCCGCAGGACCCGATGGAGGCGCGCCCGCCCTTGCCGGCGGCGGGGCCCGCTGGCGCAAGCTGGACCGATCATCCCGAGGCCCGCCCGGCAGAGCCCGCGACACCGGAAGAGCGGCCCGGGCCGGCGCAGATGAGCATCGGGACGGCAACCGCAGCAGGACCGGTGCAGGACCGGCGCGAGCAGGAGATCGGCGGCGAGCACGTCCGCACCGCGCTCAGCCTCGAAATCCGCGATAATGTGCTCTGCGTCTTCCTGCCGCCGGTCGAGCGGCTGGAGGATTATCTCGACCTCGTCGCCTCGGTCGAGACGGTGGCGGAGGAGCTCGGCCAGCCCGTGCATATCGAGGGTTATTCGCCGCCCGCCGATCCCCGCCTGGACGTCATCAAGGTCACGCCCGATCCAGGCGTGATCGAGGTCAATATCCATCCGGCGACGAACTGGCGCGAGGCGGCCGCGATCACCCAGGGCGTCTACGAGGAGGCCCGGCTGGCGCGGCTCTGCGCCGAAAAATTCATGGTCGACGGTCGCCATACCGGCACCGGCGGGGGCAACCATGTCGTGCTCGGCGGCGTGAGGCCAGCCGACTCGCCCTTCCTGCGCCGGCCCGACCTCCTGAAGAGCATCATTCTCTACTGGAACAGGCATCCATCGCTCTCATACCTGTTCTCAGGGCTGTTCATCGGCCCGACCAGCCAGGCGCCGCGCATCGACGAGGCACGGCAGGATCAGCTCTACGAGCTGGAGATCGCGCTCGCGCAGGTGCCCAAGCCCGGCGACAAGCCGATCCCGCTCTGGACTGTCGACCGGCTGCTCCGCAACCTGCTGGTCGACGTCTCCGGCAACACGCACCGCACCGAAATCTGCATCGACAAGCTCTATTCGCCTGATGGCCCGACCGGCCGGCTCGGGCTGGTCGAGTTCCGCGGTTTCGAGATGCCGCCGGATGCGCGGATGTCGCTCGCCCAACAATTGCTGCTGAGGGCGCTGATCGCCTGGTTCTGGCGCGAGCCTCTCGAGGGCAAGCTGGTCAGATGGGGCACCGCCCTGCATGACCGCTTCATGCTTCCGGAGATGGTCTGGCACGATTTCAAGGACGTCCTCGGCGATCTCCGGCGCGCGGGCTATGCCTTCGACCCCGTCTGGTTCGAGGCACAGGCGGAGTTCCGGTTCCCCTTCTTCGGCAAGGTCGCGCATGGCGGCGTCGAAATCGAGATCCGGCAGGCACTCGAACCCTGGCATGTCATGGGCGAGGAAGGCGCGATCGGCGGCACGGTGCGCTATGTCGACAGCTCGATCGAACGCCTGCAGGTCAAGGCGACGGGGCTGGTGCCTGGCCGCCATCTCATCACCTGCAACGGCCGCCGCCTGCCGATGACCCAGACTGGCGTGTCGGGCGAGGCGGTCGCGGCCGTGCGCTTCAAGGCGTGGAAGCCGGCGTCCGGCCTGCATCCGACGATCCCCGTGCATGCGCCCCTGACCTTCGACATCGTCGATCTCTGGTCCGGCCGCTCGCTCGGCGGCTGCGTCTACCATGTCGCACATCCCGGGGGGCGTAATTACGAGACACCCCCGGTCAATTCCTACGAGGCCGAGGCAAGACGGCTCGCACGTTTCGAGTCGATCGGTCATAGTCCCGGCCCTCTGGCGATTCCGCCGGAGGAACGCAGCGCCGAATTCCCGCTCACGCTGGATCTGAGGCGCCCGATAGGGATTTAACGCGAAGCATGCCGGTGCAGGGCCGCATCCGATCGGGACGCAGCAGAGCCGAGCGGCGCGCGGCGCTGCTTGCCGGCTATCGCCCGCTGCCGGGTGTCTTCGACGAATTCATCGACGAGAGCGGCAAGGTGCGCCCGCATTGGGAGCCGTTCCTGTCGGGATGGTGCGCGCTGTCGCCTGCGGAGCTGACCCAGCGCTTCGGGCTCGCCGACCGGCATGTGCGCGACACCGGCGTATCCTATCGCGTCCACGGCGATATCGACGAGCGCGATCCCGGCGTCGGCGAACGGGCCTGGCCGCTGTCGCATGTGCCGCTCGTCATCCCCGAGGCGGAATGGCAGGTGATCGCAGCGGGCGTGACGCAGCGCGCCGAACTGCTCTCGACCGTGCTCGACGACATCTACGGGCCGGGCGAGTTGATCGCGGACGGCCATCTGCCAGCCGCCGTCGTGACCGGCAGCACCGACTATCTGCGCCCGCTGCACGGGATCGCCGGCGGCGGCACGCTGCAGCTCTATGCCGCCGATCTCGGCCGCGGCCCGGACGGGCGCTGGTGGGTGCTTCAGGACCGGACGCAGGCCCCGTCCGGCACCGGCTATGCGCTGGAGAACCGTCTGGCGCTGGCACGTGCCTTCCCCGACATGTTCCGCAGCATGAATATCGAGCGGCTGGCGGCTTTCTTCCAGGGCTTCCGCGCCGGGCTGGTCGCGCGCTCGAAGCGGGTCGAGCCGCGCATCGCCCTGCTGACGCCCGGCTCGCTCAACGAAAGCTATTTCGAGCAGGCCTATCTCGCGCGCTATCTCGGCTTCCTGCTGGTCGAGGGCGGCGACCTGCTGATGCGTGACGGCCGGCTGCATGTGCGCACGATCGCCGGCCTCAAGCGCGCCGACGTGATCTGGCGGCGCATCGACGGCGATTTCGCCGATCCGCTGGAGCTCAACGCGCGATCGGCGCTCGGCGTCGCCGGCCTGGTCGAGGCCGCCCGGCAAGGCCAGGTCCATATCGCCAACGGGCTCGGCTCCGGCGTGGTCGAGGCGCGCGCCCTGATGGGATTCCTGCCGGGGCTTGCCCGACAATTGCTCGGCCAGGAACTGATCCTGCCGAATATCGCGACCTGGTGGTGCGGCCAGCCGAAGGAACGCCGGGCCGTGCTGGAGCGGCTCGGCGAGATGAGCATCGCGCCGGCGTTCCGCAGCGCCGGCAACGGGTTCGACCAGACACAGGTCGTGGCAGGCGAACTGCCCGAGGCGGAACGTGAGGCGCTGCGCGAGCGGATCGAGGCCCGTGGCATGGACTATGTCGGGCAGGAGGTGGTCCGGCTCTCGACCATGCCGGTCTTCCAGAACGGCCGTCTCGAACCGCATCCGATGACGCTGCGTGTTTTCGCCGCCGCGACGCCCGACGGCTGGAAGGTGATGCCCGGCGGTTTCTGCCGCATCTCCGACGAACCCGATGCGCGCGCGGTCAGCATGCGCAACGGCGTGCGCTCCAGCGATGTCTGGGTGACCTCGGAGGAACCGGTCGCGCAGGTCAGCCTGCTGCCGACGCCCGACCGCATCAGCATCCGCCGCGTCACCGGCACCTTGCCGAGCCGCGCCGCCGACAACCTGTTCTGGCTCGGGCGCTATCTGGAGCGCGGCGAGGCGATCCTGCGCCTGGTGCGCGCCCTGCTCGGCCGGCAGATCGACCCGGACCCGGCACCGGGGCGCAACGATACCGTGCGCCAACTCGCCGGCATGCTCGTCGCCTGGGGCGCGGCTCCGGGCCGGCAGGATCGCCGGTCGCCGGCGGCGCAGGCCTATGCCGCGCTCTACAGCCTCGACGATTACGGCTCGGCCGCCGCTTCGCTTCGTGAAGCCCGCCGCACGGCTTCCGTCATCCGCGAACGCCTGTCCGTCGATGCCTGGCGCCTGTTCAGCGACCTCCAGCGCCAGCTCGACCCCGAGGACGGGCGCAGGCCGAGCGAGGGCGAGGCGTATGAGATCGCCGACCGGGCGCTGAAATCGCTCGCCGCCTTCTCCGGCCTCGGCCAGGAGAACATGGTGCGCGGCAATGGCTGGCGCTTCCTCGATATCGGCCGGCGCATGGAACGCGGCATCGCGACCTGCCGCTTCGCCCGGCAATTCGCCGACAGCAATGCCTCCGGCGACAGCCTCGACGCCCTCCTCGACCTGACGGATTCCCAGATCACCTATCGCTCGCGCTACCTGCTCGGCGCGAGCCTGCAGCCGGTGCTCGATCTCGTCATGCTCGACCCCTACAACCCGCGCTCGGTCGCCTTCCAGGTCGAGCGTCTGGACACCGAGATCGCCAACCTGCCGACTCTGACGGATGACGGCATGCTGGAGGCGCCACGCCGTCTGGTGCTGCGGCTTTCGGCCGATTGCCGAACGATGGAGGCCAGCCGGCTCGACCGCACCAGCATCCTGCTGTTCGAGCAATTGCTGATGGGGCTCGCCGGCGCGATCGCCGATCGCTATTTCCTGCAGAACAGCGGTCCGGAAGGCTCGCGGATGACGAGCATCGCGTGATCTACGAGCTGCGCCACGTCACCACCTACGGCTATAGCCGGCCAGTGCCGTTTTCCCGCTGCATCCTGCGATTGCTGCCGCGCGATGGGGCGGGCCAACGCGTGCTGCAGAGCGAGTTGCTGATCGCGCCCCGCCCGGCCGAGCGCAATGACGGCCTGTGCTTCTTCGGCAATCATATGACCACGATCACCATCACCAAGCCGCATCGCGAGCTGAAACTCGAGATGCGGGCGCGGATCGAGGTCGACCGGCCGCTGCCGCCCCATGCCGGGCTGACGCGGAAATGGGAGGATGTCGCGACGCTGGCGCTCGATTCCCGGAGCCTCGCGCCGGATTCGCCAGCGCATCATCTCTATCCCAGCCGCCTCGTGCCGTATGTCCCGGCCGTGGTCGACTACGCACGGACGAGCTTCGATGCCGGCCGGCCCGTGCTGGAAGCCGCCTGCGAGCTGATGGCCCGGATCAGGCGCGACTTCACCTACGATCCGGAAGCGACGGAGGTGACGACGCCGCTGGCCGAGGCATTCGAGCAGCGCCACGGCGTCTGCCAAGATTTCGCGCATATCATGATCGCCGGCCTCAGGGGGCTCGGCCTGCCGGCGGCCTATATCTCCGGCTATATCCGCACCATCCCACCGCCGGGCCAGAAGCGGCTCGAAGGCGCCGATGCCAGCCATGCCTGGGCGATGCTGTGGTGCGGGCCGGAGATCGGCTGGGTCGGGCTCGATCCGACCAACGACCTGATCGTCGCCGACGACCATATCGTCACCGCCTTCGGCCGCGACTATGCCGACGTCGCCCCGCTCGACGGCGTGGTGATCGGGCCGGGCACGCAGAAGGTCGGCGTCGCCGTGGACGTGGTCCCGGTCGGCTGAGCCTCAGGCCGCGCTATCCGTAGCCAGCGGCTGCGGCGAACGGGCATGCATCTCGCCCCAGTTCTTCAGTGACATGATCACCGGCTCCAGCGTCCGGCCCTTGACCGACAGGCTGTATTCAACCCGCGGCGGCACTTCCGGGTAGACGACGCGCACGACCAGGCCGTCCGCCTCCAGCTCGCGCAACTGCGTCGTCAGCATGCGCTGGGTGACGCCCGGTATCCGGCGGCGGATCTCGTTGAAGCGCAATGTCCCGCCCATCAGGTGATAGAGCGCGATGCCCTTCCACTTGCCGCCGATCAGGCCGAGCGCCGCCTCGACGGGACAGCCGGCCGAGCAATAGGGCTCCTGGAAGCGCGGCGGCATGACGGTATCCTTTTCGACACTATAGGCTGAAATTGTGCGTTCTTGCGTAACTGGAGTGTTATGCGCATCTCGGCTCTATCGCAATGCAGGAGGGACGCCATGCGCGCCGTCGGATACCGCCAGTCGCAACCCATCGCCGCCGAGACCAGCCTGATCGATCTCGACCTGCCCGAGCCGAAGGCGGCCGGACGCGACCTCTTGGTCGAGGTCAAGGCGGTCTCGGTCAACCCGGTCGATACCAAGATCCGCGTCCGCAGCCAGCCGGCCGAGGGACAGGCGAATGTGCTGGGATGGGACGCTGCCGGCATCGTCAGGGCTGTCGGGCCGGAGGTAACCGGCTTCAAGCCCGGCGACGCGGTGTTCTATGCCGGCGCGATCGACCGGCCGGGCTCGAACGCCGAATTCCATCTCGTCGACGAGCGCATCGTCGGGCCTAAGCCCAAGACGCTCGGATTTGCCGAGGCGGCGGCGCTCCCACTGACAGCCATCACCGCCTGGGAAATGCTGTTCGACCGGCTCGATATCCGCAAGCCCGTTCCCGGCGCGGCTCATGCCCTGCTGATCGTCGGCGGCGCCGGCGGCGTCGGCTCGATCGCGATCCAGCTCGCGCGCCAGCTCACCGATATCACGGTGATCGCCACCGCCTCACGGCCTGAAACCCGCGCCTGGGCGCAGGAACTCGGCGCTCATCACGTGATCGACCATACCAAACCACTGCCGGCGCAGATCGCTGAGCTCGGCATCGGCGCGCCGGCTTTCGTCTTCTCGACCACGCATAGCGACAGCCATCTGGAGGGCATCGTCGAACTGATGGCGCCGCAGGGGCGTTTCGGCCTGATCGACGATCCCAAGACGCTCGACGTCAATCCGCTGAAGCGCAAGAGCCTGTCGCTGCATTGGGAGCTGATGTTCACCCGCTCGCTGTTCCAGACAGCTGACATGGACGAACAGGGCAAGCTCCTGGCGGAGGTCTCGCGGCTGGTCGACGAAGGGCAAATCCGGACGACGCTGGGCGAGCATTTCGGGACGATCAACGCAGCCAATCTCAAGCGCGCGCATGCGCTGATCGAGAGCAATCGCGCCAAGGGCAAGATCGTGCTGGAAGGCTTCTGAGCCTGGGCGAGCCGGCGCTCAGGCGGCGAGCGCAGCGCAGGCTTTCGCACAGGCGCGGCAGGCGGCGACGCAGGGATCCATGTCGCCGACCCGCGCGCAGTCTGTTGCGCAGGCCTCGCAGACCTCGGCGCATTCCCTGGCCATGTGACGGCCGTGGACCGATTCCATCAAAAGCAGATGTGCCGTGGTCCGGCAGATTTCGGCGCAAGCCGCCATCAGGCGCAGATGCTCGGGCTCGGCATGAGCACCGCCTACCTGCAGACAATGGGTCATCGCCATGCCGTGGCAGTGCTTGTAGCAGTCGAGCGCGAGATCGGCTGCGTTGCGCGTCTTCGGATCGAGATGGTGCATGTCGCGGCTCCAATCGGGAGGGGTCTCCCGATCAACCGCCGCGACAGGCGCCCTGTTCCGCGGATCAGGCCAGCGTGTAGGCGGTCTTGACCGTGGTGTAGAACTCCTTGGCGTAGGCGCCCTGCTCGCGCGGGCCGTAGCTGGAGCCCTTCCGGCCGCCGAACGGCACATGATAGTCGACGCCCGCCGTCGGCAGGTTGACCATCACCATGCCGGCCTCGCTGTTGCGCTTGAAATGCGTCGCATGCTTCAGCGAGGTCGTGCAGATGCCGGAGGAGAGGCCGAACTCGGTGTCGTTGGCGACAGCGAGCGCTTCCTCGTAGTCCTTGACCCGGACGATGTTGGCGACCGGGCCGAAGACCTCCTCGCGCGAGATGCGCATGGCGTTGGTCGTTTCGGTGAACAGCGCCGGCTGGAGATAGAAGCCGGGGGTATCGCGCTTCAAGAGCTCGCCGCCGAAGACCAGCTTGCCGCCCTCGTCCTTGGCGATCTGGATGTATTTCAGATCCTGGTCGAGCTGGCTCTGGTCGACGACCGGGCCGATATGGGTGCCGGCCTTCAGCGCATCGTCGACGACGACGCTCTTCAGGCGCTCGATGCAGGCCTCGACGAACCTGTCATGGATGCCGGCCTGGACGATCAGGCGCGAGGACGCCGTGCAGCGCTGGCCGGTCGAGAAGAAGGCGCCGTTGACGGCGACCTCGACGGCGACCTTCAGGTCGGCGTCGTCGAGCACGACGAGCGGGTTCTTGCCGCCCATTTCGAGCTGGACCTTCTTCATCGGGTTCGAGGCGATGCAGGCGGCCGCGACCTTGCGGCCGGTCGCGACCGAGCCGGTGAAGGAGATCGCCGTGACGTCCTTGTGCTCGAGCAGAGCCTGACCGACGACGGAGCCGCGGCCCATCACCAGGTTGAGCGCGCCCTTGGGCAGTCCGGCGCGCTGGATGATGTCGACCAGCGCCCAGGCCGAGCCCGGCACGAGGTCGGCGGGCTTGATGACGACGCAATTGCCCCAGGCGAGCGCCGGCGCGATCTTCCAGGCGGGAATCGCGATCGGGAAATTCCAGGGCGTGATCATGCCGACGATGCCGACCGCTTCGCGGGTGATCTCGACACCGACGCCCGGACGCACGGAGGGGACCATCTCGCCGCCGAGGCGCAGGCACTCGCCAGCGAAGAAGGCGAAGACCTGTCCGGCGCGGGTCGCCTCGCCGATGCCTTCGGCCAGCGTCTTGCCCTCCTCACGCGAGAGCAGGCGGCCGAGCTCGTCCTTGCGGGCAAGGATCTCGTCGGAGGCCTTCTTCAGAATGTCGTAGCGCTCCTGCGGGGTGGAGCGGCTCCAGGCAGGGAAAGCGGCTTTGGCGGCGGCGACCGCGTTGTTCAGGTCGTCGACCGAACCCTGGGTATATTCGCCGACGACATCGCTGGTGTTCGAGGGGTTGATGTTGCGCGAGGCATTGGCCCCGCCGGCCCATTCGCCGGCGATCAGATTCTTGAAGGGCGCGTTCATCTTCTTCTCCCACGAAACAGGCTCGTGATTGGGGTGTTAGCGCCTTTGAGCCGGCAAGGCCAATGCCCTTTGGGCATCGGGAACTGCCTGCGGCCGCATCCGCCCTGCCCTGCGACTACTTCTCCTTGATAGACAACCCGTTCTTGCCAACCGAGATTTCGACGCCATCCGGCTGCTTCTTCTCCTGGTAGAGCGAATAGGCGGTCACCGCGAGGGCGGCGACGAGGACGACGACCAGGACGGTCAGAAGATTACGCGATGCGAGCATGAGCATTTCCGATGAGGGCGGCGGAGCCGCGAGCCCATTCCCAACGCGGCGCGGGCCGGGAGGTTCCCGGCAGAATGGGGAACGATGCCCGCCACGCGGCGTTGGCATGGCGCACATGCCGGTTTCCATGCGAAGCCTGCCGTGACAGGATCGCACCGGCAGGAGGTTGCCATGCCCGAGACCGAACTGCAGGACCGCATCTGGACCGCGCTGGCCGCCCACCCGGTCTACATGGTCTCGCTTGTCATCGACGGCGACATCAGGACACGGCCGATGTCCGGCCATCTCGACCGCGACCACCACCGCCTGCTCTTCATAACACACCGGCATACCGGCATCATCGGCGCGGCCCTGCGCTCGCCCTCCGTCTGCGTGGCGATCAGCCACGAGGATCGGAATTTCTACGCCGCGATCTCCTGCTCGGCCTCCGAGGTCCCGAGCCGCGAGACGCTGCGGCAGGTCTGGACGCCAATGGCAAGCGCCTGGTTTCCGAACGGCCCAGACGATCCCGACGCGACCCTGCTGTCGCTGACACCGACTTCGGCCGAAATCTGGGACGGGCCGTCGAGCAGCGTGCTCGTCGCCTTCAAGCTGGCGACGGCCAAGATCCTCGGCCGCACGCCCGATCTCGGTGTCAACGCCACGATCGACATGCGCTGAAGCCGCCGCTTGGCGGAACAGCCGGTCAGGCCGGGTCGGAAGCGGCCATCCTGCGGCCGAGCCAAGCAATCACGACGCTCGACCAGACCACTCCGAGGGCCCAGCCGCCGAGGACGTCGGACGGCCAATGTACGCCGAGATAGATCCGACTGAGGCCGATCAGCCCCACCATGATCACGGCCATCACCATGCAGAACCGGGCGATGTCCGCCCGCCGCGAGGCGAGCCCGACGAAGCCGGCGATGGTGAGCAGCGTAACCGCCGAGAGGAAGGCATGGCCGCTCGGGAAGCTCGCGGTGAAGGTCAGTGCCGCATGCCCGACGATATCCGGCCGCTCCCGGGCAATCGCGATCTTCAGGCCGGTGCTCGCCAGGAAAGCGGCGGCGAGGCTGACGACCAGCCCGATCGCGAGATGGCGATAGCCGCAGAGCCAGAGCGCCAGCGTCGCCGTCAGCGCCATGAAGAACAGCCCGACAAAGCTGCCGAGCGCCGTCATGTCGCGCACGGCCTCATGAAGCCAGGCCGGCCCGAGCGGAACCGCGGGGTTGCCGGCCTCTCGGAACAGCATGATCAGCGTGGTATCGAGCGAGAAGCTGCGCCCCGAGACGATCAATAGCGCGAGCCCAAGGAAGACCACGGCGGCGGCAGCGGGAACCAGGATGCGGGGCTGAGGCAAGAAGCGCGGTCTCCGAGGGCGATCGGACGGTAGGTTAGTCGGAGGGAACGGGTCTCGGACAGGCGGCGTTATGCCGCCCGTGATCCGCCGCGGTTCAGGCATTGGCCGGGCGCGCGGCAATCACGCTGAGCGCTTTGGGCAAAAGGCCATAGCGGAGCGGGCCGGCCTTGCGCTCGACCTCGCCGTCGAAGGTGATGTGTCCGCGGCGCTTGTCGCGCCGGATCAGCGTCACCGCATCGCCTGTGAAAGAGGTCAGGTTATCCGAGTTGCGCCAGTGGCCCGAGACGACCGACAGCGCCGCCTTGCTGCGCGAGTAGAGGCCGCCGGCATTCAGGACATGGACCTCGAAAAGGCCATCGTCGAGCCGGGGGCGGCGCCAGTCGGCGCCCTCGAAGCAGTTCACCGTGACGAGCACCGCATCGGCTTCGACGATCCGATGGTCGTTGCCGACGGTGATGTCGAGCGTGACCGGCCGGGTGAACAGGATGGAGCGCGTCGCGGCAACGCTGAAGGCGGCGGCGCGGCTGAAGGGAAAGCGGCGACGGGCATATTCGCGCTCACGCGCCATCAGGCTGAAGAAGCCCATGCCGGAGAGCGAATGGAACAGCCGGTCGTTGACCCGTCCGACATCCATCTCCACCGGTTCGCCCCGGCACAGCGCGCCGATCTGCTGCTCCAACGGGCCGGACAGCCCTAGATCGCGACCGAGCACGTTGACCGTGCCCATCGGCAGGATACCGATCGGTCGGTCGGCCTGGATCAGGACCGGCAAGGCGCCGTTGATGGTGCCGTCTCCGCCGGCGAGAACCGGAAGGGCATGGCGGTCCTCGATCGCGAGCGAGAGCGCGTCGTCGATCTCGCGCGGCGGCACGAGACGGACATCCGCACTGCAGCCATGGGCCGCAAAGCCTGCCTCCAGCCGGGCTGCAAAGGCGTCCGTACCGGCTTCGAGAACCGTTCCGGCGCGAGCGTTGACGATGACTGTGTAGCGCATGGTGTTGGCGTAGATGGGTGGCGCGCGACCATGCGCAAGGTCGTGATCAGGCTGCGGCCGGCTGAGCGTCGAACTGCTGCGGCATCGACCGCATCAATGGCATCGCCGCGTCCTCGATCTCTTCGGTGACGACCTCGAAGCGCTGCAGCGTATGAGTGCCGAAGGAGCTGATCATGGCGACATCGGTGGCGTCGCGGCCACGCGCGATGACGACCCGCCCGATGCGCGGCTCGTTGTGCCGGGCATCGAAGGTGTACCAGCGCCCACCGAGGAAGACCTCGAACCAGGCATTGAAATCCATCGGCGCTGGATCGGCGGGCACGCCGATATCGCCTAGATAGCCGTTGCAGTAGCGCGCTGGGATGTTCATGCAGCGGCAGAGCGTGACGGCGAGATGCGCGAAATCGCGGCACACACCGATCCGCTCCTCGAATGCCTCGGCCGCCGTGCGGGTATTGCGGGCGAAATGGTAGCCGAATGTCAGGTGGTTATGCACGAAGTCCACGATCGCCTGCACGCGCTGCCAACCGGGCTGGACCTGCCCGAACAGGCTCCAGGCTTGATCGAAGAGCTTGTCGGTCTCGCAATAGCGGCTGCCGAGCAGATAGACGAGGGCCGCATCGGGAAGACGCGACGGAGAAATCTCGCGCGCAGCCAGATTGACGATGTCTGGCTCGCCGGAATCGTGGACGATGCCTTCCGATTCCAGACGGATCCCGCCGGGAGGCGCGACCATGCGCCGACGGATGTTGCCGAAGGTATCAAGATCCTGTGTCATCGCGATGGACAGGGAGGGATCGGCGAGCGCTGTCACCTTCATCTCGTCAGGCGTGGTCAGATCGTGCCGGCGCGACGGATGCACGTCGAGCAGGGTGATCAGAGGCATGTCATGTGCACAGACCAACTCGATCCGATAGCCGTAACGGATGCGCATCTCGCCTTCTCCTGATGTGATGGCCGGGGACCGCCGCGCGAGCCGGCCGCTGCGGATCCTCTTGCGTCGAATTTCCTCTCGGTTAGACGCGCGAGCCGCATCGCTGTTCCCGAAGCCGACACCAATTGGTCGATCGATCGCGAAATTCAGCCGGTTTGCGGATATCCCAAAAAGAAGATGCGGGCCTTTCGGCCCGCATCCCGCCGCCACGACGGTTCGGCTGGGGGGATAGCAACCGCCGCGACTTGCGCCTGGCAGCCGCTACATCATCCAGTAGGGCATCGTGCCGTAGTAGTCGTGGACACGCTTGCCATAAGCCTTGTCCTCCCAGTCGGGCTCGCCTTCGCTGTCATACATCGGCGCCGCCTCGAGCTGTTCCTTGGTCAGCGGCACGACGTAGCCGCCGCGCTGCGTGTCGTAGTCGAGGACACTCCACGGGATCGGATGGTATTTTTCGCCGAGGCCGAGAAAACCGCCGAAGGACATGATCGCGTAGGCGACCTTGCCGGTCAGCTTGTCGAGCATCACGTCGTAAATCTCGCCGAGATGATCGCCGCCGGTGTTGTACACATCGGTTCCGGCGACACGGGCGCCGGCAATGAGCGGATTGGAGGTCGCACTGGCAGTCGTTGCGCCCGCGGTCATGGGAATGTCGGTCATCGTCTTCCCCCTTGGTTTCGCGATGGGATGCCGGAGAAAGCGCCCTCCGGCGGCTTGCTTCACCAACCGGCGCTACGCCGGTTGGTTCCGGCGCGCTCGCGAATTTTCGGCGCAGAGGATGACGCATCGGTCCTTCTTGGACGCTGGCACGCTCCTGTCCTCGCCGTCCCAGCGGGAACCTTAGCCGCTCGACACTGTTGGGTGCTTCGAGCGACCATCATCCACGGAGGAGGATAAATCATGATCATCAAGAAGCTGCTGCTCGTCGCAGCGCTCGGCGCTGCTCTCGGCGCCTGTACCGCCCGCGAACAGAACGCCGGCACGGGCGCGCTGATCGGCGCCGGCGCCGGTGCCGTCATCGGTGGAGCGGCTACCGGGCGCGCCAGCGGTGCGCTGGCAGGTGCCGCCATCGGCGGCGCTGGCGGCGCGATCGTCGGCGGCGCGGCGACGCGTCAGAGCTGCTACGGACGCGACGAGTATGGCCGCCGCGTGGTCTACGACTGCTGAGGCGCCCGCGATCCAAAGAAGGCCCGCCCCACCGGCGGGCCTTTTCTTTTTGCGGCGTTCGCGCGATGCCTTCCTGCTTCAGGCGGCCCCGTAAGGCCCGAAGCGCCCGACGAAGCGATGGCGGGTGCCGGGATAGAGCAGGCGCACGGCCGTCACCGGCTGCGACTGGTTCCAGGTCCGCCGCTCGACCAGCAGGCAGGGCTCGCCCGCCGCGATCTCTAGCAGTGCAGCCTGGTCCTCCCCGGCTCCGATCGCGCTGATCGCATGCTCGGCCTGCGACCAGAGACTGTGCTGGAGCAGCCAGTCGCCAGGGGGTGTCTCGGCGAAATCCTCATCTGCAAGCCCGGTCATGCCGGCAGCATGGATGACGCGCTCCTCCAGGACATGCGGCTTGCCGTCGGCCCGGTGCAGCACGATGAGATGCGCCACCTTGTCCGAGCGCTTGAGCCCGAACAGCTCGGCAACTTCCGGCGACGGCCTGCCGTCGGTGCGCGCCAGCACTTCATAGGCATAAGCCTGGCCGAGCTGGCGCACCTCCTCCGGGATCGAGAGGATATCGAGCATGGCATGGCTCGCCGGCGGCGTCGCGACCACCGTTCCCGAACGGCGGCGGCGGACGATCAGTCCCTCTCTCGCAAGCTGGACGAGGGCGCGATGCACGGTCATGCGCGAGGCGCCGAGCTGCTCCATCAGCGCATGCTCTGGCGGCACGCTCGTGCCGGGCTGCCACTCGCCGCTGACGACGAGATCGCGGATCGCCCGCCGGATCTGGTCATAGACCGGCCCGGCACCGTCCAGTTTCACCGCGTCGAGCCGGGTTTCCCTCATCGTCGTCCCTGGTCAGTCCGCTGCGAGGAGGCGCCGCATGACGCCGGCGAAGCGCGTGCGCACCGAATCGCGGGCAACATGGCGCCCCTCGGTTACCACCCTCCTGCCACCGACGACGACATCGCGCAAAGGCATCGCGTTGGCGGCGAAGATCGCGCTGTCGATGGCCTCTGCGCCGGAGCGGCCGACAAGCGCCGGGTGGTCGGTGTCGAGCGTGATGAAATCGGCGCGATGGCCTACGGCGATAGCACCGATGGCGCGGCCGCATGCGCGGGCACCGCCGGCGCAGGCAGCCTGCCAGAGCGCGAGACCGGTTGAGGCCTTCTCCTCGGCGAAGAGCGCGCGGCGGCGGTCGCGCAGGCGCTGCGAATATTCGAGCTGGCGCAGTTCGGAGCCGGCATCGATCTGGATGTTGGAATCGCTGCCCACGCCATAGGCGCCGCCTGCCTGCGCGTAGCGGATGCCGTCGAAGATGCCGTCGCCGAGGCTGGACTCGGTGATCGGGCAGAGGCCCGCGACCGCGC